>NZ_JBISHH010000009.1:0-215974 GCF_045066735.1 Algibacter sp. Ld11 | reverse complement strand
GATACCTTAAACGGCACTCTAGTAGATGATACCTTAATCAACATCACTTTAGATAATGATGGCGGATTAACGGGCGTTACTATTGATGCTGACGGAAACGTTATTGTACCAGCAGATGCAGACTCAGGAAACTACACCTTAACGTATACCATTTGTGAAAAAGCCGTACCAAGTAACTGTGATACCACGACAGTTGATATCGTAGTAGACGGTACCATCGATGCAGTTATCAACGACTTCACAGCAAGTCCAGTAGATGGCGTTGCCGGAGGAACAGCAGGCGATGTTACAGCCAACGATACCTTAAATGGCACTCTAGTAGATGATACCTTAATCAACATCACATTAGATAACGATGGCGGATTAACCGGCGTTACTATCGATGCAGACGGAAACGTCATTGTACCAGCAGATACAGACTCAGGAAACTACACCTTAACGTATACCATTTGTGAAAAAGCCGTACCAAGTAACTGTGATACCACGACAGTAGATATCGTAGTCGATGGTACCATCGATGCTGTAATCAACGACTTCACAGCAACTCCAGTAGATGGTGTTGCCGGAGGAACAGCAGGCGATGTTACAGCGAATGATACTTTAAATGGCGCTCTAGTAGATGATACCTTAATCAACATCACTTTAGATAATGATGGCGGATTAACGGGAGTCACTATCGATGCTGATGGAAACGTCATTGTACCAGCAGATGCAGACTCAGGAAACTACACCTTAACGTATACCATTTGTGAAAAAGCCGTACCAAGTAACTGTGATACCACGACGGTAGATATCGTAGTAGATGGTACCATCGATGCGGTAATCAACGACTTCACAGCAAGTCCAGTAGATGGTGTTGCCGGAGGAACAGCAGGCGATGTAACAGCCAACGATACCTTAAACGGCACTCTAGTAGATGATACCTTAATCAACATCACTTTAGATAATGATGGCGGATTAACGGGCGTTACTATTGATGCTGACGGAAACGTCATTGTACCAGCAGATGCAGACTCAGGAAACTACACCTTAACGTATACCATTTGTGAAAAAGCCGTACCAAGTAACTGTGATACCACGACAGTAGATATTGTAGTCGATGGCACTATCGATGCAGTTATCAACGATTTCACAGCAACTCCAGTAGATGGTGTTGCCGGAGGAACAGCAGGCGATGTTACAGCCAACGATACCTTAAACGGCACTCTAGTAGATGATACCTTAATCAACATCACTTTAGATAATGATGGCGGATTAACGGGCGTTACTATTGATGCTGACGGAAACGTCATTGTACCAGCAGATGCAGACTCAGGAAACTACACCTTAACGTATACCATTTGTGAAAAAGCCGTAACAAGTAACTGTGATACCACGACAGTAGATATTGTAGTCGATGGCACTATCGATGCAGTTATCAACGATTTCACAGCAACTCCAGTAGATGGTGTTGCCGGAGGAACAGCAGGCGATGTTACAGCCAACGATACCTTAAACGGCACTCTAGTAGATGATACCTTAATCAATATCACTTTAGATAATGATGGCGGATTAATCGGCGTTACTATCGATGCTGATGGAAACGTCATTGTACCAGCAGATGCAGACTCAGGAAACTACACCTTAACGTATACGATTTGTGAAAAAGCCGTACCAAGTAACTGTGATACCACGACAGTAGATATCGTAGTAGACGGTACCATCGATGCTGTAATCAACGACTTCATAGCAAGTCCAGTAGATGGCGTTGCCGGAGGAACAGCAGGTGATGTTACAGCCAATGATACTTTAAACGGCACTCTAGTAGATGATACCTTAATCAACATCACTTTAGATAATGATGGCGGATTAACGGGAGTCACTATTGATGCAGACGGAAACGTCATTGTACCAGCAGATGCAGACTCAGGAAACTACACCTTAACGTATACTATTTGTGAAAAAGCCGTACCAAGTAACTGTGATACCACGACAGTAGATATTGTAGTCGATGGCACTATCGATGCAGTTATCAACGACTTCACAGCAAGTCCAGTAGATGGTGTTGCCGGAGGAACAGCAGGCGATGTTACAGCCAACGATACCTTAAACGGCACTCTAGTAGATGATACCTTAATCAACATCACTTTAGATAACGATGGCGGATTAACCGGCGTTACTATCGATGCTGACGGAAACGTCATTGTACCAACAGATGCAGACTCAGGAAACTACACCTTAACGTATACCATTTGTGAAAAAGCCGTACCAAGTAACTGTGATACCACGACAGTAGATATCGTAGTAGATGGCACTATCGATGCGGTAATCAACGACTTCACAGCAACTCCAGTAGATGGCGTTGCCGGAGGAACAGCAGGCGATGTAACAGCCAATGATACCTTAAATGGCACTCTAGTAGATGATACCTTAATCAACATCACATTAGATAATGATGGCGGATTAACCGGCGTTACTATCGATGCTGACGGAAACGTCATTGTACCAGCAGATGCAGACTCAGGAAACTACACCTTAACGTATACCATTTGTGAAAAAGCCGTACCAAGTAACTGTGATACCACGACAGTAGATATCGTAGTAGATGGCACTATCGATGCAGTTATCAACGATTTCACAGCAACTCCAGTAGATGGTGTTGCCGGAGGAACAGCAGGCGATGTAACAGCCAACGATACCTTAAACGGCACTCTAGTAGATGATACCTTAATCAATATCACTTTAGATAATGATGGCGGATTAACGGGAGTCACTATTGATGCTGACGGAAACGTCATTGTACCAGCAGATGCAGACTCAGGAAACTACACCTTAACGTATACCATTTGTGAAAAAGCCGTACCAAGTAACTGTGACACCACGACAGTAGATATCGTAGTAGATGGTACCATCGATGCTGTAATCAATGACTTCACAGCAAGTCCAGTAGATGGCGTTGCCGGAGGAACAGCAGGTGATGTTACAGCTAACGATACCTTAAACGGCACTCTAGTAGATGATACCTTAATCAATATCACATTAGATAATGATGGAGGATTAACGGGCGTTACTATTGATGCTGACGGAAACGTCATTGTACCAGCAGATGCAGACTCAGGAAACTACACCTTAACGTATACTATTTGTGAAAAAGCCGTACCAAGTAACTGTGATACCACGACAGTAGATATTGAAGTTGGTGGAACTATTAATGCTGTTGTAAACGACTTTACAGCAACTCCTATAACTGGAAAAACAGGAGGTACTGCAGGTGATGTTACTGCTAACGATACCTTAAATGGTGTTGTGGTCAATGATTCAGAAATTAATATAAACTTAGATAATAATGGAGGCCTTGTAGGGGTAAGTATTGATGCTAATGGAAATATAATCGTACCAGCAGGAACAACTTCAGGAACATACACAATAACTTATACCATTTGTGAAAAAGCAGTTGCAACGAACTGTGATACTACAACAGCACTTATTGCTGTTGAAGACGCAGTTATCGAAGCTATAATTGATGATTTTAGTGTAACGCCTATAAATGGATATGATGGAGGAATAGTAGGAGACGTTACTCTTAATGATGCTTTAGATGGTGTTGTAGTAACAGATTCTCAAATAACAATTACATTAGATGATAATGGAGGTCTAATAGGCGCAAGTATTAGTGCTTTAGGAGAGGTAAATGTGCCAGCTGGCACACCTGCTGGTTCCTATGTGTTGGCTTATACTATATGCGAGAATTTGAATCCAAGTAATTGTGATAGTACAACAGTTACAGTTGAGGTTGATGCTGCAACAATTGGAGCTACTACTGATGATTTTACTTCAAACCCTATAAATGGATTAGAAGGTGGTGTTGCTGGCGATGTTACGCTTAACGATACCTTAAACGGAGATCCTGTTGATGATGGAAAAATATTTATTACTGATGATGGTGGTATTCCAAGTGCAAGTATTGATGCCGATGGGAATTTGATTATTCCGCCAAATACACCTGAAGGCACTTATACAATAGAATATACTATTTGTGAGAATCTTAATCCAACAAACTGCGATTCTGCAAATGTTACAGTATTAGTTGGTGCAGCTATTATCGATGCTGTTAATAATGATTTTACAACAACTTCTTTTGATGGTTTAGATGGAGGAACAACAGCTTCAGTATATACAAATGACACTTTAAATAATGACCCTTTTGTTAATACAGCAGTGACTTCAAGTATAGTTAATGATGGAGGTTTAACGGGAGTAACAATTAATAACGATGGAACAATTAATGTCCCTGAGAATTCAGTTGGCGGCACTTATAACGTTGAATATCAAATTTGCGAAGTTTTAAATACTTCAAACTGTGATACTGCAATTGCCTTAATTGTAGTTGATTTACCAATAATTGAAGCCATTGTAGATGATTTTATATCAAGTCCGGTAAACGGAACAAATGGTGGAGCTGTTGGAAATGTACTTGGTAATGATACAATCAATGGAGATCCATTAACTTCAAGTGAAGTTAATGTTACATTAACTTCTGATGGTGGTTTAACAGGTGTTATTATTGGAACAAATGGAGTTGTCGAAATTCCGGCAGGAACTTCTGCAGGAACTTATACTATTACCTATCAAATTTGTGATGTTATAAATCCAACCAACTGTGCTACAGCAACTGCAGTTTTAGAAGTTGGAGCAGGAACGATAGATGCTATAAATGACGACTTTACAGCATTGCCAATTATTGGTTCTGAAGGTGGGGCGCCAGGAAATATTCTATTGAATGATACACTAGAAAGTAGTGCTGTATTAGCTTCAGAAGTAACAATAGCTATAATTAATGATGGTGGATTAACAGGTATTATCATTGATGCCAATGGAGATATCACTGTGCCTCTTGGAACTGCAGCAGGAAGTTACAATGTGATTTATCAAATATGTGAAAACATAAATTCAGGAAACTGTGATAATGCAGTAATTACTATTGTTGTTGAAGCTCCAATTATTGAAGCTGTAAACGATGATTTTACAACAGCACCAGTTAACGGATTAACAGGAGGTATTACAGCTTCTGTATTCGGAGGAGATACTATTAACGCAAATCCTTTTGCAAATAATGATGTTGTAGTGTCGTTAACAGATACTGCAGGGTTAAATGGAGCAACAATAAATACAGACGGAACAATAAATGTTCCAGCCAACACTCCGGCAGGAACATACGTTTTAGAATATCAAATCTGCGAAGTGCTAAACCCTTCAAATTGTGATACAGCAACAGTAACTATTGTTGTTGGAGCTGCAAATATTGATGCTATTAGTGATGATTTCAGTGCAACTATAATCGATGGTGAAACAGGAGGGACAGCTGGAGATGTCACATTAAATGATACTTTAAATGGAGTTCTTGTAGACGATAATTCAATTGATATTACTTTAGATGATAATGGCGGATTAATTGGAGTTGCTATCAATAATGATGGAAGTATAATTGTACCTCCAAGTTCAACTTCAGGAACGTATACCATAACATATACTATTTGTGAAAATTTAAATCCGACTAATTGTGACACAACTACAGCTATTGTGTCAGTAGGAGAAGCGGTTATAGACGCAATAGTTGATGATTTCACAGCAACACCAGTTAACGGTATTGATGGAGGTGTAGTAGGAGATGTTACTTTGAATGATACACTTAATGGAAACCCTGTAACAGATGCTAATATTTCTATTACACTTAATGATAATGATGGTTTAATAGGAGCTAGTATCGATATTAATGGACTTGTAAACGTTCCAGCAGGAACACCAGCCGGTAGTTATGATATTACATATACTATTTGTGAAAATTTAAACCCAACTAATTGTGATACTACAACAGTAACCGTATTAGTTGAATCGGCAGCAGTCGATGCAATGGTTGATGATTTTAGTACAACTCCAATAAACGGAACTACAGGAGGAAATGTTGGAGATGTTACTAGCAATGATACTTTAAACGGAGATCCTGTTTTGGACACAGATATCACAATTACTTTAGACAGTAATGGAGGATTAAATGGTGTTTCAATAGATATTAATGGTAATGTAATTGTGCCTTCAGGTTCTATGGCAGGTACTTATGTTGTTTCTTATACAATTTGTGAGAATCTAAATCCTTCTAATTGTAATACTTCAACAGTAACTATTATAGTTGAAGCAACGCCTATCGATGCAGTGGAAGATAATTACACGGCTACAGCAACAGAAGGTATTACAGGAATTACATATACAGATCTTTTAAATAATGATACTTTAAACGGAGTAACTGTAGATGTTAATGATATTTCGTTAACACCAAACACTAACGGACCATTAACAGTAAATGCGGACGGAAGCGTAGATGTTGCTCCTAACACAGCACCTGGAACATACACCGTAACTTATACAATTTGTGAAGTTGCAGTTCCTGGAAATTGTGATACAGCAACTGTAACCATAACGGTAAATACATCAACGGCTACACCTGTCGATGTAGAGCCAGATACAGTAGAAGCAGAGCAAGATGCACCTTTAGTGGTTGATGTTTATGAAAATGATAATTACGTTCCAATAACAGGCACATTAGTAACTACAGATCCAACAAATGGAACCGTAGTAATTACAGATCCAAACGGAACACCAAACGATCCGAGTGATGATGTTGTAACATACACACCAGATTCAGGATTTAGCGGTACAGATTCATTTGATTATACAGTTTGTGATAGTGAAACACCACAAAGTTGTGATACTGCAACTGTATCTTTAACGGTAAATGCCGCAGCATGTTCAAGTTCTGTTGATACAGATGGCGATGGTTTTACCGATTGTGAAGAAACAACAGGTATCGATGACCCAAGTACAGAAGCAATTCCAACGGGGATTTCAGATGAAACAGATCCATGCAGTCCAATATCAACTGGGTGTGTTGCAGAAATAACTGTTACTAAAATAGCAGATGTAGCAGGAACAAATTTAGGAGAACAAATTAGTTATTCTATTTACGTTGAAAATATTGGAGATTACGATTTAACAGAGATCGCTTTGATAGATACATTCTTAGACGCAAATGATGAAACATTAACATTAACTAGCGAACCAACTTTTGACGGAGCAGATTTAGGTAGCCCAGAAGGTACCTTATTAATAGGAGAAATAGCAACTTACATAGCTACATTTACAATTAATGAACAAGCTTTAAATGCCGGTGGAGTTAGTAATAGTGTTTCTGTATCGGGAAAAACAGCTAATAATCAAATTGTTGCCGATATAAGTGATGATGGTGACGATTTTGATGGCGATCTAGAAGAAGATGCTACAGTTACAGCACTTGGCTGTGTATCTGTTATAAACGAGTTTTCTCCTAATGGAGATGGTCTTGGGGACACTTTAGTTATTAATTGCATAGATAATTACCCAAATAACAGTTTAGAAGTTTATAACCGTTGGGGGAATATAGTTTACAAGAAAAAAAGCTATAGTAGCACTAATGAATGGGATGGAACTTCAGATGGTAGAAGTACTGTACTTCAATCAGAAAAACTTCCAGTAGGAACATATTATTATGTTTTAGACTTAGGAAACGGGTCAAAACCTATGGTAGGATGGTTATATATTAACAGATAATATTATCTTTAAGAAATAGATTTTATAAAAATGAAAGAATTTAAATTAAATACGCAGTCTTTTCTATTATTAATATGCTTCATCATATTTAGTAGTTTAGATGCCGTTGCGCAGCAAGATCCGCAGTATACTCAATACATGTATAACACCATGAGTATCAATCCGGCATATGCAGGGCAAAGAGAAGTTTTGAGTATAACAGGTTTATATAGAACGCAATGGGTTGGTATCGATGGAGCCCCAAAAACACAAACTTTAGGTATTCATTCACCATTAAGAAACGAGCGTATTGGTATAGGGCTATCTGTTGTAAATGATGCTTTAGGACCAGCAGAAGAAACCTATATTGATGCTAATTTAAGTTATAGCATACCTTTGGATTACGATTATACAACGCTATCGTTTGGAGTAAAAGCAGGACTTCATCAATTAAGTACCGACTGGAGTAAAGGTCAGTATCAAACCTCAGACCCTCTATTTAATGAAAATGTCAGTAGATTATCTCCTACCGTTGGGGTTGGTGTGTATCTCAGCAATAGAGAATGGTATTTAGGCGTTTCTGCCCCTAATTTATTAACCACAGATCATTATGATGATTTTATAGAATCGATAGCTACAGAGCGTATAAATTTTTATGCCATTGCAGGTTATGTATTCGATATTAATAATGATTTAAAACTGAAACCGTCAGCATTTATAAAAGCCGTTTCTGGAGCACCGGTAATTGGCGATATATCATTAAATGGATTGTATAGAGAAAAATTAACGCTTGGTTTAGCATGGCGTTGGGACGATTCTGTTAGTTTGCTTACTGGTTTTCAAATATCAGATGGCTTATACGTAGGTTATGCTTACGATTTAACAACCACGGGTTTAAATAACTACAATAGTGGTTCTCACGAAATTATGCTCCGTTTCGAATTACGAAAAGCAGGACGTTTATTATCCCCAAGATTCTTTTAAAGCCTAACTTTATGAAAATGAAAATACACATACTAACTATATTTTTAAGTCTAAGTGCAGTACTTAGTTATTCGCAAAAGGCCGATTATCAAAAAGCAAATAAAGCTTACGATAATTTTTCGTATGCAAAAACGAGCGATATTTTATTAGAAGTTGCGAATAACGGTTATACCTCGGTTACGCTATTGAAAAAATTAGCTAATTCGTTATATTTTAATAATGAAATGAAAGAAGCATCAAAATGGTACGGAAAACTTTTTGAGGACTTCGGCGATACGAATTTAGACAGTGAGTATTATTTTCGATATGCTCAAGCATTAAAAGCAACGGAATCTTATGAAGAGTCGGATGCTTGGATGCAGAAATTTTATGATACAAATAAGGACGATTTAAGAGGGAAAGCTTTTGCTAGTAAAAAAAATTATCTAGAATCAATTTTATCAGTTAGCCGAGATTTAGAAGTTGTAAATATGGATTTAAATACCGAAAAGTCAGATTTTGGTGCCAATCAATATAAAGACCAATTAATATTTGCTTCCTCAAGATTAGGAGAAAAAATATACCAATGGAACAAGCAGCCTTACCTAGATTTATACAAAGCAACAAAACAAGCCGATGGTTCTTATAAAAATGTAGAGGCCCTAAATGATGATATTAATACCAAGTATCACGAGTCTACAGCAGCATTTACGCCAGATGATGAAGTGATGTATTTTACTAGAAACAACTATTACAAAAAACGCTATAAAAAAGATGATGAAGGCGTAAATAGATTAAAAATATTTAGGTCTACAAAAAATATAAATGGTGATTGGAATAACGTAGAACCTGTTCATTTTAATAGTAGCGATTATAGCGTAGCACACCCAACTATTAATGTGCGAGGAACAAAATTATACTTTGCTTCAGATATGCCAGGAACTATTGGTCAATCCGATTTATACGAAGTAGATATTCTAGAAGATGGTACTTTAAGTAATCCTGTAAATTTAGGAGGATATTTAAATACAGAAGCTCAAGAAACGTTTCCTTTTATAAATGAAAAGGGCGATTTGTATTATTCCTCAAACGGGCTTTCAGGTTTAGGTGGTTTAGATGTTTATGTAGTTAGAGATTTTGAAAATAAGCGTGAAAGTAATCAACCTTTAATCGTTGAAAATCTAGGAAAGCCAATAAATAGTCCCAAAGACGATTTTGGTTATTACGAAAATTTAGGAACTAAAGAAGGTTTCTTCACATCAAACAGAGAAGGCGGAAAAGGCGATGACGATATTTATAGTTTTAAAGCGATAGAGTGTGAGCAAACTGTAAAAGGAACTGTTTTAGATAAAAACACGCAAGAATTACTAGCTGAAGCGACGGTAACATTATATTCCAAATCTGGAGATAAAATAGAAACTGTTATTACAGATCAGGCAGGAGCGTATAGTTTTTCTAAGTTAATTTGTAATGAACCTTTTTTAATTCGTGCAGAAAAGACGGATTATATTGGTGACGAAAAGAATTTTGTAACCTTAATGGGTACAGAAGATATGGTGATTGATTTGAATTTGGAAATCGATATTCAGGCCATTACACCATGTGCCGATTTAGCTAAAATTTTAGATATCCCTGTGGTGTATTTCGATTTTGATAAATATAATATTAGATACGATGCTGAGGTCGATTTACAAAAGGTATTAGTTTTAATGAATCAATACCCAACATTAAAAATAGATATTCGCAGCCATACAGATTGTAGAGGTACCGATGCGTATAACGAAACGTTATCTAGTAATAGAGCTAAGTCTACCAAAAACTACTTAATAAGCAAGGGTATAGATGCTAGCAGGTTAACGGCTAAAGGTTATGGCGAATCTCAGTTAATTAATAATTGTGAATGCGATTCTAATAACCAATCTACTTGTACAGAAGAAGAGCATAATAAAAATAGACGCAGTGAGTTTATAGTAACAAGTATAAACGGAAAGTCTTGCTTAGATAAATAGAAGCAAAACATAACGCATAAAAAAAGCCACTTTTTATAGTGGCTTTTTTTATGTAAAAATATATTTTAAGAGTATTCAGAAACAAAGTGAAACTTAATACTTGGGTATTTCTGTTGTGTCATTTGTAAAGAGAAAGATGAATCGGCTAAAAACACTAATTGGTCTTGTTTATCCTTTGCAAGAAAACGTTGTTTTACTCTCACAAACTCTTTGTACTCCTCGTTTTTAGGGTCTTCTGGTTCAACCCAGCAAGCTTTAAAAACATTTAAGTTCTCGTAGGTACATTTAGCACCATATTCGTGCTCTAGTCGGTATTGTATAACTTCATATTGAAGTGCTCCAACAGTTCCAATTACTTTTCTTCCATTGAGCTCTAAAGTAAATAACTGTGCTACACCTTCATCCATTAACTGGTCGATACCTTTAAAAAGTTGTTTCGATTTTAATGGGTCGGCATTATTAATATATCTAAAATGTTCTGGAGAAAAACTCGGTACACCTTTATAATTTAAAATTTCACCTTCTGTTAAAGTATCACCAATTTTAAATGTTCCGGTATCTTGTAAACCTACAATATCACCAGGGTAGGAGATGTCTACAATTTCTTTCTTTTCAGCAAAAAAGGCATTCGGACTAGAAAATTTCACTTTTTTATTATGACGAACGTGTAAATAAGGTGCGTTACGTTTAAACTCTCCCGAAACAATTTTAACAAAGGCTAAGCGGTTTCTGTGGTTAGGATCCATATTGGCATGTATTTTAAATACAAAACCAGTAAATTTATCTTCGTCAGGTTTTACTAAACGCTCTTCACTTTGCTTTGGTCTTGGTTTTGGTGCAATTTCAACAAAACAATCTAGCAATTCGCGAACTCCAAAATTGTTTAAAGCAGAACCAAAAAACACAGGTTGTTGCTCACCATTTAGGTAAGTTTCTTTATTGAACTCTGGATAAATACCTTCAACAAGTTCAATTTCTTCACGAAGTGTATTTGCAGCTTTTTCACCAACCAGTTTATCTAATTCTGGTGATGCTAAGTCCGAAATTTCAATAGTTTCTTCTATATCTTTTCTACTATCACCACTAAATAAATTAACGTTTTTCTCCCAAATATTATAGATGCCTTTAAAATCGTAACCCATACCAATAGGGAAACTTAAAGGCGCTACTTTTAGACCGAGTTTTTGTTCTACTTCATCTAACAAATCAAATGCATCTTTACCTTCACGATCCATTTTATTGATAAAAACAATCATAGGTATGTTACGCATGCGGCAAACTTCAACTAGTTTTTCTGTTTGTTCCTCAACACCTTTTGCAACATCAATAACAACAATAACGCTATCTACAGCGGTAAGTGTTCTAAACGTATCTTCAGCAAAATCCTTGTGCCCAGGTGTATCTAGTATATTTATTTTTATACCATTATACTCAAAAGCTAGTACAGATGTTGCTACCGAAATTCCACGCTGACGTTCAATTTCCATAAAATCACTGGTGGCCCCTTTTTTAATTTTATTACTTTTTACGGCACCAGCTTCTTGTATTGCTCCACCAAATAATAATAATTTTTCTGTTAAGGTTGTTTTACCTGCATCGGGATGCGAGATAATACCAAAAGTTCGTCTGCGTTGTATTTCTTTTAAAAAACTCATAAATTTATGTTGAAAAGCGATTGCAAATATAGCCGTAAAAATACATTTATTATAAGGTTTTAAATTTTAAAAAGGATAAACTCCTTGTAATTATCATTATCCATTCATTTTAGGCATACATTGGCCCCTTGGCTTCTTCCGTTTAAATAAGTATTATTCTTTTTTTTAAAAATTAGTTGGTATTTTTGTCTTCTATGATTGAAGAAAAAGTTGTTTTAGTAAACGAAAAAGATGAGCAAATTGGTTTAATGCCAAAAATGGAAGCTCATGAAAAAGCAGTTTTGCATCGTGCATTTTCTGTATTTATTTTTAATGATAAGAATGAGTTAATGTTGCAGCAACGTGCATTAACTAAATACCATTCGCCTGGACTTTGGACTAACACATGTTGTAGCCATCAACGCGATGGTGAAAGTAATTTACAAGCAGGTAAAAGACGTTTGCAGGAAGAAATGGGTTTTGTTACCGAACTAAAAGAAACCACATCTTTTATTTATAAAGCACCCTTTGATAATGGCTTGACGGAGCATGAATTCGACCATATTATGGTAGGGCATTATAATGATGCTCCCGTTATAAATCCGGAAGAGGTTGAAAGTTGGAAGTGGATGCTTGTGGAAGATGTGAAAGATGATATGGCTAAACATCCAGAAGAATATACCGAATGGTTTAAAATTATTTTTGAAAAATTCTATGAGCATATAAATATATCTTAATATGGAAGTTACAGTTAACAGAAAAGCACATTTTAATGCGGCACACAGGTTGTATCGCAAAGATTGGAGTTTTGAAAAAAACGATGCCGTTTTTGGTAAATGCAACAACCCTAATTTTCATGGGCATAATTACGAGCTTATAGTTAGCGTTACCGGTGAAATAGATAAGGAAACAGGTTTTGTAATGGATATGAAGGTTTTAAAAGACCTTATAGAAGTTGAAGTTGAAGATCAACTTGATCATAAAAACTTGAATTTAGAAGTTCCCGAGTTTAAAAATTTAAACCCAACAGCGGAGAATATAGCTGTGGTAATCTACAATAAACTAAAGCCGAAGTTAGATGCAAAGTTAGCTTTGGCGATAACACTTTATGAAACTCCAAGGAATTTTGTAACCTATTCAGGGAAATAAATACACGTTTCTCATTATCTAATACAAATAAATCTAAGTTTTTAATGTGGTAATAACAGTACAATATTAAAATAGTACTAAAAATGTAAACGGTTTAGAAGTTTATGTTTAATTTTGTAAAAAATTTAAAAGCAATTAAAATGGCAAATGTTAGAAACCTAAAAAAAGACATTAATTATGTTTTAGGTGATATTATAGAAGCAGTATATGTTTGGGAATATGCAAACACAGATAAAGATACTAAGCAAAGTGAAGCAATTATTGATGAAGCGATAGCTACTTTTGACGAATTAATAGTTAAAGTAAATGCTAAAAACGATAACGCAAAAGCGCATTTTAAAGCTATTAACGCAGAGTTAGAAACGAAAGGATTGGCTTTAATCGAAAAAATTAACAATTTAGGATAAATTTTTTGACAATAATGTTGCACATGTAATTTTAGATACTATATTTGCACTCGTTAAAAAAGCCGATGTAGCTCAGCTGGCTAGAGCAGCTGATTTGTAATCAGCAGGTCGTGGGTTCGAGTCCCTCCATCGGCTCTTAAAAATAAAAAAGACCTTTCAAATTTGAAAGGTCTTTTTTTATGCTTAAAATGTAAGGTTTTCTTATTTCTTTTCGGAAGCTTTAATGTCATCAATAAATTTTTGTAATTCCTGTCCGTATTTAGATGCTTTTACATTTTCGGTTAGCGATACGTTAATAGTATCTAATAAGCTTGTTTTAGCATTGTATATTTCGGTTAAAGCTAAATAAGGAGCAACCTCGCTATCTTTATTGTTAAGCGCGAAATTAACCGTAAACAAGTATCTACGTTTTAAAATGCTATTGTATTGCTTTTCTAAAGTGTTTAACTTTGTGGTATCTCCAGCAATTTGTGCATCGAACTTATCTTTTATTAAATCTAAGTTTCTATCGTTAAATTTACTAATCATGGTTTGGTAATCTTCCAATACTTTTTGCTGTTTAGATCCTGTAATTTTAGCATCAAACATAAAGTTTTTAAGAGAAGTATTTATTTCTGTAATCCCTTTATCTGCAAAAAATGAAATGCCATCTTCTTGTTTACTGTTTTTATCTAAAAATAAAAAGAAAACCTCTGGAGACTCTAACTTACTATGTAATTCAAAATTTGGATTTCCGTTTATAATTAAAGAATCAACATTAACAAGTGCGGAATCTTTTACTTTTTTAAGATAAACAGTCCCTTTTTTTAAACCATCAATATGGCCTTTAACCGTTAAATCGTGTTGTTCTTCTCCACAAGAAACTAATAAACAAACTAGTAATAATACAAGTACTCTATTCATATAAAATTATGCTTTTTTTTAGTGAAGCAAATATCTCACTTTTATATTTTAAATGCTAATGCCGATAATTGAAATATTTTAGTTAAAACTATCTAAAAAAAGATAAGAGTGTAAAGTTTGGCACGCCGTTTGCTTTTAGATTAAACGTTACGCTTTATGTAAAAGTTTATTGAGTGGTTACTTTAAACTGTAAAGGTGTAACTCATATTTTGATTGGTTAGTTAGAAAAAAAGCATCCGTTTTCGGATGCTTTTTTTGTTTTATAGATCTTCAATTTTTAATTTTTGGAAGTCGTAATTTGTGCATTTCACCGATTTTTTTGAATATTTAGTCTTGAATTGTTAAAATTTAGTGTATTTCATCGATTTAAAAGGTTTTTAATCGTGTGGTTAGGTTTTAAAGTTATATATTTGAATAGTTCTAAATAACACATTTTTTAGATCAATGGATTAATTAATTAGTATTTGCATTATGTAGTTGAAATGGAATCCCAAATCTAACATCATAATACTAAAGCAAATGATAGAAAACCGAGTTTGAGGGAACTCGGTTTTTTTTATGCTCAATTTTTAGTGATGCATTATTTTAGCTAACTTCGCTACTATGAATTTTAAATATCTCTACTTAGTTTTACTCACTTCTGTATGTTCGTTTGCGCAACTACCAGATGGTTTTGTTTATGTAAAAGACATTATACCAGATATACATGTAGAATTGCGCTACAATACTGGTAACAATTTTGTTGGGAAACCAGTAGACGGTTATAAATCCAACCGTTTAATTTTAACAAAGCAAGCCGCAGAAGCTTTGCGTTTAGTGCAAGAAGAATTGGAAGATAAAAATTTATGCTTGAAAGTATATGATGGATATAGACCGCAACAAGGCGTAAATCATTTTATGCGTTGGGCTCGGGATTTAAATGATACAATAAATAAAACAATTTTTTATCCTGAAGTTAAAAAACGCACCTTATTTAAAGCCGGATATATAGCAACTAAATCCGGGCATAGTAGAGGTAGTACTGTCGATTTAACAATTATGGATGGAAATACAGGCGAAGTTTTAGATATGGGAAGTCCTTTTGATTTTTTCGGAGAAGCCTCGTGGGTAAATCATTCTCAAATATCAAAGGAGCAAAAAGAAAACCGACAAATACTTCAAAAGGTTATGCTTAAACATGGTTTTAGAAATTATTTTAAAGAATGGTGGCATTTTACACTTAGATGGGAACCATTTCCTAAAACATATTTCGATTTTCCTGTTGAATAGAGCTAGGGTTCTTATAGAGAATATTAGGTTGTGAGAGGCAAAGCATAGAAGTTGAAAAATCACTCAATAATTTCACAATCACGAATATATATATTTTGTAACGGCCAATCTCCTTTTCCTGTTTTTACAGCTGCAATTTTATCAATAACCTCCATGCCACGAGTTACATGCCCAAAAACAGTGTAATCGCCATCTAGAAAATGCGATCCACCATGTTGTTGAATAATAAAAAACTCGTAAGGTGACGCTAGTTTATGTGGGTTTTCAATGGCGCTGCTTGGCATAGAAATAACTCCTCTATCATGCTTAAAGCCACGCTTAGTATCTGGTGGTAACAAGTATTTACCAATTTTCCCTCGTTTTCTCGATATTTTAATATCGTCGCTATTCCCTGCTTGTACCATGTAATTATCAATAACACGATAGAATTGGGTGTCTACAAAGTATTTTTGTTTCGTTAAAAATATAAAATTCGATCTATGGAATTTAGTTTCATTGTAAAGTAAAATATCAAAACTTCCAAAGTCGGTAGTTATTCTTACTTTATTCTCTTTGTGGTGTTTATCATATTCTAAAAAAAACTCCATGGCGCTTCTAGAATCCAACTTTTCAAAAGGGGGTTCTTTCTTCTTTACGGTGTCTTTTTTTATGGTTTTTGTAACTACAGTTTCTGGAGTAGATTTCTTCTTAGATTGTTTATCTTCACAATTCAGAAATAAAAAAAAGAAACATAAAAGCAAACCTATACGCATATCAATGAATTTTGATGAATTTTTAGAATCGATTTCAAAAATAAAAAATATACCGCTACCAGCCGAGACTTCTCAGTTTAAAATGGTACCACCTTTTCGGCAAGAACTTTTAAGGCAACAAAAGGAAGCTATTAAAAATGCTAAAAAGGCAGGAGTTCTAGCCTTGTTTTATCCCAATATTAAAAATGAAACCACTTTTGTTTTAATCTTACGTAAAATCTATAAAGGTGCGCACTCAGGGCAAGTCGCCTTTCCTGGGGGAAAATTAGAGTCTAGCGATAAATCTTTGCAAGACGCTGCTGTTCGCGAAACCTTTGAAGAGGTTGGTGTACCCATAAAGGATATTAAGGTTATTAGAGAATTAACCGAAGTTTATATTCCGCCAAGTAACTTTTTTGTGCATCCTTTTATAGGTGTTTCTTACAAAGAACCTCATTTTATTAAACAAGATGATGAAGTTGAGGCTATTATAGAAATAAAATTACAGCATTTTTTAGATGAAAACATCGTGATTCAAAAAACAGTTAAAACCTCGTATAGTCTTGAAGTCGAGGTGCCTGCCTTCAATTTGAACGGTCATGTAGTTTGGGGAGCCACAGCAATGATGCTAAGTGAAATTAAAGACTTATTAAAACAGCTTTTCTAATCTACTAGAATTGTTACATTTGTATTTTAGTATATTAACTAATCAATTTGACGTGTGAGTTATGGGATTGTTTAAAAGAAATCCGTTCGGACATATATTGTTTTTAAAGAAATGGCTGATTAGAATTTTCGGTGTGATAACACATAGAAGGTTTCGTGGCTTTAATGAACTTCAAATTGAAGGCTCTGAAATTATAAAAGATTTACCCGGCACCAATGTACTTTTTGTATCAAACCATCAAACCTATTTTGCAGATGTTGTAGCCATGTTTCATGTGTTTAATGCGAGTTTAAGCGGAAGAACAGATTCTATTAAAAATATAGGCTATATCTGGGATCCAAAACTTAATATCTATTATATAGCAGCAAAAGAGACTATGAAAGCAGGTTTATTGCCAAAAATATTAGCTTACATGGGATCTATTAGTATAGAACGTACTTGGAGATCGGAAGGTAAAGACGTAAATCGCCAGGTTAAAATGAGCGATATTTCTAGTATTGGAAAAGCCTTAGAAGATGGATGGGTTATTACCTTTCCGCAAGGTACAACCACACCTTTTAAACCTATTAGAAAGGGAACGGCACATATTATAAAGCGATACAAGCCTATTGTTGTACCAATAGTTATTGATGGTTTTCGTAGGTCTTTTGATAAAAAAGGACTGTTCATTAAAAAGAAAAATATTTTTCAATCTTTCGAAATTAAAGAACCTTTAGAAATAGATTACGAGAACGACACGCATGCTGATATTGTTGAAAAAATAGAATATGCCATAGAGCAACATTCATCTTTTTTAAAAGTAGTTTCTCAAAAAGATCTTGCAGCTCTTGAAGAATTGAATAAAAAGCGCGAATGGTAAAACATTATGCTTTTAATGTTTACCGTTTACACTTAATTTAATGCCAAGAACAGCCTCCAACGATCAGGTGTTTTCAAACTTAAAAAACTATTTTGGGTACGATTCTTTTAGAGTAAATCAACAGGATATTGTAGAATCTGTACTCCATAAAAAAGACTGTTTGGTTATTATGCCTACAGGCGGTGGGAAATCTATTTGTTTTCAACTTCCTGCCTTATCTTTTAAAGGTGTTACCATTGTAATTTCGCCACTTATAGCGCTAATGAAAGATCAGGTCGATGGTTTAAACGCCAACGGTATTCCTGCATCTTATTTTAATAGCAGTCAAAGCAGTGATGAGCAATTTGCTATTATAGAAAGTGTTATTACAGCAGAAATAAAATTACTTTATGTTGCGCCAGAAAGTTTGGCCGCGTTACAAAATATTTTAACCGAAAAGTATATTAGCTGTGTTGCTATAGATGAAGCACATTGTATTTCTTCTTGGGGACACGATTTTCGTCCGTCATATCAACAGTTGGGTTTTTTAAAATCTACACTTCCAAATATTCCATTTATTGCATTAACGGCCACTGCCGATAAAGCAACAAGAGAAGATATTGTAAAACAATTACGGATAGAGCATGCGCAACGCTTTATTTCATCCTTTGATAGAAAAAATATTAGTTTAGAAGTTCGTACAGCCAATAACCGAATTTCTCAAATTATCAAGTTTATAAATGCTAGACCTAATCAGTCAGGGATTATATATTGCTTAAGCCGAAAAACTACTGAGCAATTATCCAAGAAATTAAAAGCAAATAAAATTCATGCGGAAGCCTATCATGCAGGCTTAAATTTTGAAAAAAGAAGTAAAGTTCAAGAATCTTTTATTCGGGATAAAACCCAAATTGTTTGTGCTACAGTTGCTTTCGGTATGGGTATCGATAAGTCTAACGTACGTTGGGTAGTACATTATAACATGCCTAAAAATATTGAAGGTTATTATCAGGAAATAGGTCGAGCAGGTCGAGACGGATTAAAATCTCACGCGTTATTATTCCATAGCTATGCCGATATTATTCAACTGCAAAATTTTGCAAGTGGAGCTGCTAATGAAGCCGTTCAAATTGCTAAATTAGATAGAATGAAGCAGTTTGCAGAATCTACTACTTGCCGACGAAAAATTTTGTTGAGTTACTTTGGGGAGTTACTTGGAGGGGACTGTGGTAATTGTGATGTTTGTAAAAATCCACCACAGTTTTTTGATGGAACCATAATTGCTCAAAAAATACTTTCGGCTGTTTATCGTTTACAAGAAAAAGAAGCCATGGGCATTATTATAGATGTACTTCGTGGTTCTCAAAATGCAGCTGTTCTAGCAAAAGGTTATCAAAATGTGCGAACATTTGGAATTGGGAATGATATAGCATGGAAGCATTGGCAACATTTTGTGATTCAACTTATAAATCAAGGGTTTTGTGAAATCGCTTTTCATAAAAATAATGCGTTACAGCTTACAGAGTTTTCGAATAATGTTTTGTTTAAAGGAGCTAAAGTAGCATTAACAAAACCATTAGTAATTACAGAAGTGAAACCTGTAGTAAAGGAGAAGCGTACCCGTAAAACAAGGACTAAAACCACAAAAAGAAGGACTAAAACGACTGCTACGACCGATAATCTATTTGAGCGCCTTCGTAGGTTGCGATATAAAATAGCGCAAGAAGAAGATATTCCAGCGTATTTGGTTTTTAGTGATGCCACGTTAAAAGAAATTGAAAAAGAACGCCCTTTGAGTGAAGACGACTTTTTAAGGATTAGTGGAGTAGGGCAACGTAAACTTGAGGTTTACGGTGATGAGTTTATGACTGAAATCATGAATTTTATGGGGTCTAAGCCTAAGAAAGCTAAAAAAGGAGACACTTATTTAAAAACTTACGAGCTTTATAAATCGGGGTTGTCTATAGACGAAATTGCTATGCAACGGAAATTGGGCACTACTACGGTTTATTCCCATATTGCTAAATTATACAGTACGGGGAAAGAAATAAATTTATACGATTTTGTTTCTAAAAGTGATGTGGAAGCTGTTATAAAAGCGAAGAAAGTGCTCGGTGATCCAAAAGCATTACGGGCATATTTTGATTATTTTAACGAAAGTATCGATTATTTTAAAATTCGCTTAGCATTAAGTATTATTGAAAAAGACTAATTGTTTTAGTTCGAGTTTTGTTTAAAATAAGAGAACTTCGTTTTAAGCCTATAAAATTTATAAATTATGAGTTCACCTTTATTTGAAGATGAAATTTTCGACAAGCAAAATTATTCGGTAAATCGATTGCCAAAAGGGGATTATGAATATTGTGTTTTTAAAAATTGTGATTTTTCTGAAGGGTTTCTATCAGAGGTTCGGTTTTTGGAATGTGAGTTTATTGATTGTAATTTGAGTTCCGCAAATTTAACAGGAACTTCTCTGCAGGATGTTAAATTTATTGGCTGTAAAATTCTAGGTGCGCATTTTGAAAGTTGCAATCCTTTTGGTTTTGCTGTGTCCCTCGAAAACTGTCAGCTAAATCATGCGTCGTTTTACCAAGTTGATTTAAGTAAGACCAAAATAATTAATTCTAAACTACAAAACGCAGAGTTTACTGAGGCCAATTTAAGCTCTTCTATTTTTGATGACTGCGATTTTAAAGATGCTAGTTTTCAAAATACTAATTTGGAAAAAGCTGATTTTCGAAAAGCTATTAATTATAGTATTCACCCAGAACAGAATAGAATTAAAGGAGCTAAGTTTTCTTTAGATGGTTTGGAAG
Source organism: Algibacter sp. Ld11 (assembly GCF_045066735.1). Classification (NCBI taxonomy): domain Bacteria; kingdom Pseudomonadati; phylum Bacteroidota; class Flavobacteriia; order Flavobacteriales; family Flavobacteriaceae; genus Algibacter; species Algibacter sp. Ld11. The sequence continues at coordinate 194,989 of NZ_JBISHH010000009.1, read as the reverse complement.
GTCTTTTAGTGTGTTATGGTATTGTGGTTGAGAAGTGAGTTTCGTAAGGTTAAGTATTTGGATTAGGTCTATCATATCTAAGATAGAAAATATCACATTTTATTCTTATCTAATGTGAAAAATCTACTCACGAACAAACTTAAACAACCAACAAGTTTGTGATAAAGCTAAGCTTCGGTATTTTCGCCCGCGTTAGGGATTGCAGAGAAAAGCCCACAGCCCGACATAGGAGGTGCGAGGACTTGCAACGTAAAGCCCGACCCGTTAGGGAAACGCCCAATTATTTTACAGCTAATTCAGCTAAAAAACTTTCTATTAATCCTTTGGGGTGGCTTGTTTGTGGTATGGCAAAATCGAACCAATTTTGTAAGTTGTCTTGTAGTCCGGCATTGTTTAAATAGTTGTGCAATGCGAGGTTTAGACCTTTGGTGTATTTTGGATGATTGGCACCTTGTTCATCTTTATGATATAAATCGTTTTGTGCAAAACCTTCGAAAGTAGGACCTGTTATTTCTATGCCAAAGGCTTCTGGGTTTTGACCAATTGGGCTGTGTATTGTTGTTGTAAATTGGTGCCAAAAAGCGGATTGTATACAGTTTCTTTCGAATAATTGCCTTACAACTTCAAGAGAGTCGATGGTTTCTTGTTCAGTTTGGGTTGGAAATCCATACATCAGGTAAGCGTGAACCATGATGTTATTTTGTGAGAAATGATGGGTTACTCGTGTAACTTGAGCAATATCTACGCCTTTTTTCATTTTGGAAAGTAGACGGTCCGAGGCGACCTCTAGTCCGCCGGTTACGGCTATGCAACCCGATTGTGCCATGATTTGGCATAAATCAAAATCGAATGTTTTTTCGAATCTAATGTTTGTCCACCACGTAATTTTTAGCTTACGTTCTATAAGCTCTTTTGATAGGGCTCGCAACATTTTTGGTGGTGCAGCTTCGTCTACAAAATGGAAGCCTGTAATGCCGGTATCTTTTATTATTTTTTCAATTTTATTAACTAAATCTACTGCAGTTGTGTTTTGGTAGTTGCCAATATAATCTAAACTTACATCGCAAAAGGAGCATTGTTTCCAGTAGCAGCCGTGAGAAATGGTTAGTTTATTCCATCGCGCATCGGTCCACATGCGGTGCATAGGGTTTACTACATCTAAAAACGAAATGTATTTATTAAACGGCAATCCGGAGTAATTGGGTGCGGGTAAGTTTTTGTGATGATAAATTGTATTGGGAGTTTTATTTTTATAAACCACCTTATTGTTTTCTAAAACAAAGGTGCGTTCTAGTTGGTCTATATCAATATTGCCATCCAGGTAATTTACCATTTTTAACAAAGGACCTTCGCCATCATCGAGAGAGATAAAATCGACAAATTCAAAAATTCTAGGATCTTCTAAGGAGCGTAATTCGGTGTTGCAATAGCCTCCGCCAAAAGCCACGTAAATATGAGGGAAAAGTTGTTTTATAAATTGAGCACAGCGTAAGGCGGCGAATAAATTTCCCGGGAATGGAATAGTAAAACATACTAAATTTGGATTTTGACCTTCAATTTGAGCGACCAAAATGTCGAGCATTTTTTCTTCAATAATTGTTGGCTGATAACTTAAGAACTCATCCAGTTGATTAAAACTACTTGCTGAGGTCGCTATTTGTTCGGCATATTTGGTGAATGCAAAAAACTCGTCGACGTTGGCTTGTATAAAATCTCCTATTTCTTCAATAAAAAGAGTGGCGTAATGCTTGGCTTTATCTATAATACCTATATCGCCAACTGCCCATTCAATTTGGGTATTAACATGTTTTAAGCGATGACCCAGTGGTAAAAAATTAGCTCTTATTATTTTATGCGCTGTTTCGATATCGTGCTTTTGAAGGAATGCAATAACGGTATCTACTCTAGATATGTAGAGCGATTTCATTTTACGAACTTCAGGGTAATTATCATTGTCTAAAGCTTTCGCCTCTTCAAAAATAGTTCTCAAAAAATCGCTTTTAAAAACAGCTGTAAATAGTTCTATGCTTAAATCGTAATGTGGTACAGATATATCGTGTACTTCCAAGAAGCCCTTAAGATAGGCTGTTGCTGGATATGCCGTGTTTAATTGTGTAAACGGTGGTGTTATAAAAAGGACTTTGGCTCGCATGCTGCAAAGATAACCTTCTTACAAAAGAAATAACAACGTGTAAATATAATATTTATCGAATAAATAATTGAACTTGATTGACAGCTGAACTGTTCGCAGGAATGCCACCATTCCATGTATTTACGCTACCTATAGAGTAAAACCAACTACCACTATTTACGGATCCATCTAAGTACGTGCTCCCTCCAGACAGCTCTAAACCTCCCCAAAAGCTCTGGGTCATGTCAATGTTAATAGCTGTGTAACCAGTTACTGGCCTCGTTGCCGAAGCACTCGTTCTTGGGTCGAAGGTTTGGCTCCAATGATTTCTTAAACCTAATGTTGGATAATATATTCTAAACTCGTAGGCTGCAGCGTTTTTAATTTCGTCTAGTTTACTTAAAATAGAATATTTATTAGTGGTTAAACCTGGAGATGCGACGTTAAATTCACTGGCTTCTGCATCATTTGCCCAGTAACCTCCAGCTGTATTATGATTGAATACTAAGGTCCATCCTCCACCGTCATTGGTCATGTCGCAATAACAATCGTAGGCTGGAGTAGGGCCATTCCCATCTGGATCTATAGTGTAAATACCATCACTTGTAGCGCCAGCATTTAGATAAGCTAAGCAATTAGCTAATATTGGCGATACTGTAACATTGATATTGCAGGTGTCTCCTTTTTCTAAATAAGTAATAGTAAAGTTATCTGTTTGTTCGGATATAGGAGTTCCAGATCCGTTTAATGTGATGGTATTTAACCCTATGGCATTAAATACTCCAGATGCAGAAAAACTATAGCCATTTACCGTATTTGTAGTAATGGTATAAGCTTCTATAGAGTTAACAAGAACATCTACAGTAATAGTATTTGTTACGTTCAACGGTGAGCCCATAGCATAACCACCATTTGCCGCGGGAGAACTACATTGTAAAGAATTATTTGGAGACTCTCCTAAACATCCAGACCAAGTTGTGCCTTTGTAATATTGAAAACAGTTGCTGTCTAGATTGTAAATAAACAAACCTTCTACAGGAGATGCTATGGCATTTCTTTCTGCAGAGGTCATTCTCGGAAGTAAAACACCTTGTGTTTTAGAATTGATTTCTAGTATGGATGATGGGTCTGGTGTTGTTGTTCCGATGCCTACTTGAGAAAAAATAGGGCTATAGGTAAATAGGCATATTAGCAATGCCAGAGGGATTTTTTTCATTATGTCGTGTTCTTAGGGGTTACTAAAATAGATGAAAAAAATTAAAAGTAAAGACTTGTTTGTATTTTATTTTATTGCAGGCTATTAGCTTTATGGGGCGGTTTTTATTTGCTGTGTTCCGAGGGTTCACAAAAAAAGCATCTCATTATTCTATAATGAGATGCTCGTTATAACTAAAAGGATGTCTATAATATTGTGTTATAGTCCTTTTTTTAGTTCCTCTATAGTTTTAGCCATAACAACACCAGGTAATTTTACTGGAGCTGCAACTTCTGCTAAAAATGTTCCTTTAACTTCACCTGTTTTGTAAGTAGTAAAACCAATTCTGTATAAACCAGCGGTTAAAGCTTTGGTTGGGCTTCCAACTTCACTTTTGTATCTTAATAAAGAGTTATAGCTGCTTCCACTAGGTTGCTTAGGCATTTCGCTACTGTCATCATTACTAGCAAGCCTTGTCCAAGTTGCATTTTTAGCAGCATCTACAGTAATATCTTCTTTTTTGAAAATAGTAGAACGCTCTAAAGTAATGTAAGTATCGAAATAATCGCTAGAAGATGCATTTTCTGTGTAAGCCGCCGATTCTATGGCATCTTTAATTTTTGTTTTAGCTACAGGAGACAACATTCTAACTCCTAATTCTGGAGCAACAGCAGGAACCCATAAATAAATGTAGTAGAATTTTTTACCGTCTACAACTTCATCTTCATTTCCTGCAGAAGCATATCCTAAATAAGATATAACATCTGTGTAAGGTACTTTAATTGTTTTTGGCCCTATTTTCTTTTCAATAGAACTTCCAAACTTTTTTAATTTTTGTGCTTCTGCGTTAAATATTGCACAGAAAGCAAATATTGATAATGCTGCTAATTTAATTCTCATGTTTTTTTTTAATTGAAATTTGTTAATAATAGACATCCTTATATTTTTATTTAAGTTCGAAAGTTACAGTAACGCTATGTGGTTGTAAACTTGTAGTACCGTAACTTTGTATATACTGCGTGTTTGTGTTTAAATCTGAAATACTTACTATTTCTCCAATAGTTTTGTTTATCTGTTTAGAAATAAGTTCTGCTTTTTTTCTAGCATTTTCAATAGCTTTTGTTGAAAGTTCTGAAAGTTCTTGATTGGTTAGCTTTTTAGGTTCTACTTCGCTACTGGCAATTGATGCACCTGAAGATTTTAAATTTATTATTTTTCTAGCTTCATCTTTATTTGTTGTTCGTAAATAGTAATATGCCGCTTCTCTGCTTTGCCCGTAAGACATAGCGAGCTCGTAGTAGGTATTTCTTTTGAACCTGCTAAAATCTATTCCTATTTCGTCTAATTTTTTTATGTAATTACGTTTTACGTCTTCTAATGATGTGGCTTCCACTTCCACTTGGCCGTCGTAAACCATTATTTGTTGTAAGGCGATTATAACGGTGTAATTTTGGTCTGCTATTCTTTTTTCTGTTTCTCCAAGAACTTCAATAGTGTTGTTTTGTTCTTGCGAAACTAATGGAATTGTAAAGAATAAGGCTACTAAATAAATGAGTTTTTTCATGATAATAAAAATTAATTTTTAGCTTTTTAGAAGAATAATATTGAAGCCACTATCATCCAGGCTCCTACAAATAAACCAACAATACCAAGCTTACCTTGTTTAGGTGCTAATTTCTCTCTAAGTGCTACTGCTTTTTCTTTTGCAGCTTCATTTTTTGATAAAACAAACTTGTTAATTAAGCTAAATCCTAGCATAAAACCTAAAACAGCTTGTACAAGACTTCCTGCTAATAATGTTGCCCACCAGATTGGGAATGTTGTAATCCAACCTAAATTTAAAATTGAAAAAATAATACCCCAAACCCCATAAAAACATAAAATAAGTCCAATCCAACCTTGGTAAGGCTCTATTTTTTCTAAAAGTTCTTTTGCATTGGGTTTCTTTGAAAGCAGTAGAGAAGGTACTGCGATAATACTTAATAAAATTAGTGTAATTCCGAAAGTCATAATTTTGATTTTTATTTGTTTTTTTAATAAGCATGCTAAGCTTTGTTTGAGTTTAACTCACCATGTGTCTTATTTTCTTGTACAAAAGTATAGTAATAGGTATCCTAGAATAACCCCGTATTAAGTGAAAATGAATACCCTGAAAACAGGGTGTTTTGTTTTATTTAGCTCATAATCAGTTTCTTATTTTTTTTTCGGGTATCAATTTTTTTATGTGAAAAGCCAAAATGTAGCGTTTAGAAATAAAAAAAGACTCTTTAAAAAGAGCCTTGGAGTTGTAGTGGTAAAAAAGTTTTCTAGTTAAGATGAGACGTAACCTTTTTTTATAGCGTATTTAGTAAGGCCAGCAAGGTTTCTAACATTTAGTTTAGTAATTAAGTTTTTTCTGTAACTTTCTATTGTGTGTTTGCTTAAAAAAAGTTTGTCTGCAATTTCTTGAGTTGTAAATTCTTCTGCAATTAAGGAGATAACTTCAACCTCTCGCTTTGTTAGTTTAATTTCTTTTTCTTTGTTTTTTTCAAACTTATTTTGAAGGTAAATATCTTTGATTTCTTTTGCGAAATATTTTTCTCCTCCTAAAATAGTTGCAATAGCTTTTAGAAATTCTTCTTTCTGTGCGTTTTTTTGCAGGTACCCGTCTACATTACTTTCAATTAAATCATCAATAATTTCAGGAGTGTTATGCATGCTTACCACTAGAGTTTTTATACTTCTATGGTTTTCTTTTATCCATTTGTTTAAAGCGATGCCATCTACATCGGGCATGGTTACATCGGTAATAACCAAATCGATTTGTTCTTCGGTATTTATTGATATGTATTTTTGAACGTGGCCACCATGCTTAGCTGTAAATAGAATATTGTAATTACTTTCTGTTTTTAGAATACTTGATAAGCCATCTAAAAACATTTTATGGTCGTCGGCAATAATAAGGTTATGCTTCATTTATTTTTATTCTAAGGGGATTTCTATATTAATACTTGTACCTCTGTTTATTTTTGAGTCAATATGTAAGGTGCCATGGTAATCTTTTACTCGGTTTTTAATATTGGTAAGGCCAATACCAAGTGTTGTTACAGAGGTGTCAAAGCCTTTGCCGTTATCTTCATAAACAAAAAATATACATGCGTTAAGTAAATCTAGTTGAATGTCTATAGTGTCGGCTTCGGCGTATTTAAGAGTATTGGTTGTGAGTTCTTGGCAAATAGAAAATAATTCGTTTTGAAGTATTTTATTGAGGCTGTTTATTTTTTCTTCATCATAAAAATTAATATTAATTTTTACGTTACTCGCGTCTTGTACTGTTTTTATATATTCTGTAATTAAAGATACAAAATCGTTTTCTCTAATTTTTTTCGGCAATAAATTATGCGATAGGTTTCTAACTTGCTCATAAGTATCATCGAGTTGACTGTAAATTAATTGTACTTTATCTGGATGGTTCGTGAGCTGACTGAATTGTAATTTTATAGCCGCTAGATTCCCGCCAATACTATCGTGCATTTCTTGAGCAATCTTTTTTCGTTCTAAATCTTGCCCTCTAATAGAAGCTTTTATAATTTTTATTTCCTGATCTTTTTTTAATGAATTAACCCGTTGTGTATTAACCTCTTTTTCTTTTAAGTTCAGCAAACTCTGGGCTTGTAGTTTTTGGTAGTAAATAACCAATAGGCCAATAGTGGGCACTAGTAAAATGAAAAAGGCTCCTAACACAATGTATTTAATGGTTTTTTCTCGATCTAACTCTAAGGCTTTTAATTGCTCTTTTTCTTTTAATAAAGCTATTTCGTTTTTACGTTTTTCTGCGTGATTTTGTAATTGCAAAACTTCATTTTCATTTTGTTTGGTAATAATAGCTTTCTGAAGTTCGTATTTTTCTATAGCAGCATCTTTGTTCTTAATATTTAGAGTTTTATTTAAGTTTTCTATTTTTAATAATTTTATTGTTTTCTCCTTTTCAAGCGTTTCAAACTTAACTTCCAAGCGGTTAATTTCTTGTTTTGTTTGTAAATTATCTATAGAGTCTTTTAGTTTAGAATATCGCTTACTGTATGTGTAAGCTGTGCTATAATCTTCTTTTCGAGCCGCTAGTTTTTCTAACATCAAATAACTATTCATCTGAATATTTAGTGCGTCAGAATTAATAGCTTTAGTTAAGGTGTTGGCGTAGATTAAAATAGCTTCGTCGTTTCTTTGTTTATTGTAAAATAAGGTTCCTAATTTATCCGATATGATAAGTTCTAAATTTTGAAAATTATTTTCAAGGCTTATTTTTTTAGCTTCACCGTAGGTGTAAATGGCATTGTCAATCTCGTCGTTATTGGCGTAATTGTCTCCTATGTTAATAATAACGTTTATTAAAGCCTGTATTTTACTAGAGTCTTTTTGGCAAATTGCTTTGGCTTTCTGTAAATAAATATTGGATATTTTATATTGTAAAAGCGATGAGTAAATAGAACCTAAATTTATGTAGCTTCCTAAAATAATTTCATCATCATTAGAGTATGTAATGCATTTTTCAAAAAGTTTTTTAGCTTCTTCTGTTTTGTTTAAAGCAATGTAGGTGCTTGCTAATCCGTGTAAATGCGTGTAGTAAAGGTTTGTTTCTTTATGTTTTTCGCTTAATTCGGCACCTTTAATATGCCATTTTTTGCTTTCGTGATATAAGCCTTTATTTTTATTATTAAGAGCGAGTAACTGGTAGGCTAATATGGTTAACCGATTTGCTAAAGAGTCGTTAACAATAGATTTGTGTGAAAGCGCTTGGTTAGTGTAATAAATAGAAGAATCTACCGCGGTATAATTGTTATGGTAATAAGCAAGCAATAAATTGGTGTTTGCGATAGCTTTATTGGTTTTAAAAGTATGTAATAAAACATGTGCTTTATTATAAGCCTTTTTTGTAGAACCAGAATTAAAATAGTGATATATAGAGTCTACTTGCTTATCTTCTAGTTCGCTAGATATGTGTGTTTGTGCTACACAAATAGTGCAATAGCATGAAAATAAATATGCAATTATGTTTTGTAACTTAAAAGGCATTTGCAAATGTAGGCTTTGTGGCAAGCATTAATATCCCTGAATTCAGTGATTTGATGTATTCAAAGAGCGAGGGTGTTTTACTATAAATATTTAACTTTAAAACAATTAAGGTTTTGCAGTATGGTTTAACGCTGTAAATTTAAATATAATATCTTTCTTAGTCATTTAAATTCGTTAATAACTCGTTATAAAAGGCGGTTTAAGTAAGTTGTAAAATCCTTATTTTGCACCTTCTATTTTAAAGCCGAATAAGTGAAAGTCTGTATAGCCGAAAAACCAAGTGTTGCCCGCGAAATTGCTACCGTTCTAGGAGCAAATACTAAACGCGATGGCTATTACGAAGGTAATGGTTATGCAGTAACATACACCTTTGGGCATTTATGCACGCTTAAAGAACCTAACGATTATAAACCCTATTGGAAAAGCTGGGATTTGAATAATCTACCTATGTTGCCAGAAAAATTTGAAACTAAAGTGGTTGCGAATGATGGTATACAGAAGCAATTTAGAATTGTAAAAAGTCTATTTGATAAAGCCGATGTGGTTATAAATTGCGGGGATGCCGGGCAAGAAGGAGAACTTATACAGCGTTGGGTAATGAACGAGGCTGAATATAAAGGCAAAGTAGAACGTTTATGGATATCCTCATTAACAACGGAAGCCATAAAAGAAGGTTTTCAGAATTTAAAACCCTCTGAAGATTATGATAATTTATACTACGCAGGATTTTCTAGAGCTATAGGTGATTGGCTTTTGGGAATGAATGCAACAAGATTATACACTGTAAAACATGGTGGGTATAAACAAGTATTGTCTGTTGGACGTGTGCAAACACCAACATTAGCGATGGTTGTTGGGCGGTTTAAAGATATTGAAAACTTCAAGCCGCAACCGTATTGGGAATTACAAACGCTGTATCGCGAAACGCTTTTTAGTTATGAAGAAGGCCGTTTTCTTAAAAAGGAAGATGGTGAATCTATGGCGAACAAGGTAAAGGAGAGTGAATTTGAAATACAATCTACCACAAAAAAGAAAGGTAAAGAATACGCGCCAAAACTCTTCGATTTAACAGGGCTTCAGGTTTATTGTAATACGAAGTTTGGGTTTTCTGCAGATGAAACTTTAAAAATTGTTCAGAAATTATACGAACAAAAAGTAGTTACTTACCCAAGAGTAGATACCACCTTTTTACCAAACGATGTGTATCCCAAAGTAGCTGGAATACTTCAGAAACTTACAAATTACTCAACCCTAACACAACCGCTTTTAGGAAAGAAAATAAAGAAATCAACGAGAGTTTTTAATGATAAAAAAGTAACCGATCACCACGCTATTATTCCAACGGGAATTCAAATTAATTTGCAATACAATCAGCAGCAAGTGTACGATATTATCGTAAAGCGCTTTATAGCTGTTTTTTATGATGATTGTACGGTTTCTAATACCACAGTTTTAGGAAATGCAGCTCATGTTGTTTTTAAAACCACAGGAAAAGAAATTTTACAAAAAGGTTGGCGTGTTGTTTTTGAAAATCCCAATGCAAAAGAAAAAGAGTCTGGTATTTTACCAACCTTTGTAAAAGGTGAAAAAGGACCACACGAACCCTCGTTTTTAGAAAAGGAAACCAAGCCGCCAAATCAGTTTACGGAAGCAACATTATTACGTGCTATGGAAACTGCAGGTAAGCAGGTAGACGATGAGGAGTTGCGAGATTTAATGAAAGAAAACGGTATTGGAAGACCATCTACACGAGCCAATATTATTGAAACACTCTTTAAGAGAAAATATATAAAACGTAACAAAAAACAAGTATTACCAACGGTTACAGGTGTTTTGTTGATAGATACTATACAAAATGAACTATTGAAATCTGCCGAACTCACTGGGTCTTGGGAGAAACAATTAAAAGATATTGAAAAAGGTACATATAGTGCTGGTGCGTTTATAAAAAACATGAAGCGCATGGTCGATGCCTTGGTTTACGAGGTAAGAAGCGAAACTAAGCGTGCTAATATTTCTCAGGCCAACGTGGTTAAAAATAGAGAGGCAAAAGCAACGGTTAAAAAGCAAGCCGGAATTATGGCAGAGGTTTGCCCGAAGTGTAAAAAAGGACAACTTTTAAGAGGGAAAACAGCTTACGGTTGTAGTGCTTATAAAGATGGTTGTAAGTTCGTGTTGCCTTTTAGTTTTGGCGATAAAAAAATATCAGAAAAACAATTTATTCGATTACTTCAAAAAGGGTCGACAGTAAATTTAAAAGGCTTTAAAACTGAATCTGGAACCGTGGAGGGTTTACTTCGTTTTGATGATGATTTTAAATTGAAACTGGAACCAAAAGTTAAGGTTGAAGCTAAACCAAAACCAAATGCGCCTACTCAAGAAAGTGCCGATAAATTAACCTGCCCAAAATGTAACACAGGTACGGTTATAAAAGGAAAATCGGCCTATGGTTGTACCGCTTATAAATCGGGATGTGATTTTAAAATGACATTCGATACTGTTAAATCTAAAATTAACGGACAAAAACCAACCAAAGAACTTGTTTATAAAATACTAAAAGGGGAAGTGTAATATCTTTTCCATGCATTGTTGTTATGTCTGCGTACAAGAAGATATGATGCGAGTTTTCAAATTCATAGTTATGCGATACCTCCTAACATCTCTATAATGAAAGTCTTTTGAATTTTAAATTAGTTTATTTATTTCGCATTAAATTCTAACATATCATCAATAGTATTAGTGGTAACCGAATGATAATTTTCACGCGCTTTTTTGTAAATAGCTAGTGCTTCAGCTGTTTTGTTATTTCTTTTAAAAGCCTTGTAAATAGTTGATACATACCAACGGCGTCCAACTTGAGTTAAAAACGTTTCAATCCTTTCATCTACATTATTGCCGTGGTAATTATGGTTTATAGCTTGCTCGTACCAAACCATAGCAATATACGAGTTGTTAGAATTTGTTAGGTTGAAGGTTTTGTCTAGTGTTTCCATTTGCTTAACCGACATGTTTTCTGGAAAATTACGAACAAAATGTACCCATTCTTGCGGTGTCCAAGTAGTTGTTATTGCTGTGTCTATCGAATTCGTTTTAACAAAATTTCTAACTATATCTTCAACCTTTTCAAATTTGTCTGAAACAATAATAGCTTGATTTTCTGGAATACCTGGTTGGTAAATCCATTTTTCCGTGTTAAACGTTATCCCATTTTTTTCTAACAAGTTTTCATTTAGATATTTAATGAATTTTTCAGTATTGGTAGTTGAAAACGCGTGAGATTCAAAATAGTTTTTTAAGAAAGCATCAAATTTTTCACGGCTTACAGTTTCTTCCAACGTTCTTAAAAACAGATACCCTTTATCGTAAGCAATACTATTCATGCCATCATCTGGATTTCTTCCTTCTAAATGCAGTTTCAATTTGGTATCTTCTGGTGTATCTTTAAAACCTTCAAGTTCTTCTTCTAAATCTTGTCTGCCAATTCTAGCCAGCATATTAGCGCGATCTTTTCCGTAAAGGGCTTCCATAATACGCATTTCAAAGTAAACGGTAAAACCTTCGTTAAGCCAAAAATCATCCCAAGTGGCATTGGTAACTAAGTTCCCAGACCACGAATGCGCCAACTCGTGAGCAATAAGTGATGTTAAACTTTTGTCGCCTGCAATTACAGTGGGTGTAGCAAAAGTTAAACGCGGGTTTTCCATGCCTCCAAAAGGGAAACTAGGAGGCAAAACAATAACATCGAATTGCTCCCAAGCATAAGTTCCGTAAAGTTTTTCTGCGGAAGCCACCATGTTTTCCATGTCCGAAAATTCAAAGTGCGCTTTGTCTAGCATCGATTTTTCGGCATAAACACCTGTACGGTTGCTAATAGGTTTATAAGCAATATCTCCAACGGCGAGTGCTATTAAATAAGGTGAAATAGGTTGTGCCATTTTAAAATTGTAAACACCATCTTGTGTTTTTGTTTTTGGATTTTCGGCACTCATAACTGCCATAAGTTCGGCCGGAACTGTAACTTTAGCGTTGTATGTTAATCTAATTTGTGGACTATCTTGTATCGGGATCCAAGTACGTGTTAAAATAGCTTGACCTTGTGTAAATAAAAAAGGTTGTTCTTTATCGGCTGTTTGTTGAGGTTTTAGCCATTGTAAAGCTTCTGTTCTATCAGTGGTTTTGTAGAATACGGTAACGCGTTTGGTATCTTTTTTAATTGAAATACTTAAAGGGATTCCTAGTGTTTTATCGAAGTTACCGATAGCGAAATTTGTGTCTTCCCCATCAGCTTGCACGTTTTCAATATCTAAATATTTGGAGTCAAGAATAATTTCCGAGGCATCGTTATTATTAATAAGGTAAGATGCTGTTCCAGAAATAATTTCGGTAGCAAAATCAACTTTAATATCTAAATCTAAATGAGTAATTACAGCCTCATTTGGTTTTGCGAAAGAGTGTGGCTCTTCAATATAAATCATTAAAGGAGTTTGTTTTGTTGTGTCGTTGCAGCTTGAAAGTAATAAAAGCGTACAGCTAAGAACAGAAACTAGGATTCTCATATAAAATTGAAATAGTTTGAATGTAAGAACGAAGTTAGTCGTTTTTGTTATAAAATCCATAAATAAATGAAGGACGAATAAATAAAACGTACATTCGCACTTTAATAATTCGAGGTGATGTTTAAAAAATAAATTGTCATCTCAAGGACTCGAAAAAAGAGTTTTACTAAACAATTTATATGTCATTTCAATCTTTAGGCTTATCCGAAGCCTTGCTAAAAGCGATTAGCAAAAAAGGATACACTACCCCAAGTCCAATACAAGAAAAAGCGATTCCTCCAGTTTTGGAAGGTCATGATGTTTTAGCTTCGGCACAAACAGGAACAGGGAAAACTGCAGGTTTTACATTACCACTTTTACATATTTTATCGGAAAACCCGAAAGAAAAGTATAAACCTATACGTGCTTTAATTTTAACGCCAACGCGTGAGTTAGCAGCCCAGGTTTATGCTAATGTTAGAGAATATAGTGAGTTTTTAAATTTACGTAGTGCCGTTATTTTTGGTGGTGTAAACCAGAAGCCACAAGTAGCAACACTTCGTCAAGGTATTGATGTTTTAGTGGCAACGCCAGGGCGTTTATTAGATTTACAAAATCAAGGGTTACTATCACTTAAACGTGTGGAGATTTTTGTATTAGATGAAGCCGACCGTATGTTGGATATGGGTTTTCTACGCGATATTGAGCGTGTTATTAAATCTATGCCAGAAAAACGCCAGAATTTAATGTTCTCCGCAACGTTTTCTAAAGGTATTAAAAAGTTGGCTCATGGTATTTTAAATCATCCGGTTCAGGTTGAAGCGACTCCAGAGAATACTGCAGTAGAGGCGATTACTCAAAAAGTATATCGTGTGGCTAAAGGTTTAAAAACAGGCTTAATTATTAAATTAATTTCTGATGGAAATTGGAAACAAGTTTTAGTTTTTGCACGTACAAAGCACGGCTCTAACAAACTATGTGAAAAACTGGATAAGGCCGGTATTTCGGCAGCAGCTATTCATGGAAATAAAAGTCAAGGTGCTCGAACCAAGGCTTTGGCTGGTTTTAAAAGCGGACGCATTCGTGTGTTAGTCGCAACGGATATTGCAGCACGTGGATTGGATATTCCGTTATTACCACATGTTATCAATTTTGAAATCCCAAATATTCCTGAAGATTACGTGCATAGAATAGGTAGAACGGGTAGAGCAGGAGCCAATGGTGTTGCTTTATCTCTTGTTAGTGCAGATGAAACTTCTTTTTTACGAGATATCGAAAAGCTTATTGGAAATAAACTTCCGGTTGAAGTTTTGGAAGGTTTTGAGCCAGATCCAAACGCTTCTACGGCACCTATAAAGCAAGGACAAGGACGTAATAGAAACTCTAGACCATCTAATAAATCCGGGAATTCTAGTAGAAGCAACAATAAAAGTAGTAATTCTAGACGTCCGAAACGTAATACAGATAGACGTAAATAAAAGATGAAGCAAGTTTTAAAAGATAAAATTATTGAAGTTTGCGATAAAAAAATAGCAGCAAAAGGAGACACCGTTGGTGTTTCCTTTTATGCATTTTTTAAAAATAAAAATGATAATCCGGAATTGTTAATGGAAGCCGCTACTTGGTGGATTGAAACCCATAGACTGGATCATTTTGAAAAAGCAGTTAAAATAAAAGCATTGGTCAATGGAATCTCAACCAAATAATCCCTTACACGGCGTTAAATTAGAACAAATTATAAACGATTTGGTCGCGCATTATGGTTGGGAGTATATGGGGTATAATATTAAAATTAAATGTTTTACCGATAATCCATCGGTGAAATCTAGTTTAAAATTTTTGCGTAGAATGCCATGGGCTCGTACAAAGGTTGAAAACATGTATTTAAATATGCTGAAGAATAAGGAACGCTAGTGGTTCTTTTTTTTTGCTTTATTTATTGCAGTGTTCTAATCTTATCCGAAATGTTTCCGCGTTCACCAATTCGGGCTACCAGAAGTATCATTTTCACTGTAAATTTATGATTTGTAATGCTTTTTGAGAATTCGGTTATATCGAAATCTCTTTGCAGTATAGCTTGATCTTTAGAGGATATATTGGGTTGATTAACCAGAGCATTAGCAAAAGTCCAAGCACCGTCTCGTGCCACAGTCATGCTGAAGTTTATTAAAAAATCATCGACCTTATTCGTTAATTTTAGTATTTTTAATAGAGTAGGCCAGATTTCAGATAAATCTTCTAAAACCTCCGCAACGAGTGCGCCTAAAATGGCGTTAATTTTATTAAAATCAGCCTGTAAATCACTAATTGTAGTTGGGTTTGATATTTCCGCAGCAGCAATACCAAGATCTAAATTAATATGTGCATTCATTCCTAAAAGTAAATGTTGTAATACTATTGGACGCCATTGCGTAGCTGTTTCAAAGGCCGATAACCACGATTCAGAAATAGGTTTACCTGCTTTGTAATTGGAGTAAGCGATTAGATAGCGATTTGCGAAAATGACGTCTAATTTCTCCATACGAGCATCATCATCGAAATAATTTGTGCCTAGTTTATTTTTTACGGTAATGGTTACTTTTTGATATAGTGCTGCAAAATAGCCCAGTGTACTTTCGTCTTTAATCGAATCTTGAATAATGTATTCTAAATGTTCAATAACCTCATCAATAGTATTTGCGATCATGTTATTGGCATTTTTTTGTTAAGTTTTAATCTATTAAAATCTCTAAAATTTTTATAGCTGTTTCACTAATTTTTGTTCCAGGACCAAAAACGGCAATGGCGCCAGCATCAAACAAAAATTGATAGTCTTGCTTTGGTATTACACCGCCAACAATAACCATAATATCATCGCGATCATAACTTTTAAGTGCTTCAATAACTTGTGGAACTAATGTTTTGTGTCCGGCTGCTAAAGATGAAACGCCTAAAATATGAACATCATTTTCAACAGCTTGTTTAGCAACTTCTGCAGGTGTTTGAAACAACGGACCAATATCAACATCGAACCCAATGTCGGCATAACTAGTCGCTATTACTTTGGCTCCACGATCATGTCCATCTTGCCCCATTTTGGCAATCATAATTCTTGGGCGTCGTCCATCTTGCTCAGCAAAAATATCTGCTAGTTCTTGAGCTTTTTTAAAGGATTTATCGTCTTTTATTGCTTTACTATACACGCCAGAAAAGGATTTGGTTTGCGCTTTATATCGTCCGAATTCAACTTCTAAAGCATCACTAATTTCACCTAAAGTGGCCCGTTCTCGGGCGGCTTCAATAGCTAAAGCTAATAAATTATTTTGTCCTATGCGCGCGGCTTCAGATAAATTTTCTAAAGCTGTTTTTACTTTTTCAGAATTTCTACTCGATTTTATACTGTTTAAACGCTCGATTTGGGAATTTCTAACCGATTCATTATCGACTTCTAGCGTAGAAATCGGAGCTTCTTCTTTTAAAACATATTTGTTTACTCCAACTATGATATCTTGGTTAGAGTCTATTTTAGCTTGCTTTCTAGCTGCAGCTTCTTCTATTCTAAGTTTGGGTATGCCAGCTTCAATAGCTTTAGTCATACCTCCAAGCGCTTCAACTTCTTCAATTAAAGTCCATGCTTTCTCTGTAATATCTGCCGTTAGCTTTTCAATAAAATAACTTCCGGCCCAAGGATCTACGGTTTTTGTAATTTGCGTTTCAGCTTGTAAATAGAGTTGTGTATTTCTTGCTATTCTTGCCGAAAAATCGGTTGGTAGGGCAATAGCCTCGTCT
This sequence comes from Algibacter sp. Ld11, assembly GCF_045066735.1. NCBI lineage: Bacteria > Pseudomonadati > Bacteroidota > Flavobacteriia > Flavobacteriales > Flavobacteriaceae > Algibacter > Algibacter sp. Ld11. Next base: position 178,308 of record NZ_JBISHH010000009.1, on the reverse strand, counting down.
AAGGCATTAGTGTGTAAACTCTGCGTGCCTCCAAATACTGCTGCAGTCGCTTCAATAGTTGTTCTAGCTACATTATTAAAAGGGTCTTGCTCCGTTAAACTCCATCCCGATGTTTGACAATGTGTCCGTAAGGATAGTGATTTTGCATTTTTGGGATTAAATTGTTTAACAAGTTTAGCCCATAACATTCGGGCGGCTCGCATTTTAGCAATTTCCATAAAATGATTCATGCCAATACCCCAAAAGAAGGATAATCTTGGCGCAAACGTATCAATATCTAATCCGGCTTCTAGGCCTTTTCTAATATATTCTAACCCATCGGCTAAGGTATATGCGAGTTCAATATCGCAAGTGGCTCCTGCTTCTTGCATGTGATAGCCAGAAATACTTATGCTATTGAATTTTGGCATGTTTTTACTCGAATATTCAAAAATATCCGAAATAATACGCATCGATGGTTTTGGTGGATAGATGTAGGTGTTACGCACCATAAATTCCTTTAATATATCATTCTGGATAGTGCCAGCGAGTTGTTTTGCAGCTATACCTTGCTCTTCGGCTGCCACAATGTAAAAAGCCATAATGGGTAAAACCGCACCATTCATGGTCATAGAAACCGAAATTTTATCAAGTGGAATTTGGTCAAAGAGTATTTTCATGTCTTCTACCGAGTCTATGGCTACGCCAGCTTTCCCAACATCTCCAACAACACGTTCGTGATCGGAATCGTAACCGCGATGTGTTGCTAAATCGAAAGCAACTGAAAGTCCTTTTTGTCCAGCTTTTAAATTTCGTTTGTAAAAAGCATTGCTGTCTTCGGCTGTAGAAAAACCTGCGTATTGCCTAATGGTCCAAGGTCTTTTTGCATACATAGTACTGTATGGGCCACGCAAATACGGTGGAATTCCTGCAGCAAAATTGAGATGTTCTAAACTTTCAAGATCTACTTTTGCATAGGTGGATTTAAACGGAATGCCTTCAGAGGTGATAAACGGTTCTTGCTTATCGACCTCTAAGTTTGGACTTTCAGTTTTTACCTTTAAAGTAATATGTTGAATGTTTTTTCTCAATCTTTTATGTTATTTAGAAGGTGTTGGTCTTTTATTAAAATCTACTTTTTGCTCAACAACAGGCTTTTCTTTTACATTCGATAAATCGACATCAAAAAGTTTAGCGTAATATAAATCTAAAGCAACGTAAGTCGCTAAGTATTTATCACTTGTTGCTACGCGGTAATTTCTAGCTATTGGTGTTCCAAACAATGCAGGTGTCATACTATTAGTTTGTACCAAAGCATCGTAGGTTGTTTTTAATTTTTTATCTTTTAGGTTACTCGAAATACAAGCGAGTAGGTCGCCTTTGTAATTTAAATGACTGTTGGTATTATTAGCATCCCACAAATCATTTTCATTTTTTAAAGCTTGAAAAACTTTTACGGTATGTGGAGAAACAATATCCTCGTATTTTACACGGTTAATGGTTGCAGCTCTAAGAAATTGTCCATAGGCATTGGCAATATTTTCTCGTCCGTTTTGTTTGTAAAAAGCGGTAATATCAGCTTCAAAGCTAAATAAAGCTTCATTTATTAAAGCGTTGTTTTGCTGGTCGCACATAATAACGCTTCCTTTTTCAGCAAACTTATAATCATTAAACTTGTTTTCTTTTTTGCAACTTGAAAAAGTTAATACTACTAAAAATAAAATAAGGTTAAATGTCGATTTCATTTTGTTTTTCATTTTTTAATCGGGTTTGTTCTACTTGTTCTGCTAATCGTTTTTCTATTATGGGCACAATTAGTGTTTTTCTTTTATTGGTTTTTACAAAAGGATACAACTCTAATTGTTCGGCCATTTTATCGTTTGGGTTACTGTGTTTATTTGTGCCTAATAAAATACGCTCGCCCTTGTTAAATTGATCTTGTTCTTTAACGGCGTTTTCTTTTATTTTACGCTGAATGGTTCCTGATTTTAACTGATTTAAAAATCCGCCATTACGTTCAATATCTTTAAATAATTCTAGCGCTTTTTCTGCTAATTGCTCCGTTAGCGATTCAATGTAATACGCGCCATCGGTTGCATTATTCACTTTATCAAAATAGCTTTCATGCTTTAAAATTAGTAATTGGTTTCTAGCAATACGCTCGCCAAACTCATTATCTTTATGGTAAATGGCATCGTAAGGTAAATTACAAACATGGTTCGCTCCGCCCAAAATCGCACTCATACATTCTGTGGTGGTGCGTAACATATTGGTGTTGTAATCGTATAGTGTTTTATTCCGTTTTGTTGGTATTGCTGTAATATAGCAATCAGTATTAATGTTGTATTCTGAAGCTAAAGTATTCCATAATAGTCTAAGCGCTCTAAGTTTTGCGATTTCAAAAAAGTAATTAGAACCTACCGAAACCGTAAACATCGTTTTAATTGCGTTTGAAGATTCTGGACTTATTTTTAAATGATTCAGATATTCATTAGCGTGGGCTAGGGCATAGGCCAGTTGCTGTACCATGTTTGCTCCTGCGTTTTGGTATAGGCTGGTATTTATGCTGATTGATTTTGAGGGTTGAAAACAGGTTTCAAATTTTGTAAAATCATCACTTAAATTCGTGTGCCAATTACCGGTTTTAGCAAGATTACCAATAATATCTATGGCCATACTGATGTTTGTTTGTCCTGGAAGAGCGACCACTGAATTAATAAACGCTACAGATAAAAAATGCAATTCTAAATGAATAGAAATACATTCCGTATCAATATTTTTCATTAAATGTTCTATGGAAATATTTTCTTCGGAAGGAATAATGAAATGAATATGCTCTGCTCCGCGTTTAATGGCATCTACAGCTTTTAGATTCGATTTTTCCGTATGGGCAACAAAAATGGTTTGCCCAATTTTCCAAGTAGAACTATTGGAGGTTGACGGTGTATGGTTTTTTAAATCGTCTGCGTTGTAAAATGGTTTTATGGCAATATCTTCGTTTGAGTTCCAGATAAGGGTATCGTTAAAATCAGCTCCATTTAAATCGAACTGGATTTTTTGTTTCCACTGTTTAGTAGAAACCGAATCGAAACCATCAAACAAACCTTTAGTCATCTTTTTTCACTTTTAAACTGTCTTCATATTCAATAATATAAATATCTTCATTTTCTCGTTTCATGAAGTATTCCTCACGAGCAAACTTCTCTAAGCCTTCTTCTGAGCTTAATTTTTTAATGGCTTTATTATCGTTTTCAATTTCACGTTTATAATATTCCTTTTCGTTTTCTAAAGCTTCAATATCTGTATTTAATTCATGATGAATAAGCCAAGAATTTGCGTCGAAAAAAATCATCCAAATTAGGAAACCTGCAAATATCAATATAAACCAATTTTTAAAAGGTTTTAAATATTTGCTTGTATTTTTATTGAATTTCGCCATTTAGAGTCTGTCGTTAATAATAGTGCGCACAATATCTACCGCAACCGTATTGTATTTGTTGTTTGGTATAATAATATCGGCATATTCTTTCATAGGCTCAATAAATTGGTCGTGCATGGGTTTTAGCGTGGTTTGGTAACGGGTTAAAACCTCGTTTATATCGCGACCACGTTCGGTAATATCGCGTTTTAAACGTCTAATTAAGCGCTCGTCTGTATCGGCATGTACAAATATTTTAATATCAAACATATCACGAAGTTCAGGATTTGTAAGTATTAATATACCTTCAACAATCATTACTTTTCTCGGATGTGTTAAAATAGTATCGCCCGTTCTGTTGTGTTTTACAAAAGAGTACACGGGTTGATGTATGTTTTTTCCTTTTTTTAAGGCTTTTAAATGTGTTGCTAATAAATCGAAATCTATAGATCTTGGATGATCAAAATTTATATTACCACGCTCATTGTAAGACAAGTGTGAGTTGTCGTTATAATAAGAATCTTGCGAGATTACACCCACTTCACCCTCTGGCAATTCATGAAGAATTTGATTAACAACCGTTGTTTTTCCGCAGCCTGTACCGCCTGCAATCCCTATAATTAGCATGTTTTTTTGTTTTGTGCAAAGTTAATTAATTGTAAAGGTTTAAGGAATCTTTATTTTTTAATTTTTGCAACCTCGTCTTCTGTAATTATTTTATCATTTTTGTTACCCCAAGCGTTGGTTATGTAATTCATAACATCCGCTATTTCATCGTCACTTAAACCCAAAGGCATCATGGTGCCATTGTACACTTTACCATTTACAACCATACGCCCAGTTTGCCCAAATTTTATTGCTTTTATACTCGCAACTCTTTCTTTTTGTAAAAAGTCCGATTTTGCCAATGGCGGATATACACGCTCTACACCTTTACCACTTGGTAAGTGACAAGACACGCAGAAATCGCTATAAATTCCGCGACCACGAACAATACTTTCTTTTAATGGATCGGTTTGCGAATAGCTCGATTCATTTGGGATTACGCTGTATAGTGAACAGCAAATTAAAATGCAACATGCAACTAATTTCATAATTCAATTTTTATTTATTCGGAATAATTTTAACGATACCAGTATTTTCTATAGCTACGTAAATAAAGCCATCTGGAGCCTGAACCACATTACGTACTCGGCCCATACCTTTAAATAATTCTTCACGTTTCACGACCTTGTTATTTTCTAGTACTAACCGTTCTAGGTATTGAAATTTTAAGGAGCCTACAAGTATATTGTTTTTCCAGTCTGGGTATTTATCTGAGGTTACAAAAGCCATACCACTTGGTGCGATAGAAGGTACCCAATAAAATAGAGGTTGCTCCATGCCTTCTTTTTCTGTGATTTCGGTAAATGCGGTACCACTATAGTTTACACCATAAGAGATTACTGGCCAACCGTAATTTTTACCTTTTACAATAATATTAATTTCGTCGCCACCTTTTGGGCCATGCTCATTTACCCAAATAGCTCCCGTTTCGGGATGTATTGCCATACCTTGTGGGTTACGATGGCCGTAGCTATAAATAGCAGTTTTGGCATCGGGTGTATTTACAAACGGATTATCTGTTGGAATGCTTCCATCATCATGTAGACGATAAATTTTACCACAGTCTCTTGTAAGATCTTGTGGGTTTTCGTCACGATTACCACGTTCACCAATAGAGAAATAAAGGTAACCATCGTTATCAAATTCAATTCTAGAGCCAAAATGCTGTCCTTTTTTTGTGTTTGGTCCGGCTTTGTATAATAGTTGTTTTTCCACAAAAGCATTATCTTTCAATTTGCCACGCATCAGGGCAGTATTACCACCATCGCCTTCACCTTCCGCGGAAGCGTATGTTATATAAATCCAACCATTGTTAGTATAATCAGGATGGATTTTAATATCTAATAAACCACCTTGACCACGAAGATAAACCTTTGGCATGCCTTCAATAGCTGTTTTTGTACCGTTTTTAAAATGAATAAGTTCACCAGTTTTTTCTGTAATAAGCATGCTTCCGTCAGGCAAAAAATCCATGCCCCAAGGAATGTTTAACTCAGGCACAACAACTTCCGTTGTGTAATTTAAAACCGTAGGCGGTTGGGCCTTTACTTTAGATTCGCTTTGTTGCGCGCAAGCACTTAATGAAAGCGCCAAAATTATAAATAGGATATGAAAATGTTTCATTTTTCTGTTTTTGTTATAAATTTAGTTAAAACATATAACTTAATTTTAATCCAGCGTAATAATTTAATGGTTGCCCCGGATAAAAGTATCTCGGTGCGGCACCACCAAAACCTGTGGCATTAATAAGTATCTGTGAGGCGTATTGGGTATTAAAAATATTATCTAGACCAAAATATAAATTGAATTTAAGATGCGCATTAAACTCATGTTTAAACCCCATTTTTACATTTGTTAAGCTATAATGATCGGAAAATAGGGTATTGGCATCAGTCATGGGTATGCGTCCCACGTATTGGTAATTTACAGTGGAGTATAGGCCTAAAGCGGTATCAAAATCTATACCCGTGTTCAATATATTAGACGGGACACCGGTTAGTTTATTACCCGAAAAATCACTTCCGTCATCCACAAAATCTTTAAATTTAAAATCATTTAGGGTATAGGTCGCGTATTGATGCAGTGCCATTTTATCTTGTTTTATCCACTGGTATTTTATCACGGTTTCTAAACCATTATGCAACGTTCTCCCTGCATTAACCCCAATAAATTGATCGTTTCCTGTTCTTCTAGCCACTAAAAGGTTACGCACATCTAAGCTATATAGTGCAAGGTTCAGTTGTAAGCGATTATTAAAAAATGCACTTCGTGTTCCTACTTCAAAATTCCAACCTGTTTCAGGTTTTATATCGGTGTTTATTAAACCATCGGGTAATAAGGTTTCTTGAGTAGACGGCGGAGAGAATCCATGACTTATATTGGAATATAGACTTATATGATCTGTGAATTGATGCGATATACCAAACTTTGGAGATAACATGGGTTTAAAACTGTAGTCGCCTGATTGATCGGGATTTTCATCTGAAATAAAACGGTCTGCTATAGTGTAAGCTGTTTTGTTGATATTTAAACCAAAAGACAGTAGGGTACTTGCTGAAGCTTGAAAATTAGTCTCAAAAAAGAGGTTGTAATAGGTTCTGTTTTCTTTAAAATCGGAAAATTTATCGCCTTCCACACTTCCTGCTCCTTCGGGAGCATCTTGATACAAGTTTTCGTAGTTTTTTGAGATGTATCGGTCTTTAAAGAATTCACCACCCAAAGTGTAATTAAATTTTTTCCATTGGCCCAAAACACGACTTCTTACTCCAAAAGCCAATGTGTTTTCAGTTAGAATATCAAAAGGTCTCGGTTCGTAAGCTTTTCTAAAGGATGTAAAAATACTAGTGGTTTGTTTTAAGTTGTCATGATATTGATGGTTCCACGCGGCTCCAAATATTCCACGTTGCGTATCTTCATAACCTTGCGCTTGTGCCCAAGTAAATGCTGCAGATGTGGGATTATTGTTGTATGCATCTTCATTTAAAGAACTCGGTATAAAAGCATTCAAATCAACATAACTAGCTAAAATGTTGAGGTCGTCTTTTTTACTTAAAAAATGATTGGTGTTAATGGTAAAAGTTTGTCTTTGGTAAGCATTATTATCTCGGTATCCATCACTTTCCGTATCACTGTAAACAAGGTTGTAGCTGTTTTTTTTAGTTCCATGCTTTAAGTGTATAGCACTTTTTACTAAACCAAAAGATCCTATCGTGATGTCACTTTCTGCTGAAGTTTTATTGAGGTAAGCCTGTTCTGGAACTAGGTGTATAGTGCCACCCAAACCTGCACCGTAAATGCTAGAACCTGCACCTTTTACTATTTCAAAACGAGATAAAGCACTTAGTTCGAAGTCTTCAATAGTAGTTTCTCCATTGCCCGAGGTTAGCGGAATATCTTGAAAATAAGCCCGTATTTTAGAAGTTCCATATAAATTACGAGAACCAATACCACGTATTGAAATTTTGTTGGTGTTTAAAGCGCCAGATTGCATAAAAACTCCCGGTACGCGATTCAATGCTTGTATGGGCGAGGTGGAATTGCTTCGCTCTAAATCTTTAGGTGAAATAACGGCAATGGTTGTATTTGCTTTTTTCAGTTCTAAAGGCAATTGGTGAGCATTAACAACAACGGCGTTTAATACATCTGGGTTTAGCTCCAGTTGAATTATGAGATTTTCAGATTTTACACCTTCTGTTTTTGTTTGATAACCCGGTTTTATAAATTGATATACTCCCGAATTTGGTACTTTAAAATAACCCAAATCATCAGAAATTGAAACAATAGTACCATCCTGGTTTTTAATAGTTACATTTTGAAGGGCTGACCCATTATCTTTCTCAAGAACGCGCCCTGTAATTATTTGCTGTGCATTTGCAAGCGTAGTGCTGAACAATAAAACAAGTATTAAGCTTATTTTGAGGGTAATAAAGTTCTTGTCCTTGGGGTTAATAAACTTTAGAGACAATATAGATTGAAGCCGTTTGAGCATGTAAAAAAGATGGCGTTTTAGTGCTTTAGAAGTTAAAAGTAATTTTTTTTAAAATTACTAAAAAAAATAGTGTCTATGTTATAGAAAAATGTATATTTGCATCCGATTAGAGATAACCAATTCGGGGTGTAGCGTAGCCCGGTTATCGCGCCGCGTTTGGGACGCGGAGGTCGCAGGTTCGAATCCTGCCACCCCGACAAAAAGTAAGCCTTATAAATGATATCATTTATAAGGCTTTTTTAGTTGTGATATTTTAATTTTTTCGTAGGTATTTTTAAGGATTTACTATTAATTAAAATACATAAGCAGCCAATATTAAATTAATGATATTAATGCCCTGTTTTGTAGGAAAAAATAAGTAGTTCCTATGTAAAACTTGTATCTTTCGGGCAGTAATTAAACCAAGTAGAATGGCTTTTTTAAACAGCTCCATAAAAAAAGTATTCTTTATAACCCTTCTTGTTTTTTGTTGCCAACTCGCTAAAGCGCAGTTGAAAGCGACTACAGTTGGTAGTGCTTCAGATTTAGGTGATAATTGTTTTGAAATTACGCCAGATTTAAGGGGGCAAGCCGGAGGCGTTTGGTTTGATCATCCCATTGATTTTTCAAGTGATTTTATTATTTCATATCAAAATTATTTTGGGAAGAATAATGGTGGAGCCGATGGTATGGCACTTGTTTTTAAAACTACAACAGATTTTGAAATTAGACCCAATGGAGGAGATTTAGGATACGAAGGTATTCCGAATTCTTTAATTGTAGAGTTCGATACTTATCAAAATATTAATAAAGGAGATCCTGGGTCTGATCATATAGCGCTTGTTACAAATGGGGTTTCAGATCATAGCTTAGTATCAAATTTGGTGGGACCTATTAGTACTGATAATATTGAAGATGATACTTGGCATAATGTTAAGATTGAATGGGTTGCTAGTTCTCAAATCTTTTATGTCTATTTCGATTGTGAATTGATATTATCAAAAACACAAGATTTTAAAACTACCATTTTTAATAATGAGAATGCTGTATATTTTGGTTTTGTTGGAGCCACCGGAGGAGCTTCTAATTTACATGAAGTTTGCCTCAATCGGGTGTCATTTATAGATAATTTAATAGCGAGTAATGAAGTAATTTGTTCGGGTGAAACTATAGAAAAAGATGTTAGTATTTCGAGTGGCGTTACCTATTCTTGGTCACCAAATCAAGGAGTTAGTGATCCTGCTAGCGCTAAGCCAATATTATCACCGAAGATTACCACAGAATATAGCGTGACTATTACAGACGAATGTGGTGATGTTTTTGTGGAATTTCTTACAGTAACGGTTCTACCTATTGTTACGCCTACTTTCGATGATATAGAAAATGTGTGTTTAGGTAATCCGTTTTATAATTTGCCTACGAAATCCAATGAAGGAATTATCGGTTTTTGGTCACCAGAGATAAATTTAAGTAAAACAACAACTTATACGTTCATCCCGAATAGCGAGGAATGTGCGGAGTCTATTAGTTTAACCGTAACGATACCTACCTTTGATATCGTAAATAATTTGTGTGAAGGAGATGCAATCACTCCTTTACCAAGCATATCGAATGAAGGGATTGAAGGTGTCTGGTCGCCAAAATTAAATAATAGGTTGTCTACAACGTATACGTTTACACCTAATAGTGATGAATGTGCGCAATCTATAACCAAGTATATAGAGGTTTTCTCGATAACGCCACTGGCATTGTTGACAGTCTTAGAACCTGATAGTTTTAGTGAAAATCAAAGAATTGAAATTGGAGTAACAGGAGGTAGTGGCTTTTATGAATATCAATTAGATGATGGTGATTGGCAAAATGATGCTGTTTTCGAAAGTGTATCTCGCTGCATTCAACATGAAGTTGGCGTTCGTGATGTTTATGGCTGTGCCGCTGAGATTAGAGAATCAGTAGATCTTATTTTTCATCCCAAATTCTTTACACCCAATGGCGATGGTTATCATGAGTTATGGAATATTAAATGCTTAGAAGCACACCCTGAGGCTGTTATCTTTATTTATAATCGCCATGGCGGATTATTACAACAAATCAAGCCTAATCAAAGCGGTTGGGATGGGACGTACAAAGGTTCTAAATTGCCTGCGGGAGGCTATTGGTTTGTAGCTTATTATTTAGATGAAAATAATGTCAACAAACAGAAACGTGGCTATTTTACACTTAAGCGCTAAACCTTAATTCGTTATTATTAAATCAAAGCGCTTAAACTAATAGAAAAAGAACCTTCAAAACTCAATTGTTAAAAATGGATAATAAAAAAAAACTATGAAGTGTGGCTTCATAGGTTTTTCTTATTAAATGTAGTGCTCAAAACAGAGCGTGATAATTGCTTTAACTACGGTTTTTTAATCTATTAAACCAAGATTTCTTTTCTTGTTCGTGTCCATAACCATAGCCGTAACCGTTACCATAGCCGTAACCTTTTTTAATATCGGTTCCGTTAATTACAACCGTCATATTTGGTATTCTTTTCTCGTTGTATAATTTTTTAGGAATTTCTAACAAACGTTTGTCTAAATAATTTGCACGTACCAAATAGATAAATAGATCGGCTTTCGAGGCAATTTGTAAGGTGTCGGTCACCATATTTACTGGTGCGGTATCTACAATAACATAGTCGTAATGTACTTTTCCATAATTGAGTACCTCATCAAATCGGCCGTTAATCAATAACTCCGATGGGTTCGGCGGTACCATTCCTGATTGAATGAGGTCGAATTCGCCATTATTTGCAGTTTCTATAATTTCATTGATAGCAATGCTTTTATCAGCCAAAAACACAGTCAAGCCTTTATCTGCTGTGCTCATATCTAGATACTCAGCCACCTTGGGTTTTCTCACATCTGCCCCAATAAGCAGTACTTTTTTGTTAGACATAGCCAGTACCGTTGCTAAATTAATAGCAACAAAGGTTTTGCCTTCGCCTGGAACTGTAGAAGTAATATAAATCGCTTTAGATTGGTCTTTCAGATTACCAAGCATAAAGTTCATGTTGGTTCTTAACATTCTAAAGGCTTCTGCAACATTACCTCGATCCGCTTTTGATAGTATTTTGTTATCATCTAAAGTCTTTGGTATATTTCCGATAATAGGTGTTTTTAATGCGTCTTCTAAATCTTCTTGGTTGTGTATTTTATTATCTAATAAAAACGATAAAAATATAATACCAAAAGGAACAAGTAAGCCTAAAAGTAAAGCCATGCCATAAACCATTTTTCGTTTTGGACTCACTGCTATATTACTACCATCTGCCGCATCAATAAGTTTAGCATTCGGTACGGTTACGGCAAGAGAAATTGAATTTTCTTCTCGTTTCTTTAATAAAAACAAATAGAGGGTTTCTATAATTTGTTGTTGACGTTGTATATCTCTAAATTCGCGTTCTTTTCGTGGCGCTGAGGTTATTCTGCTATCAATAGAGCGTTCCTGAGATTTGGCCTGGTCTAAAGAAACGGATAAACTACGTTTTAAATTGGCTAAACCTTGAGACATACTGCTTCTTAACTGCGTTAGTTGTGCGTCTAAGTTTAACAAAACCGGATTGTTTTTTCCAGAACTTTGTGCAATTCTATTACGCTCCAAAAGTATGGTGTTGTATTGGGTACTGTTTGAATTTACCTCATTCGAGTTAATGCCTAAATTTTCTGGAATTAAGTTATGTGTACCAGAACTCATGTGTTCCGTAACATAATTTACTAGTTTTAATTGGGTGTTTAGGTCAATAATTTCTTTTTCAACGATCGAGTTTGTTTCTAAGACGATACCTGTTTCTAAAGGAATATCGGTGAGCTGATTGGTTGTTTTAAAGATTTCGGCTGTTTTATCTACTTTTTTGAGGTCTTCCTCAATCAACTCTAATCTTTCATTAATAAATTTATCAGTGTTATTACCTATTAAACTTTTATACTCGATAGCATCCTTATTATATTGACGGATGAGTTCATCTAAAATACGTTGAGCTTTTAATTTTACGGGGCTTTTTAATTTTAGCTCTAAAATGCTCGCTTTCTTATACAATAAACTAACATCAATGCTATTTCTATATTTATTTGTTACAGATTTTAGAGGGTTTATATTTAGTATATAGGTCGTGTTAATTTCTCTAGAAGACATATTGAGAGGAGTAACCATCATGTCTGCATTAGAGATTTGAACTTTGTCACCATATTTAAGCAAAGCCCCAGAGTTATCTTCAGAATTAGCGAGTTCAAATGTTGAATCGGAAATAATTTTTATGGTAAATGTGGTGTCACGTTCAAAAAAAATAGAATCTTTTACAAAAAAAGAAACTTTGAAAGGAAGTTCATCTTTATAAACCTCAGTATCTCTGATACTTCCTTCTTTAAAGTAAGAAATATTAAGGTCTAGCTTTTTAACAACACGAGTCATTAAACTTCTAGACTTTAAAATACCCATTTCATTTTCAATGTTTTTTTTGCTGCCACCACCGATACCTAATTCTTCAAAAGCAGCTAATTCAGAAGGTATCCCACCGTTCGATTCATCATCGATCAAAATAGTCGTGGATACCTCATAAGTATTTGGGGTATATTGTAAATATGCATAAGCAGCTATTAACGATAAAATTGCGCATAAAGCGAACCATTTCCAATAAAAGGCATATTTTTCAATTTCCTGACGAATATTAATACTTTCTTCCTCAACAAGCATATAATCTTGAGATTTATCTTTATTCTGCATGTTCTTTTTATTTTATTATTAAAGCTAAAACAGTTATTAGTAAAGAGGCTGAGGAAATAATCACGCCTGTGTTCGGCCCAACAGCGGAAGAATTTACTTTAGTCTTATTTGGTGAGATGTAAATAATATCATTTTGCTTTAAATTATAGTAAGGCGAATTAAAGAGATCTTTATTTGTTAAATCTAGTGTTGTAAATGTTTTTTCTCCATTTTCTATACGCACCAATAATATGTTATCTCTTTGACCGTAAATGGTAAGATCTCCAGCTAAACTGATGGCTTCCATTACAGAAATACGCTCATTAAGTACTTGGTAAGATCCTGGTTTGGCTACTTCTCCCAATACAGATACCCTAAAGTTGGCGAAACGAATGTTTATGGTGGGTTTGGTTATATATTCTACCAAATCAACTTCTAGTTTTTTAATCAGTTGTTTAGTGGTGAGTCCAGCAATCTTTAATTTACCTAAAACAGGGAAGTTTATATTGCCATCATCATCTACTAAGTAAGGAATAGGTTTGGCTCCTGATACAGCTGTTTGAAGCATAGGTGTTTCATAAAGATTAAATGGTAAAGCGGCTTCGGCATTAATAGCCGATACGTTTATGAATAAAAGATCTCCACTTTGTATTTTGGCTCCAAAGGCTGAAGTTGAATCTTTTAAAACACCGTCTTCTACATTCTGGAAGTACTGAATGTCTTTTGAAGAGGCGCAACTGTTTAAAAGGAACAAGGTTATAATCGCTATAATTAGAACTTGGTTAAATTTTTTCATATTTGAGAGGTTCATTAATTTTTTATTTTTTTTAAAGAGAGCAATTTAAGTTTATGAAATAATGCCAATAATAAAATAAAGATTAATGGCAATATAAACATCATTTGAAAAGAGTTAAAAATTGACGCGAAAAAAATAAGAATAATCGCTAAGGTGTAATTTAATAAGCCTAAAAGTATGGCTATTTTATAATGCTCTAAGCCTAAGTCGGATAATATGTGATGAATGTGGTTTCGGTCTGCCATAAATGGGCTTTGTTTTTTTAATAGCCTTACCCCAATAACACGCATCATATCAAACAACGGGACTGCTAAAATAGCGGCAACAATGAGCAGTTTGTTTTGTGGCGCAAAGGTGAAGCGTTTAAATAGTGCCGTGTCTAGGGTTAAAAACTTTAAAGTTAATATGGCAATGCAAAAACCAATCACCAATGAGCCTGTATCGCCCATAAAGATTTTTTTCTCATGAGAAAAATTATAACGCATAAAAGCCATCAATGTAAATATTAGGCTGGTACATATTAAGAAATAATAATTTAAACCCATAGTTAAAAATATAAGTCCGAACATTGAGAAAATCGATATGCCTAAGGTCGAGGCTAAACCATCGACACCATCAATTAAATTGTATGCGTTAATTATCGTTAAAGCAATAAGAACATGGAATACATCTAAAATTACTGTTGGCACTTCATGAATACCCATAAAACCAGCTAGGGAAGCCGTATGGAAATCAGAATGCAAAAATACAATGCAAATAGCGAAAATTTCAACAATAACGCGCGCTTTAGGTGTCGATACGGCTAAATCATCTTTTAAGCCTACAATAAATATAATAGTGAATGCGGCGGCTAAATTTAATCCAATATACTCTGTGTCTAAAGGTTTAAACAAGAATAAGTTGAGTACCAAAGTTACAAAAAAGGCGAGCCCACCCATAGTGGGTGTTGCTCTCGTATGCGAACTGCGTTCGCCTGGCACTTCGTTTAAATTATGGAAATTGACCATAAAAATAATTTTCGGAATAATATAACTTACCAAGCCAAATGAAAATATGGCGCTTATAACGGCGAGAAATATTAAGCTTGAGAGGGGATCTTGCATGTGTTTATGTTTTGGTTAGCAGGTTTGGAAAATGGATTAGCCTTTTTTATAAAACTGATTCAGTTTAGAGACGTTTTTTTGTATAATAGTCCCCAACGAACCAACATTGTTAGAGGTAATCGCTTTATAATCTTCCTTCGATTTTATAATGATGTTTTTTAAACTCCGGTTACTGGCTCCACCAGCTCTCATTTTTGTAATTACTTCGGGTAAGTAAGCAAAACTTAAAGATTCATCTTTAAAAACGCGTAAAATAAAATCGTAGTCCGCAGCAATTTTATAGGTTAAATTAAAACCTATGTGTTTGTTATAGACCTCACGGGTTAAAAACAAGGTTGGGTGTGCTGGCATCCAACCTTTCTTTAGTAGTTTTTTATTAAAGGCACAGCTTTCCCAATGGCGAATTACTTTACTTGGGTCAATTTTGTTCACATATTGTAAATCACCATACACACCGTCGGTTTTTTCGACTTTAAAGGTGTTTACCAAGTGTTCAATTGTCGTAGTTTGTGCCAACATATCATCGGAATGTACAAAACCAATAACATCGCCTGTAGCGCGATTAACACCTTTGTTTAAGGCATCGTAAATCCCTTTATCTGGTTCCGAAAGTATACTGACTTCGATATTCGGGAATTCGGTTTGTAATTGCTTTACAACATCTAAAGTGCCATCGCTAGAGTTACCATCGATAATCACATATTCAATGGATGTGTAGCTTTGTTCTATTACAGAACGCATGCAACTTGCAATGGTGGCTTCGCTATTATATGTGGCGGTTATTATTGATACTTTCATGATTTTATAAAAAAAATATTGTGATTAGGACTTTAAAATGATCCTTGTATACTAATTATTTTTGGTTGGCTAAGCTTGTTTAAGTGCTTTACGTTGTTGCCTTTTAAATTCTTTAAACTTGATATCAATCATCGTTTCATACATATACCTCAGCTTACAGAATGTATAGCCCGCTTTTCCGTTAAGAAAACCAAGTTTTAAGATGTAAAACGCTGTAAAAACAAAAAGAGGTCTAAATGGTAATTTATAGCTCAGTCTTTTTTGGGTTTTACGTTTAAGTACGGGGTCGTTAGAAAAAAGATCGGATAAAACCAGTTTATCATTAACTTCCTGTAACATTTTTTGAGCTTCCATTTCAGAATACTTGTTGTGTTTGTCAAACCACCAAGTTAAGCCCTTGTTAAAAGGGTAATGTATTAAATGTTCTTGCAATACACCTTCTGCACCGGTTGTATTGTATTCTTCATTTATTTCTCGTTCAACTGTAACACAGCCATTTTTAAACAGTCTCGGAAACCAAGTCGGGTAGCCACTACTTTGTTTAATCCATTTATCCTGAAACATGTCTTTACGCCTAACGCGATACATAGTTATATCATTGTTAGCATGAGTTGCTTCAGTTATTTCATTTTTTAAGGGCTCAGTAATTATTTCATCTGCATCCACCATTAATATCCAATCGTAATCTTTAGAAATACTTTCCAAAGCCGCATTACGTTGTGCGGCGTAATTATCAAATGTTCTTTGAATAATTTTTGCATCATGTTTTTTTGCGATTTCAAGCGTGTTGTCGGTGCTAAAAGAATCAAAAACAATAATTTGGTCAACAAAATTTAAAGCGGATAAACATTGATCTAAAATGTTTTCTTCGTTATATGTTAGTATGATCGCACTAGTCATTTAAAACTCTTTTTTTTATGAATTTAGCAGGGTTACCTCCAACAACATCATAAGGGTTAACGTCTTTTGTTACTACAGAACAGGCTCCAATAATGGCAAAATCACCAATAGAAATACCTGGTAAAATAAATGCTTTAGCACCAATAAATGCGCTCTCGCCAATGACAATGTCACCTATGGTTAAAGGCAAATTTGGTTTTGCGAAATCATGAGAGCCATTACATATATATGCGTATTGCGAAACGGTTGCATGTGCATTTATGTGTACAGGTCCTAAATTATAAACTTCACTAAAAGGCCCTAGGCAAGCTTTGTTTTCCATAGTTAATAACCATGGTACATATACTTTTGCTGATGAGTATATAAACACATTTTTATCTAGTTTTGCTCCAAAAAGCCTTAATAAAAACAGCCTCCAAAAGTTGAGTTTTTTAGGGGAATATCTAAAAAATAGAACCCATACTATATGCCATAACCTAATAAATATGGTTTCTTTAATGCTCCACGACGATGTAAAAGCATCTTTTTGGTGTTCTATTTTGTATCGTAATTTACCCACGGTATGTTAATTTAATAGTTCTTGAAAATCAGATAAATAAAGATTAGAAATTTTTTGTACACTAAAGCCTAAGGCAGTGTCTGCACCGTTTTCGGCAAGATTATCTCTAAATGTTTTATCTTCAATTAATAATTTTAGTTTTTCAACCAAAGCATGTTCTGGGTGTTCTTGCCTATGGTTAAAGATGAGACCATTTCGGTTGTCTACAACAAAATCTTTAAAACACTCCAAGTTAGATACAATGGTTGCTCTACCTGCAGCCATAGCTTCTAGAGGAGCAACACCAAAGGTTTCGCCTTTTTCAGCAATTGATGGGTAACAAAAAATATCTGATTTTTTTAGTTGCTCACTAAGCTTTAAATTGTCTGATACTGGAGGGTGCCATTGAATTTTAAAATTTTCAGCTAAGGCATTTAGCTTTTTTTTATACTTATCACCACCTCCACCTTGCGCCGTTGTATAAGGTCCTAATAAATGAAGTTCTATAGGGGCTTCCTTTTTTATTAAAGATTGTGTTGCTTTTATTAAAATATCTAAGCCTTTTTCAGGATGAATCCGTCCAAAATATAGAATTTTTATGATGCCATCGTCTTTTCTAGGCGGATTAAATTGATAACAACTGGTGTTAACAGGGTTGCTTATGCAAGTTATTTTAGATTTTAAATGCGGTAACTCTTTTTCTAAAAGTGATACTACAGCACTTGAAACGCAATAAAAACGATCTAAGTTTTTGTACAATTTAAAATGACCTTTAGGAGCTCTAGCTACATTGTATACCACTTTTTTACTTTTCCAAAAGAAGAGTTTCATTAAAATTGGAGACCAAAATGTGTTTAACATTAAAATGTCCGATTTGTCAACCTTTAACAAAGTCTTAAAGGAATAAATTAAATCTAAAATTAAATCGAGATAGATGCTTTTAGTTCTCTCGTAACCAGAAACAGGTTTTATGTTTAAAGCCGTGTTGGTTGGATGTAGCTTGCTTTTTTTAGCAATTATAGTTAAGTCATGTTTTTGACTAGCTAATTCTACAGCAATATCATACCATAACTTTTCTACAGCACCATAACCTTCAGGAGGTAATAAGCCAAAAGGACTTGTAATAATAGTGATTTTCATAAATTAGGTCTATAAATGGATAAAGCTTGGTGTTTCGGTATCGTTCAATATCCAATCATAGAGTTCTAGCATTTGTTGTGCTACAGCTTGCATGCTATACTTATGTTCAATTAAGCGTCTACCATTAGCACCCATTTCAATAAGTACGTCTGGTTGCTTAGTCATTAAGTTACTTAGGGATTTAACTAAAGGCTCTACTCCAATGTCAATCCAGTCGCCACAATTATAACTTTCTAAATCTTCCCATGGTGCTCCTTTTGTTGTGATTACAGGTGTGTAGCTCGCTAATGCTTCGGCAACTACAATACCAAAGTTTTCACTAAAAGTAGGAAGTACAAATAAACTAGCATCTCTAAAAACTTTAAGTTTTTCCTTTCCAAACACGGGCGTTTTAATATGTATTTGTTGGTCTAGATTTAGCGTTTTTATGGTTGTTTTTAATTGGTTTATATAGGCGGCATCTCCATTGCCATAAATATCAATAACCCAATTTTGTTTTGTGTTGAGATCAAGTTGTTGCCATGCCGTAATTAAATTTTCTATACCTTTTTTGGGATGTATACGAGATAAAAAAAGCATGCGTCTTGGTTGGTTTGGTTTTACTGGAATAGTATCTGGGAAACTAGCTAAATTAACTCCGTTAGGTATCATAGCTATAGGGTTTTTAAAGCCTAATGCTCTAATACTCTCAACTTCCATAGGTGCAGTAGCATGTAAACAAGTTGCGTTTTTTAAGTCTTTACGTTGAAATAAACTTAAAGCTACTTTCTTTTTAAGTGGTCTTTGGGTTAGTGACCAAGGCTCTAGCATACCTCTGGGTGTTATAATATATGGTATGTTTTTTTGTTGGGCTACTTTTGCCATTTGGTGTACAGGCATTTGCCACAAACCATGACCATGTAACAA
Source organism: Algibacter sp. Ld11 (assembly GCF_045066735.1). NCBI lineage: Bacteria > Pseudomonadati > Bacteroidota > Flavobacteriia > Flavobacteriales > Flavobacteriaceae > Algibacter > Algibacter sp. Ld11. Next base: position 159,417 of record NZ_JBISHH010000009.1, on the reverse strand, counting down.
ATCAATATTCGAGTTTTTTAAACTGTTTTTTAGACTTTTAGAAAGGCCTAGTTGTTCGAATTCATGAAAATTAAGACCACCATTTGCTGTCTTAAAGGAGTTTATTATAGGGTTTTGACTTTTTAATGTGTCTAAGCAAATATTTATACCATTATTTAAGTATAACATTTCTTCAATCAAATGTGTTACGCTTCTTGCTGGGCCTCCTGTTGAAATATCTATGGAAGTAATTACGTGATTAATACTCATTTAATAGTTGTTTGTAAATAGTTAAATATTGATTTGAAATGTTATTAATATCAAAGCGTTTTACATTTTCTAGCCCTTTGTTTATTAATAGATTTCTGTACTGGTTGTGGTTAATTATTTTTGTGAAAGCCGCATTAATGTCTTGAATATCTAATGGGTCTACATAATGTACAGAGTCTTGTGCTATTTCTGGTATTGCAGCCATTTTTGTTGTTATTACAACTCGACCTACTTTTTGTGCTTCAATGATTGGCATTCCAAAACCTTCGTAAAGTGAAATAAAAGATACTATATCACAGTTTTCGTAAAGGGTTTTAATTTTATTGAAAGATACATTTGTGTAGTTTGCATATTCCGTTTCACAAATATTTAATAACTCTATATGTTTTGAGCTTAATGGCCCTACAATAATTAATTTAGAGTCTATATCTTGTAATCCTTTAATGGTGTTTTCTAAGTTTTTATTGTTTTTAGTGCCTAAATGTAAAACAACAGGTTTATTATTTAATAGTGGTTTTAACTGTGTTTTTAAAGCAGGATTAACAGGGTTGTATACCACTTCTATTTTAGAGGATGCCCAAGGTATAATATTTAATACTTGTTGTTTTGTGAAATTTGATATAACCGTTATTTTTTTTACAAAAAGGGCTGGTAACCAAAACCATATTATTTTTTTTGCAAATTTACTTAGCTTACCTCCTTTTATAATGGAGTTAACATCGTGTATGGTTAATATGGTTTTTTTAAATGGAATTATAGAAACATAATGGACATCGCCCGTAATATGAATGATACCGCGTTTTTTTAAAACAAACTTAAGGTTAGAAATAGCACTTTTTATGCTTAGGTTGGAGTATGGAAGTTCGTAAAACTTTATATCTGTTTTATTTATTAATATGCTTCCAATGCTATTGAACAATTCCTCAATACTGAAACCGCCTTTATCTTTATTTCGAAAAATATAATTAATTAACATTTTTTATAACTTTTAGTTTAATTAAAAAGGCTTTTTTAAAAAGGAAAACAATAAAAAGAAGCTGAAGAATTGAGTTTATTCTAAAATAAATATCCGATTCTATTTTAATCATACTTGTTAATAGTATTGTATATGTTACTACACCAACTAGGTTCGTTAGATATAACTTGCGTTCTAAAGCACATATTATTAATGCGTAAATAAGAAAAGACATAAAAAGCGGAATATAGCCTCCTTCCAAATAGCTCCAACCATATGTTGTTGGTGTTATTGAAACATTATCTACGTCTGTATCTCTAACTATTCTATATAATTCAGTCCCAGCTGTACTTGTAGGTTTTCCTGGGAGAATAAATCTAGGAGCAAACCAAGCAAAGGGTAAGTAAATATAGCGATTTAAGTATTTGAACGATTTCCATTCTTCTTCAATCGATGCTCCATATAAAAATGGTAAAAAACCTTGAAACCGACCTGTCAAAGAATGTTCATCCTCTTTTTTGTCAAAAATTTCACTAGAAAAAGTTTGGTTCACTGCGGCATAAAATGCTGCAGGTTTACTATTATATATACTTAGAGCTGTTCTGTAATTATTATTTAAAGGATATAAAAAAACTAAAAGCACAATGGGTATTAATATTTGCTTTAATTTAGGTTTGTTTCCTGCCAAGAAATAGGGGACTAATACAAGTATGATAGGTACAATAACATTCTCTTTCATTCCTGATAAAAAGCCAAGAAAAAGACTAATTGAGAGGCATATATATGTAAGAAAATTTATGTTTTTTTTCGGATAAACTTTAAAAAATTTAAAATAAGCTATGCTGACTAAAAAGATGTCAGACAAAATGTTTATTATTTGTACTAAAAAGCTAGCATTGAGGTTAACTCCATCATTACCAAAACCAGTTAAATTACCTAATACCAATGTTAAGTTTATCAATATTACCAACAAAGAGGTTATAAAGAAAATGGAGTAATTTTTTAGTTTGTAAAATGATTGTTTCTTTTTCTTAACCTTATAAGGGTAATATTTAATTATCAATTCAGCAGAAGAAATGGATAGTAAGCCTGTTAAAACTATTAAGATGCAGTCTAAAGCATAAATATTTAAGATAGGAATTGTTTCAAAAACAATGGTAGTTTCTGTTGAATCTAAGATTAAAAGCATGCTCAAAAAAGGTAACACTATGGATAACAACGTGGCTAAACGAAACCAATCTACTAATTTAGGATAACTAATTTTTTGTATTTTGTTTATAAATTCAATGGCTGTTAGTCTTATAATTGGAAAACATAAAATAAGAGCTAATTTTAGATAAGTTTTGTCTAAAACAAGTAAGCAATATAAAGCATAACACACGAATATAAACCAAATTATAGATTTAGTATAGAGATATGTTTTATTAGTTAGTTTCAATTTTATTTTGTGATTTGTTTTAGATTGATGAATTATTTATACTATTAACCAACACCAAAAATAGCTTTGATTATACTTAAATTATTTTAGCATCATTTTCTTATTTTTTGATACTAATTAAGGGGCTACCTTTGGTATTTAAAATATTTTCATCTTCTCTATATTTGATTAAATTCGAGAACTAATTTTTTAGCTAAATCTTGATAGGAATAACCGCTTACCTTACATCTGTTAAGTGCGTTTTTTACTATTTCACTTCTTAGAGTGTCATTTTCTAAAAGATTTTGAATTTTTTGAAGTAGTTCTGGGTCGCTCTCAAAATACATGGCTTCTTTGTTTTCTTCAAATAAAGACAAATGCTCAACTGTTCTTTCCGCAAGCATACAGCCTCCGCATGCAGGGATTTCAATACTTCTACTCGTTTGTAAATCTCTATTGATTTTTCTCAAAAAACAAAGAGTTATTTTAGAGTTAGTAATAGCTTCGGCATATTCTTTGCCAAAAAGGCCGCCTTTATGAATTATTAGGTTTTTATGATGTTTAGCAAATTTAGAATCGTTAAAAGAGTTTGTGTAAATATTAACGACAATACCTTTTTTAGCTAAATAATTCATAGATTCAAACCTTTCTGTTTCTAGTGTGCCTATAAATACAACATCATGAGAATATTTGCTTTTTAAATTATGTACGGGAAAATGTATGTGTTGGGAGTAAGCTTTATTGTGAAAATAAATTTTTTTTGCTCCTAATTTTTTTAGTTCTTTTATATTATATGTTTTAGTTGTTGTTACCAAATCGTAATGTTTTAATCCTAAAGTGTAATAAATACTTCTATTATGCCAAGCATACATGTCATCTTGGGACCAACTTATAATCTTTAAATTTGGGTATTTATTTTTAAGTTTTTTAAGTGTTTTTGATTTTAGAGCGATACCTTTTACAATGAAGACAATGTTAAATTCCGATAAGTCGACATCAATTAATAATTGATTATAAGAGTATAAATCTGTTGGTAACTTTAGCTTAAACCTAATTTTGTCTAAAAATGAAAATTGTTTACCTTTTTCAATTGAGAGTAGTTTTATCTTACAATTAATGTTTTTTTTAAATGCTTTAAATAGTTCGTATGCGTTTCCTTCTGGTGGATGTACGAAAAGTATATTCATTTTTAGTTTATCTTAATTAGTACGGATTTTTTAAAGTCTATGGAATTTAATATTGATGTATATAAGGTGTAATAAAAAAGCACTTAATGTTGCTAAAAATGCTCCAGTTAAACCTAATAAAGGAATTAGAATAATATTAAGAATAATATTAAGAGATGCAGAAAGAATATTTCCGTAGAGTATCACTTTCGTTTTTCCTTCCGCATAAAATATAGATTCGTATATATAAGTTAAAGTAATTATAAAAAAAGCTAGTGCTATCCAAAAAATGAGATAAAACCCATTACTGTATAGATCTGACAATAGTAAACTACCAATTATATCTTTAAATATATATATAAAACTTAATAAAAGAAGACCAATTGCAATGTAGTATTTAACATATTTTATTATTATCGTTTTTTTTATCTGTATTTTTTTAACATCATAAATTAGTGGTCTTATTATAATCATGAATACTGGACTTAACATTAAAAAAAATTTAGATCCTAAACCATAATTGGCGTTATAAACACCGACATTGTCTGTTGACATATAATAATCAATGGCATATCTGTCAAAAAAATTATTAATCCACGACCAAAAGGCTAGTATCATTAATGGCCATGCAAACTTAAAATACTTTTTGTAGAAGGTCCCATAATTAATTACGAACCGTTTTCTGAATATTTTGTATGTTCTAAAAAAGAAAATAAAACTAAAAAGTAAACCAATTAATTGCATAAACCACAGTGATTCAGGCTGAGTTAAAAAAGTAAAACCAACAACAAAAAATATTATTATAAAGCAAAGGCTAGTTATGCTCTTTAAAACGCTCATTTTTAAAAAGGACTGTATTTGGTTGTTGATATTCAAAAAGTCAGAAATCGAACTATTAATGGCTGTTAATGGTATGAAAATCAAGAATATAAAGATTAAGCTGAGGTTAAGATAGCCTGAGAGAAAATAAATTGACAATAGTATAACTAAGGTTGCAATTAGAAGTATGGGAATGAAGGCAATTAAATATATTTTTGTGCCCAATCTAGGGAGTAATGTTTTGTTTGTTGATTTTAAATATTGTAAAAATGGAGTAATTAATAATGAAGAAGCAAAGGTAAATGTAGCGAACTGAATATTATATATTCCAAACTCTTCTGGTGCGACATACGTAGCTATGACTTTTCCTGAAATTATTCCAATAAAAGCATTAATAATTTGTGTAATTATTACGTGAATTTTATTTTTATTTTTTAATAAATTTTTAATCAAAATAATGCTTTATAAAACTAACTATACTATTCTTTGCTTCCCGATTTTATTAAATTACTTACCAATACTTTGCACTCTAAACCCAATAGATTCTAAAGCCGTTTTATCCAAAACATTTCGACCATCGAAAACGAAAGCCGGTTTGCTCATACTGCCGTAAATACGTTGCCAGTTGTAGGTTTTAAACTCATCCCATTCTGTAAGCACAGCAATAGCGTGAGCGCCTTCTAAAGCTTTGTATGCATCGGTTTCTGTCTTTACATAGTTTTTATTTTCAGCTTCCGATCTGGTATTTAAATAATTTAAATCGGCCTGCATTTGTACTGCGGTTACTTTAGGATCGTAAACGCTAATTTGTGCTTGCTCGTCAATTAATTTATCGGCGACGTAAATGGCAGCAGATTCGCGCGTATCGTTGGTGTCTTTTTTAAAGGCCCAACCTAAAAAGGCTATTTTTTTACCCGATACGGTATTGTAAAGTGTAGATACAATATTTTTTGCAAAGCGATCGCGTTGGTGGTTATTCAGGATAATAACCTGCTCCCAATAATCGGCTACTTCATTTAAACCTAAAGATTTAGAAATATATACGAGGTTTAAAATATCTTTTTGGAAACAAGAGCCTCCAAAGCCCACAGAGGCTTTTAAGAATTTAGGACCAATACGTGAGTCCATACCAATAGCTCTAGCCACTTCTTCTACATTAGCTTCTGTAGCTTCGCAAAGCTCGGAAATGGCGTTAATAGACGATACACGTTGTGCTAAAAAGGCATTGGCTACTAATTTAGAAAGCTCTGATGACCAGATGTTGGTGGTTAAAATTTGTGCTTTTGGTACCCAAGTGGCATAGACATCGACCAAAGATTGAATGGCTTGTAAACCTTCTGGGGTTTGATCGCCACCTATTAACACACGATCAGGAGACGCTAAATCCGTCATGGCGGTTCCTTCGGCTAAAAACTCAGGATTTGATAATATTTGAAATTTAACACCGTTGCCCGTATGGTCTAAAATAGATTTTATGGCCTGTGCTGTTTTTACGGGTAAAGTCGATTTTTCGACTACAATTTTATCGGTAGTTGCAATTTGTGCAATTTGTCTGGCACACAATTCGATATATTTTAAATCGGCTGCCATGCCTTTGCCAGAACCGTAGGTTTTAGTAGGTGTGTTTACCGAAATAAAAATCATGTCGGCTTCACGAATAGCATCATCAACATTGGTAGAGAAAAACAAGTTGCGTCCTCTAGCTTCTGCAACCACTTGGTCTAAACCAGGTTCAAAAATAGGTAGTTTAGATAAATCGCTATCGTTCCAATCGGCAATACGCTGTTGGTTTAAATCGACTACGGTTACCTTAATGTCCGGATTTTTTTGAGCCATTACGGCCATCGTTGGTCCGCCTACATAACCCGCACCAATACAACATATTGATGTGATTTTTTTAGGTTTTAAAATAGTGGCAGATGTGTTTTCTAGTGTCGCGAGCATGATGTATGTGTTGTTGATTTAAAATTTTACTTGTTTATAAGAAGCTTCATTAGATAGAAACCAATTATAGGTGTTTTCTATACCTTGATCTAAAGGTGTTGTGGCTTGCCAACCTAAGGTTTTCATTTTAGAAACATCCATAAGTTTTCTTGGTGTACCATCGGGTTTAGTATCGTCCCAAACAATAGCACCTTCATGGCCTACAATACGTTGTACGGTTTCGGCTAAATTTTTAATAGTCACGTCGGTACCTGTACCTACGTTGTATAAATGCTCAGGCAGTTTGTTTTCTAAAGCAAAAACTACGGCTTGTGCCATATCTTCCACATGAAGAAACTCACGCATTGGCGATCCGCTGCCCCAAAGGGTTACGGTAGCGTTATTGTTAAGTTTGGCTTCGTGGAATTTACGAATCATGGCTGGTAATACATGCGATGATTTTAAATCGAAATTATCATGCGGACCATATAAATTAGTAGGCATTAAGCTTACAAAATCTTTTTGATATTGGTCGCGAATGGCTTTGCATAAACGTACCCCAGAAATTTTAGCAATGGCATAACCATCGTTTGTAGGTTCTAGTGGGCCTGTTAGTAAATATTCTTCCTTTAAAGGTTGTGTAGCCAGTTTAGGATAGATACAAGAACTACCTAAAAAGATGAATTTTGAAATGTTTTGTTTGTGAGCGGCATCAATCAGGTTATTCTGAATTTGCATGTTCTCTAACAAAAACTCAAACTGGTATTCGCTATTTGCTAAAATACCACCCACTTTTGCAGCTGCGTCTATTATAACGTCTGGCTTAGTGGTTTCTATAAAGGTGTTTACGGCGCTTTGGTTACGTAAATCGAGTTCTGCGCTAGTTTGGCCCACAAGGTTATTGTAACCTGAAGCTTCTAAAGCGCGCCAAATAGCAGAGCCGACCATACCTCTATGACCGGCTATATATATTTTACATTGTTTGTCCATACTATTCAAAATAATTTAAGGTTTGGTAGTTGCCTTCTTTTAAATAGCAATCTTTTTGCATTAGGTGTAAATCACTTTGCATCATATCTTTTACTAAGTCTGCAAGTTCGTATTGACATTCCCATCCTAATTTTGTGTTTGCTTTAGTAGCATCTCCTATTAATAGTTCTACTTCTGTTGGTCTGAAATATTTAGGGTCTACAGCTAAGACTTCTTTACCTATTTCTAATTGATATTTTTCATTAGAACACGATTTTACGAATGCTTTTTCGTTAACACCTTCACCTTTAAATTCTAAAGTAATACCTACTTCTGCAAAACTTAAGGTTACAAAGTCTCTAACGGTTGTTGTTTTTCCGGTAGCGATTACCCAATCTTCAGCTTCTTCAGCTTGAAGAATCATCCACATCATGCGTACATAATCTTTAGCATGGCCCCAATCACGTTTAGCATCTAAATTTCCTAAATAGAATTTATCTTGTAAGCCTAAAGCAATTCTTGATGTTGCTCTAGTAATTTTGCGGGTTACGAACGTTTCCCCTCTAATAGGTGACTCGTGATTAAATAAAATACCGTTACAAGCATAGATACCGTAAGCTTCTCTATAGTTTACAGTAATCCAGTACGCGTACATCTTTGCTACGGCATAAGGCGAACGCGGGTAAAATGGTGTCGTTTCCGATTGTGGTACTTCTTGAACTTTACCATATAACTCTGATGTTGACGCTTGGTAAATTCTAGTTTTCTTTTCTAAACCTAACAACCTTACAGCATCTAAAATTCTAAGCGTTCCAATACCATCGGCATTAGCAGTGTATTCCGGGATTTCGAAAGATACATGTACGTGACTCATAGCGGCCAAGTTGTAAATCTCGTCTGGTTGAATTTCTTTTATTAAGCGGATTAGGTTGGTACTATCCGTCATATCACCATAATGTAATATGAAATTACGCTTTTCTACATGAGGATCTTGGTATAAGTGATCGATTCTATCGGTGTTGAATAATGACGATCGACGCTTTAAGCCATGTACGGTATAGCCTTTTTTTAACAAAAATTCACTTAAATATGCTCCATCTTGACCCGTTACTCCTGTTATAAACGCTACTTTGTTTGCCATGATTTATGGTTTTTTTACTTTTTTATTATAAGTTTAAATATACTCTTTTAATCACCGCTTTACACGGCTCCGCCGCCTGAGTCCCATTTTGAGTTCAGTGCTATGCAAAAAAAAATACTTTAAACAGGCTTAATTTCTGTCTAAAGTAATTTTCATATCTAAATCCAATAGTAATAATTGAATTCTATTTTTTCCTATTTCTTTTACCAGTCCCTTTTCTCCTTTAAAAGGTCCTGTTTTAATATCTATTCTATCGCCTGGCTTAATACCTTCTACAACAGGTTGTATGTTGGTAGATGCTGTTAGCCAATTTTGCATGGTTTTAATTTCGTTATCTCTGACTACGGCATGTTTGCCGAGCCAAAAAAGATAACGTACTACATGAGGGACTTGAAAAACCATATCAAGCTCCTGATCAATGGGTTGCACAAAAACGTAAGATTTAAGTATGGGAACTTGTACCTTCTTTTTTCTGTCCGACCATTGATGAATTTCTGTAACCACAGGGCAGTAAGCTTTAATTCCCATTTTTAACAATGCGGATTCCACTTTTTTCTCTGTTCTAGGCTTTACGTATACCACTTTCCAATCCATTTTGTGCATATTTTATAATGACCAACTAATTTTGGCTAAAAGGAAAGGATTTGTGGAGTAAGGCTCCCTATGTTTAATAGTTTTTTGATGTATTAAGAAATTATGATATAACTTAATAAGGTTAAAAACATGTAAGACACAGTTAAGGATAAAAACACTAACGAAACTAATTTACTTTTTTTCATAATAAATTGTATTTAATTAATAAATATTCCCCAGAGGGATGGTTAAAATATTTTATATAGATTTAGTAAAACCAGGATTAAAAGTTTTAATAATCTATCATTAAATGTAATTTATGCTAAATAGGGAGTAAGAAACCCACAAATGAAAAGTAGATGTCAAAAACACAGATTAGCAATTAAAAATTTCAATTGTTTTATGGCTTAAATTGTATTTCTAAATAGGGGTCTAGAAAACGCTTTTTTTAAACCATTCAACAAATACGTAGCTATTAATCAGTACTGTTTGAACACTGTAAAATTAGAAATTGTTTTGATAAAATAACTATGGGTTGAGAGTATTTCGCCCAAAACGGCATTAAACTCGGTTAAAAACATTTGACTTGATTTTGATGCTAAAAAACGTGCGTTTCGTCGATGATTTTCTTTATAAACTGTATTTTCTTACATATGGTAAAATCTTCGTAAACCCTTATAAACACTGATTAAAACGGTAATATTTTTGCTTAATTATTGCGAAATTGTAAGAATACGAAGCGAATATTGATAATGTCATAATTTTATGTAAAATGACTGTTTTATTGTGGGAATTAACCTTTAGTTTACATTAAAATTGTAATGTGCATAAAATTTGACTATTATGTTTTTTAAATTACTAAACCCTTCAAAATAAATAAATATGAATTACAAGAATTGTGTTTTTTTACTCATCATGATTTTGGTGTCTGTTAAAATTAATGCCCAAAATGATACCGAAATAGTTGTAGAATCTCAAAGTAAAAAAGCAACCTATATAAAAGGTAATGCTTTAAGTATTTTGGCAGCTATGCCACAGATTGGACTTGAAACAGGTTTGGGTAAGCACGCCACGTTTCAAATTGATGCTATTGCTTCTTTTTGGGAATCTCTAGATGGATCGCCTTTAAAGTTTTTAATTGTTACGCCAGAATATCGCTATTATATTAAGGAGAGCTTTAAGGGGTTTTATGTTGGTGCCCATTTGTCTGGAACCACTTTTAAACTTTCGAAGTTTTTTAGAGGAACTAATGGTTACGAACAAGGTTTTGGTTATACTGCCGGAATGACCATAGGTGTGCAAAAAAGATTGAGTGATAGACTTAATATCGATGTGTTTCTTGGTGGTGGTACGCATCAGGCTTTTTATAAAGGTTACAATAAAGCTTCTGGTAATCGAGTAGATGGTGCTGTAAAATATAATAAGAGTGGCGAGTGGTTGCCTTACAGAGGTGGTGTTATGCTTGCTTACAAGTTAAACTAGTTTCGGTTAGCTGTCTTTAAAATTTATAACTGTTATGGTTTTGTTTACGGTTTTCCTTTGTAAATGGCGAAATCTTAAAAATGCCAATGCGTAACCTATAAATAATAATAGGAGAAGGTGCACGATATCCTTATTATATAGATTACTGTCGACATCCATTATAGCTAGTTTTTTTATGACAACAAAAAATGGTCTTAGCGGCAGGAGATTCGCTATATATTGTATAAACATGGGCATTTGGCTTATGGACCAAGTGACACCTGTAATTAAGAATATAGGGTAGGAGGTAAAGGCAATAACTTCCATAGCGCCTATTTCTGTTTTAAAAAACGAGGCAACAAACCAACCATACAATATTGTGGTGATTAAAAATATTGAAGATGCTACTAAAAGCATAAACAGATTTCCGTGAATTTGTAAATGGAATAAAGGAAACACTACTAACAGAACTAATAGGGTATAAGCAAAAAATAAAACGAAGTAGATAGCGGTTTTACCGATAATGTAATTTAAAAAGTTGTTTTTACTTGCTGTAAAGTGTGTTAGTGTAAGTCCTTTTTCTCTATCGGAAGCAACGCTTTCTGCAAGGCCAATAAGTAAGGTTTGATTTAGTATGAGAAATAGAACAAAAGGCAGTAAAAAATTGCCGTAGTTATTGGTTGGGTTATAAACAGCGTGCACTTCTATGGATACAGGGTCTGCATAGGTTTTTGCTAAGGTTGGGCTTACTCCTTTAGATTGAAAAAAAGTACTTCGGGAATCTAAAGCGTATTCTAAGGCCACTAAGTTTACGGCTTTATTAATATCATTGGAAGGTAAAAAACGCGTATTGTTTAAAATTAAACCAATGGGCGAGGCTTCTTTCATTTTTAGTTTTTTTTCAAAACCATGAGGAATATTTACATAGCCTTGAATATCAAAATTTGAAAGGCCGTCTTTGGCTTCTAAAAGATTGTTATAGGTTTGAGTGATTTCTACTTTTTGAGTGGCGTTTAGCTTATTCAAAAATGATCGGCTGCTTGTGGTATGATCTAGGTCTACGGCGCCAATACTTACTTTTTCTTCATCTTTTTTTATGTAAGTTGTGCCTATTAAAAATAGATATAAAAAGGGAGCCGCAAATAGTACTAAAAAAATACTCTTGTCATTAAATATAAGGAGGGCTTCTTTTTTTATAAGGCGCCAAATTAGTTTTAGTTCCATAGCGCAGCTTCTTTTTTAGCAGGAAAAATGAGTGTCCTGTTAATGGTTAATCCTATTAAGATGAATAAAAAGGCTACGAGCATAAAAACAAGGAGTTTCCATACTTCTGGCCAAATAAAATGAATAGGTGTGTTTAATTGATAAATTTTGAGAAAACCGGTTAAAAAATGAGTAAACGGAATCATTTGAGCGTAGGTTGAGTTTAGCCATGGCATCGCCCAAATAGGAAAGGTAAAGCCACTGAAAACGAAAGCTGGAGAATTATAAAATATGGCTAGGTCTAAGGCTATTAGTTCCTTTTTAAAAATTAATGATAGTCCGAACCCTAAAAAAATATTGACGGTAATTAATAGAATAATCAATGCTGAAAGACTTAATATATTGCCATAAATAGGAATCCCTAAAAGAGGAAACAACATGGCTAAAACACCAGCGGATAAGCCTAAACTATAAATTAAAAGCGCAGCATATTTACCGAATAACATGGCAAGTACGCTACCATTTGCCGTGCTGTATAGTTCTTGGTAGGTATTTGCTTTCCATTCCGTATTAAAAGCTCTAGATGCGGCTATAAAAACAATCATTTGTAGTAGTACAATGGATAAGCCCGGAATGAAGTAGTAACTGTAATTGTATTGCGGGTTGCCTATCACTTTGGTGTTGACTTGTATTGGGAGTACAGTTCCCGAAATTTTACTGGGGTTTATACCTAAAGGAGCCATGCGTTTTACGACCACAGAACCACTAACCAATTGCGTAATTTGTATCGCTGATCTGTAAATAAGATTTCCTAAAACAATATTGGTGGAGTTGGTGTATACTTTAATTTGTACTTGGGTTTTTTTTAAAACATTTTTATGGAAATCTTTTGGGATGTAAAAAATGCCATCTACGTTGTTGGCTACAAATACGTTTTCAATAGCGTCGTCTGCAGTGATGTAGTGTGTAATTTTAAATGTAGGCGAGGCTTCTAAAAAGCGTATGTACGTGCGGCTCAATGTACTGTTGTCCTGGTCGTATACCGCGATAGGTACTTCTCTTAGTGCGCCTTTGGAATATATACTGCCTAGTATAAAAAACACCACAATAGGCACCGAGATAAATAAGTTGCGTGTAGATTTCTGCTTAGCTAATCGCAGCATTTCTCTCTTAAAAACTTTATATACACTCCAAGTGTTAAGCATCGTGCTATTTGTAAATTTGAATAGACATACCTGGTTTAAGCTCGGTAATTCGGTTTTGAGGTGTTAAGTGAATTTCAAAGGTTTTTAACTCGTATTCTCCTTTGGCTTTTACCGGTACCCAAGTTGCAAAATCGGCCATTGGCGCCATGTAGCTTACTTTAAAATCTACAGATTCATTATTTAACCCGGGTACTACAGCGGTATATATTTGGTCAATTTTAAAATCTGCCAAATGATCTTCTCTTACATTTAATATAGCATAGATGTTTTCAGGTATTTGTATGGTTACTATGGGGTAACCGGCAGCCATAACTTCGCCTTCTTCAGCAATTTGGTTGCTTATAATTCCTGACTTTGGAGCTGTAATTTGAAGCTCGTCATAAAAGGCTTCAACCTCGTTGTAAGCACTTTGAGCGCTTTCGTAACTTCCGTAGGCTGCGCTTACATCTTCTTTTCTGGCACCTGTTTTAGCCATGCTCCATACCGATTTGGCGGCGTTCATTTGTTCTTTTGCGGCATCGTATTTAAATTGAATTTCGTCCATTTCTTGCTTAGAAATAATACTGTCAGCATAAAGGGCTTGAAATCTTTTGTATGTTTTTTCGGCAAATTCAAATTGACTTTTTGCCATTTGATATTGATTTTCTAGCGCATTAATTTCTTCTTTACGTGCGCCAAATTCTGCTTTGTTATATAGGGAACGCGCGGCGTTAACCATACCTTGAGCTTGGCCTTTTTTGGCATTTAAAATGTCGGGTTCTAATGTGGCTAGTATTTGTCCTTTTTGTACGGTACTGCCTTTTGCCACTAAAACGGTGTGTACTCTCCCAGATATTTCTGATGCTACATTAATTTCTGTAGTTTCGAGCATGCCAGAATATACTATAGGTTTTTTACTGTTTGCTTTAACAATAAAGAAGACTATCGCAAAGGCAATAATGAGTATCGGGATTATTAATGTGATATATGCTTTTTTCATGATGAGGCTTATTTGTTGATAAACGGTATTATATTTTCGGGTTCTCCAATAGATGTATAGAGATTGGTAACGGCTTGATAATAGGCGTTAAGAGCTACTAATTGTTCTATTTTAGATTTTTGGTATAATAGTGAGGCATCGATTACATCTATAGATTTACCAAGGCCTTCTTCAAAACGCCTGGTGTTAATTCTTAAATTTTCTTTGGCTAATGCCACTGTGCTAGAGAGGCTCAGGTAATTTTTTTCCTCGTTTTTTGCTGTGGTGTAGTTAGATTGTACTAATAAATGAATTTGTTTTAAGGCATATGCTTTCGCGTTTTCGACTTCTTTTTTTAAATGCTTTTTAGCTTTTAATTGGTGTATATCTTTAAAGCCATTAAAAATATTGATTTCGGCTTGTACGCCCACAATAAATTTTGGTGGTACCACAGGAAGTTCGTCTCTTAGCATATTATAGCTACCGAAGGCTGCTATATTGGGCATGAATTTCGATTTTTCGATGGCTAAGGCTTGTTTTGCAATTTCTTCTTTTTGGTTAATAAGGCCCAAAACAGGTTGCTTGATATAGGCTGTGTTTAATAAGTTATCGAAATTTAGGTCGATAGCTTTATAGGTGATACTGTCTGAAATTTTAAAAGGTACATCATCTTCAATATTCATTGTAGATCGCAACGCCATTAGGGCTAAGGTTTCTTTGTTTAAGTCGTTATTTAAATCTTTTTGGGCATTTGCAACGGCGACTTGAGCTCTTAGCAGTACATGTTTAGGTAGAATTTCTAAATTTATGGCGCGCTCTGTTTGCTCTTTGTGTTTAAGCATTCCGTTATAAATGTCTTCGCGGGTTTTTACAATTTGCTTAATGAGGATGAGGTTTAAATACCGCTCAATAAGTTCGTTTGCAATCTGGTCTTTTACTTCTGTGAGTTCTATGTTTGCGGATTCTAATTCGGCTTTAGCGTACTTTTTAGCTGCAATTATTTTTCCTCCGGTAAATATGGGTTGTGTGGCAACTAATGCGGCTGTTGGAAATTGTTGGTTATTTATTTCCATATTTGGATATGCGGGAAACTGACCTAAAACACTAACAAGTGTGGTGTATGCGCTTTCTGCACTAACACCCGAAAGGCCTATTTGCTCTCCATAAGCGGTTACAAATGCAGCGCCATATTTTCCTCCTAAATCGTCTAATGAGCTTGAAATTTGAGAGGTGTTTACTTCTATATTTTCGCTGAGGTATGTGTATCCGCCTATTAAACTTAATTTTGGTAAAAAGTTGCCTTTTGCTGCTTTATTTTCGTAGCTTTTTTGTGCAACGCGCTCGTTGTATTGCTTAATTTTATCATTATTTGCGTAGCTGAGTTCTAAGGCGTCTTGAATACTTATTTGGCGTTCTTGTGCGTATGTATGTGAAGTAATTAGAAGAGCGAGAAGAACAGTAATTTTTTTAAACAGCCTTATCTGTTTTGATTTAGCTTGATATTTCATCTGATTATAATGTTTAACCTGATTAACACACAAAGGTCAAAATCTTTTAGATAAATAAACATGACTTAAATCATTTTAAGAGAAGCGATTTTAAGTTTTTATGAAAGCGGATGGTTGAATTTTTGAGGCGAAAAACGATAGTTGGCGGTTACTCGCGGGAGCGATAGCAGTGGCATCCTTTTTGCGACTTACAAAAAGCATTGAAAGGGCGAGAGGTTTTGTTTTGTATTAAATATTGCGAAAAAGCCTACGCCTTGCGTCGCAAAAAGATATAACGGATAGCGCGGTTTTTATTTTTCTTAAAAACCCGCCCAAAAAAGAGTGTTAAGCTTTATTGTTCTTATTTTAAATGGTTTAGTTGGGTGTCTGGAATAACTTCATAGGGTGGTTTGTTGTACTCGAAAATTCGTGCAGGGAGCTCACCTTTTAATAGTATCGATTTTCCTGAAACTGCTAACCAACTACCTTCTCGTAAGCCAACTACGGGATTGGTGTTAAAGTTGTGGAATTCTTTTATTCGGGTTTCTCGAGTTTCGCCCATGTGTTTGCTATCGGGCAACGGATCTAAATAATGTGGATTAATATTGAAGGGAACTAAGGCTAAGGCATTGAAACTTGGTGGGTAGACAATAGGCATATCGTTTGTGTTTTTTATGGTAAGACCACAAATATTGCTGCCTGCGCTAGTGCCTAAATATGGAGTGCCGGTTTTAACAGCTTTTTGTATGGCATCGATGAGGTTGTTTTTGTACAACTGGCTAGTAAGCACAAAGGTATTGCCACCGCCTACAAAAATAGCTTCGGCTTGTTCTATAGCTTCTATAGGATTACTTTTTTTATGAATACCAATAACGCTTTTGTCTATTTTAGCGAGTGCTTTTTGCACGGTTTCTGTATATGCATCATGACTTATGCCGCCGGGTCTTGCGTAGGGAATAAATAGGATTGTATCGGCGTTTTTAAAAAATACGCTTAAATAGTCTAGTAAATATTCTAAATATCCCGACCCGTGTAGGGTAGAAGTGCTGGCGATAGTAATTTGTTGCATGATGGTTTTTGTTTAAAGGGTAAAACTAAATAAATTTATTTTTTTAACGTATTTTTTTTCTGTTTTACTTGAAGAATCCTTGATTAAAACGTATTTTTAATAAAAAAGAAATATGAGATTAAAAATACTTTTTCTAGTTTGTTTAATGAATGGGTTCGCTTTTTCGCAAGATTTTCAGCGTTTAAATGTTGATGGTAAAATTATTGTAGAAAGTAGTGATCTTGGTGGTATTACCGTTTTTAATGCTTCCGCCAATGCGGGAACTATTACCGACGACCGTGGTGAATTTAAACTTGCTGTGAGACTTAATGATATTATTGAAGTTAGCGCATTGCAGTTTCAGAATATTAAATTCACGGTTAATGAGGCTATTATGGGTTCTATGAGTATGAAGGTGTTTTTAATCATGGAAATTAATAAGCTAGATGAAATTATTTTGCTACCTCAAAAACTATCGGGTGTTTTAGCGGAAGATATGGAGGTCGCTAAACCTTTTTCGCCTAAGTTGGATGCTTTGTACTATGGTATAAAACATAAGGACGAATTTGAGTTTACTAGAGATTACAGTAGCCGAACGGTTAATGATGCTATTAGCAGAGAACATATGCCTATGGTAAATGGTTTGAATGTAATAAATGTGGTAGACCAATTACTGTTGCCATTATTTAGGTCTAAGATTAAAAATAAAGCGGAAATGGGTATTCCTGAAGTGCCTATAGAATCGGTTAAGTATTACTTTGGATCGGAGTTTTTAGTTGATAACTTTAATATCCCGGAGCATCGTGTTGAAGAATTTATACACTATGTAGAGCGCAATAATTTCGATTTTAGTTTACTTAATGAAGGTAAAGAAATGGAGTTTCTAGAGCTGCTAAACACTAGAAGTATCGCTTTTTTAAAGTCTAAATAGAAATACGGATTGTATTAGCTTTAACAAAATATTACATGCGTTTTGTAATTTCTTTAAGAAATTAACATCGTTATTCGTAGTTCTAAAATTAAAGCGTGAAACAAAAACTACTTTTTCTATTCTTTTTAATGTCTCTTAATTTTTACGGACAAACCATTGAAATCCTCGGGAAGGTTGCGGGTATTAGCGACGTTGAAAATATACATGTTATTAACAACACAGGGCAGGCTTATACCATTACTGATGCTAATGGTGAGTTTAGACTCCCTGTAAGACTGAATGATACCATTGTATTTACTTCTATTCGTTATAAATTGCAAGAAATTGTAATTACAAGCAAAACTTTAATAAACAAAGCTGTTTTAGTGCAATTAAATGAGCATGTTAATCAGCTCGATACGGTTATTGTTGGTAAAATATTAACGGGCGATTTACTATCGGATGTTAAAAATGTAAAAGGCGATAGACCGCTTAATTTCTACGATGTTGGAATACCTGGATATACGGGTAAGATTGCTACCGTTAATGAAAGGATGCTAAGTGAAGCCTCTAGTTTTAGTCCGAGTTTAGGAAGTTCTGGTTATGGTCTTGGAGCTTCTGTTGGCTTTACGCCTATACTGAATGCTATTTCTGGACGCACTAAAAAGCTTAAACAACGCGTGAAAATTGAACAGAAAGATAATCTTATGCACAGTATAATTGGGCGTCTTGGAAAAGATTTTTTCGCGTCTAACCCTTTGGATGAAGCCAAGCGAATGGATTTTTTCTATTTTTGTTCCGATGATGTTCACTTTTTAAAATACTGTAAAAATCAAAACGATTTTAAAGTGCTTGTGTTTTTAAGAATGAAGTATAAGCAGTATTTAGAAAATATAGAGCCGTAGTTTTCTGTTTTAAAAACATATTAATTATCAGGTTTTTAAGTGCAACTTATATTTCGGAATGCTTTTTGAACTTCTAAAATAATTACTTTAGCAAAAAAATAGATTAATGAATCGTTTTAAAATAGTTTTACTCCTCTCAGTATTTAGTTTTTTTTCATTTACAAGCCTTCACAAATATTATATTAGTGTTACGCAAGTTGAATTTGTGAAAGACAAAAAATCGGTTCAAATTATTTCTAGAGTATTTATTGACGATTTAGAGAATGCTTTGCGTTACGATTATGACAAAACCATCACTTTAGATGAAGCAAATGAAGCCGAATCTGTAAATGGCTACTTAGAAAAATACATTAACACCAACTTAAAGGTTTCTATAAATAAAAGGCCTGTTCCATTCCAATTTGTAGGTAAGGAGTATGATGGTGATATTGTGCGTTTTTACTTAGAAGTTATTGATATTCAAAGCATTGATTCTTTTGAGGTGTCTAATAAATTACTTTTCGATGTTTGTCCCGATCAGCAGAATATTGTTAAAACTAAGATAAACTCTAAGCAGAAAAGTTTTATACTTACCAATAAAAATAGTTCTGCGTTGTTAAATTTTAATTAAATTAGTGTTAATTAGCTTTGAGATTTATTATTTTCGAGCGTTTTTAGTTTTAATAAGTTAATACTATAGAACTAAAAGCTGAAAATTTGTTAAATCTATTTATAGCTAAAATGAGAATCCTAAAGTATTGTTTCCTATCAGTAATTTTTATTTCCACGAGTCTTTTTGCCCAAGAATCTACATCGGCTAAACAGCAAGGTCATACCGATCAAAACAAGTTTAGACAAATGAAGGATTTGTTGGCTACTCCCAACGAGACTAGAACCGCCTCTGGTGCGCCAGGGTATAAGTACACACAACAGCAAGTTGATTATGTTATGGATATTCGTTTAGACGAAAATACCAGCCAAATTTTTGGTAATGAAAAAATAACATATCACAACAACTCTAAAGATTATTTACAATATCTGTGGATTCAGCTCGATCAAAACATGAGAGCTAAAGATTCTAAAACACCAGATGTAAAGGCTGAAAGTTTTAGAACAGCTTATAATAGTGCAGAGCGATTTACAAAAAATAATCTTCAAGATAAGTTTGATGGAGGATTTAACATAGAACATGTGAAAAACGATAACGGATCGGATTTATCATATACAATTAATCAAACCATGATGCGTATTAATTTGGCTAAACCTTTAGCGCCAGGCGATACGTTTAAATTTGAAATAAAATGGTGGTATAATGTTAATAATCACGTTACTCAGGGCGGACGTTCTGGTTACGAAGCTTTTCCTGATGGAAATAACACCTATGTTATTGCACAGTTTTTTCCAAGATTGTGTGTTTATAATAACGTTGAAGGATGGCAAAATATGCAATTCTGGGGCAGAAGTGAATTTGCTTTAGAATTTGGAAACTACGATGTAAAATTAACCGTTCCTGCAGACCATAAAATGGAGGCTACTGGTGATTTGCAAAATCCTAAAGATGTTTTAACTAAAGAGCAGTTAAAGCGTTTTGAGTTGGCTAAAAAATCTTTCAAAGATCCTGTGTTTATTGTAACACAAGAAGAAGCTGAAGCTGCAGAGAAACAACGTAGTACAAAGTTAAAAACATGGCACTTTAAAGCCGATAAGGTTAGGGATTTTGCTTTTGCAACGTCTAGAAAATTTTTGTGGGATGCTATGGCTGTAGATATTAATGGTCGTTCTGTAATGGCCATTTCATTATATTCTAAAGAAGGAAACCCCTTATGGGAAGAACATTCAACACGTGTTGTTGCAAACACTTTAGAAGAGTATTCTAAGTTAACTTTCGATTATCCTTATAATAAAGCCGTTTCTGTACATGCAGAGATGGGGATGGAATATCCTATGATTTGTTTTAATTACGGGCGTCCTAATCCTGATGGAACTTATTCCGAACGATTAAAGCGAGGCATGATAGGTGTTATTACACACGAAGTTGGGCATAACTTTTTCCCAATGATTGTAAATAGTGATGAGCGCCAATGGACTTGGATGGATGAAGGTTTAAACTCTTTTGTAGAAACATTAGCAGAGTTAGATTACGATCCAAATTACATTACAGGAAACTTACCAAAAGATATTGTGCCTTACATGGGTGGCGATCAAAGTAATATTTCTCCAATTATGTCTCAAGGTGATTACGTGCACCAATTTGGTCCAAATGCTTATACTAAGCCTGCTGCTGCATTATATATGTTAAGACAAACTATAATGGGGCCAGAATTATTCGATTATGCATTTAGAACTTATTCGCAACGTTGGATGTTTAAACACCCTACACCAGCAGATTTCTTTAGATCTATGGAAGATGCTTCTGCAATGGATTTAGATTGGTTTTGGAGAGGATGGTTTTATACTACCGATTTTACTGATATAGGTGTTAAAGGTGTGAAGCAGTTTTACTTAACGGATAAGCCAACTGAAAACGCAAGAGAAAGCGCAAAGCGTTATAATATGAATCTTGATGATTACCAAGGACGATTTATTTATTATGCTGAGGCTGAAAACGGAGTAATACCTCAAGACGCGAAAAGTGCAACGGATTTTCCTGAACTTAATGCGTATTTAGCGACATTATCTGTTGAAGAAAAAGCGAAGTTGAAAGAGGCTCCAAAGCATTTTTACGAAGTAACTTTTGAAAAGCCAGGCGGACTCGTAATGCCAATTATTTTAGAAATTACTTATGAAGATGGTACTGTAGAAAGAAAAAAATATCCAGCTGAAATATGGAGATATAATGAGTTTGAAGTAAAAAAGGTATTTAAAACTAATAAAGCTATAACAGGTTTTGTTATAGATCCAGATTTAGAAACTGCCGATGTTGATACATCTAACAATGCTTGGCCAAAAGACACTAACGCTAGTGCATTTAATAAATTTAAAGAAAAAGTAAAGGGCTGATTGATAGCGATTGAATTCTTTACTATAGCCGACTTGAAAAAGTCGGCTTTTTTTTACTATAAATTGTAATTAGAGTTAAACAAATTAAAAAATCTTTAAACTAATAAAACAAGTTACTATATTTGCGATGTGATACAACTAGCAACATTTTTATTTATTAGCGGCGCAGAAATAGCTTTCATTCTATTTATAGTAGTGATGGTTTTTGGTGCCGATAAAATACCCGAAATAGCGCGTGGCTTGGGTAAAGGTATGCGTACTCTAAAAGATGCAACCAACGATATTAAACACGAAATAACTAAAACTGCGGAGAAAAGTGGTATTGATACTAGTGTAACTGGAGATATAAAAAAAGAACTCGATAAAGTAAAAGACGATATCGAGGACTTTGCTGGTTCGGTTAAACGAAAATTATAAAACTATTTTTCTTTTTTTCTTAAATCGGTTTTTATAAATAACCCGAGTTGGAAACGGTTTAGGTTAGATTTATTTATTTCATGATTTAAATAGCCTACTTGTATATTATTGGTTTTAGAAATGTTAAAGCCAAGTGCAGCATAAAAACGATTTTCTGTAAATACTTCATTTTTTAAGTTTGCAAAAACTTCATTTCTTATATTAAAAAACAACGTTTTATTCAGGTTTATTTTAGTGCCTAAACGGTAGCGTAATCTATGCAGTGTTGTATGCGTGTGGTTAAAGTTTAAAAACCTGTGCTCCAATCTTAATCTATGATATAAAGGGAGCTTAAATGTTTCTTGTTTGTAGCTAAGTTGCTCGTATGGGCGGTTTTCGTATAAATGACTTTCACCTGCAATAGAGTAACTTCTATCAATATCTAAATAGCAGTGCGCTATTGTTAAAGTTGTTTTTTTATTTAAATGATAATTAACTCCTAAATAATAAAATAAGAGGTTCATGTTATCAAAAACTTCAAATGTTCTAAACTCGCCTCCCACTTTAACGCTCCATTTATCTGCAACACGATTTGTAGCATCGAACATATACCATGCCCCTACTTTATCTTCTGCAGATTGAGAATAGCTGTTAGAAATTGAAATAATAAGCACTATTGTAGTTAATAAGTACTTCATAATATTGTGATTTAAGTTAATCAATTAGATTTTAAATATACTGTGAAATTAATGATATTTAAAATCGAAAACAGTTTCAAAAAAATAGTTGTAATATAAAAGGAGCCCTTTTTGTGAGCTCCTTTTATTGCTATTAATATTCACTTAGTTAAAAACTCTCGTTTAAGTGGTGGTGTTCGTCAATTAGTGGCCCACCTTCAATAATTTGGTCTGAAGCTTGAGCTGCAAATTTTTCGAAGTTTAAGTGGAATGAGTGTGCTAATTGAATAGCTTTTCCTACATAGTCACCTTTTTTCAACCAAGTGTTCATTGGGTCTAAAATTTCAGTTGGTACGCCTGGGCAGTATTTTGGCATATGTAAACCGAAAATAAAGTTTTGGTCGTAATCTACACCTTCTAACTCTCCGTTTAAAATGGCAGTAATCATGGCTCTTGTATATTTTAATTTAATACGAGATCCTACACCGTAAGGTCCTGCACTCCAACCTGTATTTATTAACCAAACATTTACGCCTGCTTCTGTCATTTTTTTACTTAGCATTTCTCCATAAACTGTTGGGTGTAATGGCATAAATGGTTCACCAAAACAAGCAGAGAATGATGGTACTGGCTCTGTAATTCCAGCTTCTGTTCCTGCAACTTTAGCAGTATATCCAGAGATAAAGTGGTAAGCAGCTTGACCAGGAGTTAATTTAGATACTGGAGGTAATACACCAAAAGCATCACAAGTTAAAAAGAAAATGTTTTTTGGGTTGTTTGCGTAAAGTGTTTCTTGGATATTATCGATATGATAAATAGGGTAACTTACACGTGTGTTTTGAGTAATGCTACTATCTAAATAATCTGGATTTCCGTCTTCTTTAATTTTTATGTTTTCAAGTAAAGCACCTGGTTTAACAGCTCTAAAAATGTCTGGTTCTTTTTCTTCAGATAAATCGATAACTTTTGCATAACATCCACCTTCAAAATTAAAAATTGTGTTATCGGCAGTCCAACCATGTTCATCATCTCCAATTAATTTTCTTTCTGGATCTGCTGAAAGTGTTGTTTTTCCAGTTCCTGATAATCCGAAGAAAATAGCAGTATCACCTTTTTTACCTACGTTTGCAGAGCAGTGCATTGGTAATACATTTCTTTCTACTGGTAAAACCATGTTCATCGCAGAGAAAATACCTTTTTTAATTTCTCCTGTGTAAGCAGAGCCACCAACTAAAGCTATTTTTTTAGTAAAGTTTATAATAGAGAAGTTGCCTTGACGAATTCCGTAAGCTTTTGGATCTGGACAAACGTATCCTGGAGCACAAAGTACTAACCAATCTTCATCAAAATTTTCTAGTTCGCTTGCACTTGGGCGTAAAAACATATTGAAAACAAACATACTAGACCAAGAGTACTCAGTTACTGTTCTAATATTTGTTCTATATTCTGGTTCTGCACACACATAACCATCTCTTGCATAAATTTCTTTTCCAGAAAGATAGTTTGTTATTTCTTTTTCAAGTTTGTCAAAGTTTTCTGGAGATACGGCTTTGTTTGTTTTTCCCCACCAAACTCTTTCAGATGTATAATCATCTTTTACAATAAAACGATCTTGAGGAGAACGACCAGTAAACTTTCCTGTTTTAATTACTAGAGTTCCGTTAGCTGTTTCTTCACCAGAACCTTCAGCTACTGAGATTTTTTGAAGTTCTTCAGGAGATAAGTTCCAGTTGACTTTTGCAGCGTCAATTCCGTATTGTTTTAAGTCGGCTTGTTTTGTCATGGTTTCTGTCGTTTTCATAATTATTGATTTAAAAGTTCTTAATAATATTTTTTGTTTAAAATGGCCAAATAATTGGCACAAGTATTAATGATATAATGAAAAATAATAATAGTAAAGGCGCTCCAACTTTTAGGTAGTTCATAAACTTATAACCACCAGCCGTCATAACCATGGCGTTTGTTGTTGTGCCTATAGGTGTTAAAAAGGCTGTTGATGCACTTATGGCAACTATAATCATAAACGGCTCTGGCGATAGGTTTAATGATGTTGCTGCAAGAATGGCTATTGGTGCCATTAAAACCGCTGTTGCTGAGTTGTTAATAACCTGACTAAAGGTTGTAGTTAGTAAAAACACACCACCTAGTAATAGAATAGGGTGGATGGCGCCTAGATAGTCTACTAAAGCACTTGCTATAAGTTGCGCTGTTCCTGTTTTTTGTAATGCAATACCCATTGGTATCATAGCAGCAATCATAACAACACTGGTCCAGCTTATACCTTTGTATGCTTTTGAAATAGGTACACAGCCTGTTAATAAAACAACACCTGCTGAGATTAATGCAGCAATAGAGCCTGGTACAATTTTAAAAACCATGAATATGATCATCAGGATTAAAGCGCCTAAAGCAATGTATGATTTTGGACTTAAGCTTTCCACGTTTTTAGCCATCCCTTCTGGACTACCAATAATAACAAGGTTTTCGTTTTGTTCTTGTAAATCTTCAATGTGTGCCCATGTTCCTCTAATTAAAAAGGCATCACCAACTTTTACTGTTATTTCTTTTTCCAATAAAGGTTTATTGTTTCTAGAAGCGGCTAAAAGTTGAATACCGTATCTTTTAAAGTAATCTCCTACTTTATATTTTCTACCTACTAGAATAGAATTTGGGTTAACAATTACTTCTGCCATTCCAACTTCTTGATTAATTAAGTTGTGTTTTAATTCATCGGTTGTAATAGGTTCTAGAGGTAAAAGCCCTAATCTAAACGTGATCATTAATTTGTTGATGTCTTTAGCGTCACCTTTTATTGTAAGAATATCGTGGTATAGTAAATCTGTAGAAGGTACTGGGAATTCTTCAAACTGAGGAATGCCTTTTAATACATTTGGGTGTCTTCTTTTAATTCTTATTACAGATACGTTAAAGTCTTTTTCAAAGTTCCATTCTTCTAATTTTGTATTAATTAATGGAGATATAGAGCGTACACGTAGTCTATAATATCCATCATGTATTTTATAAGCTTCAATCCAATTATATAGGGTAGATTCTATATTTACAGGTTTGTTGTTTGTTTTATTACTTGGTAATAATTTATAACCAACATATCTAAAGTAAACTAAAGCAACAAGTAGTAGTGGTATACCTATTAAAGCAAATTCGAAAAATGAAAACCCATCGAAGCCAGCTTCAACTAAAGCATTACTAGCAATAATATTTGGAGGCGTTCCTGTTAAGGTTAGTAAACCACCAGTATTAGACCCAAAAGCAACGGGCATAAGCATTTTTGATGGTAATGTACCAATGCTCCAAGCTGATGATATGGTAAGTGGCATTAAGGTTGCTACCGTACCCGTGTTACTTACAAAACCAGAAAGTACACCTGCACCAAGCGTGATAATTACTAGTAGTTTAGGGACACTTTTTCCGGCCCATTCTACAAACTTTTTACCTGCTAAAGCTGTCCATCCGGTTTGTGCAATACCTTCTCCTATTATAAAGAGTGCGGCAATCATAATTACTGTTGGGTTACTAAAACCGCTTAAGGTTTCGGTGGGGGTTAAAATACCTGTTAGGTACAAACTCAGCATAGAAATTAGCGCAACAATATCTGGTGTAAACTTTCCCCAAACAAAGAGACCAATAGTTATAATTAAAATGATAAGCATTAAGTAGATCATAATTTGTAATTGTTTATTAGCTTAGCGCTATAAGTGTCTTGTTATAATTATATGGTAAAATTACAGTAGATACAGAAGAGTAATTATGACGAAAGTCATACTTTGAATTTGGGTGCTATTTTTTCATTATTGTTATATTTGGGTACTATTAAATGCAAAAAATACTTACGAATACGTTTGCGAAGTCTGTAGTTTTACGATATTTAAGATTTTCGCTAAAGTATTGTTATTTTGTAAGTTAAAGGAATGTTATAAAAGTTTAAAAAAAGTTAAAATGAAATTAGATATTCTAGCCCTTGGAGCACACCCTGATGATGTTGAGTTAGGTTGTGGTGGTACTATAGCGAAAGAAATTGCCAATGGTAAAAAAGTAGGTGTAATAGATTTAACTCAAGGAGAATTAGGCACACGTGGTACGGCAGAAACTAGATTTGCAGAAGCTAGTGAAGCTGCAAAGATTCTCGGTATTGCGGTACGTGAGAATTTAGGCTTCGCTGATGGTTTTTTTGTAAATGATAAAACGCATCAATTAGAGGTTATTAAAATGATACGTAAGTATCAACCAGAAATAGTATTGTGCAATGCTTTTGATGATCGCCATATAGATCATGGAAAAGGAAGTAAGTTGGTTAGTGATGCTTGTTTTTTAAGTGGGCTGATAAAAATTGAAACAAAAGATGAGCAAGGTAATGTTCAGGCACCTTGGAGGCCAAAGCAAGTATACCATTATATACAATGGAAAAATTTGGAGCCGGACTTTGTTGTTGATATTTCTAATGTTATTGATACAAAAATAGAATCGGTATTGGCTTACAAAACTCAATTTTATGATCCGGATAGTAAAGCGCCTGTAACACCTATTTCTAGTAAGAATTTTACAGACAGTGTAGCGTACCGTGCTCAAGATTTAGGACGATTGGTTGGTGTGGCTTACGCCGAAGGTTTTAATGTGGAGCGGTTGCCAGCAGTTGGTAGTTTGTTCGATTTAAAGTAGTTAGAATTATATGAATCTTTTTTTTAAAATTTTTATATAAAATTTTAAAAAAGTCTTTGTAGATAACGTTTAAATCGTTTACATTTGCACACGCATTACAAAATGCAAGTTACATGGTGGTTGTAGCTCAGTTGGTTAGAGCATTGGTTTGTGGTACCAAGGGTCGCCGGTTCGAATCCGGTCTTCCACCCAAAAAGTAAAAGCCTTTCAAGAAATTGAAAGGCTTTTTTTGTGGTTGTAAGTTAACTGGGTTTTAATCCAGTTTTAAGCGTTCCTCACGATTAGCAAGTTCCCAAGCGGTATAAAATATAAGTCTTGCACGAGTTTCTAATAAATCGTATCTAATTTTATCTGGAGTATCACTTGGTTTATGGTAATCGGCATGTGTACCATTAAAATAGAATATTACCGGAATATTGTTTTTAGCAAAGTTGTAGTGATCCGATCTGTAATAGAAACGGTTCGGGTCGTTTTCATCATTAAAAGTGTAATCAAAATCGATTTTGGTGTATTGCTTGTTTATAGATTCCGAAATATCGTGTAATTCTTTACTTAGCTTATCTGCACCAATTAAATAGAGGTAGTTCTCGTTACTTTCGTGCTTTGGGTCTACACGCCCAATCATATCTATGTTTAAATTAGCAACTGTGTTTGCTAAAGGAAAAATAGGGTCTTCGTCGGCATAATAGCGAGAGCCATAAAGTCCAATTTCTTCACCTGTAACGTGTAAGAATAAAATAGAACGCTTTGGTCCAAAACCTTTATCGGCAGCTTGTTTAAAAGCTTCAGCAATTTCCATTACTGCAACGGTCCCGGAGCCATCATCATCGGCACCATTATTAATATCTCCATTTTTTGAGATGCCAATATGATCCAAATGTGCTGAAACAATAATAATCTCATCTGGTTTTTCAGATCCTTTTATATAAGCTAAAACATTTTCCGAAGCTTTTATATCACCTTTAAAGAACGAAGCAGGAATTTCCTGAAAGTAATCGCCTTCTGCAATAGGAGAAGGAATGCCGTTGGCTACATAGCCTTGCTTTATAAACTCAATGGCTTTTTTTTGTCCTGGTTCGCCTGTTCTTCTACCTTCAAAATCGTCTGAGGCATAAGTATACAGCATATCTCTTAATTCGGCAGCCGTAATGGTTTTGGCATAAGTTTCGGCGTTAGCGGTAGTTTTAGATTTGTTTTGAGAGCTACTGCAGGCCATTATTGTAAGAGCCATTAAGCATAGCGGAAAGTATTTTTTCATAGGAAATAGAATTTATCGGCTAAGATATTACAAAAATAAAAATGAACACAGCCCAAGCTAAATAATTTAACTTGGGCTGTGTGGGGCTTTTTAAGAAAAGCCTATTATATATAAGGATAGGTTTTTAAAATTCAATATCTTCTAAATCCGATTCGTCTATTTCAATATTTTCCTCAATGCTTTTTAAATCAGCCTCGTTAATTTCTAAAGCTTCCGGCTCCACTTCTAATGCAGGAGTATCCATTTCCAATTCTTGCGCGTCAACCTCCAATTCTGAGGCATCGAATTCTAACTCGGCATCATCAATTTCTAATTCTTCGATTTCTAAGCCTTCCAAATCGTCCAAAGCCTCTTCTTCAGATTCCATTTCTTTAGCATCAATAACCTCTGTGTTGGCAATTTCTGTAGCTGTAAAAACAGATTTATAGGTTACAATAGCTAATGCAGCAATGGTTAAGAAAAACGAAAACTGAATAGTCTTTTTAATTTCGCCTGTTTTTTTAGATAAGTAAAAAGCAATTAACCCAAAAATAAGTGCTGCTACTGCAGGAATAATGGCTAAATTAGAAATGGGTAATACCGAAAAAATGATAGCAAAAACAGATGCTATTACGGCTAGTATGGTGAACGTTTTCTTCATAAGTCTGTATTTTATTTAAGCTATAGTTATTAAAGAAGTAAGTTGTTAAATAGTTGAATCTAGTTTTTTAAACCAGAAGCCGATTTTATTTTTAACTCACCATTTCCAACAGGAATTTTAAATTTCCCGTAAACAGGAATTTTATTTTCGTCTGCAGTTAACCACAAAAAGTTACTAGAGCCTTGCAATCCACTAGCGGTATCAGCACCAATAGATAACTTGTAGCATTCTTTAGAGCCAATAGCAGTAGAGATGGTTTCTTTACCTAAATAGGTTACTTTACCGTTAAATTCTTTTCTGTCAAAAATAATATTTAAGCTTTTGCTACTGCCTTTGCTCATGCTAGCATAATCGAACAAGCGGATATAATATAATGCGGAAACAATATCTTTTGTACCGCTACTTATAGATACTGTTTTATTTTCTACGTAGTTATTCTTTTTAGTTTGCACCGTTTTAACCGTATTTGTTTTATGGCTAAAGGTGTATTTCATGGCTTTATAGTAGCCGCCTTCATTAATATCACGCTTATATAAGTATGGTGTTAATGTTTTCGGACTTACATAACTCTCGTATAAATCTCTGATTTTAAAAAAGTTATCCCATTTGCTATAGGTTAATGCAGTAATTTTTAAACGCATTAATGTAGCTTTAGAAGTGTTTACTTTAGTGGTTTGCATGGTAACTTGAGCGATATCGTTTAAAATACCGGACATGTTATAAGAGGCCGTATAAACAAGTTTTTCGTCTGGGGCAATGGCGTTATTTTGGGCTTGTAAGGCAACCGAAAAAAATAAAGCTATAAGTAAGGTGAAACGCATCATATATGTGTTTGTTTTTATGTTATAACGTGGCAATAATCATTTATTGTGCCAAAAGTACAACATGCAAAATATTCTAGAGCATTTAATTTATAAATAATTAATTGTAGCGCATGTAACAATTTAAAGATATAAGCGTCATATAAATACATCAATCAAAATATATAAAATCATGAGAAACGACAACCAATTATTAGTTATTACCCATTTAAGTCAATTAATAAGTCTAGTAACAGGCTTCGGTAGTTTATTGCTACCTTTAATTTTGTGGCTTTCTAATAAAGGAAAGGTAAGTCAAATGGATGCTCACGGAAAAAACATTATTAACTTTCAGTTAAGCCTTATGCTTTGGTTTGTAATCTGCGTGCCTTTGGTTTTGTTTTTTGGATTAGGCTTACTTGGTTTTGCTGCATTAGGCGTTATTTCAATAGTTTTACCTATAGTAAATGCTATAAAAGTAAGTCGTGGAGAAAACCCAACTTATCCGCTAACATTTAATATTATCTCTTAATTTTTATTAGTTATTTTAATTCGAGATCTTAAAACGTTCACTTAAATAGTGAGCGTTTTTTGTTTTCAATATTAATCTTTGATTTTTTTTATTAATTAAAACCACCAAACGCAGGGTTTTGAAGGTAGTGGTGTTAAAGTTTTACAATCTTTTAAGCATCCTTTAAAATATGTTGTAAATTTCGACCGAAAATCAATTTCATGATGTTTTGTCTAACCTATTTATTAATTTTTAACATAATTTAACTAGGGGTATTTGCTTAATTTTTGGTCATTATAGGGAATACAGGTTTTATCTTATTTTAAAAAGTACCATATAAAACATGATGCTTTTTTGAAAGAAATATAAAAACTAGAGACTATTACATAATTAATAATAAATTTGAGGAATGAAGAGAGTCATTTTATTTTTAGCACTAATATCCTTTTTATTTGGTGGAGCCCAAGTTTTAGAACCAGTTAAATGGGAAACTTCTGTTGAAAAAATATCAGATACCGAGTATCAATTAATTTCTAAGGCTACTATTGATGACGGGTGGCATTTGTATTCTCAGGTAGTACCACAAGATGGGCCAATACCAACAACTTTTACTTATGATGATAGTGAAGGTCAATTTAAAATAATTGGAAACACCTCTGAAGAAGAAGGCCATACGATAGACGATCCTGTTTTTCAAATGGAAATTAAATTCTTTGAAAAATCAGCAACCTTTAAGCAAAAAGTAACTGTTTCTGAGGATGTGGCATCAATAGATGCTTTTGTAGAATTTATGGTTTGCGACGATTCTCGTTGTTTACCGCCAACTGAGGTAGATTTAAGTTTTAAAATTTCAGAAAAAACAGATTTAACAACAGAAGCGGCTATAGAAGATAATGCAGTTAAATCTGCAGATTCTAGTCCTAAACAAGGCCTTTGGGGTATCTTTTTTATAGCGTTTTTATCAGGGTTTGCAGCGTTGTTAACACCATGTGTTTTTCCAATGATTCCTATGACGGTGAGTTTCTTTACTAAACAAAGTAAAAATAAAGCGATTGGAATTAAAAATGCCATTATTTATGGGGTTTGTATTATTGTAATTTACGTTTTACTTGGTACAGCTGTTACTGGAATATTTGGAGCAGATGCTTTAAATGCACTGGCAACTAACGTTTGGTTTAATATTATTTTCTTTATACTATTAGTTGTTTTTGCAACCTCATTTTTGGGAGCTTTCGAAATCATGCTACCAAATTCTTGGGCGAATAAAGTAGATTCTCAAGCTAATCGTGGCGGACTAATAGGCATATTCTTTATGGCATTAGCTTTGGCCATTGTATCCTTCTCGTGTACAGGTCCAATTGTTGGAACTTTGTTGGTAGAAGCAGCTTCCAAAGGTGGTTTAGCACCTATAATTGGTATGTTTGGTTTCTCTTTGGCTATTGCATTACCTTTTGCTTTATTTGCGGCATTCCCAGGTTGGTTAAATTCTTTACCAAAATCTGGTGGTTGGTTGAATACAGTAAAAGTAGTTTTAGGATTTTTGGAGCTAGCATTAGCCTTTAAATTTTTGTCGCAGGCCGATTTAGTTATGCAAGCTCATTTATTGGAACGAGAAGTTTTTATAGCGATATGGATTGCCATTTTTGGAACCTTAGCATTGTATCTTTTTGGGAAAATTCAATTACCGCACGATTCGCCTTTACCACACATTTCAGTAGGGCGATTAAGTTTAGGTTTAGTAGTTTTAACTTTCACTATTTATATGATTCCTGGACTCTGGGGGGCTCCACTAAATTTAATAAGTGCTTTTCCGCCACCACAAGATTATAGCGAATCGCCATATGGTGTGGGCTATACACGATTAGGTACAGGCGCTTCAGCGCTTAACAATCATGGCGATTTGCCTGAAGGAGCTCATTTATTAGCACCGCACGATATTTTAGCTTTTAACGATTACGATCAAGGTTTGGCTTATGCTAAAAAAGTGAATAAACCGGTAATGATAGATTTTACAGGTTGGGCTTGTGTGAACTGCCGAAAGATGGAGCAAAATGTTTGGCCAGAACCAGAGGTTTTAAATATTCTAAAAAACGATGTAGTTTTAATATCTTTATATGTTGATGATAAAAGGCCTTTAGAAGCTGGTGATGTTGTGGACTCTAAATTAAAACCGGGTAAAAAATTGAAGTATATTGGTCAGAAATGGAGCGAACTTCAAACTATAAAATATAAAGCGAACACGCAACCGTTTTACGTATTAATGGATCATAACGAAGAGAATTTGTTAGATCCGGTGAGTTATACACCAGATGTAGAAGTGTATCATAATTGGTTAGAAACAGGAATTTCAAAATTTAAAAAATAACAGATGAAAAATTTTATTTACTTATTATTAATAGGTTTAGTATTTACAGCTTGTAAAGAAGAAGCGCCAAAAGATTATGTTACATTTTCTGGAAAGATTACAAATCAAAACTCTGATTCCTTATTAATAAGAAGCCGTACAGTTTCAAAAGTTATTAAGGTGAAAGCAGACGGGACATTTTCAGATACTTTAAAAGTTGAACCAGGTGTTTTTTTAGTTTACGACGGAGCGGAACAAGCCCGTGTATATTTAAAAAATGGTTACGATTTAACGATGAAGTTAGATACTCAATCTTTTGATGAAACTATTAATTTTGAAGGTGAAGGCGCTCAGGCTAGTAATTATTTGGCTAAAAAAGCCTTGCTAATGGAAGAAATTCTAGATGTTGAATCTTGGTTTGAATTAGATGAAGCAGCTTTTAATGTAAAAGTAAAGGAGAGTAATAAAACGTTTAAAGATTTACTTGATAATACTGAAGATTTAGATTCTTTACTAATTGTAAGTGAGCAAAAGGATGCTGTAAGTTTGGAAAATCAGTTACTAAGTATGTATAAGGAAAAGCAGGGACTAATGACTTTAAACGGTAAAGAATCTCCTGAGTTTGTAGATTACGAAAATTACAAAGGCGGTAGTACATCACTAGCCGATTTAAAAGGTAAATATGTGTATATCGATATTTGGGCGACTTGGTGTGGGCCTTGTTTGGCAGAAATTCCATCGTTAAAAGCTGTTGAAAAAGAATATCACGGTAAAAA
Source organism: Algibacter sp. Ld11 (assembly GCF_045066735.1). NCBI lineage: Bacteria > Pseudomonadati > Bacteroidota > Flavobacteriia > Flavobacteriales > Flavobacteriaceae > Algibacter > Algibacter sp. Ld11. Next base: position 125,970 of record NZ_JBISHH010000009.1, on the reverse strand, counting down.
TATTGAGTTTGTAAGTATTTCTGTAGACGACCAAAGTGCACACACTAAATGGCGTACTATGATTGAAGAAAAAGAATTGGGAGGTATGCAGTTATTCGCTAAAAATGATCGCTCTTTTGTAACCGCTTATAATGTAACAGGTATTCCAAGATTTATATTAATCGATCCGCAAGGTAAGGTGGTTAAGGCCGATGCGCCAAGACCATCAAATCCACAGTTAAAGAAATTGTTTCAATCTTTAGAGATATAAACGCTACAGTTTAAAAAAAAATCAATCTAACTCATTTTAATTTTCAACAATGGATATCTTAAAAACTGTTATTAAAGCTAAGGATAAACACGGAAGTTTAGAGGACTATTTTGAACCATTTAGAAAAAATGTAGTTGGTGTAGATTTGTATTTTGAATCGCCTTATGGAAAGAAAAAGATAATTTATGCCGATTGGACAGCAAGCGGACGATTATACCGACCTATTGAAGATAAATTACTAAATGATATAGGCCCTTTTGTTGCCAACACACATACCGAAACCTCTATAACGGGTAGTGTTATGACGCATGCGTATCATGATGCAAGAGCGATTATAAAAAAACATGTAAATGCCTCTAAAGACGATGTATTAATTACCGTTGGAACTGGGATGACGGGTGCTATTAATAAATTTCAGCGTATTTTAGGTATTAAATTAAATGAAAATTTAAAAGATAGTACAGAGGTTCCCGAGGAAAAACGACCAATAATTTTTGTGTCGCACATGGAGCATCATTCCAATCAAACATCATGGTTAGAAACCATTGCTCGGGTAAAAGTAATACCGTCTAACGCTAATGGTTTACCTTGCTTAGAAGGCTTAAAGAAGTTGCTGGTAGAATATAGCCATGTTCCTGTGAAAATAGCAGCTATTACAGGCTGTTCTAATGTTACAGGTATAAGAACGCCATATTATGATGTTGCTAAAATAATGCATCAAAATAATGGGTTGTGTTTTGTAGATTTTGCTTGTTCCGCACCTTATGTGGATATTGATATGCACCCTGTAGATGAAGAACAATATCTCGACGCTATTACATTCTCTCCTCATAAATTTTTAGGAGGTCCAGGAACTTCTGGTGTATTAGTTTTTAATAAAAAACTTTATAAAAATTTAGTGCCAGATAATCCCGGTGGAGGCACAGTAAGTTATACTAATCCTTGGGGAGATCATGATTATATTGACGATATTGAAACTCGCGAAGATGGTGGAACTCCAGGGTTTTTACAAACTATAAAAATTGCTTTTTCCATTCAGTTGAAAGAAAAAATGGGCGTTCAAAATATATTAGATCGTGAGCATGAACTCAATGCTATTATTTTTGAAAGACTCGCCACAATAGATAATCTAAAAATTTTGGCGCCAGATCATACCGATAGGTTAGGGGTTTTTTCTTTTTATATTGAAAAAGCACATTACAATTTAATTGTGAAGCTTTTAAACGATCGGTTTGGTGTGCAAACTAGAGGCGGTTGTTCTTGTGCGGGAACTTATGGACATTACTTATTAAATGTTGACGAAAACACATCAAAATCTATAGAAGTTAAAATATTAGAAGGTTGTTTAATGGAGCGGCCAGGTTGGATTAGAATGTCTATTCATCCAACATTAACAAATGCTGAGGTTGCTTTTATTTGTGATGCTATTGTTCAAGTTGCAGAAAATCACGAGAATTGGAGTAAAGATTATGAGTATAATGCTATTAAAAATGAATTTATTCATAAGGATAATCCGAATATCGAAAAGACGATTATCGAAAATTGGTTTTGAAAATAAAATCGATTTTGTCTTTAAATAAAAAAAAGCACTATTATCTATTAATAGTGCTTTTTTTGTTCAAGTTTAGTTGAAATTTAAAAATCTGTTCTAAAAGGATACGCTGGTAAATCGGCGCTATTAACTAAATTAACATCTGGTTTTCCTGCGAAAGCATATCTTATAAATTCAGGATTATCAATGTCTTTATTTTGCAGAGTAACGGTTTCGCCTTCTATTTTAGCTTCAGCTTCTTTCCAATTTAACGATTTGTCTGCAATCCAAAAACCTTCAGGTGCTTTTCTGTTGTTGGTTTTTAAACCTTTACTGTTTTTGAAATAAACTATTAAGCTATTATTTTCTATTTCAATTTTATCCAAAACAGGACCTTCTGCAACTATATTTTGATTTAAGGTATGTTTAGCTGCGGAAAGTGCTAAACGTTGGCCAATAGGGAATTTATCGGTTGGATGAATATTGGTTTCACTTCCTAAATCTATGGTGTTTATAACGCTCGTATTTGGTAATTCTAAAACTTTTAATTGAGATTCGCGCATCCATGCCCAAGATTCTGCAGTAGGACTTTTAGAATCAATATTTGAATTAGCATGTGTCCCTTTTCCATAACCTGGCAGCATTACTACAGCGAAGTGCATATTATCATTTTGCCATGTTTCTCTGTAATTCTGAATCCAAAGTTTTAAAATATCGCCATACTCTTTCATACCGGCAACCCTATGAAACCAGTTGGCTTCAGTCACTTCTGGTACACCCGAAATATAACGTGTGTTACGCTCACCTTGATACCAAACGAGTCCACGGCATGCGTAAGGCGCTAGAGGTTTCATCATGGCATTATATACCACGTTAGGTTGGCGTCTCATAAAAATATCTTCTTTTAAGCTCCATCTTTTTGCTGAGTTTATAGCTTCTAAAAGTCGGTTTTGAGTTACTGTATCTTTATCAAAATCGTCCATTATGTTTTTAAAATATGGTAACTCTGCAGTCATGCTTCTTGGCATCCAAGCTTCTAGAGAAGAACTTCCCCAAGACGATAAAATTATTCCAACAGGCACATCACCAATACTTTCTAAAAAGTAAGCAAAACCAAAAGCAACAGCGCTACTTGGGTTTGTTTCTTCCCAATGGCCGTTAACGTCGTCTTGTTCTTTTAGTGATACTATGTTTTTTACTTGAAAGGTTCTAATGTTTTTCTTAAACGGAATAAGTGATTTTATTTCAGGAACATTATTCACATTAAACTGCATGTTAGATTGTCCAGAGCAAATCCATACTTCTCCAACTAAAATATTAGATATAGTAACTTTAGAATCACCGGATATTACTAAGTTTCTGGCGATTTTAGACGCTTTTAACGGATCTAATTTTAGCACCCATTTTCCGTTGTTATCAGCTTTTGTTTTCTGTTTTTGGTTTGCAAAAGTAACCGTGATTTTAGAGTTAGGTTTTGCTGTTCCCCAAACAGGAACTGATATGTCGCGTTGTAAAACCATACCATCTGAAAATAAGCTCGCAGGTTTTAATTCTTGTGAAAAGCTTGTAGAGAATTGAAAAAAGGCTAATAATAAAAAAGGAATAAATAGATGTTTCTTTATTTTCATAAGATACTTAGTAAGTTATTTTTATACGATGCGTTCCGCTTTCAAGTGTTAAAAAAGAGGTTTTTATTTTTACTTTTTTGTTATCTAAGGAAACCTTTTTTATGCTTTTAGGAAGTGTGAATTCGGCCGTCATGTTCTCCGGAATCGTTACGGAGTAAACATCGCTTTTGTCTGATATTTTTTTGTAATTGGCTAAAATGAAACCATGTTTGGTTGGCACTTTAATAGACGTAAAGGTTAGACCAGCTAATTGCGGATTAATTTCAGCCACTTTAAAACCTGCTGTTTTAGGTTTTATGCCCCACATGTATCTGGTAATAGCATTAAGTGGTGCGGTTCCCCAAGCGTGATTCCAGTCGGAGTTTGGTTTGTATTTTACATCCCAAGCTTCCAAAGTCATTGTAGAACCTATTTTTATCATGTTCCACCAATTTCGATCGCCGGTAGTACTTGATATTAGGCTCGACGCGTATTCGGCTTCGTTATTTTTATACAAACCTTCTAATAAATATTGCGCGCCATAAACACTACAAGCCATGCCTCGTGATTTTACAAATTTAGTAACTGATGAAACATGTTCTTCTGGAACTAAATCGAAAGCTAAGGGTAACATGTTGGCGTGTAAAGCTGAGTGTGTAGAGCCTTCACCATCGATATAATAACCTTTTTCGGCATCGAATAATTTGCTATTTATTGTTTCTTTTACAAGTTTGGCTTTCTTCTTATAAAATTCGGCATCATCAGTTTTATTAAGTACGGTTGCAATTTCAGTCATTAACTTTAAATTGTAATAGTAAAACGCATTAACTGCCGTATTTATATCTACAATTTCGTAGCCATCGCGTTCGCCTTCTGGTGTTGCAAGTTTCCATCCCGTATCTTTTTGTGCAGGTGGCCAATCGATAATATCTTTAAGTTTATCGTTTGCTTTTTTGAAACCTAATTTCGACATTAAATCTTTGGTTAGGTTGGGCGATTTAGAGCTTATTAAACCATCGGCACGTTCTAAATCCATTAAAGTTTTAAGCTTTAAGTTCTCGTAGTTTTGTTTAAGCGGCTCAATATCTCCGGTGTACATATAATCGGCATGAAACATAAGTACCGTATGCAGTAACCATTCTGTTGGCCAAGTTGGATTGTCTATAAAGTAAGCATTTGTGCGGCGCGCCATCGAATACTCGTTATCCACACTATAATGACTTAGTTGATTAATATAAGCATCGGCCTCGTAAGGAATACGTTCGCGATCACCATCAACATAGTATCCTGTAAAACTCGTGGCTTTTATGGTGTGTTTACATAGTTCCCAAATAGAATCCATTATGGGGCTAGAGGAAGAAAAAGAACTGGCGTTATCATTAAATTTAAAGTGAAGTGCTTTTTGTTTAATTACAATCGATTCTATAGGGATTTTTAGATTTTCAATTTCACAATAACGGAAAGGAATAATAACTCCAATACTATCGGGTAACATAATAGCTGCGCCCGTTGTATTTCTTTTATACGGTTGCATTTTTGGTGTAGCCGATTGATTTGCGACTAATGAATTTAGCTTCGAGGTTCTGTAACGAATAGTTGCACCAGGATTTCTATCAATATGAAATTCATCATCTAACTTTTCACCTAAATGAAAAATTAAAGAATCGTTTTGGCTTGTTTTTGATGTGATTTCGATATTGCCAAAAAAGGACTTTCCAAAGTCTATGAAATAGTGCGAATCACTGATTTTAATAATCCGCTGTGGTTGAATTAAAGATGTTTGTAAATCGAGATTTTTAGTTGAGTTTTGAGCATCTAAGCCTGAAAATGTAATTAAAGTGAAAAGAAGTAAAATGTATTTATTCATAAAATTTGAAACCTTTAAAGTTTTCTTGTTTAACAATGGAATTGGTGTACATGGCTTCTAAGCCCATTTGAACGCAAATGGCCGTATTGGCACCCGTTTTAATATCTGAAATTGGTTTGCTATTATTTACAACACTATTTTTAAAATCGATTAAGGCTTGCAAGCTAGGTTCTTTATGGTCTACGGTAATTGGAATGCCTTGTCCTTTTTTCCAATTTACAGTAGCTCCGGATACACCGTCCACGATACCTAATTCTTTTTCTTTAGTGCCCTCAGGAAAAAACCAAGCTTTGGTGTAACTCAAAATAATGGTGCCTTTGTCGCCTATTACTTTTATTTGGTACCCATCTTTTGCATTACTCGTTAGGCAGGTAAATTTGGCTTTTACGCCACTTGGGTAGTTGTATATTAAATGAATATTGTCGTAAGTTTCTCTCCCATCTTTATAATAGTCTACACCACCAGTACCCATAACTTGGTTTGGCGTTTCTCCTAAAACCCAATTGGCAAAATCTATTTGATGCGAGCAAAGTTCGGCTACTAGTCCACCGGAAAACTCACGATACATGCGCCAGTTAATTTGTTTTTCTAATTCTGGACTAGGTAAAGGTCGTCTCCAGTTTCCGTGTCGGTTCCATTGGCATTCAAAAGCAGAAATCTTTCCTATTTTACCTGCTTTTATTAAATCTACAACATGGGTGTAAAGTCTAGAGCTGTGGTATTGATGTCCCGTTTGAAATATACTATTGGATTGATCGACTTTGGTGACTAAGTCTTGAATACCTTCAAACCCTTTCGCCATGGTTTTTTCGCAATACACATGCTTGCCTGTATCTAGCGCGTCTATGGCAATTTTAGAGTGCGTACTAAAAGGTGTGGATACCAAAATAGCATCAATATCTTTATTCTCTAATAATTTGCGGTAATCGGCATAGCCTTTGGCGGTGCCATTTGCAGCTTTTAAGCCGTTTTCTAATCTAAACGGTAAAATGTCACAGCACCCGAGAATATTAAAGTTTTTGATAGAATTAATATTAGCAGAAAGGCCAGTGCCTCGGTCTCCGGTACCAATAATTCCTATATTCAAAGTATCATTTGCATATTTAAAATTAAATACATTAGTCATGGCAGCAGCGGAAGTTGTTACAGCTGCCGAAGCCATGGCTCCTTTGATTATAAAATCTCTTCTTTTCATTTTTAGATTTTTTAAAAATCTTGTTATCACAAGAGGTGTAATTTAAAAATAAACCTCGAGGCAAAAGACCCGAGGTTTATTTTTTTTAAATTATACAGGTTTAATTTCCCAACCTGGCTCGTAAGTTCTAGACCACAGTTTCATAGCCTCTCTATTGAAAATGCGTCCGGTAGTTTCATCTACTTCGAAAGCATCATCAATTCTGTGTGCAATATTTGCATAGTGCGTTAACATCTGGCTGATAGCGCCTTGCTCTATTGGAGAGGTTAGAGGAGCTTTACCTCTTATGGCATCAAAAAAGTTAATAGTATGTGCTTTAGAAAGTTGACCGCCACCACCAAGTGCATTTCCATCTTCGAAGCCTAGTTTAACATTGTTTTTTTGTTCTTTTCCTTTAATATCATAAAGTTTATAACCATTACGGTCAATGAAAGCAGAGCCGTTAGAGCCATAAATTAATGTGCCACGACCAGCGCCATATTTATTATAACCATTTCTGCTGCGGCCATCCCATTGAATAGAACGATTACCTGCAAAACGAAATGTAGCTTCCATAGTATCGTACATTTCCCAACCATCATCTTTATATTGGAATTTGCCAGATTTTACTTCTACATGTTCTGGGTATTTTACATCTAATGCCCAACGTGCAATATCTAGTTCGTGTGTGGCATTATTTCCCATTTCTGCAGTTCCATAATCCCAACCGTACCAGTGCCAGTTGTAGTTCCAAGTATCATCTGTGTATTCTCTTCTTGGTGCTGGTCCTTGAAATAATTCCCAATCTAAACCTTCTGGTGGAGCCATTTTTTTCTGATGTGGTACTGGGCCACGCTTACTCGTATAAAAAGCAATAGCGTTATAGACATCACCAATAACACCTTCATGAATAGCTTTTATAATTTCTTGAGATTGTAACGAGGAGCGTTGTTGATTCCCCATTTGTACAATTTTATTATATTTTTGTTGATAGGCAACGAGTAATTCACCTTCTTTAGGGTTATGGCTACAAGGTTTTTCTAGATAAACATCTTTACCAGCTTGCATGGCCATACAAGCACCAGGAGCATGCCAGTGATCTGGAGTTGCCATAAAAATAGCATCTACATCTTTATCGTTTAGGATTTTACGAATGTCGTTTTCTAATTTAGGTGTTTTACCAATTTTTTTAGATACTTCAATAGCAGCTTTATCACGTTGACTTTTCATGACATCGCATAAATAGCTCAATTCAATATTATTGCTTTTATCCGCGATGGCAGGCATATAAGAGCCATATCGACGTCCTAAACCTTGTATAGCTACATTAATACGGTCGTTAGATCCAATTATTTTAGAATAACTTTTTGCCGACATGGCATTTAAGCTGTTTGAAGCTAGTGTTACTCCAACGGCTCCTAAAGCTGTTTTTTTTAAAAAATCTCTTCTGTTAGAACTCATAATATTATAGTTGTGGTGGTTATAGTTTAGTTGATTGGACGAATTTTTACATTTTTAAAGGATACTAAATCGCCATGATCTTGAAGTAATATTTCACCTTTGTCTAACTCGCCAAAATTAGGCCATTTGGCATATTTACTTTCCGATACTAACTTTTTGTAGTCATCGCTTTTTCTTTCATATTCTAACACTTTTGTTCCATTTAGCCAATGTTCTACATGGTTGTTTTTAGAAATAATATATGCTGTATTCCATTCGCCAATTGGGTGGATAGGTTTGTTTGTATCTGCTTGAATTAAATCGTATAAAGAGCTTACGGTTCTACTACCATCATGATTTCCTAGTTTAGCATCAGGATGTAAGGCATCGTCTAAAATTTGATATTCTAAACCAATTGAAGATCCTGCGCCTTTGTTCATATTAGTATCTACATAATACTTAATACCGCTGTTTGCGCCTGGTGTTAGTTTAAAATCGACTGTTAATTCAAAGTCACCAAATTGTTCGGTAGTTACAATGTCGCCACCAGCATTAGATTCGGCTCCGCCAGAAGATAAAACACTTAGAACTCCATCTTCAATTTTCCATCCATTTTCAGGGAATTCTTCAAGTTTAGCACCGCGCCATCCGTTGGTAGTTTCACCATCCCAAAGTAACTTCCATCCTTTTTTCTTTTCGTCTATAGATAATTTGTTTTTAGTGATAATAGGTTCAAGAGGTGATTTTTTTGAATATTTTCCAAGATTTTCGGTCAGTATGTTGATGTTTTTCCAAACAATTTCTGTGCCTTCTTTTTTATCACCATGTATGCTATGGACTTGTAAACAAATAAATCCGGTAGCCGTTTTATCATCTATTAAATAAGCTGCGGGAACATCGTTTATCCAAGTTTTTAGTGTGTCACCAATAGCTTCAATGCGGTAGTGATTCCATTCGTTTTGTTTAAATGCGTTTTGAGCATCAGGATTGTTTTCCATAGTGTTTAGCCAACCACGTCTAGACTCGTCGTAAATACCAGCACTCCAAGCTCTTTTAGATGGGTCGATTTCAACTTGATAGCCATGAACACGTCCGTCTCTATAAGTAGGTATGCTATTACTTCTAATTTGAATACCCGAGTTCATTGTAGAGTCTACTTTATAATCAAGTTCGAGTATAAAATCACCATACATTTTATCTGAAGTTAAAAATGAATTTGGTGTTTTATGTACCGTAGTCCCTACAATGGATTGATCGCGAACAGAATATGTCGCTTTTCCTCCTAATTGATGCCATCCATTTAGGGTTTCTCCATCAAATAAAGGCTGCCAAGGTGCGGTGTCTTTTGGCGTTTCTTTACAACTAAATAATACAGATACTATAGCAACAAGAAATACTCTGCTATAAAAAAAGTTTTTTTTCATTTTAATTAGGCTTAGTTATTATTTTACTAAGATACTTTTTTCTGTGGAATTTGTAATGGACAGTTTTTTCAAACTAATGGACATATCCATCAAGTCAACACATGCTTGAATACCTGTGTCTATTGGTTTGTTTGCAAAATGAAACATTTTTTATTTGATGATTGTATCCATAATTTGGATCAATAAATCCATCTATTAACAAATGTTTAACTATAAATTAGCGGTATAACTAATACTAAATAATAATATGGAAAAACTAAAACTCTTATTAGTAACCTTATTGATAGGTTATGCGAGTGCCTCTTGGTCGCAATCAAAAGTGTCTGGCGTAGTAACCGATGGTCAAAACGTGCCTATTCCGGGAGTGAACGTCATTATAAAAGGAACATCGAATGGAGCCGCCACAGATTTTGATGGGAATTACCAACTTAATACAAAAAAGGGAGATGTAATTACTTTTTCGTTTGTTGGGTTTGTAACAAAGGACATTACTTATAATGGTCAAGCGTCTTTAAATGTGAAGCTAGAAGAAGATGCAGCACAACTGGATGAAGTAGTTGTTATTGGATATGGTTCTGTGAAGCGTACCGATTTAACGGGAGCTGTTGAGTCTTTAGATACTAAGGCGCTTACAGAACAAAAGAAAACAGATATTGGCCAGGCCATGCAGGGTAGAATTGCTGGTGTAGATGTTAGAACTTTAAGTAACAAACCGGGTGCTCCATTATCTATAGATATTAGAGGAAATACGGTAATTAAAAATACCGATGGAGGTCGTGATGGTATTAGTGATAGTGCTGCAGACGATTTATCTAAACCTTTATATGTAGTAGATGGTATCTTTTTCGATGATATTAATATTTTAAATCCTGCCGATATTCAACAAATGGATGTTTTAAAGGATGCTTCTGCAACAGCAATATATGGTGCAAGAGGTGCTAATGGTGTTGTGATTATTACAACTAAAAATGGTATTGAAGGAAAAACAGTATTTACTTACGAGGCTACATTAGGTGTACGTTCTGCAACTAATGTGCCTGATATGTATAATGGTGATGAGTATGTAGATTTTGTTGATAAAGCATTAAGAAGTACTGCTTGGAAAGGTCTTTTTCAAAACGGAAATGTACCAACAGTCGAAGATTATAATAATGTTGCTGTAGATTTAAGCAGAGAATTAAGAACTACCAATGAAGAAGCAAGTAACGCTGCAAATGGTAGATATACAGATTGGGCTGGAGATTACCGCCATGCAGGAATACAAACAAGTCATAATTTAGGTATGTCTGGTGGTGAAAATGGTTTAACTTATAGTGGTTCTATAGGATATTTAAGCGATGAAGGTGTTGTAGGTATAGAAGGTTATGATCGTTACAATTTAAGCGCATCTTTAACTAAAAAAGTATCTGATCAGTTTACAGCAGGAGTTAAAGCATATTTAGCTTTATCTGAAAGAGAAGAAGGAAGTAGAGAATTATTTAGAAGTACATTACGTTTAGCGCCAACCGTTAATTCTATCGACCCTGATGGAAATGTAATTTTGTTTCCAGACGATCAAGATGGACGTTTTACAAACCCATATTACGATGCACAAGGTGCTTGGAAAACGAATACAAAGTCTTTAGATGTAATTGCTAATGTATTTTTAAATTATGCACCAACAGAATGGTTAAGCTTCAAAACACAATTTGCTCCAAATATTAAGAATACTAGATTCGGTGAGTACAGAGGTTTGTATACAAAAGCTGCAAGAAATGAACCAGCCAGAATACAATCTCATTACGATTCTTCATTTAAAACATCTTATACATGGGATAATATTATAAATTTTGATTTCGATATAACAGAAACTCAAAACTTAAAAGCAACATTAATTTCCTCTGTATACTACAATCAATTAGAGTGGAGTAATATTGAAACAAGAGATTTTGATACCGATTCTTACTCATTTTATAATACATCAGCAGGATTAGATGTTAGAGATTATGATACTAATTATAGAAAGGAAACTTTATCATCATTTGCAGGCCGTTTAAATTATAGCATCGCCGACAAGTATTTATTTACATTCACAGGTCGTTATGATGGGTCTTCAAAATTAGCGGTTAATAATAAATGGGCATTTTTCCCATCGGCAGCATTTGCATGGAAAGCCAGTGATGAAGATTTTTTACAAGACGTAGATTGGTTAAGTAATTTAAAAATGCGTTTAAGTTATGGTGAATCTGGTAATGATAGTCCAGTGAGTTCATATAGCTCGTTAGCCTTTCTATCTGGTTCAGATTATGTGTTTGGAGATACGCATACCAATGGTGTTGGTGTAGCAGGTTTACCTAATTATGAATTAACTTGGGAACGCTCTAAAGAGGTTAATATAGGTTTAAACTTAGGCGTTTTACAAAACAGAATAACTTTAGGTTTAGAATTATATAGAAAGAAAACCATAGATGCTATCTTGGATAAAACATTATCGAACATAACAGGCTATTCTACGGCAACGGGTAATTATGGTTCTGTAGAAAATAAAGGTATCGAGATTACTTTAAGCACTGTAAATGTTAAAACAGAAGATTTTAAATGGTCTACAAGTATCAATTTTGCAAAAAATAAAAATCAGATTCTTGAACTAGATGGTGATTTAGATAAAGAAACTTACGGAACTCATGGCGTGCTTGAGGTTGGACAACCTGTAGATGCTATTTATAATTATCAAGTAGATGGTATTTGGCAATTGGACGAAGCAGCAGCCGCAGCAGTCTATGGTGCTTTTCCTGGTCAGTATAAATATAGAGACGTTGATAATAGCGGAACTATTGGTGCCGAGGATAAAATGGTTCTGGGTCAAGTATCTCCCGATTGGATTGGTGGTATGACGAACACCTTTACTTATAAAAACTTAGACTTATCTGTACAAGTTTATACAAGACAAGGATCTTTCGGTCACTCAGAGTTTTACTCTCACTTTGCACCATATAATGGTGATGATGCTACATTTAATAAAATAAAATTGGATTATTGGACACCTAATAATACGGATGCTAAGTATCCTGCGCCAGAATATGGTCACCCAGGTGAGTGGTATTACGAAGATTTAAGTTTTGTTAAAATCGGTAATATCGGTTTAGGATATCAGTTTAATGATGCTATTTTAGAAAAATTAAGAATGTCTAGTTTAAGATTAACTTTAGATATACAAAATCCATTTGTATTTACAGATTATAAAGGTCCAGATCCTGAAACAGGATTACAGAACTCTTATAATTCAGGTTATTTAACAAAAACGATATTATTCGGACTTAAGTTATCTTACTAATTTAAAATTTTATTAAAGATGAAAACAATAAACAATATAAAATACTTTGCACTTATTTTAAGTGGGGCGCTTTTGCTTAGTGGTTGTAACGACTATATAGAAGAAGATATATACACACAAATAACAAGTGAGAACTTTATTGATGAGAATACTGCAGATCAACTTATAGTAGGGGTTTATACGTCTACAAGATCGGTGTATCAAAATTACGGTTATAAATTTGAGGGAACTGATATTTTTACAACTCAAGGAGAAATATTCTCTACCTCAAGCACTAACGATTATGTGGGACTGAATGCACCGCAAACCAATGGGGTTTGGAGTGCAAACTACGATGTGATTTCTAAAGCTAATACGGCTATTAATAGATATGAAACCCAAGTAAATTGGAGTGATGCTAAGTTAGGTGAAAAAGCTTACGGTATAGCGCAAGCAAGAGCATTAAGAGCGTTAGCCTTTTTTAACTTGGCACAGCAGTACGGCGGAGTTGTTTTAGATTTGGATGAGCCTCAAAGTATTCGTAACAATTATACAAGATCAACAGAGCAAGAAACTTATGCTCTAATTATAGACGAGTTAGAAGCTGCAATTCCAGATTTACTAGATAGCCCAGATACCGGACGCTTTTCTAAAAGAGCAGCACAACACGTGCTATCCGAAGTATATTTAACGCGTGCATATTCAGATTTTGGTGAAAGTACAGATTTTCAAACAGCTGCTAATTTAGCAGTTACAGCTATAGGTTCTTACGATATTAGAAGTCAATCATTTGAAGAGGTTTTTGCTTATGATAATCAAGTAAATGATGAAATTCTTTTTGCAGGACAATGGAGTGATACAGGGATTTCAGAAGACAGTAATAATAACAAACATTCTCTTTTTATGTATCAAGTGTTCGATTTACCAGGAGTAAGTCGTGCTAACCCATATGGTACAAAAGGAAACAGTTTAATGCCAACACCATATTTCTATTCATTATTTGATGATAATGATAGTAGAGAAAATGTAACCATACATAGAACTATTATGGCTGATGAAGTTAGTGGTCTTGGAGATGAGGTTATTAATCCTGGTGATACGTTGGTTTATTTTCCAAAAAACACTTTAGATATTGACGAACTTAAAGATCGCTTAGATCGCTATTGGGTATATCAACCAGATCAATATTTATTTGGTGTTCCTGCAGATATCGACGATGTAAATTATAAATATTCTTTAAATCCTTCATTTATTAACTTTCCTATTATGAAAAAGTTTGATGATGAAATTTTTGCTGCAGAAACTAGTGGAGCTAGAGATACCTTTATTTTTAGAATTGCAGAAACGCATCTTATAGCTGCCGAAGCCTTTTTGGGTGACGGAAACACAACTCAAGCTTTATTTCATTTAAATAGAGTAAGAGAGCGTGCTACAGGTGTTGCAGATCATTACACAACAGTAGATTTAGATAACATTTTAGTAGAACGCGCTTTAGAATTAATTGGAGAGTCTAATAGATGGGCCGTATTAAAGCGTATGGGAAAATTGGAAGAGAAACTTGCTAATAATCCGCATTATGCAGATCACGGTGCTTTCGATGCTTCTAAGCATTTGTTGAGACCAATTCCAATTAAGGAAATTGAGATTTCTCCGAACACTATGACTCAAAACCCTAATTATTAATTAATAGCAAGTTAAAGAATTTAGTTGTTTTAAGTTAGTTTTTATAGGCAGGCGAGAACATGTCTGCCTATATTTTATTAACCAAAAGTTAACCTAGTTTTAGCTTTGCAGGATAATAAGGTTGCAAGTCTTTATTTTAAATTAGTTGCCTAATTAAGTTGAACACCATTTTAAATATGAAAAAAAAATACATTTTAAGTATTCTATTAATTGTTGTTTTATGCTTGTCATGTACAAAAACAGTCGATGAATCTTTCTATTTGGTGGTTGGCGATAACTTATCAAAAGTAGAATTAAACATTATAGATGATTTAAAAACAGATTTACAAAAAGTAATTAATTCCAAAGTTAATATCGTTTCAGAAAAAGAAGCTTTTCCAGAACATGGTACAGTTTTTATTTTAGGAACACCAACTTCAAATGCGTTAATCCAAGAATTAGCCATTCAAAAAAATATTAATTTGTCCATTGAAATACCTGGAAGTCGTGGTGGAATTTGGGCAAAAGTAAATCACAAAAATCATAAAAACACGATTGTAATTGGAGGCTCAGACGTTCAAGGATTTCAGTATGCGATTTACGATTATTCAAAAGATGTTTTAGGAATTGATCCTTTAGAATATTGGACAGGTAAAACGGCCCGTAAAATATCTCACGAAGCCGTCTTTAACTTCACAGCAAAAACTATAGCACCACCAAAAGTTCCCGTTTTGGCCTATTTTGAAAACGATGTGGACGAGCTAGCAAATTACCGAGGTAAATTACTAGAGTACGATTGGGAAACTTATACTGAATTAATAGATGCTTTAGTACGTATGCGCTACAACGCCATACAGTTGTTCGATATGTTAGGGAGACCAGAATTCTATGTTCGTCCAGAGTACAAAAAACTAAAACCAGACTACCAAGTAGACATTAATTTTATAGATAAAATGATCGATTATGCTCAATTAAAAGGCATGAAAGTGGCTATAGATTTTGAGTTAGGGTACCAAATACACCCTATGTCGGCCGATAAAGCCGATTGCTGGAAAACTTATAAAGAAGATTGGTTAAGCGCTTGGAGATACTATTTAGAAGATACACCATTGGCTAAAACCGATATTTTTATTCTGCGTCCGCGTCATCAAGTTTGGGACTGGAAATACGAAAGCTCATGCGGCGAGAATAAAATAGATGTGTTTAATGAAGTATATGTAGAATTCGGAAAATTAATAGACGAATATAAGCCTAATGCTTCAAAAGTTTTGGTGTGTTATTCCGATGGGATGGAAATGTGGAACGAAGGTTTTAGACCACCAACAGACTGGACAGTACTTTGGTCCGATCATGGTTTTGGCGATTTTGAACATCTACCAAATACTACCGGTAATTATGAGTTTGGAACCTATATGCATGCGGGATATTGGTTAAACCATACCGTTCACAATCCTTATCCAAACAAGGTGGAAACGATAATGAAAGACATGTTTGAAACCTATAAGGCCGATAAATTTTGTTTAGTAAATGGACAAAATTTTAGACCATTTTTATTAAATCTAGAAGCGTATAGTGCCGTTTGTAATAATCTAGAAACTTTTAACGGCGATGAGTTTTATAAGGATTGGACATCTCGATATTTTTCAGATGAAGTATCAAAGCATGCTATCGCTTCCATGAAATATTTACATGAAGCGCAAGAAGGACGTAAAGGTTATGTAGAGCACTTATGGGAAATTCGTGAGGCTGTTTCATATTTATCAAACGCACCCATTAGAAGGCCAGGAAAAACTCCAATTCCTTTTGATTATAAACGTGTTATTGGAGATTATAAAACTACGGCACATGTTGCTACAAATGTTCAAAAAGCCTTAATGGAAGCAGAGCGAGGTTATCAAATAGAACCTACAGATTTCTATCACGCTTACATTTTGTTACCTACGCAATTATATAGTGATTTAATAGCTTTTGAAAGAACGCTTCATAACATGGCAAAACTTAAAAAACAGTTCGAAGCCTCTAAAAATACTACCTTTTTAAACGAAGCTAAAGCATTGATTCCTTCGGCTAAAGAACAATTAGAAGCTATTTACAAACGTAGAGCATCTGGCGATTTGGATGGTAAATGGAAAGATTGGTACGCTATAAAAAACAGAAGACAAAATAATGGTTTTCCTACTAACGATATGTTATCGGCTATTGAAGAAAACTTAAATAAAATTACGCCTTAAAAACCTATAATAATGAAGTTATATCCCCTCATAAAGAACAGATTTTACATTTTAAGTGTTGTATGTGTTGCCATGTTTTCTTGTAAACATGAGGTAAATCAGGATTTAAAAACAAATACGGAATCTACTGTAGACTACACCGAAAAAGTATACCCGCTATTAGATACCGAAAATTCTAGGTGGTTTTTCTTTTCGTCTGCAAATCGCCCGTTTGGTATGGTTAATTTAAGTCCCGACACACAAATTGGTGGTGCTTGGGGTAGTGGTTATCGTTTTAAAACAGATACTATTAAAGGGTTTAGCCATATCCATGCATGGCAAATGTCTGGTGTTTCTGTTATGCCCGTTACCATTTCCGAAGAAAATAAAAGCAATATTTTTAAAGATTTTTATTCAAAATTCAATCACGACAAAGAGCAAATAACACCAGGTTTTCATAGTTTAGAATTAGAGCGTTATAACATAAAAACAGAACTTACGAGTACAAAACGTGTTGGTCTTCATCAATATATATATCCAGAAAATAAAAAAGCTTCTATTCTTTTTAATTTAAACACTTTTTTAGGACCGTGTAATAACTCAGAAGGCTTCTTAGAACAGAATAGTGCAAAAGAACTTTCGGGGAAATTGGTTATGGATGCAACTCACAGGCGTCCAAAACCGTTAACTGTTTATTTTAAAGTGAAGTTAAATTCTGAAATTGATACTTTAGAAAAAGATGATGAAACAGGTAATTACTTGGTTAGCCTAAAAGAAACGAATAAAGAAGTGTTGATGAAAGTCGGGGTTTCATACACTTCCGTGGAAAATGCGAATATTAATATCAGTAAAGAATTGCCAAGTTGGGATTTCGATGAGGTTGTAGAAGATTCTAAAGATGAATGGAATGATTTGTTAGGACGAATTGATGTAAAAGGAAACACCAAACAAGCTCAAAGCCGTTTTTATACCGATCTATGGCACGCACTTCAAGGTCGAAGAATTATAAACGATATAAACGGTGCTTACCCTGATAATACGGGAGCGGAATTTAGAATTGGTCAATTGCCTTTAGATAAAAATGGGGAGCCGAAATTTAATCATTTTAATTCCGATTCGTTTTGGGGAGCACAATGGACTATTAATACACTTTGGGGAATGGCGTACCCTGAAATCATGGCCGATTTTGCACATTCATTAATGCAATATTATAAAGATGGAGGTTTAGTGCCACGTGGACCTTCGGGAGGAAATTACACTTACGTGATGACGGGAGCATCATCTACACCGTTTATGGTAAGTGCTATTCAAAAAGGAATAATTACCGAAGATGTAGAAGGCATTTATCAGGCTTTAAAAAAGAACCATATGCTTAATGGTATTATGGGTAAAGCAGGTTACGAGCATGATACCAATCTAGGTGGAGGTTTAAAATATTATATAGAAAACGGTTATGTGCCATACCCAATTCCGGAAGGGAAGTTTGGTGGGCATCAAGATGGTGCCAGTATGACTATGGAATACGCGTATCAAGATTGGACTTTGGCTCAATTGGCTAAGAAATTAAAATATAGAGACGATTATAATTATTTTATAAAACGATCTAATAATTATAAAAATGTGTTTGACACTGAATCAACTTGGATGCGTCCTAAAAACCTAGCAGGTGTATGGAAAGAAAACTTCGATCCTTATCAACCAGAACATGGTTTTATAGAATCTAACGGCGCACAATCTACATGGTTTGTACCTCACGATTTACAAGGTTTGGCAAACTTAATGGGCGGAACAGATAAAGCAGTAGAAAAATTAAACACTCAGTTTAAAACGGCGGAAGAACTTGGGTTTACCGCAGGTAATTCACATGCGCAAGAGTTGCATCCAGAATACAGCCGAATTCCTGTGAATTATGGTAATCAGCCATCAATGCAAACTGCTTTTGTATTTAATAAATTAGGACGAAATGATTTGTCTCAATACTGGTCTCGTGCCGTTATTAATAAAGCTTTTTCGGGCTTGTCTCCAGCTACAGGTTTTAATGGTGATGAAGATCAAGGTCTAATGGGAAGCCTTTCTGTACTTATGAAAATTGGATTATTTCAAATGAATGGAGGGACGGAAACCAACCCTGAATATCAAATAGGAAGCCCTATATTCGACGAGGTTACTATCAAATTAAATCCAGATTATTATTCAAATAAAACATTCAGCATAAAAGCACATAATAATGGTGATGCCAATGTTTATGTTAGTAAAGTGAGTTTAAATAATAAGCCAATTGAAAATTATAGTATTTCTCATCAAGACCTATTAAACGGTGGCGAATTAATATTAGAAATGTCTAACGTTTCTAAATAATAATATTTATAATTATGAAGTTGAAATTTTCTATACTACTCATTTTACTAACAACGTTTTCAGCCTTTTCGCAACTTAAAAACAAGCCCGAACTTAATGAAGATTTCATGGATATGGGCTTTGGTATATTTGTGCATTGGAGCATGGATTCTCAATTAGGGAGTGTTATAAGTCATTCGTTAGTTGGGGCTTCAAACGATTACGTAAATAAATATTTTAACGAGCTTCCTAAAACATTTTATCCCAATAAATTTGATGCTGAAGAATGGGCGCGTTTGTTTAAAGTAGCAGGAGCCGAGTATGTTGTGTTTACAGCAAAGCACCATAATGGTTTTTGTATGTGGGATACTAAAACTACCGATTTCAATATCATGAATACGCCTTACGGAAAGGATATTGTTGGTCAATTAGTAAAAGCATTACATAAATTCGATTTAAAAGTTGGGATTTATTTTTCTCCAGAAGATTTTAGTTTTATCCATAAACAAGGGCATTTAATTTCTCGAAAAGGCGCAATGACACAAGTAACTGCCAATAAAGAACTTTTTGAATACGATAAAACTCAGGTTAAAGAGATTATTGATAATTACGGCCCTATAGATGTGATGTTTTTCGATGCCTTTCAGGCGAAGCCTATGGCGCAATATGTTCATGAAATCGCACCAGATATTGTAGTCACTCGCGGTGAGATGAATACACCAGAACAAAAAATTCCAGGAGGCGCCATGCCAGGACCATGGGAAACTTGCATGACAATGGGTACGCAATGGCAATACAAACCTACGAATGAAGATTATAAAGATGGCTCTGAGTTAATCGAAAAACTGATTGAAATTCGAGCAAAAGGCGGTAATTTTTTAATGAATATAGGTCCGAAACCTAACGGAGAAATTCCGATAGAGCAAGAAGAGCGTTTGCGAGAAATTGCGTTATGGATGTATATTAATGAAGAAGGCGTGAAAAATGTGAGAACCGTGCCAACCATTGTTAAAGATGGCGATATGTGGTTTACAAAAGGTAAAGAGGATAACACCGCTTATGTTTTTATCACAGGGCAAGAAAACTGGTTTAAAGGCTTTAGACGAAACTTCCTTTTGAAAAATATGCGATCCACTGAAAACACTACAATTTCCGTACTTGGACAAAGTGATTTAGTTGTGGAGTATTGGCCAGAAAACACACCAACGTCTCGATTTATTCAACATGAAGATTTACTTGAAATATCTATAAGTAGAGCGCAAAGACTTTACAACGATAAAGTTTGGCCAAACCCAGTGGTGGTGAAGTTAACCAACATAGAATTTATTACCAAGTAAACGTTTATTGTTAGAAAATATTCAAATTAGATAAAATGAAGCAGAACACATTCCGAAGAAATTTTTATTACAGTTTAGGTTTTTTACTTGTTTTTATGACGAATGCTTTTGCGCAGTCGCCTGATAAAATGGAGTGGTGGAAAGATGCCAAATTTGGTATGTTTATGCATTGGGGTTTGTATTCTCAAACGGCTGGATACTGGAAAGGGCATGTGGCAAAAGGGAATGAGCATTTCATGATTCATGAAAAAATATCTTTAAAAGAATATGCAACTATAGCAGACGATTTTAATCCGGTTAATTACGATGCCGAAAAATGGGTGCTTACTGCTAAAGCGGCAGGAATGAAATATATTATCATCACGTCAAAACATCATGATGGTTTCGCCATGTTCGATTCACCATCCAACGATTATAATATAAAAACCAGAACACCTTACGCTAAAGATCCTATGACGGAACTCGTTGCGGCTTGCCATAAACACGATATGAAATTTGGGTTTTATTACTCATTGGGTCGTGATTGGGAAGATCCAGATGTGGCTACCGATTGGCCTTTTAAAGGTGGTAGAAGTAATTTGGTAGATTATCCAGATGAAGATATAAAAGTATATAGCCGTTATTTTGAAAGAAAGGTGAAGCCACAAATAAAGGAGTTGCTAACTCAATACGGTAAAATTGATGTGATTTGGTTTGATACACCAGAATTAATTAGCCCAGAGGAAAGCAAAGAATTAAGAGAATTGATTCTTGAACTTCAGCCGGAATGTATTATAAATAGCCGTATTAAACATGGTTTTGGTGATTATAAAGTTAAGGAGCAAGAAATTGTCGAAGGTTTAGAAGTGGAACCTTGGGAAGCTTGTATTACTATGGGGAAAAACTGGGGTTATATTGAGTACGATACTATTTATAAACCTTCAGAATTAATGACACGTCAGTTACTAGAAATAGTAAGTAAAGGCGGAAATTTATTACTGAATAACGGACCAACGGCTAAGGGTGAAATCACAGATTTAGCTCAAGCACGATTGGCAGAAATGGGAATATGGATCAAGCAAAATTCAGAAGGAATCTACGGTTCTAAACCATGGAGGGTACAAGGGGAGCGTCTTGTTGCTACACCAAAAGAGAACGGAAAGGTTAAGTTTTCTGAAGAAAAAAACACTATGAAAGATAACGAACACGATGGCACATCTAAAGTTATTTTTCCTGAAGTTAGGTTTACTTCAAAATACGGAGCTGTTTATGCTTACGTTTGCAGTGTTACCGATAAGGAAATTGTTATAAAAGCATTGGCTTTGGAGAACGGCGATAAGATAAAGTCGATAACACGATTAAATACTACAGATAAAGTAAAATGGAAGCAAACTAAGACGGGTTTAACCATTAAAGTTCCGGTTTATACTGCTACAGAAATTCCTATTACAGGATTTAAAATTGAGTTAAAATAATAATCATTCACAGAATCTCGATTTTTAAATGGTATTAAAAAGAGTTATCATATTTGTTTTGTCTGTCATGCCTATTCTAGGTTTTGGCCAAACTAAATATACGTTTCAAAATCAAGACTTACCGATTGAAATGCGTGTTCAAGATTTATTGGAACGATTAACTGTTGAAGAAAAAGTATCGATGCTAGTGTCTACAGCAGAAGCGATTCCGCGTTTAGATGTCGAAAAATATTATCACGGTAACGAAGCTTTACATGGTGTTGTAAAAGGTGGTCGATTTACCGTGTTTCCTCAAGCTGTAGCTTTAGCGGCGACTTGGAATTCCGATTTAATTTATAACGTGTCTTCAGCTATTTCAGATGAAGCCCGAGCAAAATGGAACTTCTACAACCAAGGTAAAGATCAAAAAAATGTGTATAGCGATTTACTAACCTTTTGGTCGCCTACTATTAATATGGCGCGAGATCCGCGTTGGGGAAGAACACCTGAAACTTATGGTGAAGATCCTTATTTAACCAGTAAAATAGGTGTTGCTTTTGTAAAAGGATTACAGGGAAACGACGAGAACTATTTAAAAGTAGTGTCTACGCCCAAGCATTTTGTAGCCAATAATCAAGAAGATAATCGGTTTGCTTACAATGCTAATGTTTCTGAAAGAGCACTGCGAGAATATTATTTCCCAGCTTACAACGCAACCGTTCAAGAAGGCAATGCACAGTCTATAATGAGTGCTTACAACGCTATTAATGGTGTGCCAAGTACAGCAAACAATTGGTTGCTAAATACGGTTTTAAGAGACGAATGGGGTTTTAAAGGTTATGTGGTAAGTGATTGTGGAGCACCAACGTATTTAGTGAAATCGCACAAATATGTAGATACTAAAGAGCTCGCAGCAAAAGCAGCAATAGAAGCGGGGTTAGACCTCGAGTGCGGTAATGATATTTATGCAAAACATTTACTTTCGGCTTATAAAAAAGGTTTAGTTTCCGAAGAGAATATTGATAAAGCAACGGTTAGAGTGTTAACCGCACGCTTCAAATTAGGGGTTTTCGATAGTACAGAAAACAATCCGTATACCAAAATATCACCAGATGTTATTGGTTCAAAAAAGCATCAAGATTTAGCTTTAGAAGCTTCAAGAGAATCTATGGTGCTTCTTAAAAATGAGAATAACATTTTGCCTTTAGATCTTAATGCTATTAAAAAAATAGCGGTGGTTGGTTTCAATGCCAATCAGGTTGTTTTTGGAGATTACAGTGGGTTACCGGTTATTAAACCCATTTCTCCATTGGAAGGGATAATCGAAAAGGTTGGAGATAGAGCTGAAGTTACTTATGTGAAATGGAAAACGGCCGCTAGAAATTTAAACATTATTGAGGCTGAAAACTTACGTAATGATCATAATGATGAAACTGGCTTATACGGAGAATATTATGATGATAAGTTTCTAGAAGGTACACCGCAAACTCGCGTAGATAAGGTGGTGAATTTCGATCCTGTAAACAATCCACCAGATCCGTATACTAATTACAGACATAAATCAATAAGATGGACGGGCTACATAACGCCTAATTTTTCGGGAACTTATAAAATTGGTGTTAATTCGGATGATGGTGTTCGACTGTGGCTAAACAATAAACTTGTCGTAGACGAATGGCATAATCGCGGAATGACTACCGATCAAGTTGAAATAACGATGGAAGCTGGTGAAAAATACGCTATTAAATTAGAGTATTTTGATAATGGCGGCGACGCTATTTGTCAGTTATTATGGGAAGTCCCAACTTTAACCGATGATTTATATGCGGAAGATAAAGCCATTGCCCGAGCAAGTGATTATGTGATTGCTGTTATGGGAATTAATAAGTCAATAGAAAAGGAAGGTCGAGATCGTACAGATTTAAAATTACCCGAAGATCAGGTTAATTACTTAAAAGAGATTTATGCAGAAAACAAGAATGTTGTAGTTGTTTTGGTTGCAGGAAGTTCTTTGGCTATTAATTGGATGGACGATAATATTCCTGCTATTGTAGATGCTTGGTATCCGGGAGAATCTGGTGGAAAAGCCATTGCCGATGTGCTTTTTGGTGATTATAATCCTGCCGGAAGATTGCCGTTTACTTTTTATAAATCAATCGCAGATCTACCTCCAATGGACGATTACGAGGTTTCTAACGGTAGAACTTATATGTATTTTGAAGGTGAAGCGCTTTATCCGTTTGGTTATGGTTTAAGTTATTCTGAATTTGAATACAAAGGCATTGAGATAATAAAGAAAGACGACACATTAACAATCACGACAACCATTGAAAATATTGGGGATTATGATGGTGATGAGGTGGCTCAATTATATTTCAAAGCACCTAACACTTCTGTTAAAAGACCTTTGAAGAAATTAGTCGGTTTTAAAAGAGAATTTTTACTTAAAGGAAAATCAACTAAGATAGAATTTGAAGTTTCGAAAAAAGAGTTGCAATTTTGGGATGTAAAAACGAAACAGTGGGCTTTTGCAAGTGGCGAATATCAATTTATGATTGGCGGATCGTCTCAAGACATTAAGCAACAAAAAAGTTTTCGTTTAAAACCATAAAACCCTTTTTGCATTATGAAGTTTGCTTTATTAACTATTAGTCTTTTTTTTACTTGTTTGCTTTCAGCTCAAACGGAAGACGTCATTACGTTGTGGCCAGATAAGGTACCCAACGAGTTGAGACCAAAACAATTACCAAGGCAAACGGATAACACGAGTAATAATGTTATTAGGTTAACGGATGTTACTAACCCAACGCTTACTGTGTTTAAACCAAAACATTCCAATGGGTCTCAGGCAGGTATTATTGTTTGCCCTGGTGGCGGTTACAGTATCTTGGCTATTGATAAAGAAGGTTATGAGGTAGCCGAATGGCTAAACAACCTGGGTTACACCGCTTTTGTATTGCAATATCGAGTTCCTAAAAACCAAAAAGGAGCAGCTCAAGATATTCAACGTGCTATTAAAGTGGTGAGAAGTAAAGCTTCGGAATTTAACTTAGATACCGACAAAATTGGGCTTATTGGTTTTTCAGCTGGAGGTCACCTGTCTGCTTTAGCTTCAACAAATGAGGGCACTAGTTTTTACGAACATAAAGATACTATCGATGAATTTTCAAGCAAGTCGAATTTTACAATGCTTATTTATCCAGCTTATTTGGATAAAGGTGAAAATCAAACAATAAATCCCGATTTTTCTTTAGATAAAAATACACCACCGTTTTTTATATTCGGTACGGCAGACGACCGTTTTGGTAATAGTAGTTTTGTTATGGGGCAAGCTTTGCGTAATAATAAAACACCGGTAGAGTTGCATGTTTATCCTGACGGCGGACACGGCTATGGTTTACGTAAAGGGAATGTGGCTGCCGAAATCTGGCCAAAATTAGCCGGAAAATGGTTAAAGAGCATGGCAAAACCTGCCAAAAAAGAAAAGCTAGACCGAACTTATAATTTTCCGAAAGCTGAGGTTAAACCAAAAGCGCTTCCTAAAAAGAAAGATGTTTGGGTTTTTATAATGGCGGGACAATCTAATATGGCTGGTCGTGGTTATGAAGAACCGCAAGATACTATAACATCGAGCCGTGTACTGACTATAAATAAGAAAAATGACATTGTTTTGGCTAAAGAGCCGCTTCATTTTTACGAACCTAAAATGGGAGGTTTAGATAGTGGTTTGTCTTTTGCCAAAAATCTGTTAGCAGAAATTCCAGAAAACACATCCGTATTATTAATACCAACTGCTGTAGGCGGAAGCTCGATAAGTCAATGGCTCGGAGATGCTAACCATCGTGATGTAAAATTACTATCAAATTTCAAAGAAAAAGTCGCGCTTGCTAAAAAGTACGGTAAGGTAAAAGGCATTTTGTGGCATCAAGGCGAGAGTGATGCCAATTCAAAAAAAATCGCTAAGCATGATGATAATTTAACAGCACTTTTTAAGACTTTTAGAAAATCTGTTGGAAATAAAAAATTACCCATTTTGGTTGGTGAACTTGGTAGTTATTCTAAAAAAGATGCGTTATGGTCACAAATGAATGCTATTATAAACGAGCACGCCAAAGGTGATAAATATATGTCGGTTATTAATACAGCCGATTTTATTGATAAAGGCGATGCGGTACATTTCAATTCAGAAAGTCAGAGGTTATTAGGCAAACGCTATGCGGAAGCTTTTCTAAAAACAATCAAAAAATAAGAAGTTCTAAAGCGGGTAAGCTTTTATAAAACAGATTGTTTTAATAAGTTTTTATGGCGTCAACTTTATTTGAATTGAAATCTAAATAGATGTTGAAAAAGAACTTATGAAAAAATTAAAATATAAAAGCATGTTTAAATATTTAGGATTGTTTTTGGCTTGTTTTCAAGTGTTAGTGTTAACAGCTCAAGAAGATAAGACGTCGGAGTTTTCAATTGTAGAAGGCGATAAAACCATATCGATTTTAATTGATAAAAAAGATGCCAAAGTGGTATCTATAGCTTCGGATATTTTTGCCAATGATGTTTTGAATATTACCGGTTTAAAGCCGACAATAATTTCGAAAGCGAGTACTGCTTCTTCTGTAATAATCGCAGGGACTATTGGAGAAAATACGATAATAGACAAATTAATAGCTTCGGGTAAATTAGACGTTACTGCCTTTAAAAATGGTTGGGAGCGTTATGCTATTCAAGTTATAGAAAACCCTGTAAAAGGTATTGATAAGGCTTTAATTATCGCGGGAAGTGATCGTAGAGGTACAGCTTATGGTATTTTAGAATTGTCTAGAAAAATTGGTGTCTCTCCATGGGAATGGTGGGCCGATGTTACGCCAGAAAAAAGAAAAGAGTTAAAGGTTGCAGTTGAAAATATAGTATCCAAAAGTCCTTCAGTCAAATATAGAGGTGTCTTTTTAAATGATGAAGATTGGGGCTTACAACGTTGGGCAGCATTAAATTTTGAGACAGAAACCGGTGATATTGGTCCTAAAACCTACGCTAAAGTTTTTGAGTTATTATTACGTTTAAGAGCCAATACTATTTGGCCAGCTATGCATTCGAGTACTAAACCGTTTTACTCGTATCCTAAGAATAAATTTGTTGCAGATAATTATGCTATTGTTATAGGAACTTCTCATGCAGAGCCTATGTTGAGTAACATCAATACAGAATGGAAACATGATACCATGGGCGAATATCGTTATGATACCAATTCAGAAACCATAAAAGATCTATTTACTAAACGAGCTAAAGAAACCGCGAAATACGATGGTATTTATACGGTTGGCATGCGTGGAGAACACGATTCGCCTATGATTGTTGGTGAAGATGATACCGATGCACAGGTTAATTTATTAGAACGTGTTATTACCGATCAACGTGACATATTGAAAAAGGAAACCAAAAAGAATCCAACAGAGATTCCACAAGCTTTTGTGCCTTACAAAGAAGTATTGAATTATTACCAAAGTGGACTAAAATTACCGGAAGATATTACACTTGTTTGGACAGATGATAACTACGGCTATATGCGTCAATTAAGTAATCCTGAAGAACAAACCAGACCAGGCGGTGCAGGTGTGTATTACCATACCTCATATTGGGGAAGACCGCATGATTATTTATGGTTAAACTCTACTAATCCTGTTTTAATGTGGGAAGAAATGTCTAAGGCTTATGAGTTTCAATCCCGTGATATTTGGATTTTGAATTGTGGAGATATTAAACCACATGAATATAACATCGAGCTATTTTTAGAAATGGCTTGGGATATGGATAATTTTGAAAAAAGTACCGCTGTAAAAACACATATGAGTACTTGGGCAGTACGTGAATTTGGAAAAGAATCGGCTTCTGAAATTACGGATGTTTTATTTGAAAATAACCGCTTAGCATATATTAGACGTCCCGAGTTTATGGCTTGGAGCCAAGTGGAACCGGTTACCAAAGAAGGCGAAACAGAATTAACCCAGTATCATTATGGCGATGAGGTTTCAGAACGTATCAATAGCTATCAAAACATCATTGAAACTACAGAACATTTATATGATGGTATACCGGAACACAGAAAAGATGCTTTCTATCAATTGGTGTATTATCCAGTAATTGGCGCTTCAAAATTAAATCAGAAATGGTTGTATAGCTTTAAGAATACATTTACAGCTAAGCAAGGTAGACAGAGTGCAAATGAATTTGGAGCTTTATCAAAAGATGCTTTTAATCGTATTGAAAAGGAAACATCATATTATAATACAAAACTTCAAAACGGTAAATGGAATCATATCATGACCATGGCACCTCGTTTTTTACCCGTCTTTGCACAACCTACGATATCTAATGTTCAAACTGATGATAAAGCTGAGTTAGGTTTGGCTTTAGAAGGTTACCAAATGGAAGTGAACGATGAAATTATAAACAGTTATGCAGATGTGTTGCCTGTGTTTAATCGATACACAAATAGTAGTTATTTTATAGATGTTTTTGTTGAAGGAAACGGAACCGTAAACTGGGAAGCAAAACCAAATGCCGATTGGATAAAATTATCTGAAGTAAGCGGTGTCTTAAATACAACTTCAGGTCAGGTTGAAAAAAGAATTTCGGTTAGTATCGATTGGGATAAAGTGCCAAAAGGCGAGAACAAAAAAGAAGCACCGTTGGGACATGATTTTCAATTAATTCCACCAAGTTTTAAGGTGAATAGTGCCATCGATTTTATTTCCGATGGAAAAACAACAACGATAGGAGTTTCAGTTTATAACCCTAAATTAGAAGTTTTAAAAAACTACAAAGGCTTTGTTGAAGATAAAGGTTATGTTTCTATAAATGCTGAAAATTTTACAAGGAAAAACGCAGGAAAAGATGCGGATTGGGAATTATTTGAAGGTATGGGCTATACCAATAAAGTGATTACAGCTTTACCACGAACGGCAGCACCAAATGTTAATATTGATGAAATAAAAGCCAATAGCCCTGTTTTGGAGTATGATTTTTATACTTTTAATTTCGGAGAAGCTCAAGTGAATTTACAAGCAGTGCCAACACATGCACCACATGCAGGTATTGGCGTACGTTGTGCAGTTGCCATTGATGATGCTGATCCTGTAGTTGTAGATTTTCAAACACAAGGTCGTAGTGATGCATGGAAAGAAAATGTGCTTAAAAACGCCACCGTAAAAGGGGCAAAGCAAATAGTGAATAAGGCGGGAGCGCATACTTTAAAAATTTGGATGGTAGATCCGGGTGTTATGATAGATCAGGTGTTGATAGATTTAGGAGGATGGAAAGCCAGTTATGCTTTTCCGAAGGAAACCGTTAAAAAATAATTGGGATTTTGAATAAATTGTATAGTAAGTACATTGGTATCGTGCTTTTAATGATATTGTTTTCTTGTGAGGAAAAGATAAAAGCTGAGGTGACTCCAATTCAAATAGCATTTATTGCTGATGCTCATTTTCAGGATATTTATGCTCATTTTGAAGATACCGATTATAAAGGTATCGAGAATCCGGAAACAGGAAATTTTGTTAATATCAGGACTATGCAAGCGCAATTGCAATCCACTAGAATATTCAACGAAAACTACTTTGCATTTATTGAAGCTTTAGATGATATTGTTGCGAGAGGTATTAAATATGTGGCTTTACCTGGTGATTTTAGTGACGATGGGCAACCGGTTCACGTCAAAGGATTGCGAAAAATATTAGATAGTTATTCTAAAAAGTATGGTATTTTATTCTTTGCAACTACCGGAAATCACGACCCCGTAAAACCATTTACTCAAGAAGCGGGAAAAACTGATTTTTTAGGCGTAGGCGGTCAGGAACAAATTATAGTCAGTTCGGTTAAAAATTTAAAAGACACTGTTGAAGGGCAGTTGAAACCTATAATAACTTCAGAAATAAAAAAATGGGGTTATAAAGATATTTTGAATGAAATGTCTTCATTCGGGTTTTATCCTCAAAAAGAATATGTGTACTGGGAAACGCCGTTTTCTTCTTATGGTTATAATGAATATAGTTTTGAAAAAGCCCAAGAAGCTTCAGATTTAAACAAAAGAACCTATCAAATTGATGCATATAATGCGCATCCGGATGCTAGTTATTTAGTAGAGCCAACCGATGGTGTTTGGCTTTTAGCAATCGATGCTAATGTGTATATGCCTAATAAACCATTATCGGGAGCATCAACTAATGCAAGCGATTTTTCTGGAGCAAGTATTGGTTATAATAACGTGCTTTTACAGAAAACACATTTAATAACTTGGGTGAAAAAAGTAGCTGTGCAAGCCAAAGAAAAAGGGAAGGTTTTAATTGCGTTTAGTCATTACCCTATGGTTGAGTTTAACGATGATGCTTCCGAAGAGATGAAAGCATTTTTTGGAGAAAATAAAATGCAATTGCACCGTGTGCCTAAAGAAAATGTTGCTGAGGTTTTTGCCGATGCTGGTATTCAAATACATTTTGGTGGCCATATGCACATTAACGACACTGGTGTGCGAACCAGTGAAGATGGTAATACACTTTTCAATATACAAACGCCATCTTTAGCTGCTTATGCCCCGGGATATAAAGTGTTAACCATACTATCGGAAACCGATTTTGATGTGGAAACTGTAATTATTAATAAGGCTAAAAATTTTGATAGTTTGTTTCCGTTGTACGAGGAAGAATACGCTTACTTGAGTGAAACAGATTCGTCTATTATTTGGAATAAGGATATATTAACTACTGAAAATTATAAAGATTTCACTAAATTTCACTTGAAAGAATTAGTGCGTCTTCGGTTTTTACCCAACGATTGGCCTAAGACTTTTGCTGATAAATTTTTAATCGCTTCAGGGAAGGATTTACTGTTAAAAAACAATATATCTCTCGAATTGTTAAATACTCATTTGTTGGATAATCACTTGACTCTGGAAGCTTTCGAAACGTGGACAGGTTTTGATATGGTTAACGATTTTTACAAATTGAGAAGTGCAGATCAATTAGCTTTCAATGATATAGGAGAAAATCGATTAAAAGAATACGAATTTGTTTGTGAGCAATTAAAGAACGTAAAAGATGAAGAACTGAGATTGTGGTTCCATATTTTTAATAAAAGTAGAAAAGGAGCGCCTTCAAATCATTTCAGAATAAATTTAGAAGAAGATACTGTTAAAAGTATCATACCATAAATGCACCAAATAATACCTATTTAATGACGAATCGTTTTATTATATTTTCGCTTTCTTTTTTGTTTGTTTTAAGCAGTTTTGCTCAAAACATCAAATTTGAACATTATAATGATAACGACGGCTTATCTCATAACTCGGTACGCCATGTGGTTCAAGATAAAAGCGGATTTCTATGGATTGGTACGTTTTCTGGGTTAAATAGGTTTGATGGTTACGAGTTTCAATCGTATTTAAGTACTTCTGGAGGTGAAAATAAAATTAATGATAATGATATTACAGCCTTAGAACTGGATGAAAAAGAAAGGAATATCTGGATTGGTACTCGAAAAGGACTGACATTATTTGATTGTGATACTCAAAAATTTACCACTTTTTTAAAGGATGACAACAACCCAAATAGTTTGCAAGACGAAGAAATTCGATCTATTCATGTTGATAATTTTAATCGTGTTTGGGTTGGTACAAAAGACAATGGCGTATTCTTATTTTATGCAGACGATAAGAGATTCGAGAAAGTAAATCTTCCAAATTTTAATTACGTAAAAGATATTTTTGAAGATTCTGAAGGTCATATCTGGATTGGGAGTTATGGTACAGCATCAATAGCAAAAATTAATTTAGATTCTGTTGGGAATATCCAGCAAATAAGCACCTATTTATTAACTATACCTGATTCTATTGAAACCAACCCGTATGTGTATTTTATATATGAAGATGCCAAAAATGATATTTTTGTAGGTACTCGAAAGGGGCTTTACAAACTAGATAAAGGGTTAAATAAATTTAAGAATTTATATATCGAAAATAAAGAAACCCGAGAGTCTTTAGGTCCTTATTTTTTGTCTGTAGTGCAAGGTCCTGATGGTAAGTATTGGTTGGGTACGCTTGGAGGTTTAATTGTGTGCGATAGTTTAGAGGCTATTACAGAAGGTGATTTTAAGCGTTATTACTCGGTTTTAACAGATCAAACGTCTTTAGTAGATAACTTGGTTTCTGCCTTATATTTTGATGCTTCAGGAATTTTATGGATTGGTACCGAAGATGGTTTGGATAAGTACGATCCTTATGAAAATCAATTTAATTTAAACAAAGATATTTCGGAGTATATAGGGAATCAGGCGCCTAGAATTCGTGGTTTTTCTAAAACATATACCGATGAAATTATTGTCGCTACCCGACATAACGGGCTCTTCATATCAAAAGAAGATCGTTTTTTGCCTTTAGAAATAGATCAAATAGATATTGCCAGTATTTATTCCCCGGACGGGAAAGTGTTCTATTGTGGGTTATGGAATGGTAAAATATTGATTTACGATTTTGAAAAAAAGACTTCAAAAGAGGTATATATCGGTTTTGAAGAATCTCCGATAGTCACTTTCGAAAACTTAGGCAACAACAAGCTGGTTGTTGGCTCGTTTGGTGAAGGAGCATTAATTTTAGATACTGAAAATATTGATGAGAGTGCTCAACGGACTAAACTATTAGTTGGTAGTGAGATTAACGAAATTATAAAAGAAGATCATGATGTTATTTGGTTTGCAACAGAAACGGGCGCTGTAAAATACAATGCGAAAAATGGAGATCAAACCGTTTACACCTCTTCTTTAGATACAGAAAAAGGTTTGGCTCACGATAATGTAAGTGATATTGTTTTCGATAAAACGGGTAAACTTTGGGCAGCTACGCGTAATGGAATATGTTATTTTGATAACGACAAAAACGACTTTTATCCTTTAAAACAACCTGCAGAATTAGCGGGTAAATGGGTTACAGATTTGCTGGTAGATACCAACGGCGATTTATGGTTAAATGTAAATAATAACAGTGTTGCAAGAGTAAATGGAAGTAGCTTAGATTATAATATTTATCACGTAAACAGTGGTAATAGATTAGATTATTTTAGCTCTAGAGGGTTTTATAAATTTAGAGATTCTAATATTTATTTGGGAGGAAAAAATGGGGTTATTTATTTTTCTCCATATACTATTAAAGAAAATAAACTATCTCCAAAACCAATAATAACCGAAATTAAAATACAAAATGAAATATTGATTCCAGGGATGGAAATTAACAAAGAAATCCCGCTAAAAGAAGATTTTAATCAAATAAAAAGTATTGACTTAAATTATAAAAACAGGAATTTTTCCCTTGAATTTTCTTCGCCCTCTTATGCTAATGAAAAACTTAATAAGTTTGAATATCAATTAGAAGGTTTTGATAAAAAATGGATTGCCACTAATAGTAATTCAAGAACCGTTCAGTATACTAATTTATTTCCGGGCGATTATGTTTTTAAAATGAAATCTTGTAATAGCGATGGACATTGGAGTGAAGTTGTATCGTACCATATTAAAATAAAACGACCATTCTGGCTTACGTATCAGGCTTTATTTTTAGTCGCTTTGCTATTAGGTTTGGTGCTTTATTTTGTGAGGCGCGATTTTAAAAACCGTATGCGTTTAAAGCAAGAATTGGTTACCGAGAAGGTAAATAGAGAGCGTGATATTAAATTAAATAACGAGAAATTAAGATTTTTCACCAATATATCTCACGAGTTAAGAACACCGTTAACACTTATTATTGGCCCTGTAAAACAACTTATTGAAGAGAGTAAGGAATATAGTAGTGATTATCAAAAAAGCCGTTATCAATTAA
Source organism: Algibacter sp. Ld11 (assembly GCF_045066735.1). NCBI lineage: Bacteria > Pseudomonadati > Bacteroidota > Flavobacteriia > Flavobacteriales > Flavobacteriaceae > Algibacter > Algibacter sp. Ld11. The sequence continues at coordinate 92,549 of NZ_JBISHH010000009.1, read as the reverse complement.
TTCATCAAAATGCGAGCCGACTTTTAAACTTAGTAAACCAAGTACTCGATTTTAGAAAAGCCCAAACGGGAGAATTAAAGCTAAAAGTATCGAGTACAGATATTTTACAATACACGCAAAATACCTTCGATTCCTTTAAGGAGTTTGCATATAATAAAGAAATTCAGCTTAATTTTAATTCGGAAAACGATGTGCTTTTCGGTTGGATTGATCGTGATAAGTATGATAAAATTTTATACAATCTTTTATCTAATGCGATTAAGTTTACCAATAAATATGGGCATGTCGATTTATTTGTGCGTTTAAAAAGTGATAGTAGCGATTATTTAGTTGTTGAGGTTAGTGATGATGGTATTGGGATTCCTGAAAAAAGCCAAGAAAAAATATTTAAACGCTTTTATCAAGCCACAAATAGTAAGGAAAACAATACGGGGTCGGGTATTGGTTTATCACTTGTTAAAGCTTTGGTAGATTTGCATAAAGGCACTATTTCTGTGCAGAGTACGCCAAACAAAGGGAGTGTGTTTTCTTTTGAAATCCCAATAAGTAGAGAACTTTACAGTAAGAATGAAGTTTTTGAATTTGTGACTAATATTGAAGAGCAAGAGCAAATTCCGAAAGTGCCATTGAAAAAAACAACAACGAATACCGAAATTAAAGAGAAAATATTGGTCGTTGAAGATAATACCGAACTCCGAAAATATTTGATAGATTATCTATCTAATTATTACAAAGTTTACGAAGCGGAAAATGGAGAAGAAGGTTTGCAGATTTGCCGACAAGTAAAACCTATTTTGTGTGTGGCCGATGTTATGATGCCTGTTAAAAATGGTATTGAATTTTGCGAAGAACTTAAAAATGATGAGTTTATAAGTCATATTCCTGTAATTTTATTAACTGCGCTTTCGGAAAATGAAGACAAGGTAAAAGGATATAATGTTGGTGCCGATGGGTATTTGGTAAAACCTTTTGATCCGTCGTTATTAAAATCTATAATGGTTAACATTATAAAATCTAGATTGGAATTAAAAACTAAATTTTCTGATGATGCAGATAGTGAAATAGGTTTGCTTACACACTCACCGGTAGATGAAGTTTTAATGGAGAAAATCTCCAAACTGATAGAAGATAATATTAGTAAACCCGATTTAACCACTAGTTTTTTATGTGAAGAATTAGGTGTGAGTTCTTCTAAATTGTATCGAAAAATTAAAGAATTGACAGATTTGGCCCCGAATGAGTTTATTAGAACCATTCGTTTAAAAAAATCGGTGCAATTACTTAAAACAAAAAAATACAATGTATCGGAAGTAACCGATTTAATTGGGTTTAACGATCCGTTGTACTTTAGTCGTTGCTTTAAAAAGCAATTTGGTTATCCGCCAAGTAAGCTGCTTAAATAGACTTTTTACTTTAATCTCTCCATGTTTTTGATTTATAAATCCATTTAAATCCATCCATTATCTTTTAAATTGCGATTAGAAAGTTAAACTAATTCAGATTAAAGCAATGAAAGATTCTTTGAACAAAAATCTCCAAAATCCAATGGAGAACATTGACGATTGGGAAGAGAACTTAATAGATAGATATCCTGATCCGGAAGAGCCTAAAAAAGAGAAAGAGGAATTTAGGAATTACGTAGATTCTGAGAGATTAGATACCGTACGCGAATTTTATAAAATTAATCATGAACTTCAAACTTACGATTTTGTTTGTAAGAAGGAAACGGAGTTTTTAAAGTTCGATAAAAAGGAAATGTCTATTTGGGGTGCCGTAGATTTTTTAAATACTTTGATTGATGATAGTGATCCGGATATCGATTTAGATCAATTACAACACCTTTTACAAACCTCAGAAGCCATTCGAGCCGATGGTCATCCCGATTGGTTTGTGCTTACAGGTTTTATTCACGATTTGGGTAAAATTCTATGTCTTTTTGGAGAACCTCAATGGGCAGTTGTTGGCGATACGTTTCCAGTAGGTTGTGCGTATTCAGATAAAATTGTTTACCCAGAATTTTTTAAAGCAAACCCAGATTATACAGATACGCGCTACAATACTAAATACGGTGTGTATTCGCCTAATTGCGGATTGGATAACGTAAAAATGAGTTGGGGGCACGACGAGTATTTGTATCAAATAATGAAAGACTATCTGCCAGATCCTGCGTTGTATATTATACGCTATCATTCATTTTACTCGCAACATAGAGAGAATGATTATACGCATTTAATGAATGAAAAAGATGTTGAAATGTTTGAATGGGTAAAAGCATTTAACCCATACGATTTGTATTCTAAAGCACCTGTGCCACCAAATGCAGAAGAACTTTTACCATATTATAAAGATTTGGTATCAAAATATTTACCCGAGACCTTAAAGTTCTAGTAGCTTTTAAAACTAAAACCAACCAAACGCTAAGTGAGATTAGCGTTTATAATTAGTTTGTCGAATTGTGAACACGCATCAACAATTTGGCAAATTAATTTTTGTTGAAATTAACGCTTGTTAAACTTCAACACCAACTAACCACTAAACTAACTTTATGTATACTGCGCTTACGTTTATAGGCTTTACACTCTTTGTTGCCTTTTATTCTTGGTATAAACTTCGGAAAGAAAAATTAAACTCAAAAGATGGCTATTTCCTTGGCGGAAGAAGTTTAACAGGAGTCGTTATTGCGGGATCTATGTTACTTACCAATATCTCAACAGAGCATTTGATAGGTATGAATGGATCATCATACAAAAACGGATTTATTATAATTGCTTGGGAAGTAACTTCGGCTTTAGCCTTAGTAGTGGCTGCCATTTATTTTGTGCCTAAATATTTAAAAATGGGCTTAACAACCATACCCGAATATTTAGAAAAACGATTTGATAGTACTACGAGAACGTTAGTCGCATTGTTTTTAATGATCTCCTTCATTGTAACCTTGTTACCTATTGTTTTGTATACGGGAGCTATTAATTTAGAAAGTATTTTTAACGTATCGGAAGTATTAGAAGTTTCTAAAAAAGAAGGGCTTTGGATTACTGTAGTTGCCGTGGGTATTTTAGGTTCTGTTTATGCCATTTTTGGCGGATTAAAAGCTGTAGCAGTTTCTGACACTATTAATGGTTACGGACTACTTATTGGCGGTTTGGCTATTCCGTTAATTGCTTTAGTTAGTATTGGTGATGGGAATCCATTAGCGGGATTAACTAAGGTCTATAATCATAGCCCTGAAAAATTTAATGTAATTGGTGCTAAAGATTCGGTTTTACCGTTCGAAGTGTTGTTTACTGGATTAATTATCAATCAGCTGTATTTTTGGAGTATGAATCAAACTATAATTCAGCGTGCCTTAGGTGCGAAGAATTTGGTTGAAGCCCAAAAAGGATTGTTGTACACTGGTGTTTTGAAAATTTTAGTGCCAATTATCATTATTTTGCCAGGCGTTATTGGGTTTTATTATTTTGGAGATTCTATGTATGAAAACCAAGATATGATCTACCCTGAATTAATTAAAAAAGTGTTGCCTGTAGGCCTAGTAGGTATATTTGCTGCTATTGTTATGGGGGCCGTTTTAAGCACCTTTAATAGTGTTTTAAATAGTGCGGCTACTATTTTTAGTATTGATGTTTTTAAGCGTCATTTTGGTAAAAACTGTAGTGATAGAAAACTAGTAAAAGTAGGGAAACTTACCTCTTTAATATTAGCAGTTTTCGCAATTTTGGTAGCACCAATGGTCGCTAATGCACCAGATGGCTTGTATCAATTATTACAACAACTTAATGGTATTTTCTTTATCCCGATTGCTTCTATAATGTTAGCTGGTTTTTTTCTGAAGAGTATTTCGGCTATGGGAGCAAAGGTGGCTTTGTTTGTAGGCTTAACATTTTATATTTTAACGACTTTCATCTTTAAAGTAGATATTCATTTTGTGCATATTTGGGGAATAGAATTTATTTTAAACCTTATCGTGATGTTTGTGGTATCTTACTTTTATCCGCCAACTCAAGCAATGCAGCAAGATAATATTGTATTTGTAGACATGAAGAATTGGAAGTACACAAAACCAATGGCTATTATGCTTTGCGTAGTCACCGTTGCTATCTATATTTTATTAGGGAACGCCTCATAAAAAAAGTGATTGTTTCATTCTTTAGATAAAAGAGTAGAAACAATCACTTTAATAAAATGATTTAGAAATAGTGTTGAATTTATTTATTCAAAACCACTTCTAAAGGTGTGTTAATTTGTTTAGAAAACATATCTAAATAAGCTTCCCATTCTTGGCTGTTTTTAAATTGATTGCTTTCGCTCCAAGTAAAGCCAGCATAATAAACCACTTCGTTATTCGTTACTTTTAATTCCGCGTAAGCGTTACTTAAATCCTTTTGTTCAGTATCATAAGTTTCGTAACCTAAAAATGTATCTTTAGGTGCTACAATGGCTGTTGCTAATTCAGTTTCAAAATGTGGTTGCCAATAGCTTACCCAACCATTTTCATTACTTCCGGTAACTTTACCATCTTTCTCATGTAGCGTTAAGCCAGCATAAATAGTATCGGTTCCTTCAATGCTTGTTGTGAATTTCGTGAAGTTGTTTCCTAAATCTAAACTAATAGTTTTAGATTCTTTTATCAACTTGCCGTTAGCATCCCAATTTGCATATTCTAAGTGAAAACTAGTTCTAAGTGACCCCGTAGTAATGGTACGCCATTTGGTGTAGTTTTTAGAGAAGTAGTAAGTTGTATCTGTTTTTACAGCTATACCACCAACACCTCTACTAACACCAACATGGAAGTTATCGCGACCTTCTGGTGAAGCTTCGTGATAAGCGCCAGGACGCTCCTCATTCTTTTTATACCAGTTGTTGATAATTGGATATTCTACTTTTTTTAACCAAGCATCTACACCACTAGAAAGTGTGCCACCAGGTGTATCATCTTCAACCATTTTTTGAGCAACAGGGCCATAAACACGAAATGCTACTTTGTTGTTTTCCCAAGTATAATCGTCTGTACGTTCTGGTACAAAACGCGAATAACAAAGTTCCTCAGCTTTTGGTTTTTCAGCTTCCGTAATGGTAACAATTTCAAACGTTTTTTCTGAATTTGCAGCTATTTTAGGTTGAAATAAAATCTCGTCCATTGTGCCGTCTCCATCATTATCTACCGTTTGCGTTACTTGTAAAGTTCCATCTTTGGCATCACGAATTCCAACCGTTGTAAGATCGGTAACGTTTAAAAATGTTTTAGATAATTCAACAGTTTCAAAAGTTTTTTCAAAATCTAAAGTGTTTTTTACAACAATAGATTTTGTGTCCTCTTTTTGATTACATGAAGAAAGTATAGCAGCACAAAAAATACCGGCTAATATTTTATTTCTTTTCATAAATACTGAATTTAAATTAATCTTCGTTTGAAGGTTTTCCGATGGTCGCTAAAATACCACCATCAACATAAACCACTTGTCCGTTAACAAAATCACTAGCTTTTGAGCTTAGAAATATAGCCGCACCTTGTAAATCTTTTGGGTCTCCCCAACGAGCAGCAGGTGTACGGTTAATAATGAAATCGTTAAATGGATGACCATCTACACGAATTGGAGCGGTTTGCGTAGTTGCAAAGTAACCAGGTCCAATCCCATTAGTTTGTATGTTATGTTTTGCCCATTCGGTAGCCATGTTTTGCGTTAGCATTTTTAAGCCACCTTTTGCAGCTGCATAAGCACCAACAGTACTTCTACCAAGCTCACTCATCATGGAGCAAATGTTGATTATTTTTCCTTCTTTACGTTTAATCATGCCTTTTACAACATGTTTAGACATAATAAACGGACTTACTAAATCTACTTTAATTACAGCTTCAAAATCTGCAACTTCCATGTCTTCAAGAGGCGTTCTTTTAATAATACCTGCATTGTTTACAAGAATATCAATGTTGCCAACTTCTTTTTCTATAGCTGCTATGTTTTTAATAACCTGAGCTTCATCTGTAACATCAAAAAGATATCCAGAAGCTTTAATGCCAAGAGATTTGTAATGTTCTACAGCAGTGTTTAGTTTATCTTGAGAGGAAGCTCCGTTGATTACTAAAGTGGCACCAGCGTTACCTAAACCTTCTGCCATGGCTTGTCCTAAGCCGTGAGTACCACCTGTAATAAGTGCTACTTTACCTGTTAAATCAAATAAGTTTATAGACATTTTTATTATTTTAATTCGGTTATTTTACAATGATCCATATCTCCGTAATCTAAATTTTCACCAGCCATTCCCCAAATAAAGGTATAATTGCTCGTTCCTGATCCTGAATGTACAGACCAAGCTGGAGAAATAACAGCTTGGTTATTTTGCATCCAAATATGTCTTGTTTCTTGTGGCTGTCCCATAAAGTGGCATACAGCTTGCTCTTCTGGCACATCAAAATAGAAATAAACTTCCATACGTCTGTCGTGCACGTGTGCGGGCATGGTATTCCAAACAGATCCTGGCTTTAACTCTGTCATTCCCATTTGCAATTGGCAAACATCAACAACACTATTTACTATATATTTTCTAAGTGTTCTTGCATTTGCTGTTTTTGGGTCTCCCAATTGTACAACCTCTACATCGTTAATTCCAATTTTTTTGTTTGGATATGCTTTGTGAGCAGGAGTAGAGTTTAAGTAAAATAAAGCAGGTTCGTTGGCTGATTTGCTTGCAAAAACAACTTCTTTATTGCCTTTACCAACATAAAGAGCTTCTTTATGTCCTAATTCGTAAACGTTACCATCTACAGTAACAGTACCAGCACCACCAATGTTTATAATACCTAATTCACGACGTTCTAAGAAATAATCGGCTTTTAATGGATCTATCGATTCTAATTTTAATTCCTCTTTTACCGGAACGGCACTTCCTGAAATAAATCTATCGTAGTGAGAATACACTAAGTTTACTTCATCTGGAGACATTAAGTTGTCTATTAAAAATTCATCTCTTAGTCTAGTCGTGTCGTACGATTTAACATCTTGTGGTGATGCAGCATAGCGTACTTCATAGTTGGTTTTCATGATATTTTGTTTTTTATATATGGTTGTGTAATTTTTATAACGATGTAAATATAATAAATAAAATCCAAATACAATCGATTGGATTTTGTTATATTTGTGAACACTAAACTTAACCCGTCAATTTAATATTGAATAATAAACCAACCATACACGACATTGCCAAGGCATTAGAAATTGATAGTTCTACGGTATCAAGAGCCTTGAATGATAGTCCGCGTGTTACTCGCGCCACAAAAGATAAAATTTTAGCTAAGGCTGAAGAATTAGGGTATCAACGGAATATGTTGGCTTCTAATCTTCGGAAAAATATTACAAAAACGATCGGTGTTGTGGTACCTAGAATATCTCGACATTTTTTTTCATCTGCTATTCAGGGTATTGAAGAAACCGCATATTTGGCTGGATATAATGTAATTATTTGTCAGTCTTTAGAACAATTAGAACGTGAAAAAAAAATAGTTGACGGTTTACTTGCAAATAGGGTAGATGGTTTATTAATTTCGGTGTCTATGGAAACCATGAATTACGACCATTTACAGGCTTTAAAAAACAGTAATATTCCGCTTATATTTTTTGATAGGCATTGCGATATTCCTGGCTTTAGTAATGTGTTAATTGATGATTTTAAAGGAGGTTACGATGCTACACAACATTTAATTTCAAAAGGCTGTAAGCACATTGCACATTTATCTGGACCGCAAGAGTTGGAAATTTATAAAAATAGATTTGAAGGCTATAAAGCGGCTTTAAAGAAAAATAATTTAATTTTTAATGATGAATATGTTATTAGCTCGCGACTTATGGAGCAAGATGGTTATATTAGTATGCAGAAATTATTAGCAAAAAAACTACCAATTGATGCGGTATTTGCTGCTAACGATATATCTGCTATTGGAGCCATGAAATACGCAAAGGAACACGATGTAAAAATACCTGAAACCATTGCTTTTGTTGGTTTTAGTAACGAACCTGTTTCTAGTGTTATTGAGCCATCTTTAACCACCATAGATCAATCTGGGTTTGAAATTGGTAAAGTAGCTTCGGAATTAATACTAAAGCAAATTTTAACTAAAGGAGTTTCAAAAAAAGAACAAACCATATTAATAGATACTCAGTTAATAGAAAGAAATTCATCTAAAAAATAACATTTAAACACAACAACAATGAAATTATATCCATTAAAATTCGAACCACTTTACAAATACAGATTATGGGGTGGCGAAAAATTGAAAACACAACTAAATAAGGAATATACGGAAGACAGTATTGGTGAATCTTGGGAAATATCGGATGTAAAAGGCGATGAAACTCAGGTGTTAAATGGCGAGCTAAAAGGGCAAACGCTTAAACAATTAATTAATACTTATAAAGGTGATTTTGTTGGTGAAGCTGTTTATAAAGCTTTTGGTGAAGATTTCCCGTTACTTATTAAATTTATTGATGCAAAAACACCATTATCTATACAAGTACACCCAAGTAATGAGTTAGCAAAAGAGCGTCACAACTCTTTTGGTAAAAACGAAATGTGGTATGTTATGCAGGCAGATAAAGATGCAGAACTCATTGTAGGCTTCGAGAAAGAAATTAATAAAGAAGAATATCAAAAACATTTAGAAGATGATACCATTTTAAATGTTATGCATCATGAAACGGTTGCAAAAGGCGATACGTTTTACATTCCTACGGGAAGAATTCATGCTATTGGATCTGGTGTTTTATTAGCTGAAATTCAGCAAACTTCGGATGTTACTTACCGTATTTACGATTATAATAGAGTAGATGCTACAACGGGTAAAGAGCGTGATTTACATAATGATCAAGCTTTAGATGCTATCGATTTTACTTACCACAGTGAGTTTAAAACAAGTTATGAAACTAAAGCAAACACAGCTAACAAATTAGTGCATTCTCCTTATTTTAAAACAAACTTTATAAAGGTTGAAAATGAGTTAGAGAAAGATTATTCTAGCTTAGATTCTTTTGTAATTTATATGTGCGTTAGTGGCAGTTTAGAAATTAGCCATGCCGATGATACTTATACATTAAACACAGGAGAGACTATATTGTTGCCAGCAACTGTTAATACTGTTAAAATTAGTGCTTCACAAGCCGATTTATTAGAGATCTATCTTTAATATTTCGAGACATTAGTTAAAAATAATATTAGTAAAGCAAAGTTTTTTATATTAGTGAAAAACTTTGCTTTTTGCTAATATCCAAAAAAATGTTATCACCTGTGTTTAAGATGGATTAGGTTTAGTTCTGTACTCCTAAATAACAAGGTGATATTACATACTTAGCGCGCCTAAATGGATATTGCATAAGTTATCTATATACTTTATTTAAGCTTGAATGCGAATTAATTAATTTTTTGTGTTCAATAAATTAATATCATATAATTGTTGAAATTTCGGATAAAAATGAATTTTAAAAATAATTTTTTTGCTTTATTCTGTTTATTAACCAATATTATTGTTGGGCAGAAAAATAATATAAAGTTTGAAAATTTAGATACATTTAGCGGACTTTCAAGCAGTACATGTACCGAAATATTTCAGGACAAAGCCGGTTTTTTATGGTTTGGAACTATTGATGGACTTAATAAATACAACGGTTACGAATTTGAGATTTTTAGATCGGTTTTAAATGATAACACATCTATTAGTAACAATAGAATTAATGCTATTGAAGAAGATAATGAAGGTAATTTATGGGTTGGAACCAATAATGGGCTTAATTTATTCAATAAACAGACTAATAAGTTCATTAGAATAAAACTTTACAAACAGCTTTCTTTATCAAATAGCTCGCAAAAAGTAATAAACGATTTACTTTATGATGGTATTAATAATACACTTTGGGTTGCTACAAATATTGGTGTTATTAAAATTCAGCTTTACGATTATAACACTAATGAAGATAATTTTAAATTTTCATATTATATAAGCGATCAAAGTAATTTGAAATCTATTGATAATAATAAGGTTAATGTACTTTTAAAAGATAAGAATAACACTATTTGGGCAGGTACCAATGGCGAATATTTAAACCGTTACAATAGAAAGAATGATAATTTTGATAGAGTTTTAATTGATAAAAAAGAATCTTACGAGTTAAACCACATTACTAAAAAAGTATTTATTGATGCCGATGGCGATTTTTGGATTGGTAACGATTTATCAAATTTAATACTTTGGAATACTAAGAAAAACACTTTTAAACATGTGTCTTTAGTAGATGAGAGTATGCCTGTTTACGATATTTATCAGGATAAAAAGGGTTTGTTCTGGGTGTCTACAGATGTTTTTGGTTTGTATTTATTTAAAAAAGAAAATGACGATATTGAGTTGCAGAGACATATTGTAAATAATTTTTCTGATCCTTTCTCGCTGCCAAATAATAAACCTACCAAAATATTCGAAGATAGAAAGGGTATTTTTTGGATAGGAAGTTATGATGTTGGTGTTAGTAAATTAAATCCGTCTAGTTATTCATTTCAACATTACTACTATAAAGCAAATAAAACCGATGGTTTAAGCCAAAAAACGATACAATCTGTTTTACAAGATTCTAAAAATAGAATTTGGATAAGTGCATACAACGGAGGACTTAACTTGTTTGATGAAAGTGAAAACACATTCGAACATTTTAGTAATTTGCCTAATGATAAAAGTGCTCTTAGTTCGAATAAAATATTATACACCTTCGAAGATCATGCAGGTTTTATTTGGGTCTGCACATTAGATGGTGGCGTTAATAAGTTTAATCCAGAAACGGGCAAGAGCGAAGTGTTTATGCATCATGCAAACGATGACTCTTCTATTGGTCAAAGTTCGGTTTGGAGTGGTGTAGAAGATGCAGAGCATAGAATTTGGTTCGCTTTAAGAAATGAAGGTGTAAGTTTGTATAACCCAAAAACCAAACGATTTAAAAATTATAAAAGTAATTTTAGCAGTGATAATAGGCTTGTAAGTAATTCTATTATTAGCATGTTTATAGATTCTAAAGAGCGATTATTGGTAGGAACCGTGCTTGGATTAAATGTTGTAGAATTAAATAATATAGACAATTTTATTCCAGATGAAATTAATTTTACACATGTAAAAGTTAAAGGCTTAGTCGAAGAAGGTATTAACAATATTACCGAAGACCATTATGGAAATATTTGGGTAGGCTCGGATAGTGGTGTATATAAATTAGATTCAAATTTAAATTTAATTCAATCGTATTCTTCACAAAATGGATTGCCAAACAATTTGGTTGTGGGGATTAAAGAAGATGATAATTTTAATATTTGGATTACAACTAAAAGTGGCTTGTCATTACTAAATCCAGATACTAACCAAATTATAAACTATAATACACACGATGGTTTACAAGGCGCAGAGTTTCAAACGCAATCTATCGAGAAAACAACAGATGGTCGAATTATTGTAGGTGGTTTAAATGGTTTTAATATTTTCAATCCAAATGATATTGCAATTCCTGCATCTGTAGATTTAAAACCACAAATAAGTAAGTTAAAACTAAATAATAAAATAGTTTTTGCTGGAGATTCTATTCACAATAGAGTACTTCTAAACAAAGGTATTTCCGAAACTAAAGATTTAACTTTAAAGTATAAAGAGAATTACGTATCGTTAGAGTTTGTGGCACTTTATTTCGATAATCCAGAGCAAGTTAAATATGCTTACAGAATGCAAGGTCTAGATAGCGACTTTATAAACTTAGGTTCTAATCGTGTTGTTAATCTTTCTAATTTAGAATCTGGAACATATAAGTTCGAAGTAAAAGCTACCATTAACGGGCAGTGGGAAGCAGCTAAAATAACTTTTTTAAATATTGAAATACTACCACCTATTTGGCGTAGTTGGTGGGCTTACCTAATATATATTGTTATTGGCGCATTAATTATTAGATTCTTAATGTATTACTACGAGCTTAAAGTGCAAGAAGAACAAGAGCATGAATTGGACCAAATGAAGTTACAGTTTTTTGTGAATGTATCTCATGAGTTTAGAACACCGCTAACTTTAATTTTGAATCCGGTAGATAAAATATTGGCAAATTTTAATGATAATCCTGAAGTAGTTAAAACATCGGCCTTGTCTATTCAGCGAAGTGCAAGACGTTTATTGCATTTGGTAAATCAATTACTCGATTACCGTAAAATGGATGTTGGTATGGCCCCACTTCAATTAGAAAAAGGTGATATTGTTAAGTTTAGTGAAGATATTTTTTCCCTTTTTAAAGATTTAGCCTTTAAAAAAGAGATTCATTATAAATTTATAAGTACCTCCGATAAGGTTGTTTCCCTATTCGATTTTGATAAAGTTGAAAAAATAATTACAAATTTAATTTCAAATGCTATAAAATTCACAAATAGCGGTGGTGATATCACCATAACAATTAATAAAATTAATACAGGTAAGAGCAAATCTAACATGCTAGTTTTAGGGAAACCTAAAGCCACCGAGTACGTCGAAATTATAGTAGAAGATACTGGAGTAGGTTTAGATAAGGAGCAAATGCGTCGTATTTTTTCTAGATTCTATAATTTAGATGCCTCGAAAGCCGGAACAGGTATTGGATTAAACTTTACAAAAGGTTTAGTTGAATTGCATGGAGGGGAAATAGATGTTGAAAGTAAGCATAAAAAAGGGACTAAGTTTATTGTTAAACTTCCTTTAAATATTGATGCTAAACCAGATGATGTAGAGAATGTTAAAAACGAATTTTTAATAAATTCTATGAAGGCTGTAGAGTACGATATGTTAATTTCTAACGATTTGCCAAATGTAAAGCATGATTCGGAAGACGACTTTAAAGGAGATGATGCCAATAAACCCATACTTCTTATAGTTGAAGATAATAAAGAGCTTCGTGTGCATTTAAGTAGTGATTTAAGAGAACAGTACGTAATAAAAGAAGCGGTTAATGGCGTTGATGGCCTAAAGAAAGTACATAAGTATTTGCCAGATTTGGTGATAAGTGATGTTATGATGCCTAAAATGGATGGTTTTGAAATGTGTAATGCCATAAAAACCGATTTAGAAACCTGCCATATTCCAGTAATTTTGCTTACGGCTAAAACGTTGGTTGAAGATAGAATAGAGGGGTATGAGCACGGTGCCGATGGTTATATTTCTAAGCCTTTTGTTACTGATGTTTTAAAGGCTAGAATTAGCAATTTACTGGAGGCTAAGAAAAGGCTGCGTCAACGCTTTTCTGAAATTGGTGGTATTTTTCCGTCTAGCGAAGTAACTTCTAATAACTTAGATGAAGCATTTTTGGATAAGGCAACTAAAGTGATTATCGAAAATATTAGTGATATAGACTTTAAGCAAGGAGATTTACTGGCGGAAATGGGTATTGGTAGATCTCAGTTTTATAAAAAGATAAATACCTTAACCGGTAGCAACCCAAGTAATTTTATTAGAACTATTCGTTTACGTTATGCCGCCGAGTTGTTGGTGAAAAACAATTACTCTATTAAAGAAATCTCGCATATGTCGGGCTTTAATTCTACCGCATATTTTAGTAAAACCTTCAAGGAGTTGTTCGATGTTACACCAAGTCAATTTATAGAGCAAAAAGAAAAGGAAGCGGAGCAATAGCTTTATCTATTATAAAATCGTTGTTTATAATCTCAGATTAAATTTAATTTGGGATTTTTTTTGTTCAAAAATGGCAGAATATCGTGTTTTAAATTGGTGTAAAATTGATGGAAAATCTAATTATTTTGACCTTGTTGTTGATGCGAAAATTAAAGTGAAATGCTATTTTGTTAAACGTTTAAGCAAAATTAAATACGGTAAAATGCTAATTTGATAATTAAGCTTATGCTTTTTTAAGAATAAATAAATTTGCTTGTAATTTATTTGTAAGAAATCACTTAAAACCACGTGTTTATTGGGCTAAAACCATGTAAATAAGCAATAATTTATCTCTAAGTAACTATAATTTATATACTTGAAGAGCATTCTTTTATAAGTTTGTATTAACAAATGGTTAACATTAATTAACACAATTTAGCATTTGAGTTTAAATCACTTTTAGCTCTAGAAATTGATTCGAAAACTAATTATACACATAAACCGAAACTAATTAAATAACTAAACAATAATTCTAAATTAACTACAATTAATATGGTACAAAAAATGAAGCATAGAAATGGTATAATTATATTATTTATAATTATGGCCACTTTTGGGTGTAAGCCCGACCCGCTTGAGTACGCGCGTCCCGACAATTTGGCTGGTACAATTTACCAACAATTAGAGTCCATGGGAAATTTTACTTATTACTTACAAGCATTAGATCAAACGGCTTATAAAGAACCATTGATAAAAGGTGGCTCTTGGACAGTTTTTGCTCCAACAGATGAGGCGTTCGAAGCTTATATGGCCGCTGAGGGAATATCTAATATAGAATCCATTTCACCACAGAGAATATTGGATATCGTAGAATATTCAATCGTTATTGATGGTTGGAATACTACAACGTTAACTTACTTTCCAAACCGATTTTATTTAGGTCAAAGTTTTAGACGTAGAACGCAATATCAAAGGCCTAATAGAATATATAATACAGATACTTTACAACATATATTAGATTGGGATCAATTAGAGCCTGGTCAATATGTTGTTGAAGAAAATAATGGTAGGTTAAAAACAACCAACTATTTTATTCAATCTTATTTAGACAATTGGGATATTCAACATTCTGATTACGAGTTTATGTTTCCAGATGAAACTTTTAATGATGGAGAAATGAAAGTGTTTGGTGCTAATGTTACAGAACAAAATATTGTAGCAGAAAATGGGATAATCTATGCTTTAGATAAAGTATTTGAGCCTAAAAGAAGCATGTACGAAAATCTTTCTTCTTCGGAATATGGCGATAAATATTCTGGTTTTAAAAGAATATTGGAACGTTTTGCTTATTTAAGATATAATAGAGACGAGCTAAATGAAGAAACAGGGGAAACAGAGCAAATTTACAGATTTGTGTTTTCAACAGGAATAGAAAATGATTACTTGCCATTTAATGTCGCAGATGAGAATTATGCAACCAATATCGATGGAACTTTAGCACAAGCTTGGGGTTTATTAGTACCAACCAATGAAGCTTTAGAAAGTTATTTAACTAGTAATAGCATTTTAGGAGAGTTTTATAGCTCTTATGATGATATGCCTTTAGATGTTTTAGGGAAATTTATATCGCCTTTTTTCTTTAATAACTATTGGGATATATGTCCAAGTTATTTTGGTCAAAGTTATGATACAAGCTTAGGTTTAGTAGATTATAAAGCGGAAGATGTTGTCGACAAAAAGTTTTGTAGCAATGGTTTCTTTGTAGGCGTAAATACAGTGTACACAAATAATAGTTTTGGAACTATAATGGGGCCTTTGTTATTAGATCCTAATTACTCTATCATGCTTCAGGCAGTTCAAGATCTTAGAATTGATACGGCTTTACAAAGTAATGCAGTCCGTTTTTCTATTTTAGGTGTAAGAAACGATCAGTTTGTAGATATTGCAGATCCAAACAGTGCAACTCGAAGAATTACAGTGCGTACAGATCTTGATTCTTACGATCCTACTGATGTATCTGTAATTTATATGGATGTTGAAGGCGATCCAGACGGTAATAACAACCGTACATATCCAGATCCTGATGCAACCTCTCCAAGTGCGGCAGATATAGCTTATGTTAGAAAAACAATAGCCGATATTGTTCTTAATCAAATCATTGATGAGGATATAGATTTTAATGCTAATAATTATTTTCAAGCAAGAAGTGGTGAGTTTATCTATGCATCTGCAGGTAACTTAGCACAAGGTGGCGGAGATATTCAGGATATGGAAGCTGCTCAGGTTGAGAATATCCAAGTTACAGATAATGGAAACTTTTATGAAATGAGTGCCATTATGGATATGCCGTTAAATTTCACTTACGGTACTTTAGTAGAGAACTCTGCGAGCTTTTCATCTTTTATAGAGGTTTTAGAAAGTGCAGATGCATTAATTACCATTGTGGGTTCAGATGATAAGTTGATTAACTTCTTAAACTTGCAAAGAACGTTTACATTATTTGCGCCTAACAACAGTGCTGTTGCGCAGGCTATTAGCGATGGAGTTATTGTGGATCCGAGTATAGTAAATGGGTTGGATGATTTAGATAGAGCTATAGCAAAAAGAGATCTTTTAAACTTTGCTAAAAAGCACTTTATACAACAGTCGTTACCTACCGATGGTAAAATTACAGGAACTTTTCCTTCGATGTATTTCAGTAAGATTGTCGATTTTGCTCCAGTTTACGATCAGTTTTCTGTTGTAAATACAACAACCTCTGTTTCTATTACAAACGAAGAAACAGGAGATACTGTAACAACTGGTAGTATGACTAATATATTATCAAAGAGAATTATAATACACGAAACTAATAATTATATAAAATAATAAAACTAAAAGTTTTTAAATATGAAGGATAAATACAGGTCATATTCATATGTCTTAATAATAGTTTGTGTATTGTTTTCAGCGTTCAGTCTGTCTGCACAAACGCAAATAAGCGTATCAGGAACCGTAATCTCAGAGTCAGATGGTCAGCCATTAACCGGTGCAACCATCGCAGAGAAAGATAAAAACAACCGTATAATTAATGGTGTTGTCGCCGATTTTAATGGTAATTATTCTATTAAAATGCTAGATGCTAATAACGTTCTAACCTTTTCTTATATTGGTTTTATTACCAAAGAAATTACTGTTGGAGGTAGAACAACAATAGATATTGGATTAAAAGAAGATGTAGCAGAGTTAGATGCTATTATCGTAAGAGGAACAAAAAAAGTGTTTACTGGTGAGTTCGAAATGGATAAGCGAAGAATTGCTACAGCCATGGAAACTATCTCTACCAAAGAAATTAGTGAAACAGCATCATCAGGTATTGTAGATCAATTACAAGGTAGATTAAGTGGTGTAGATATTGTAGCTAATTCGGGAGATCCAGGTGCTGGTTTATCTATCCGTATTCGTGGTACATCATCATTAAATGCTTCTTCAGAACCATTAATTGTTATTAACGGTGTGCCTTTTGAAACACAAATTGATACTGGTTTTGATTTTTCTACAGCCGATGAAGATCAATATGCATCCATGATTGGGGTATCTCCAGATGATATTTCTGAAATTTCAGTTTTAAAAGATGCGGCAGCAACGGCGCAATATGGGTCGCGTGCGGCAAACGGAGTTTTACTTATTAAAACTAAACGTGGAGCAAAAGGTAAAGCAAGATTTTCTTATAGCTTTAAAGGGAGTACATCAAAACAACCCGAAGGAATTCCAATGTTAAATGGAGACCAATATTCTACGTTAATTAAAGATGAGTTGATTGCTACTAATACAAATTTAGCAGATAGCAATCCAATAGCATACAATCCCGATTACGAGTTGTTTAATTTGTATAACAAAAACATTAATTGGATAGATGAAATTACACAAAGAGGACACACTAATGAGCATTTCTTAAGTGTATCTGGTGGTGGAGAAAAATCTTCATACCGTGTTTCCGGAAGTTATAAAAATCAATTAGGTACAACGGTTGGTAGTGGTTTTAAATTATTCACAACACGTGCTATTTTAGATTACAATATTTCTGATAAAATTACTATTGCTTCCGAGCTTTCTTATAGTCACGGGTCTTTAGATCGTTCTTACGCAAAAGATAATAGTTTAGGTCAAGCTAACTTAAGATCTTTAGCTTTAATTAAAATGCCAAACCAATCTATTTATCAAGTGGATGGAGATGGTAATTTAACAGATGAATATTTTACCCCAGAAAATTCTTTTCAAGGTAATGGGGTTACTTATTACAATCCAGTAGCAATGGCTAGGTTGTCAAGAAATAATACTGAAAACAATAGAATAACGCCAGTTTTTAGATTTAGTTATAAACCTAACAAACATTTCGATTTTAGATCCATTATTTCATTTGATATTAATGTAGATAAAAAATCTCAATTTGTGCCAGAAGAAGCTATTGGAGCAGCATGGACAAACTCAGCAGCCAACAGGTCAACTTTTGATGATGGTGAGTTTTTTGTAATGCGTACAGATAATAAATTAATTTGGATGCCAGAATTAGGCGAGAAACATTCATTCTTATCGAGCTTCTCTTTTCAAACATTCGAAAAAACAAGTCAAGGTTATGTGTCTGTTGCTAGTAATAGTCCAACCAGTGATATACAAACACCTATTGCAAATATTAGAATTGAAGGGTCTGGAAATTCTTTAGAATCTACATTTGAGCAAAACACAACGCTCGCGGCCAACTTTGCTTTTAACTATCAGTACCTTGATCGCTATATTTTAAGTGGAGGTATTAGATCGGAAGGAAACTCTAAATTTGGTAGCAATTACCGAAATGGTACATTCCCAAGTGTTGCCGCAAAATGGATTCTGTCTTCAGAGCCTTTTATGGAAAGTGCAGATTTTGTAGACGAGATAGGTATTCGTGCTAGTTATGGTGTAAACGGTAACTCGCCAGGTACAAACTATGGTTCGTACAATACGTATACAACTTATAACTATACTTATTTAGATGAGCCTGCAGTAATACCAAGTAGTATGGAATTAACAGATTTACGTTGGGAAACTGTTATTCAGAAGAATTTAGGGGTTACTTATTCATTTTTTAATCGTAGAGTTAGTGGTGATTTGGAATTCTATCAAAAGGATACAAAAGATTTATTAACTAAAAATACGGCAATACCAACTACTTCTGGTTTTTCTAGAATACCTTATTTAAACTTAGGTGATATTAGTAACCAAGGTATTGAGTTTAGTGTAAGAACTAAAATAATTAATAACGAAGATTTTGGATTAGATTTTAATTTTAACGTAGCTCGTAATAGAAACGTAGTTAAGCGTATTACAGAGGCTCAGGTAGCAGAATCTGGGAACCCATTAACAACAGGACCCGGTGGATATTTAAAACGAATTCAAGAAGGCAACCCAATCGGTTCTTTTTATGGCTACCGTTATTTAGGTGTATTTAGTTCTCAAGAAGATTTAGTAGCACGCGATGGTAATGGAGATATTATTTACGATCTTAATGGAGAACCTAAAAATCTAGTTTTTAATAATAGTAAAGAGTTTCAGCCAGGTGAAGCGATGTATGAAGATGTTAACAAAGATGGAAATATAAACGAACTAGATGTGGTGTATTTAGGAAATGCAAACCCGTTATTATTTGGTGGATTTGGACCTAATATTCGTTATAAAAACTTTCAACTTAATGCGTTTTTCAACTTTAGATATGATCAGAAATTAATGAATATTGCCCGTATGAATACGGAAAGTATGGATGATTTTGATAATCAAAGTACAGCTGTATTAAGACGTTGGAGATTTGAAGGTGATGAAACAGATATACCAAGAGCTATCTTAAATAGTACTGTTAACACTTTAGGGTCTGATAGATTTATGGAAGATGCTTCATTCTTAAGAATGAAATACATAACACTTAGATATAATTTACCAAAGCCCTTTATTAATAAGTTGAATTTTACGAATGCTTCAGTTTATGTTACAGGAACCAATTTATTAACTTTTACTAAGTATTCGGGAGTGGACCCTGAAGGAGGAATTAGTAACGATTGGCAAGAGTTAGGTTATGATGCGGAACAAACTCCAAGGTCGCAACAAATAACGGTAGGAGTAAATCTATCATTTTAAATAGCATAAAAAGTTAAAATATTATGAAAAGAAACATAATCAAAATATTTATAATGGTTCCGATGATTTTTGCAACACTATCATCGTGTAGCGATTATCTAGATCTAGAACCAAAAGACAACTTAATTCAACAAGAATTTTGGAACAATAAAGAACAAGTAAGTTCTGCAGTAGCTGGGTGTTATGCCTCTATGAATCAATCTGGGTTTACCGATAGAGTGTTAAAGTGGGGAGAACTTAGAGCAGAAATGATGGTTTCTGGTAGTGGAGGTTTAGAAAATATAATGAGAAATTATATGATACCTTCAGATGGATTAACAAACTGGAGTAACTTCTATGCTACTATTAACTACTGTAATTTAGTTTTAGAGTTTGCCGATGGCGCTCAGGAACAAGATAAAACTTTTTCTGTAGAAGAATTAAATACATTTAAAGCGGAGGCAACTACTATTCGTTCTTTAGCATATTTAATTTTGGTTAAAAACTTTAAAGAAGTGCCGTTAGTGTTAACTGCAACATCAACCAATCAAATCGATTTTTATCCAGCAAAAAATACAGAAGAGGAAATTCTTACTCAAATTATTAATGATTTAACTTTAGCAGTAGAAGATTTAAATTTGGCGTATGCACAATCTGCAGCTCATGATAAAGGTAGAATGACAAAAGGAGCAGCACTTGCTATTCTTGCAGATGCTTATTTATGGAATGAGCAGTACACAGAATGTGTAGATACAGCTCAGGAATTAATAGATTTAGGTCGTTATAGTTTAGTTAACGGAGAAGAGTGGTTTAATAGTATCTTTTTTGAAGGAAACTCAGACGAAGGTATTTTCGAACTTCAGTTTAGCGATATTTCAGCAACACTAAGAAACTCATTTCAAGTAAGTAATCTTAACTATGTCGCTTACCAAGGGATTAACGAGTTGTACAGGGAGTTTCCAGATGACATTCGCTCGCACTTAGGAACGTATGATAGAGAAAATTTTGCTGTTTTTAAATATGCAGGTGTAGATGAAACTGGCGAATACCGCGGGAGTGATGAGTATTATAATAATTTTATATTCTATCGTTATGCTGATGTTTTACTAATGCAAGCTGAAGCTTATATTTTATCAGAAGATAGAAAGAATTTAGATATGGCTTACCAACTTATTAACGATGTACATATGCGTGCAGTTTCTGCACCTTTAGATGTTTCTCGAGATGAGTCTAGTTTATTAAATGCTCTATTATTAGAACGTCAAAAAGAATTTGCATTCGAAGGCAAGCGTTGGTACGATTTACTGCGTTTTGCACGTCGTGATAACTTTGCCAATCAAGAACTTATTTTAAGTCTAGTTGATTTTAAAGCTGGTGCAGATGATTATGAGCAGATTTTGAGTTATTACTCAGATCCTGATTCTTACTTTTTACCAATTTATCAAAATGAAATTAATTTGAATGATAATTTAGTGCAGAATCCATTTTACGAAAACTAAAACTAAACTTATGAAAACTAAAAAAATAATTAATTGGCTTGGAGGGCTTTGCATGTTTATGCTAATATTAAATAGCTGTAATGATCCTCTCGATGGAACCACCTTTTTTACCACAGATGGTGAAACTACTGACATGACAATTTCAGAGGTGTTAGAAGCTAACCCAGACAAATTTTCTATGTATGTTGAAATTCTTCAAAAAACAGAGTTTTACACCGCATTAAGAAGTTACGGAAGCTATACCTGTTTAGCACCTACCAATACAGCTATAAAGGCATTCTTAGAAGAGCGGTTTAATGTAAGCACTGTTGCGGAGTTAACTTCGGAAGAGCAAATAGAATTTTTAAAAATACTAGTAAAGTTCCATACGTTACCAACGAGTAGAACTACAAGTAGCTTTATAGAAGGACGATTGGCCGATACAACTTATACCGGAGATTATCTTACAACCTCGTACTTATTAGGTGGAGGTATTGCTAATGTCCAAATTAATAAAGAAGTTGGTTTAGATCAATACGATATTCGTACAAATAATGGAACTATACATGCGCTTACAGGAGTTTTAAATCCTTTTGTAGATCCAGTAACTGTTGTTATGGAAAAAGCAGGTAAGCATACTATTTTTATTGAAGCTTTAAGGCAAACAGGATATTATGATATGTTTTCTCAATACTTTAGTGAAACAGGTTCTAAAAATAACTTTACAATTTTAGCAGAATCAGATGCAGTTTATGCTGAATTTGGTATTAATTCTTTTCAAGATTTGGCAGATTATATTTCTCCAGGAGATGCTGATTATACCGACGAATTAAATGAATTAAACAGGTTTATGGGGTATCATGCAACAGAGAGTTTCTTGTATTCCGCAGATTTTCCTGAAAATTCTTTTATCAGTACAATTTTACCTAAAAATGCTATAAAATCTTTTAAAACAGATACGGAACTTAGAATAAACGAAACAGAAACAGGCGTAGATGATACATGGACGTCTTTAATTTCTGAAGACAGTAATTTCCCTGCAAAAAATGGTGTATACCATACAGTAGATAAATTATTAACCATATTTATTCCTAAAGCAAAACATGTAATCTTTGATTTTGGAACAGGTTTGCCAGAAGTACAAGCAGGTAAAATTGGTTTTAATTCTTGGTTTGATTCTACAGAATTCGAATCGGTTCGAGTTTTTCCAGCAACACGAATTAGAATACTTAGGCAAAGTAGAAATGCTGCTTATGATGCAGGAACTGTCTTGAATTTAGGTTCTGTTACATGGATTGAGTTTGATACACCTGTACTTCCTAAAGGAAAATATGAACTTAGAGTATGTGGTAACCAAGGAAATAATGGTAGACCAATATTTCAAACGTATTGGGATGGACAGCCAATAGGATCGCAATGGGATATGAGATCTAACCCAAGTGAACTAGGTATAGGATGGCCAGATGAAGATTCTCTTGAGTTAAGAGAGCGTGGTTATGTAAGAGGGCGTTCGGATATTTTTGATAATAGCGGTAATTCTGCTTATGATTTAGCAAACTGGGCAAGATTTATAGTAATTGATGATTTACTTATGCCAGAACAACAAAGCCACGTTTTACGTTTTGAAACAATACGATCAGGAGGTATTCCTATTGATTATATTGAGTTTGTACCAGTTGATTAATAAAAATAAATAATAAAGAACTTATAATGAATAAAAAACATAATTTCATAATTAATCTAGGTCGAATATGTGCCGTTCTTGTTATCCTTGTAACATTTAGCTGTAAGGAAGATGCATTGGACGATCATTATGGACAAGAAGATCAAAGGTTGGAATCTACCATTTTAGAGACCTTAGCAACCGATGCTAACTATTCAACCTTTTTAGAATTGGTGAAACAAACAGGCTTTGAAGAGCTACTAAGCTCATCGCAAGCTTTTACAATTTGGGCGCCAAGCAACGAAGCTTTAACGTTAGTATCTGCCGATGTTTTAAACGATCCAGAT
This sequence comes from Algibacter sp. Ld11, assembly GCF_045066735.1. Classification (NCBI taxonomy): domain Bacteria; kingdom Pseudomonadati; phylum Bacteroidota; class Flavobacteriia; order Flavobacteriales; family Flavobacteriaceae; genus Algibacter; species Algibacter sp. Ld11. Next base: position 69,302 of record NZ_JBISHH010000009.1, on the reverse strand, counting down.
GCATTAACGCAATTAATAGGTAACCATATTTCTAGGTTCTCTTACGGTTCAACAATAAATGAAACCCCTGTATTTGTAAAAATGCTTAACGATAAGTATATCGAGTTTTCTAATGTAAATGGTCAAATAACTTTTGGAGATGTTGATTTGTTAGAGGCAGATTTGCTAACATCAAATGGTATACTTCATAAGGTATCAAGCGTATTAAGCGTAAAACCAAACATTTGGGGGTTCCTTAATGACAATGTAGAAGAGTTTCCGGTTTTAATGGAATACTTCTCTCAGTATAACGAAATTCTTTTCGACGAAGCAAGAAGTGTTAAAACAGGGACTAATACTTTAGGTCAAACGGTTTACGATTCTATTTTTAGCGCATCAAATACACAGTTTAAAACAATAGGAGATTTAAGTTCTGAAGAAGATCGTTTTACGTTTATTGGTTTAGGCGATGAAGCTTACACAGGAATTTACGATCGTTTTAAGGAGTATTATAAATTCCCAATTGAAGATTCGGTAAAGAGTAATACAGATAGAACAATATTTAGCAATTTAACATTTCCAGCATTTGAACAAGAAGATTTAGACGGGTCGTTACTTTTAAATACTGTTGGTAATTTTGTAACGCTAGATGCTGGTTCTATAATGGATAATGAAGCATTAAGTAATGGCAATGTGCTTTTAGTAAGTGATTTAGATTACACACCAGAAAATGTTATGTATAAACCTATAGGATATGAGGTTGAAGATAATAAAAGAAGAACTATTGGTGATTTATCAGACTTTACAGTAGTTCAAAATTTTGATAGAACCGCTTCAGGTTCATTTACAAATACGGTAAGTTTATTAGCAAACCCAGATGCGAGCAATAGTAATAACTATTTTGAAGTAGCATTTAGCAATGTGTTATCTGCAAGTTATAATATTAAGTTAAGATTCACTCCTGTAGGAGCATCTCAAGAAACAAAGTTGAGGTTTGAATTTAGTTATACAGATGCTGATAAAAACGTAATAGTAAACGAAATTGGCCCATTAATAGTAAGTAATCTTGAAGATGGTGTTATTACCATTGGCGATACTTATGATATTCCTGTATTTATTAATGAGGAGGTTGATAATGAATACTTTGTAAAACTTAAAATTATTGTAGATGTTAGTGAGCCAGAACTTCTACTGTACGATCGTAAGTTTGGTCTTGATTTTATAGAATTAACGCCAGTAGAGTAAGTATTTTAACTAAAAAACAAACATGAATTATCTGATTATGATGAAAATAAAAAATACATATTCCCTGCTTTTCATTCTATTTTTCGGAATTACTTTTGCATCGCAAGGACAAGAAAAATCGAATAAAATAGTTACGGGAACGGTACTTAACGCTACTAATAAAGAGCCTTTGGCCGGCGTTAATGTTCGAGCGGGTAAGTTTTCTTCTGTTTTAACAGACGAAAAAGGTACGTTCTCGATAAAAGTTCCAGACGGTAGAGCTACACTTACGTTAAGTAGCCAAGAATTTCAAAATAAAGAGTTTGCCTTAAAAGGAAGGTCTAAAGTTGAAATTAAAATTAATAAGAAGGATTTCAATACGTATTATAGAGACATAAATACACCACTTAGAGCTAAAAGCAATTCATCTGTAGTGGGCGCTGTTTCTGTAAGAGAAGGTAATATTGCTACGGCACGTGAGTCTGCTGCAAATATGATTACCGGCAATGAGGTAAGCGGTATGCGCAGTATAATGCGTTCCGGAATTCCGGGTATTGGTTCTAATAACTTTATTAGAGGGTACAATACTTTAAACAGTTCTACACAGCCTTTAATAGTTGTAGATGGTATGATGATTGAAACTAATACATTTAATAATAATTCTATTATTAGAGGGTATAGTTACGATCCGTTATCGGATATAAACCCAAAGGATATTGCAAATATTACAGTAATTAAAGATGCGGCTTCAATCTACGGATCTAGAGCTGCAAATGGTGTAATACTTATTGAAACTAATAAAACGGATGATGTTACAACTAAAATAGATTTCTATGCGCAAGCAGGTTTAAATATTTCTCCAGATAATATTAGAATGATGAATGCAGATCAATACAAAACGTATTTATCTAACCAATTAAATAGTTCAGGGCTTTATACTAATAGCGAAATAAGTAATTTGCCTTATTTTAATGAGAGTACGTCGTTTCAAGATTATGAAAAGTATCATAATTCTACCGATTGGCAAAAACAAGTATTCGATGATAACTATGTTAATGAGTACTATTTAAAAGTAACCGGTGGTGATGAGATTGCTAAATATGGTTTATCTGTTGGTTATTCTACTAACGGTGGTGTAATTTCTAATTCAGATTTCGAGCGTTTTACAACACGTTTTAATGCTGATACAAACATTACAGATAAATTATCTTTATCAACAAACTTAAGTGTAAGTTATACAGATAGAAGTTTGTATGACGATGGTTTGTTAAGCACATCTCCAATATTTTCTGCTCTTAATAAATCTCCGTTTTTGGCACCTTATACAGAGAATGCAGATGGTGTAGTAACCGATGTTTATCAAGATGTTGATGATATTGGTGGCTTTAGTAACCCTGTAGTTATTACCGATGTTGCAACCTTTGTAGCTAAAGATTATAACCTTTACGGACAATTAAACTTCGGTTATAAAATTTCGGATAAATTAACATTGAGTTCTTTATCGGGTGTTAATTATATTAAAAACAGACAAAATGTATTCTTACCAGATTTAGGATTGTCTGAAGAAACCAACGATTTCGGTGATGCTTTTTACCGCACATCAAAAGTAAGTGTAGAGAGTTTATTTTCTGTTTATAATGATACACGATTAAACTATAAATTAAACGTTGATAATATTCACGATTTCTCAATAAACTTAGGAGTGCGTTACAACCAAAATGATTATGAGAATTCATACTCTATTAGTGGTAACTCTGGAGACGATCAATTTACATCACTTAATAATGGTAATAGAGATACGTTTGTTACTTCTGGTAATATAGGTAACTGGAAATACGCATCACTTTATGCTAATGCAGATTATTCATTTTTAAATAAATACTTTGTTAGTTATAATTTAGCTTTAGATAGTTCATCTCGTTTTGGAGATGCTAAATCTACCGGTATTTTCCCTGGTCTAGGAGTGGGGTGGTTAATTTCTTCAGAAAACTTTATGGCTAACAACAATCTTATCGATAAATTAAAACTTAGAGCAAGTTATGGTTTAACAGGTAACGATGGTATTGGAAACTACAATGCAGAATCTTATTTTGTTTCTACTAGATTTTTAGAAGGAACAGGACTTATTAATGGTAACATTGCTAAAAGTTCTATCCGTTGGGAAGAAACAACTAAAGCTAACATAGGTTTAGATTTAGGATTGTTAAACGAACGCGTATCTGTAAACTTAGATTATTTTAACAATGTTACAGATGGTTTATTAAACCAAACAAGTATTAGCCCTGTTTTTGGTAGTGAAGGATTCTTATCTAATGATGGAAAACTTAAAAATAGAGGTTTCGAATTAGGGATTAATGCACGTGTTATTAATACAGATAACTTTACGTGGGATGTTGGAGGAAATATTTCTCAATACAAAAACAAGATTATCTCATTACCTGGAGATCAACAGATATATGAAATAGCTGGTGTAAACGCGACAATAATTAATAAAGAAGGCAGTGCGCTAGGTTTATTTTACGGGTACAAAACAGATGGTATTTATAATAATGCTACAGAAGCTTCAGCCGAAGGTTTAAATTGGGTAGATTTTGCAGGATTCGAGCAACCATTTGTAGCAGGTGATGTTCGTTTTGTGAATAGTGATACTTCAGATAATGTGATTAATGAAGACGATCGTGTAGTAATTGGTAATCCTAATCCAGATTTTACAGGTATGGTTTACAATACATTTACATATAAAAATGTATCCTTATCGGCTATCTTTTCATTCAGTCAAGGAAACGATGTTTACAATGCACAACGCTGGCAAACAGAATCTATGTCTGGTTTAGCTAACCAAAGTGAAGCGGTAGCAAACCGTTGGACGGTTGCAAATCAAAACACCAATATACCTCGTGCAGTTTATGGAGATGCTGTTGGTAATTCAAGGTTTTCAGACCGTTGGATAGAAGATGGATCTTACATTCGTTTAAAAACCTTATCATTATCTTATAGTCCAAACTTTTTTAATGCAACAGTTTTTCTAACGGCAAATAACTTATTTACAATTACAGATTATTTAGGGTTTGATCCAGAAGTAAGCTCGTCTCAAACAAGTTATTTACAAGGTATCGATGCCGGTTTAACACCTCAATACACTTCAGTTTTAGTTGGAGTTAGAGTAGGACTATAATTTTTGTATAATAGATTCAAAATAAAAAAATAGATATAAATGAAACAATATAGAAATATTACGTTCAGCATACTTTTCGGATTAACGCTCTTAACCTCTTGCGAGAGTTTGTTAGAAGTAGAACCTGAAGAAGTATTGCTTGCCGAGGATTACCTTGGCGACGATCAAATAGATGCTAGATCGGCATTGTTTGGAGTACTTTCTCAATTACAAGACGTTGTAGGGCAATATGTAGTGCTAGGTGAGTTGCGTGCAGATTTAGTAAATGTCAATGCAAACTCTATTGATGAGCTTCAAGAAGTTAACAACCACAACATAAGTGAAGATAATAGTTATGCAGATTTAACGACTATGTTTTCTATTATCAATAACTGTAATTTTGCTTTAGAAGGTATTGATACCGATGCTTACGAAAATCAATTATTAGATGATTACGCTTCTATTTTAAGAATTAGAACATGGGCGCAAATGCAAATTCTAATTAATTACGGAAAGTTACCATACATTACTAAACCAATTAGAACGAGTGATGAACTGGACGATACTTACCCTTTATTATCAGTAGATCAAGCTTTAGATCAATTAATTTCTAATCTAGCTGAGGTTGAAGGTGTAGAGAATGTAACAAAATATGCAGGCTCTTTAGGGTTTTCAATTTTTGATATGATTCCTGATCAAGATATTCTTTTGGGAGACTTACATTTATGGAAAGGAAACAATGCACTAGCAGCAACGAGATATAAAGCATTTTTTGATAAAGAGGCTTTACAAGGTGTTTTATATTTATCTGGATCTAATTCGGTAACGGTTACAGAGTCAGGAGGAGTTTATAGCACAGTAAGCCGTTGGTTAAATATATTCGGAGAAACCGTTAGAACCAGTGAGGTTATCAATTATGTTGGTTTTAGTGAACAATATAGACAGCCTAACAATAGCTTTACAGTGGTCACAGATCAATTATCAGCTTCATTATCAATTATATATAACTGGGCGGATCAATCTGTAGGGTTTGAAGGTGAGCCAAAGATTGAAGGAGTAGATACACGAGTTAGCAGCTCAGTTGATGCTTTTAGTGATTTACTTCCAATTAAAAAATATCAATACGATTATTTTACATGGAATAGAGCAGCTAAAGTATATTTAAGATATGCAGAGGCTATTAATTACGCAGGACATCCAGAACAGGCATTAGCTATTTTAAATGGTATTTTTAATAATCCTGATGTAGACCCTGTTGATGCTCCTATTTTTGACAACGCGGAAGCTTATTTAAACTTTGATATAAACACTTATTATGCTACTAATTCTAGTGATGAGCCAACTTCTGGATACTTAGGGGTTCGTGGTCGTGTAGGTATGGCTCCGGTAGGTTTAGATATCGATGTAACAAGTAGCGATGCTATCGAGCAAGTAGGTGCCTTAATTCTTAATGAGGCTGCCTTAGAGTTGGCTTTTGAAGGAAACAGATGGGAAGATTTAGTTCGTTTTTCAATTAGAAGTAACGATCCAACAATATTAGCGGATGCTGTTGCAAATAAGTTTGTAACTGCAGGAGAAAGTGGAGCAGCAGCAACTGTTGGTCAAAAATTATTAAATCCAGAAAACTGGTATTTACCATTAACCATTCCTGATAATTTCGAGTCGAAATAGTTAATGTAAGATTATAGTATTAGTTTAATATTATTGTTATTTTTAAAAGGAAAAAACTCCAAGCGTTAGGCTTGGAGTTTTTGTTTAACACCCTTTTATTTAAGATAAAGAATAACTAAAATTTCAATTCTAGTCCGAAGTAAAAGTGAAATTTGAAGTATAAAAAAACGCTTCTTCCTTTAGTTTTGGAAGAAGCGTTTTTAATATAGTTTAGTATGGTAATTACATCATGCCTGGCATACCGCCGCCGCCCATTGGAGGCATTGCAGCTGCATCTTCTTTAATATCTATTAAAGCACATTCTGTAGTTAAAATCATTCCAGAAACAGATGCTGCATTTTCTAAAGCCACACGTGTTACTTTTTTAGGATCGATAATACCTGCTTTAAGCATATCAACATATTGATCTGTTTTAGCATCGAAACCAAAATCTTTTTTACCTTCTAAAACTTTAGAGATAACAACACTACCTTCACCGCCTGCATTTTCAACAATAGTACGTAAAGGCGCTTCAATAGCACGAGCTACAATTTGCACACCAGTTGTTTCATCTAAGTTTTCTGTTGTAAGTTTCTCTAAAACAGATTTAGCTCTTACTAATGCAACACCTCCACCAGCAACAATACCTTCTTCTACGGCTGCTCTAGTTGCGTGTAATGCATCATCAACACGGTCTTTTTTCTCTTTCATTTCAACTTCACTTGCAGCTCCAACATAAAGAACAGCTACACCACCAGCTAATTTAGCTAAACGTTCTTGTAGTTTCTCTTTATCGTAATCTGAAGTTGTAGTTTCAATTTGAGATTTAATTTGATTTACTCTATTTTTAATAGATTCAGCATCACCAGAACCATTTACAATAGTTGTGTTGTCTTTATCAATAGTTACTGTTTCAGCAGTACCAAGCATTGTTAAATCTGCATTCTCTAAAGTAAAACCTCTTTCTTCAGAAATAACAGTTCCACCAGTTAAGATAGCGATATCTTCTAGCATAGCTTTACGACGGTCACCAAAACCAGGAGCTTTAACAGCTGCTATTTTTAATCCACCACGTAATTTATTTACAACTAAAGTAGCTAACGCTTGTCCGTCAACATCTTCTGCAATAATTAATAATGGACGACCAGATTGAGCAACAGGCTCTAAAATTGGAAGAATTTCGTTTAAGTTAGAAATCTTTTTATCGAACAATAAAATATACGGATTTTCTAAATCAGCAATCATTTTATCAGCATCGGTAACAAAATAAGGAGAAAGGTAACCTCTATCAAACTGCATACCTTCAACAACGTCAACATAAGTTTCCATCCCTTTAGCTTCTTCAACAGTAATAACACCTTCTTTACCAACTTTACCAAAAGCTGTAGCGATTAATTCGCCAATAGTGTCATCGTTATTTGCAGAAATAGCGGCAACTTGTTTTATCATTTCTGATGAGTTACCTACTTTTTTAGCTTGCTTTTCAAGATCGGCAACAATAGCATCAACAGCTTTGTCAATACCACGTTTTAAATCCATTGGGTTAGCACCTGCAGCAACGTTTTTTAAGCCTTCTTTTACAATAGCTTGAGCCAATACAGTTGCAGTTGTAGTACCATCACCAGCTAAATCGTTGGTTTTAGAAGCTACTTCTTTAACCATTTGCGCACCCATATTTTCTAATGGGTTTTCTAATTCAATTTCTTTAGCTACAGATACACCATCTTTAGTTACTTGTGGTGCTCCAAAACTTTTACTAATAATTACGTTACGTCCTTTTGGGCCTAACGTTACTTTTACTGCGTTTGCTAATGCATCAACACCACGTTTTAATCCGTCGCGTGCTTCAATATCAAATTTTATATCTTTTGCCATAATATGTTTAATTTTTTTATTCTCACTAAGGAGAAAATCTATTTAATGAAAATCTAGTTTAAATTGATGAGGTTTCCGCTTTCGCGGAAAATAAAAAAAGAGTTATTAAATAATTGCAAGAATATCGCTCTCACGCATAATTAAATAATCTGTACCTTCTAATTTTAATTCTGTGCCAGCATATTTACCATATAAAACAGTGTCACCAACTTTTACAGTAATAGGTTCGTCTTTGGTACCTTTTCCAGCAGCAACAACAGTCCCTTTTTGTGGTTTTTCTTTAGCGTTATCTGGAATAATAATTCCTGATGCTGTTTTAGTTTCAGCGGCAGCAGGCTCAATAAGAACGCGGTCTGCTAATGGTTTAATGTTTAAGCTCATTTTTATATTATTTTTTAATTAATTAAATTATGATTAACGCTTTAGTAGTACGCGAAAAATATGCCAAGAGCAGTAGACTGACAAACTTGCAGAAATAAAAAATGCCAACTTATACAGTTGGCATTTTTTATTTAATATGTTTTGAGAATCTTAGTTCACGCTATCTTTTATTGTAGCAGCATCGGTTGCTGTATTAGCAGGAGTTGCTAAAGGTTGAGTGCTTGGTGCATCTGCATCTAAAGCTTTAGACTCTAAAGAAGAATCTCCTCTGTTAATTGCTATGTTTGATGCTAGTATTAATACTAGTAAAAATGTAGCTAAGTACCATGTGCTTTTGTCTAAAAAATCGGTTGTCTTTTTTACACCGCCTAATTGCTGTGTTCCACCACCTCCAAATGAAGAAGATAATCCACCACCCTTAGGGTTTTGAACCATAATTACTACAATTAGTAAAAATGCTACCACAACTATTAATGCTAAAAATATTGTAAACGTACTCATTATTTCTTGTTATTTTGTTCTTGTAATTGTTTTACTGCCTCAATTTGGTTTGCAAAGAAACCACTTTTTTCTGGATATTTCAAACTTAAAATTTTATAAGATTGAATGGCCTTAGAATAATTTTTTTGTTCTACATAAATACGCGCTAAAGTCTCTGTCATCAAGGCTTCCGGCTGTATCATTTGCGCTTTTGCTAAATTTCCTTTTAGAGCAAGGGGCTTTGTAGGGTTTATTTTTGGGTTTTTAATGATAAATTTATCTATTAAATCGAACTTTTTCTCTTTTTTTAGCGCTTTTTCGGTTTTCTTTTTTGCTGTTTTTTTTGAAACTTCTGGCTGACGCTCAATAGGTTTAAATTGAGTAAGTTTTAACCATTCGTTAAAGGAATGCGATTCTTTTTTATCAAAAGGAAGAGGTGCACCTAAACTTAAAATGGCTTCTGGTGTTCTTTTTTCGGGTTCAGTAATAACTTTCGTTGCGCTTTCGGTATTTTCAAGAGTGTTTAAAACAGGTACTATCTCTTTTTGTGGTCGTAATGTTTTAGGTTCAAATAAAGACGGATCTAAAACACCATTAGTATCTTGTATTTGCTGTTTTAAAGTATCATCGATAGTTACTTTTTTATAAACCGTGATATCTTCAACATCTATTTCTATATCATTAAGAGGTGAGATGTTTTTTTTGATGTATTTCGAAATTTCATTCTGAATAAAATGTTCCGAAGTAATAAAATCGAATAAAATACTACGGTCGGTGGTGTAAGCGGCAGTTGTTTTAAGTGCTCGATTATACTCTAAACTACTTTGATCTTTTAACCCTTTTAAGTGAATAGCACGCGCCGATTGAAAGTAGGGGTATTGATCTAAAATAGATTTTATAGCCTCGGTTTGTTCGTGCGTTATGGCATGAGGGTTTTGAAGTAGATATGTGAAATCGGTTCGATTCATTGGCTGAGCCAAATTTTTATAATTATTAATATAAAGCGTAAATTAGCATTATGGATAATTTACTTATTACCATTTTGCTAGTGTTGCATTAAAAATATCTTGAGTTAAACGCTCAAATATTTCTTCATGTGCTGTTGTTTTTGTTGTTCCAATAAGTTGTGCTGTTCCGTCGTAATCATAGAAAAAAGAAAAACTTTGTTCCAAATCATCATCTTCTTTTTTTCTATTAAAAAATCTCAACTTTACACTTATTGTTAATCTATTCTGAGCTGCAACATTTTCTGATGTTGCTGTTGTTGGCGAAACGCGGTACCCTGTTATTTCTCCTTCGTATACTAAATCGCCGTTAGAAGGTACAAGGCTTAGGTTAGTTTGGTTCTGAATTAAATCTTCTAAAGCTAATTTAAAATCCCGCTCCAATCCTGGTTCTACTAATAGCGCATTATTTTCAAAACGATTTACTTGGTAAGTTTTTATATCGGAAGAAATAGAGGTTCCCGTAAATGAGTAAATACCACAACTTGTTAGGGTTGCGATAGTTAATATTATAATTATATATTTTGCGTGCTTCATTTTTTTTGTTGAATACGTACCTGTTTTATAGAGACTTGTGTGTTATATAAACGTACTATTATAAATCGTATTGTTTTATTTTGCGATATAATGTACGTTCGCTAATACCAAGTTCTGCGGCTGCTAATTTACGTTTTCCGCTGTGACGTTCTAACGATTTTTTAATTAATTCTAATTCTTTATCGTGAATAGATAAAGTTTCTTCTTCTTCAATTTCTTCTGCAAAGTGGTATTTATCTTGGGTGTTGATAGGTTCTTCAATGTTTGACGTGTGTTCTGGAATTGAAAGCAGCTCGGTATTGTTTACGCTTTCTTCAAAATCAAGAATGTCATCATCGTCATCTCCGTATATTTTTTGAATTAAACTTTCATTTTTCTTCTCAACATCTTTGGTGTTCCCATTTTTCATGAGTTCCATGGTGAGTTTCTTTAAATCACTTAAGTCACTTTTCATATCAAAAAGAACTTTATACAGAATTTCGCGCTCGCTACTAAAATCACTTTTAGATTTCGATGTTTTAATTACGGCAGGCAAATTTGTTCCCGAAGCGGGTAAATAACCAGTTAAAGTTTCGGCGCTAATGGTTCGGTTTTGCTCTAAAACAGATACTTGTTCTGCAATGTTACGCAATTGTCTAATATTACCGTTCCAGCGGTGTTTTGTAAGTATATGCACAGCCGAGTCTGTAAGTTTTACTGTGGGCATTTTATATTTTAATGCAAAGTCGCTAGCAAACTTTCTAAATAATAAATGTATATCGTCTTGGCGTTCACGAAGTGGCGGTAAATTAATGTCTACAGTGCTTAATCGATAGTATAAATCTTCTCTAAATTTTTCTTTTTCAATAGCTTCAAACATGTTCACGTTTGTTGCAGCTACAATACGAACGTTGGTTTTTTGAACTTTACTAGAGCCTACTTTTAGAAATTCGCCATTTTCTAAAACACGCAAAAGCCTAACTTGTGTTGTAAGTGGTAATTCGCCAACTTCATCTAAAAAAATAGTACCGCCATCGGCCACTTCAAAATATCCTTCACGCGTTTGTGTGGCACCTGTAAAGGCTCCTTTTTCGTGTCCGAACAGTTCCGAATCTATTGTGCCTTCTGGTATAGCTCCACAGTTTACTGCAATATATTTATTGTGTTTTCTGTGTGATAATTGATGTATTATTTTAGGAATACTTTCTTTTCCAACACCACTTTCTCCTGTTACTAAAACCGAAATATCGGTAGGGGCAACCTGAATAGCTTTTTCTATAGCACGGTTTAGCGTTGGTGTATTGCCAATAATACCAAATCGTTGTTTAATTGCTTGGATTGATTCCATATTCTTAATTAAAAATTAAAAGTGAATAATGCTAAATGCTTGGTTTTAGTTTCAAATAAATATTAATTATTCATTGATAATGCTATGCCTTCGCCAATTAACGTGGCGCTGGTACAATTGTTAACCTTTACTTTTACAAAATCACCAATTTTAAAATCAGCTTTAGGGAACACGCACACAATATTTTGTGAGGTACGACCCGACCATTGTTCGGCAGATTTTTTCGATTCTTTTTCAATTAAAACCTCTACTTCTGTGCCTAAGTGTTCTTTGGTTCTAAATTCGCTATGTTCACGTTGTAAATCTACAATATCTTGTAAACGGCGTTTTTTTACAGGTTCTGGCACATCGTCTTTCATATTTCTTCCGGCCATAGTACCAGGGCGTTCAGAGTAGGTAAACATGTAACCAAAATTATATTTTACGTATTCCATTAAAGAAACGGTATCTTGAAAATCTTCTTCTGTTTCTGTAGGAAAACCAACAATCATATCCTGGCTAATAGTGCATTTTGGAATAATACGACGGATGTTATCTATTAATTCAAAGTACTCTTCGCGGGTGTGTAAACGATTCATTTCCTTTAAAATACGGTTGCTTCCGCTTTGCACAGGTAAATGGATGTGGTTACAGATATTGTCGAATTTAGCCATGGTTTTAACCACATCTAAAGTTAAATCTTGCGGGTTAGACGTTGAAAAACGAATACGCATTTTTGGTTGCTCTTTAGCACAAAGCTCTAGTAATTTAGAAAAGTCTACAGCAGTAGCCTTCTCCATATCGCTAGCTTTTACAAAGTCTTTTTTAAGTCCGCCACCGTACCAAAGGTAGCTATCTACGTTTTGACCAAGTAAGGTTATTTCTTTAAAACCACGACTCCATAAGTCGTTTATTTCTTCTAAAATACTTTGTGGGTCACGACTACGCTCACGGCCTCTAGTAAAGGGTACTACACAAAACGTACACATGTTATCACAGCCACGTGTTATGGAGACAAAAGCTGTAACGCCATTAGAATTTAAACGCACCGGAGAAATATCGCCATAGGTTTCTTCTTTAGAAAGAATAACGTTTATAGCATCTCTACCTTCGTCAACTTCAGCTAAAAGGTTTGGTAAATCTTTGTATGCATCTGGGCCCACAACTAAGTCAACAATTTTTTCTTCTTCAAGAAATTTTGTTTTTAAACGCTCGGCCATACAGCCTAAAACGCCAACTTTCATTTTTGGGTTTAGGTCGCGTTTTACGGCATTATATTTTTCTAATCGTTTACGCACGGTTTGTTCGGCTTTATCACGAATAGAGCAAGTGTTAACTAAAACTAAGTCGGCTTCTTCTAGATTTTGTGTGGTATTAAAACCCTGATCTTTCATGATAGAAGCTACAATTTCACTATCGCTAAAATTCATTGAGCAGCCGTAGCTTTCAATAAAAAGTTTGCGTGTATTGCCTGCTTTCTGTTCAAGCGTTAAAGATTGACCTTGTTTATTTTCGTCTATAATTTTTTCCATAGTTTGCTAGAAACTGGTATTGTTCAATAAGTGTGCAAAGATACAATTTATTTATGTTATGTGACAAAGTGGCAGTTTTATTTTTTATGCGTTATTAATGGTTTTAAGCTATCTTTTTAGTTTTAATGAAGGGTTTCTAAATCAGGTTTTTAATGCATGTTTAGTGTGTAGCTTAATTTTTAAGTGTTGGTGTTTTTAATTTACTATCGAGTTTTTTTAACAAGATTTTTTGTTTTGAGAAATTAAATTACTTTTACGGCTTTAAATATCTTAACCCCTAACTTTAAAATATGAACACTATTACTAGTCTATTAGAAAAAATTAATAATGCAAAGCAGCTCGATTTTGGCTCTATTTTTAGCGAAGCCATTGAGTTGTATAAAAAAACTTGGGTGCAAGGTTTCTTGCTTCAAATTTTTACTTTGGTTGTTATGTTGCCATTAATTTTAGTGTTTTATATCCCTTTAATAGGTTTAATGGTTGCTCAACAAGAGAGTGGGTATAACGATCAAGAAGCCCTAAATACATTTTTAGGTGGTATGTCTGTAATTTATATTTTGTTTGTAATTTTAGGAGTATTTGTTTTAGGTACAATATCATTAACGCTACAAGCATCTTTTTTTAGAATTATAAAAAGAATGGATTATAACGAAGCTGTTACCACAACCGACTTTTTTCATTTCGTAAAAGGAAAATATTTAAGCAAAGCCTTTGTTATAATGCTTATTTCAATTGGTATTGTTATTCCTTCGGCATTATTATGCTACATACCATTAATATATACTATGGTTCCGGTTTCTTATTTTATGCTAATTTTTGCTTTTAATCCGGAGTTTAGTACTGGAGAAATTGTTAAGGCAAGTTTTAAAATTGGAACAAAAAAATGGGGAATAACCATAGGATTGTTTATTGTAAGTTACCTATGTATTTTTGTAATATCAATGATTACTTGTGGATTGGGTTCTTTATTTCTACAAGCGTTTCTATGGCATCCTATTTATTTAATTTATAAGAAAGTGGTAGGTTTTGATGAAACTACAGATGCTATTGAAGAAATAGGAACTTCGATAGAATAAAAAATATAACACCTATATATAAGGTGTTTGAAATAATGGATTTTTAAATATTTTTAAAAGTTTAAAAAATAAAAACCTGCTTTTTACTCTTAAAAGCAGGTTTTTTTTTGCAAAAATTATACAGATAGTGCGTAAAATTAGGCAGATAAACTTTTTTTGATATACATTTGTAGCACAAAAAATGATTTATGGCGAAGAATTTAGTAATAGTAGAGTCACCTGCAAAGGCAAAAACCATTGAAAAATTTCTAGGAAAAGATTTTAAAGTAGAATCTAGTTTCGGGCATATTTCCGATTTACCTTCCAAAGAGTTAGGGGTTGATGTTGAAGGTGATTTTAATCCCAAATACGAAGTATCCACAGATAAAAAAGCAGTTGTAAAAAAACTGAAAGACTTAGCTAAGAAAGCCGAAATGGTTTGGTTAGCAAGTGATGAGGATCGCGAGGGAGAGGCTATTGCGTGGCATTTAGCCGAAACGCTAAAATTGGACAAAGACAAAACAAAACGTATTGTTTTTCACGAAATAACAAAATCGGCAATTTTAAAGGCGATTGAGAATCCGCGTGGAATAGATTATGATTTAGTAGACGCGCAGCAAGCACGTCGTGTATTAGATAGAATTGTAGGTTACGAGCTTTCTCCTGTTTTGTGGAGAAAGGTTAAAGGTGGTTTGTCTGCTGGTCGTGTACAATCTGTTTCTGTTCGGTTAATTGTTGAAAAGGAAAGAGATATACAAGGTTTCAGCCCTGTAGCATCATATAGAATAGATGCAGAATTCTCTAATGAAGATGGACAAAGTTTTAAAGCAAAACTTCCGAAGAACTTTTCAACTAAAAAAGAAGCTCAAAAATTTTTAGAGAAAAATGCTCAGGCCGATTTTAAAGTAGCCGATTTACAACAAAAACCAGCTAAAAAATCTCCAGCAGCACCGTTTACAACCTCTACGTTGCAACAGGAAGCTTCTAGAAAATTATACTTTTCGGTAAGTAAAACCATGACTATGGCGCAACGCCTTTACGAAGCAGGTTTAATTACTTATATGAGAACGGATAGTGTTAATCTTTCCGATGAAGCTAAAAAAGGAGCGGAGGCAGAGATTAGAAATGCTTATGGTGACAAATACAGTAAATCTAGAAACTATAAAGGAAAAGCCAAAGGAGCTCAAGAAGCTCACGAAGCGATTCGTCCAACCAATTTCGCTGTACATTCAGTAGATATTGATTATGATCAAGCGCGTTTATACGATTTAATATGGAAACGTTCTATTGCATCGCAAATGAGTGAGGCAGAATTAGAGCGTACTAACGTAAAAATTAGTGCATCAACACATAAAGAAACGTTTACAGCAAACGGAGAGGTTATTACGTTTGATGGTTTTTTAAAAGTATATTTAGAAGGTACCGATGATGAGGATTTAGATGAGCAAGATGGTATGTTGCCAGCTATGAAAACTAATGAGACATTACTTAATAGTTATATAACAGCAACCGAACGTTATACGCGTCCGCCAGCTAGATATACGGAGGCATCTTTAGTTAAGAAGTTAGAAGAATTAGGTATTGGTCGTCCGTCTACCTATGCACCAACAATTTCAACTATTCAAAATAGAAATTATGTTGAAAAAGGGACTATAGATGGAGAGGAAAGAAATTATTCTCAATTAAAACTTCAAGATGGTTCTGTAAATGATGTGACTTTATCAGAGAAAGTGGGGTCAGATAAAGGGAAGTTGGTTCCAACTGATATTGGAATGATTGTAACTGACTTTTTAGTGAATCACTTTGAGTCTATTTTAGATTATAGTTTTACAGCAAAAGTAGAAGCCGATTTTGATGAAATAGCAGAAGGAAAAGAGGATTGGAAAAAAATGATGAAATCGTTTTATGATAATTTTCATCCCATTGTTGAAGATGTTAAGGAAAATGCAGATAGAGAGTCTGGTGAACGTATTTTAGGTGAAGATCCTAAAACAGGTAAACGTGTAAGTGTGCGTTTAGGTAAATTTGGGCCAATGGTTCAAATAGGAACGGTTGATGATGAAGAAAAACCGCAGTTTGCAAGTTTAAGTCCAGATCAACAATTAAATTCTATTACCTTCGAAGAGGCGATGGATTTATTTCAACTTCCTAAAAACTTAGGAAACTTTGAAGATGAAGAAGTGGTTGTAAATAACGGGCGTTTTGGACCTTATGTAAAGTTTGGCGATGCTTATGTATCACTTCCGAAAGGAACAGACCCATTAAGTGTGGAGTTAGATGATGCTATTGTTTTAATTAAAGAAAAGCAAAAAGCGGATGCTCCTATTTACATGTATAAAGATCTGCCAGTACAGAAAGGTAAAGGGCGTTTTGGACCATATATTAAATGGAACAATTTGTTTATTAACGTGAATAAAAAATATGATTGGGATAATTTAACCGATGATGAAATTGTAGAGCTTATTGAAGTTAAGATTCAAAAAGAAATTGATAAAGTAATTCATAATTGGGAAGATGAAGGTATTCGTGTTGAAAAAGCACGTTGGGGACGTCACAATGTAATAAAAGGTAAAATAAAAGTAGAGTTAGCTAAAACGGTTGATGTTACAGAAATGACCTTGGAAGAGGCAGCTAAGCTAATAGAAGCCAAAACTCCAAAAAAGAAACCAAGAAAAAAAGCAGCGCCTAAAAAGGCTGCGGCAAAAAAAACGGCAACTAAAAAAACAACAGCGAAAAAGAAATAATTTTATAAATAATTGAAATTTCAACACGTTTATTTGTGATATAAATTTCTGCATTTATAGTATTTGTTTTCTTTTTTTAGTGATATTTGTATAAAGCAAAACAGTATAATTTAGTACACTTTAATGGATTTTAACTTTCTGTCTCCTGTTTCAGATTTTGTATTGGCTCATAATGAGTTGCTTTCAGCTCAAGCTTTGGGGCGAAAAATAAAAATTCACTCAGCACAGCAGGGACTTCCCGATTTGGATGGTGTTCAAATAGCTATAGTTGGTATTCTAGAAAACAGAAACGACATTAATTATATAGGTGAAGAGTTTTGTTTAGATGAAATTCGTAAAGGATTTTATAGCCTTTTTCCAGGAAGCTGGAATATTAGTGTTGCCGATTTAGGAGATATTGAGAAAGGCGAAAGTGTCGATGACACCTATTTTGCTTTAAAAGAAGTTGTAAATACTCTAATTAAGCAAAATATAATTCCCGTGATTTTGGGTGGGTCTCAAGATCTTACTTATGCAAACTATCGTGCTTATGATAGTTTTGCGCCCATGGTGAATATAGTAAATGTTGATAGCAAATTCGATCTAGGCGATTCAACTAAACCTATTAAAAACAATAGTTTTGTAGGTAAAATTATTTTAGATCAGCCCTATAACCTTTTTAATTACGCAACAGTAGGCTATCAAACATATTTTAATTCGCAAGAAGAAATAGATTTGATGGATAGCTTGTATTTTGAATCATACAGGTTAGGGCAGGTGTCTCACGATATTACAATAGTAGAACCTGTATTAAGAGATGCTAATATTGTAAGTATCGATTTAGGCTCTGTAAAAAGTTCAGAAGTAAGTTTAAATCAAAAAGTATCACCAAATGGCTTTGATGGTAAAGAAATTTGTGCTATTGCTAGATATGCTGGTATAAGTAATAAGGTGTCGTCTTTTGGTATTTATGAATATAAACCTTCTAGTGATGATGAAATAACATCTATGTTGGTCTCACAAATGTTATGGTATTTTATTGAAGGCGTAAATTATAGAATAAAGGATGATGATTTTTCGGATGAATATACTTACCAAAAATTTATTACTTTGGTAGAATCTGAAGAGCTAGTGTTTTATAAGAGTAATAAGACAGGTAGATGGTGGATTGAAATCCCTTTTTTATCAGAAGTTAATAATAAATTAAAAAGGCATACGTTATTACCATGCATGCACCAAGATTACAAAGATGCATGTAATAATATAGTGCCAGAGCGCTGGTACAAAGCCATTAGGAAAAATAGTATTTGAGAAGTAAAAAAGGTTTAAATGCGTATTTCATCGTTTAAATGTTATTTTTTTACGACGAAATGTAAATTTTTTAGGTAAAAAGTTGTTTTTTAAAAAATATATAAATATGTTTACGCTCTCAAGTTAGAGCTTAAATAATTAACCGCGAGTTTTCTATGATTATGAAGAAGTTTATATTATTAACCACAGTAGTAGCATTGCTAGCAAGTTGCGGCTCAAATGACAGAGGCGAACTAGTAGGTGTGCAAGGAAAAAAATGGCATCCAGAGAAGCCTTACGGTATGGAGCTTATTCCTGGTGGAGCATTTATAATGGGTAAAGCTGATGATGATTTAGCTGGTGTGCAAGATGCACCTGCAAAAACAGTTACTGTACGCTCATTTTATATGGATGCAACTGAAATAACAAATAGTGAATATCGCCAGTTTGTTAATTGGGTAAGAGATTCTATCGTTAGAATGAAACTTGCCGTTTTAGCTGATGAAATTGGAAAAATTCCTGAAGATGGAGGTATTGGTGAATTTGCATTTAAAGATGCAGATACGGCCAACATGTCTGTTTATGAAAAATACATGTTCGAAAATTATACTGGATTAGGACCAACAGGTTATGAAGGTAGAAAATTGAATAAAGATGTAGATCTAGTTTTTGATACCGCTGAATATCCAGATGAATGGTATGCAGAAGTTATGGATACTATGTATTTACCTTTAGAGGCATCATACAACGGGCAACGTACCTGGGATGTTAAAAAGTTTAAATTCCAATATAGTTATATGGACATTCAAGAAGCTGCCAATAACAGAGGTATTGAACGTAAGGATGCTATTAAAAAGGAAGAGTTAGAAATATATCCAGATACAACAGTTTGGATTAGAGATTTCGCGTATTCATACAACGAGCCAATGCACAACGATTATTTCTGGCACGATGCTTACGGAGAATATCCTGTTGTAGGTGTTACTTGGAAACAAGCAAAAGCTTTTTGTGAATGGAGAACTTTAAACAAAAATTCTTATCAAAAACAGAAAAAAGGTGCAGCTATGGTAAACACATTTAGATTACCATCTGAAGCAGAGTGGGAATATGCCGCTCGTGGAGGTCTGCAAGCAGCAACTTACCCATGGGGTGGGCCTTATACTAAAAGTGATAGAGGTTGTTTTATGGCAAACTTTAAACCGGTACGTGGAGATTATGCTGCCGATCAAGCTTTATATACTGTAGAAGCAAAATCTTATGAGCCTAACGATTACAATTTGTATAACATGTCTGGAAATGTTTCAGAATGGGTAAATGCATCTTACGATCCTTCATCTTATGAGTATACATCAAGTATAAATCCAAGTGTAAATGATAGAGATAACAAGCGTAAAATTGTACGTGGTGGTTCTTGGAAAGATGTAGCTTACTTTTTACAAGTAAGTTCAAGAGATTACGAATATGCAGATTCTGCAAGAAGTTATATTGGTTTTAGAACCGTTCAAGATTATATGGGGACACAAGTAACAAAAAACGGTAACTAAGCTAATTGTATTTAATCAAATCAAATCATTATAAATTTTTATTAATTAACCTTTAACCTACTTAAGTACTAGTACTTAAATTAAAATCAAGAATTATGGCAAAGTCAAAAGCAAGTAAAAAGATCATGAATATGGCCTACGGATTAGGAGCCGCAGTGGTAATCTTAGGAGCATTATTCAAAATTACTCACATGGAGTTTGGACCTTTAAACGGTAACACATTATTAACAATTGGTTTAGTAACGGAGGCACTAATATTTGCATTATCTGCATTTGAACCAGTAGATGATGAATTAGACTGGTCTTTAGTGTATCCAGAATTAGCTGGAGGTATTGGAAGCAAAAAAGAAGCGGTACAAAATGATGATGCTCAAGGTATGTTATCTAAAAAATTAGATAACTTATTAAAAGAAGCTAAAATCGACGGAGAGTTAATCGCAAGTTTAGGAGATAGTATTAAAAACTTTGAAGGTGCAGCAAAAAATATGGGATCTACTGTAGACTCTATGGAAGCAACCAAAAAGTATGGTGCAGAATTATCTTTAGCAGCTTCACAAATGGAATCATTAAATGGTTTATACAAAGTACAATTAGAAAGTGCTAGTAAACAAGCCACTATTAATGAAGAGTCTGTAGAAAATGCAGCAAAATTAAAAGAACAAATGCAATCTTTAGCTTCAAACTTATCATCATTAAATGGTGTTTACGGAGGTATGTTATCTGCAATGAATAAATAATTAATTAGGCTAATTAATAACCCCAAATTATTATTACTATTAATTAACCATTAAAAAACCTAATTAACCATGGCAGGAGGAAATTTATCACCTAGACAGAAAATGATTAATCTAATGTACCTCATATTTATTGCGATGTTAGCATTAAATATGTCGAAAGAAGTACTTTCAGCATTCGGATTAATGAACGAGAGACTTGTTGAATCTAACGAGTCTGCAGAATTGAGAAATAAATCTTTTGTAGATAATTTAAAGTTAAAAGCAGAAGAACAACCAGAAAAATATGAACCTTTAAAAGCGAAAGGTGAAGCTTTAGATAAATTAGCTCACGATTTTGATAGCTATCTTACGGAATTAAAGGGTAAAATGACAGCTACTGTAAAAGATGCTACCGAATATGAAAGTATGGATAAAGGTGATTACCTTGATCAAAACTTTTTTAAAGGAGGGAAGCTAAAACCAGAAGGCGAAGAGTTTAAAGCAAAAATAGTAGAATTCAGAGAAGGCGTTCTTGGTTTGATAGAAGGTCAAAAAGGTATGGAAGATGTTGTTAAATCTGTAAAAGACAAATTTAATACAGAAGATGTTAAGCGTGGTGCAGGAACTGTAGAATGGTTAGATCATAACTATAAAGGTTTTCCTTTAGTTGCTTCTTTAACTAAAATGACACAGCTTCAATCTGATATTAAAACAACAGAATCTGAAATCTTAGGTAATATGTTGCAAGGAACACTTTCTAGTGAGGTGTCTATGACTAACTATACTACTTTAATGGAAACATCTAAATCTGCTTATTTTAACGGAGAGCAGTTCGACGGACAAATTGTTTTAGGTCGTACAGATGCTTCTACAAAACCAAGTCGAGTTGAATTAACTTTAGACGGTAGAAAATTAAGTGATAAACAATACACTATTGAAGGCGGAAAGGTGAAACTTAAAGTTGGAACGGGTGGAGTTGGAGAGCATAAAATTGCAGGAGCTTTATATTTTGCTCAAGACGGAGAAGAGGTTGAAGTACCTGTAAGCTCATCTTTTGCAACTGTTGCAAAACCAAATTCAGCAACTATTTCTGCTGATAAAATGAATGTAGTTTATAGAGGTGTTAAAAACCCAATGACTATTTCTTTTGCAGGTGTGCCGGATAATAAAGTTAAGGCTAGTGCTCAAGGTTTATCGAGAGTTTCTGGTAGTAAATATGTTATGGATGCTACTAAAATTAAAGGTAGAGAAATAACAATTAATGTAAGCGCATCATTGCCTGACGGTGGTGGTAATGTAGGAGATAAAGCAACATTTAGAATTAAAGATTTACCAAAACCAACAGGAACTGTAAGAGGTGAAGATGGTGCTGTAAAAATGCAACGTAATAGTCTTGAAATTTCAACTATTGGTGCTAAATTTGACGATTTTGATTTTGAATTGCCTTTACGTGTTACTGGATTTAAATTTAAAGTACCAGGGCAACCAACAATAAGTGTAAGTGGTAGTAAGTTAGATAGTAGAGCAAAAGGAGCTTTACGTAAAGCTAAGCGTGGATCGGATGTTACAATTTTTGATATTCAAGCTAGAGCAACTGGTGTTAGTGTAATACTTAAAAAAGTATCACCAATTATTATCGAGCTTACAAACTAAAAGCTAAAACATAACGTTTAGTTATTACTGAATAATGAGTATTATAGGATGAAACATCTAAAATAGAATTCTATTTTAGATGTTTCATTAAAAACAATAAATAGTAAGCACATGAATTTGAAAAGTTTTTTATTAACTGTAACAACTGTTTGTACCGTATCTGGTATGTTTGCTCAGGCAAATATTTTAAATGCGAAAAGCCCAGAAGAAATTGGTGTTAGAACAGATGCTCAAAAGGCTGTAGATAACGATAAACCTTTAGAATACGGTTATGTAGATGATCGTGATATTCTATTTTCAAAAATGACTTGGGAAAAAGTGGTTTTAGACGAGCGTTCTAACTTTCCTTTGTACTATCCTATAGACACTAACAACATTAGTAGTAACAGACGTTCATTATACGATGTTCTAATGAAGAACATTAAAAATGGTAAAATTGAAAACATCTATGATGATTCTTATTTTAATGCAAAAAGAACTTTAAAAGATATTGAGTCGGCTTTATCTAAAATTGATACCACAGGTGTTGGTATTGAGCAATTAAATGCTGGTGAAGAATTATCTGCAGAATATATTGATAGAAGAGATATTACGGCTGCAGAGATTAGAGAATATCACATTAAAGGTCTTTGGTATTTTGATAAACGCCAGGCCGAAATGAAATACCGTTTATTAGGTATTGCTCCAGTGGCACCAGATGTTAACTTTATTGATGATGATGAGCCAGATTTAGTTGAGTTATTTTGGGTGTTTTTTCCAGACGCTCGTGAGGTTTTGCATGAAGCAAAATCCTTTAACAACAAAAATAGCTCAATGCCATTTTCATTCGATCATATTTTAAATGCACGTCGTTTTCATGGTTATACCTATAAGGAAGAAAACGTTCAAGGCGATAGAGCGGTATCGGAATACATTTCAGATAATGCTTTAATGCAACTATTAGAATCTGATAGAATTAAAGATAAAATTAGAGATTTTGAATTAGATATGTGGACATATTAAATTCTTTAAAATTTAAAAATATAAAACGCTCACTTTTAAGTGGGCGTTTTTTGGTTCAATAAATTAAGTAAATATTTATCTTCGCGTGACATGAAAGTAGATTATATTATTGTTGGAATTGGTTTAGCTGGTATTAGTTTTTGTGAGCAATTAAAGGCTTATAATAAAAGTTTTGTGGTGTTTGATAATGCATCGCAGCAATCGTCTACTGTAGCGGGAGGCCTTTATAATCCCGTAGTTTTAAAGCGATTTACATCGGTATGGAAAAGTGAAGAACAACTTGATCTTGCTTTACATTTGTATGTAAATCTAGAAGAAAAACTGAATGTAAAACTCGATTATAAAATTCCAGTTTACAGAAAATTTGCTTCTTTAGAAGAACAAAACGATTGGTTTACTGCATCTGATAATCCGCGATTATCTCAATATTTATCGGGATCATTAGTTAAGAATAATAATGATTCTATTAATGCTCCGTTTAGTTTTGGCGAAGTATTAACCACCGGGAGAGTAGATGTAAAAACCTTGATTGAAACTTATAAAGCGGATTTGTTAAAGCAAGGTCTTTTGTTTGAAAATCTTTTTGACTATAGTGCTTTAGAAGATAAGAGCACAGGTGTTTGTTATAAAAATATAGAAGCAAGGCATATTGTTTTTGCTGAAGGTTTTGGAGTAAGTAAAAATCCATTTTTCAATTATTTACCTATGGTGCCAACTAAAGGAGAGTTGCTTACTATTCTAGCGCCTAAGTTGAATATGGATTTTGTATTAAAAGCGGGTGTTTTTTTGATTCCTTTGGGAGATGATTTGTATACCGTTGGTGCAACTTACGATTGGCATGATACCACTCACGATATAACTGATAAGGCAAGAAATCAACTTTTAGATAAATTAGAAAAGGTAATTAACTGCGATTTTACTGTGGTAAAGCAGGTAGCAGGTATTAGGCCAACTGTAAAAGATAGACGCCCTCTAGTAGGTAAACATAGTGATTATATAAACATGTATGTTTTAAACGGTTTAGGAACGCGCGGTGTAATGATTGGGCCGTATGTTGCTAAAGCCCTATATGAATTTATTGAGTTTGGTACGCCATTAGAGTCTGAAATTGATATAGCTCGTTTTAAGTAAGTATTCCTTAGGATTGTAGTTTGCCTGAATAACTTGGCGTATTGGTTTGCGTTAGGGATTGAACGGTTTGTTTAAGCTCCCCGACCAAAGGAAGGGAGCGAGTAGTGAAAGCCCGACCTTTTGCAAGTTTGCTAGGTTGTTTTTAACCTTGCAGAGTTGCGAAAGGTAACGCCCAAAATAAAAATAACTTTATTTTTTTGCTAATTTTTTATCGTAACTCATAAAAATATTAATCCAAATATTACGAGAAATTCTCATGATTACTGGCATAAACCCAATTAAAGTGGCAATTATTGCTATAAAAATCCCGTTTAAGCTAGCATCGAAAACAAAACTACTAATTACATAGGCTGCAACGGCAAAAGCTATACCCACAGCGTAACTCACGTACATAGCGCCATAGAAAAAAGATGGCTCTATCTTGTATTTTGTACCACAATTACTACAGTTTTCATGCATGCTTAAAGTTTCGGTGAGTACATATGGATTTTTATTAGTGTACATAGATTCTTCTTGACATTTTGGGCAAGTTCCAGTGAAAATACTATATACTTTTGATCCTTTTTTAAACATATTATTTGTGTATTTTTGCAAGCGCAATTACAAAGCAAAAATAAGATTTTTACAATTAAAACTTTGTAATAAAAGTTACATTTCTATGATGAACATTCATAATTTATCGGTTTCATTTCAAGGCGAATACTTGTTTGAAGATATTACATTTAAACTTGGAAACGGAGATAGGATCGGTCTTATCGGAAAAAATGGAGCTGGAAAATCGACCATGCTTAAAATTTTATCAAAAGAAATGGAGCCTGATACAGGTCAAATTGCTGCAGATAAGGAACTTAAAATTGGGTTTTTAAAGCAGGATATCGATTTTATATTAGGTCGTACCGTTTTAGAAGAAGCTTACGAAGCTTTTGTTGAAATTAAGGAATTAGAGGCTAAAATGGAAGAGGTTAATACCCAAATGGCCGAGCGAACCGATTATGAGAGTGAAGGTTATCACCAATTAATGGTGGATATTAATGATTTACAACATCAATACGATATTTTAGGCGGTTACAATTATCAAGGTGATACTGAAAAGATTTTGCAAGGTTTAGGTTTTAAGCGTGAAGATTTTGGAAAGCTTACCGATACTTTTTCTGGTGGTTGGCGTATGCGTATAGAGTTGGCTAAGTTATTATTACAAAATAATGATATTTTGCTACTCGATGAGCCTACCAATCACTTGGATATTGAATCTATTATTTGGTTAGAAAGTTTTTTAAGAAACTACACAGGTGCCGTGGCTATTGTATCTCACGATAAGATGTTTTTGGATAATGTAACAAATAGAACTATTGAAATTTCTTTAGGAAGAATATATGATTACCCAAAACCGTACTCTAAATTTTTAGTGTTACGTGAAGAATTGAGAACGCAGCAATTGGCTTCTCAAAAAAATCAACAAAAACAAATTGAGCAAACCGAGAAGCTTATTGAGAAGTTTAGAGCAAAAGCATCTAAGGCCACTATGGCACAGTCTCTTATTAAAAAGCTTGATAAAATTGATAGAATTGAGGTTGATGAGGATGATAATAGCGTAATGACGCTTAATTTTCCGGTATCTATTACTCCTGGAAAAGTGGTTGTTGAAACTAATAAAATTTCCAAGAAATATGGTGATAACCAAGTTTTAAGTGCTATTGATTTGCTTATTGAGCGTGATACTAAAACAGCTTTTGTAGGACAGAATGGCCAAGGGAAATCTACGCTTGCCAAAATAATGGTAGGTGATATTAAGCATGAAGGTGAATTAAAATTGGGACATAATGTGCAGATTGGATATTTTGCTCAAAACCAAGCCGAGTATTTAGATGGCAACAAAACCGTTTTAGATACCATGATAGATGCCGCAAATGAAACTAACCGTAGTAAAGTTCGTGATATTTTAGGTTCGTTTTTATTTAGAGGAGATGAGGCTGATAAATATGTACGTGTACTTTCGGGAGGAGAGCGTAATCGTTTGGCATTGGCAAAGCTAATGTTGCAACCGTTTAACGTGTTAATCATGGATGAGCCAACAAACCACCTAGATATTAAATCTAAAAACGTATTGAAGGAAGCTTTAAACCGTTTTGAGGGTACGTTAATTTTGGTATCGCACGATCGTGATTTTCTGCAAGGTCTAACACATACGGTTTATGAGTTTAAAGACCAACAAATAAAAAAATATCTTGGGGATATTGATTACTACTTAGAGAAACGAAATGTTGATAGTTTGCGTGAGGTTGAAAAACGTACCGTAATTAAAGAAGTTCCAAAGGAAAAGAATCAACAATCTTATGAGGATCAGAAAAAAATAAAATCCTTAAATAATAAATTGAGCAACATTGAGTCTAAAATAAGTGACATGGAGCGGAAGATTAAAAAGATAGATGCCGAGCTGGAAATTAATTACGAAGAAGTTTCTTCTAAACCGAACTTCTTTGATGATTATCAAAAAATGAAATCCGATTTACAGGGCTTTATGCAGAAATGGGAAGATATTCAGCTTGAAATTGAAAAATTTTAAGCCAAATATATTTTGATAGATAAAATGTGAACGGAAACGAACAATATGTAGTTTCCGTTTTTTTTATGTTTTTTTTAACGTTTATCGCTTAAACATTAGGCTAATTTTGCTGTCATACTTATCAAAACTATTTGTATGCGTAAAATTATACTTTCTGGAATTGGAATTCTACTAATAATACTTTCAGTTTTATTTGCAAAAAAACTTATTGCAGATAAACACAAACCAAAACCTGTTAAAGAAAAAGTTGTAAAAACAGTATTTACAGATACAGTTAAAAATGGTACTATTAAAATTGTAGTACCGGCAAACGGAAGCCTAGTAGCCAAACGTCGAGTGGAGCTATACTCGGAAGTACAAGGTATCTTTAAAACATCAAATGTTTTATTTAGACCAGGGCAAGAATATTCCAAAGGACAAAGTTTAATTCGAATTAATGCAGATGAGTATTATGCTAGTGTACAGTCTGCCAAAAGTAATTTGTATAATGATATTGCGGCTATAATGCCCGATTTACGACTGGATTTTCCGGAAGTTTTTAAAAAATGGGAAGATTACCTGAATGGATTTGATTTGAGTAAAACTACTCCAGAATTGCCAAAAATAGTTTCAGATAAAGAAAACTACTTTATAACCGGTCGTGGTATTGTTTCTAGTTATTATAACGTTAAAAACTTAGAACAACGTTTGTATAAATATACTATTTCTGCACCGTTTTCGGGTATTTTAACTGAAGCTTTAGTTACCGAGGGATCATTAATAAGAAGTGGTCAAAAACTTGGCGAGTTTATTGATACATCTATTTATGAAATGGAAGTTGCTCTAAGTAAAAGTTATGCTAGTTTATTAAAGGTAGGCGAATCTGTAAAGCTTACCAATTTAGATAAAACAGAAGTCTATACAGGAACAGTATCTCGTGTTAATGGAAGTATAGATGCTACAACTCAAACTATTACTGCTTATATTGATGTTAAGCATGATGCGTTAAAAGAAGGTATGTATTTGGAGGCAGAATTGGATGTGAAAGAAGAACCAAATGCTATTGAAATTAATCGTAATTTATTATCTGAGAATGGCGAAATTTTTGTTGTAAAAGATAGTTTATTAGACGTGATACCTGCAAAATCAATTTATTTTTCTGATACTAAGGTGGTTTTAAAAGAGGTTCCAGATGGCACAGTTATTCTTAAAAAATCGGTTCCTGGTGCATATGCTGGTATGCTTGTTAAACCTTTTAAAAATACCGCAGATAATAAAGACCAATAGCAAGCATGAGAAAACTTATAGAGTATTTTATTAAGTACCACGTAGCTGTTAATATTTTTATTTTGGCTTTTGTTGGTTTTGGTATTCTTGGTGTAATATCCTTGAAGTCTTCATTTTTTCCATTAACGGAATCTAAAATTATAAATGTTAGTGTTACTTATCCTGGAGCATCACCTCAGGAAATTGAAGAAGGTATTGTTCTTCAAATAGAAGATAATTTAAAAGGATTAAAAGGTATTGATAGAGTTACCTCTGTATCCAAAGAAAATAGCGGCACTATTACGGTAGAAATAGAACAGGATGAGAATATTGACTTCATGTTGTTGGAAGTTAAAAATGCGGTAGATCGTGTCCCTTCTTTTCCTTCAGGAATGGAGCCTTTAATTGTTGCTAAGCAAGAGGCGGTACGTGAAACCATATCATTTGCGTTAAGCGGAGAAAATATTCCGCTTGCTACACTGAAGCAAATTGGGAGAGAAGTTGAAAACGATTTAAGAGCTATTGATGGTATTTCGCAAATAGCTATTTCAGGTTATCCAGATGAAGAAATTGAAATTGCTGTTAACGAAACTAATTTACTCGCTTATAATATAACGTTTAGTGAGGTTGCCCAAGCCGTAAGTACTGCAAATATTTTAACAACTGGAGGTACTATAAAGACAGATGTAGAAGAGTATCTTATTAGAGCTAATAATCGGTCTTATTATGGTGATGAGCTTTCCAATATTGTTGTTAAAGCAACAAGCGACGGAAAAGTAGTTCGTTTAAAAGACGTAGCTATCATTCGTGATCGTTTTTCAGAAACACCTAATGCCACCTATTTTAATCAAAAACTTTCAGTAAATATTTCAATAACAAGTACAAATTCTGAAGATTTAATTTCATCGGCAGATAAAGTAAAGGAATATATAGAAAGTTATAATCAAAAGCATAATAATGTACAGTTAGATGTAGTTAGAGATTTATCTAAAACGTTAAACCAACGTACAGATTTATTAACAGAAAATGCCATAGTAGGTATGCTGTTAGTGTTATTGTTTTTGTCGGTGTTTTTAAACACACGTTTAGCATTTTGGGTTGCCTTTGGGTTACCAATTTCTTTTTTAGGAATGTTTATTTTTGCAGCTCAATTTGATGTAACTATTAATGTATTGTCACTTTTCGGAATGATTATCGTAATAGGTATATTAGTAGATGATGGTATTGTTATTGCCGAAAATATTTACCAGCATTATGAAAAGGGCAAATCGCCTGTACAAGCTGCTATTGATGGTACTATGGAAGTTATTCCCCCTGTAGTATCTGCTATTATTACAACCTTATTAGCTTTTTCATTATTTCTGTTTTTAGACAGTAGAATAGGTGAATTTTTCAGTGAAGTAGCGGTAATTGTAATACTTACTTTAGTTGTTTCTTTGGTTGAAGCATTAATTATTTTACCAGCGCATTTAGCACATTCAAAGGCTTTACATCCGCAAGTAGAGGAGGAGAATCCTTCTAAAATGAAGCAATTCTTTTCTAAAATGCGGGTTATAAATAAGGCTGGAGATAACTTTATGAATTTTTTAAGGGATAAATTATATACACCAACGATTACATTCGTATTAAACTTTAAAGTACTTTCTCTTAGCATATTTGTTGTTCTATTAGTTTTAACTTTTGGAGCTATTGGAGGCGGAATTATAGGTGTTACCATGTTTCCATCTGTAGCTAGTGATAGAGTTTCTATAGAGTTAGATATGCCAAACGGAACCAATGAAAAGATAACCGATTCTATTATTTCTATGATAGAAGAAAAATCGTTTATAGTTAATAAAGAATTAACAGAAAAATACTTAAAAGGTACCGGGAAAGAACTCTTTGAAAATACTATTTTAAAGATTAGTAGTAGTTCTAGCGCTAGTTTAAGCATAAATTTATTACCAGGAGAAGAACGACCAGATGCTATAAAGTCTGCATTAGTTGCTAATAGGCTGCGAGAATTAGTTGGTCCTGTGGTAGGTACCGAACGTTTAATTTTTGGTTCGGGTGGTAATTTTGGAGGTAGTCCTGTATCAGTTTCGTTATTAGGAAACAATATTGAAGAGTTAAAGGCAGCCAAAATAGAATTAAAAGAAGTTTTAGCATCTAATCCTTTATTGAAAGATATAGAAGATAATGATCCAGCAGGAATTAAAGAGATTAGAATAGAACTTAAAGAAAGCGCCTATTTATTAGGATTAAATTTAAGTACTGTTATGACTCAAGTACGTTCTGGTTTTTTTGGTACACAAGCACAGCGTTTTCAACGTGGACAAGATGAAATTCGCGTTTGGGTGAGATATGATAGAAGTAATAGAGCATCAATTAACAACCTTGATGAAATGCGTATTGTAACCCCTACAGGAGAGCGCGTAACACTTAAGGATATTGCTACTTATACTATAGAAAGAGGCGATGTTGCTATTAACCACTTAGAAGGTCAACGCGAAATACAAGTATCTGCAGACTTAAAGGATCCAAGTACAAGCACAACAGATATTTTGGACGATTTAAAGAATGTTACTATGGTTGAGTTAAAATCGAAATATCCAACTATTTCTGCTTCTTTTGAAGGCCAAAACCGTGAAAAAGAAAAATTAAATAGCTCTTTGGCTAAAGCTGGAATACCTATTTTATTTTTAATTTATATTGTTATAGCATTTACTTTTAGAAGTTATAGTCAACCTTTATTATTGATGCTTTTGGTGCCGTTTAGCTTAACAGCCGTAGCTTGGGGACATTGGATTCTTGGTTTTTCGGTAAATATCTTATCACTTTTAGGAATAATTGCTTTAATTGGTATTATGGTGAATGATGGTTTGGTATTTATAGGAAAGTTTAATACCAATTTACGCGAAGGCTTAAAGTTTGATGATGCGCTTTTAGATGCTGGGAAATCTAGATTTAGAGCTATTTTTCTAACATCATTAACCACAGTAGCAGGTTTAGCGCCTTTATTGTTGGAAAAAAGTAGACAAGCACAGTTTTTAAAACCTATGGCAATTTCAATTTCCTTTGGTATCGCTTATGCAACCGTTTTAACACTTTTGGTGTTGCCTCTGTTGTTATCATTTAGTAATAGTATAAAACAAAAAGGAAAGTGGCTCGCTACTGGTGATGATGTCACAAAAGAAGAAGTAGAACGCGCCATTAAAGAACAAAAAGAAGAGCATGAACATTAAATTTGTTTTTTTTAGTATAATATTTATTGTGCAAGCAGCAGTGTTTGCTCAAGAATTGATAACACCCGAAAAAGCGGTAACCTTAGCTTTAGAGAATAATTATGGTATTAAATTGGCTGGAACCGATGTAGAAATAGCTAAAAATAATGCCGATATTTTAAATTCTGGATATTTGCCAACCTTAACAGGAAATGCGGGTGCCAATTATAATATTGATGATACAGAGGTAGGGTTTTCCGATGGAACCAATAGGGTACTAAATGGAGCAGAAAGTTCTAGTTATAATGCTTCGGTCGATTTAAATTATACTTTGTTTGATGGTTTAGGCCGATCTTATAATTATAAGCAATTTAAAGAAATTAAACAATTAACAGAGTTGCAAGCACGCGAAACTATAGAAAACACCATAGTACAATTGTTTACAATATATTACAATGTAGCCGAACTTATTGAAAACAAAGATGCTGTTTTTCAAACGTTAACTATTTCTAAAGACCGACTTATTCGCTCTCAATATCAATTTGAATATGGACAGAGTAATAAATTAGCAACTCTAAATGCCGAAGTAGATATCAATAATGATAGCATTTCTTTAATGAATACTTTGCAAGAACTAAATAATGCTAAGCGTGATTTAAATTTTGTTTTAGGAAATACGATTTCTGAAAATTTTGATATAAGTACGGAAGTTGTTTTCGATAACCTATATGATAAAAATGAACTTTTAGAAAAAACTAAAGCTAATAATATTAGTATTCTACAAGTAAATAAAAGTATTGGTATTAATAAGTTAGGAGTAAAATCGGAAACTTCAGCATATTTGCCAACTGTTGGTTTATCTGGAAGTTATGGATGGAATAAAAATAATAATAATGCGGCCTCATTTGCCGCTTACTCAATAAACACTGGGCTTTCAGCAGGGTTAAGCTTGAGGTGGAACTTATTTGATGGCGGTAGTACTATTACCAATGTTAGAAATGCTAAAGTAAATTTAGATGCTCAAAATATTTTAAAGGAGCAACTGTTAGTTTCTGTTGTGCGAGATTTTAATAATGCTTGGGATGATTATGATAATAAATTAAGTGTTTATAGACTACAAGAGCATAATATTAAAACCGCTCAGAATAATTTTGATAGAACTAAGGAACAATTTAAATTAGGCCAGATAAACTCTATAGAGTTTAGGCAAGCACAACTAAATTTGCTAAATGCGGAGTTAAGTAGGAATCAGGCTAAATATTTTGCTAAAATTGCCGAGATGCAAATGCTACAAATTAGTGGAGAATTATTAAATGTGAAGTTTTAAATTATCGTAAATGTTAAAAGAATATGTCTTTTATCGTTAAACAATGTATTTTGTCGGGGTTGAAATGTTAAAATTTGGTGTATTTGGACGAATAAAATAGTTCTTTGTCTTCTTTAGGCCTATTTTTGTAGGAGAATAAATGCCCAAATACAATTCACATGAAAAATTTAAGCTATATTTTAATTTGCTGTTTAGTAACAAGTTCTTCGTTTGCTAGCATATCAAAAGTACAGAAAAATGCTTTGGTTGCACTTTATAACTCTACAAAAGGAGATCAGTGGAATACCTCATGGGATTTGGAAGCTGATGAAGATACTTGGTTTGGACTTACTATTGAAAACAATAACGTAGTAGAAATTAATCTTCAATTTAATAACTTGAAAGGTGAGTTGCCAGAAGAGTTAGGAAACTTAACAGCTTTAAGAAAACTAAATTTAGGGTTTAATCAACTTTCTGGAGAAATTCCTTCTTCAATTGCAAATTTAAAAGAGTTAACAGCTCTAGAGTTGTTTATGAATAAGTTAGTAGGGCAAATACCCTCTGGAATTGGGCAATTAAAACATATTGAATATATAAAGCTATATAGTAATCAATTAACGGGAGATATTCCAGAATCTATAATGGAATTAGCTACTTTAAAGGAATTACTACTAAGTAGTAATTTTTTAACGGGAACAATTTCTCCTAACATCCATGCTCTACAGAATTTAGAAAAATTAGGCTTAATGGATAATAAAATGGATGGAGAAATTCCGGTAGAACTAGCTCAACTTGATAACCTTGAAGAATTAATGTTATCATCTAATAGTTTTTCTGGTAATTTGCCAGTTGAGTTTATTAACCTTACTAAATTAAATACATTAATGGTTAGTGATAATAACTTAAATCAAGAATACATTACAGTATCTGGTAATAGTCCACAAAATCTTTCTAATATGTTATTACAGAGTGCTACTGCTAATATGGATATTGAAAAAGAATAGTTAAAAGAAGTGTTATAATAAATAATATTTAAAAAGTAGCTTGTGAAAGCTGCTTTTTTTTTTTGACTTATCTAGAAATGAAATAGGTTAATTGAATAGGTTTATTTTTTTTTATTTGGAATGTGCAGGTAATGAGTTGTTTAAAAATTGTTGTGATTTTTTTACTAAAAAATGCTTGTAATATCTAAAAAGGATTGTATATTTGCAGTCGGAAATAATTTGATTGGTATTATGAGCCAAGAGTTAAAAGCTAAGTAAATTATTTCTAGATTATATCGCGGGATAGAGCAGTAGGTAGCTCGTCGGGCTCATAACCCGAAGGTCACTGGTTCGAGTCCAGTTCCCGCTACTAAGTTAAAAGTATCAAAAACAACGGTTTAGTTTTCTCTAAACCGTTTTTTTATGCTTAAAAGTGAACAAATAATTACATTTGCATACGATAGTGAATACGAAAGTGCATACGATTTGACAAAGAAGAAAAATTTTTCAGAGCCTAAAATTTATACAGCAAATGGTAATTTAACAAAGCGCTGGTATGTTTATTTTTCATTTAGAGATCCTGCTAGTGGAAAATTAAAACGATTAACTCCCATTTATGGCAAGGCTAATAGTTACAAAACAAAAGAAGCACGATTAGAGATTTTAATAATTTATCGAAATACCCTACTAAAACTCCTAAAAGAAGGATTTAATCCTTTTGCAGATAATACAGCCTTACTAGCTAAACGAAACGCAAAAGTTAAACGATCTAATGCAAAACCATCTTCAGAAGTTGATACAGAGAAAGACAAGGAAACAGGTGTACCTGCAATGTCTATAAAAGAAGCTTTTAACTTTGGATTAAAACTGAAAGAAAAATTACTAAGTAAAACGACGAAACGAGCCTATGAGAATAGGATCAAGAATTTTATAAAATGGGTTGAAGATGTGCATCCAGAAATACACACGATAGACAAGGTCGATAGAAAGCTTGTGACCCAGTTTTTAAACCATGTACTTGACAATACAAGCGCACGTAATCGCAACAATTTTAGAGTAGATTTAAGTAGCTTAATACAGGTTTTGGAAGATAATGATATCGTGGCAACGAATTTCGTAAAACGTATTCCAGTATTAAAAAGCATACCACAGCGCAATAAAACCTATAGTAAGGAAAAGCAAGAAGAAATATATAAATACTTAGAAAAGGAAGACACCTTGTTATTGCTGTATATTAAATTTATCTCCTATAATTTTTTGAGACCAATCGAAGTTTGCCGATTAAAGGTTGGAGATATCGATTTAAAAAATAAAGTAATTAAGTTTAAAGCCAAAAACAGTCCTTTAAAAACAAAGATTATTCCTGATTTACTAATCAACGATTTACCCGATCTCTCAACGATGAATAAATCTCTGTGTTTATTTACTCCAGATCAAATAGGCGGAAAGTGGGAAACCGATGTAGATAATAAACGAGATTACTTTTCTAAGCGTTTTAAGAAAGTAGTTAAAGACCCTTTTGGACTCGGGAAAGACTATGGTTTATATAGTTTTAGACACACCTATATAACAAAACTATACCGGGCATTGGTAAAAGGATCTTCACCATTTGAAGCAAAAAGTAAACTGATGTTAATCACTGGGCATTCATCGATGTCCGCTCTTCAAAAATATCTTAGAGATATTGATGCGGAGTTACCCGAAGATTATTCAGAACACATAAAATAGAGGTATGGAATTAGACAAATTATTTACCGAGCTATGGAAAAACCTTTATAAACCTTTTGTGTTTTATATCCCATTACGATTGATGCCCGATTTAGAGCCTAATGAGATCTTAAATACGGTTATCTTTATAGATAGTAAAGGATTTGATAGCGAATTAAAAGAAGCGTCTTCTCATCACCATATATTGAGTAAAGCGATGATTTTAAATGATAACATCTTTAAGCTTATCGATCAAAGTGAGCGCTTACCAAAACAGCAATTTGAGTTTTTTTTAGAGAAGTATTTAGAACATGTCAATTTTGTATTGTACGCATCAAATTGGATGAAAGATCATGTAGAAATAGATATTCCTGATTTAAAGGAAGAAACCAAAAAATCATTTAAATCACAGACGGAGATATTTTTACAACATGTAAAAGATTTAGAATCACATATTATACTGCCAAAAAAAAGAATAGAAAATCAAGAAGTTGATGTTTCAAGATTTATTAAAAACGATTTAGCAGATATAAAGAATGCTCTAAATATTAAATTAGATTTAGAAGCACCGAAAACATCTTTAAAAAAGGATGAACTAACTTCAATAAAAATTAAAAAGAAATTACCTTTAATAAGTGAAGAGGTGGCGGAAGACTTTCTTTTAGAAACGGTCTTTCATATTAGAAAAGAATGCACAACAAAATGATAGAGTAACTTTTTATCATGACAAATCACATCGAAAAAAATAGAAATGATGTGTTAAATATAAAAAGAGTAATCAAATATGAATAAAAAGGTTTTTTGTTCTTTTTTGAGGTGTTTATAGGTTTTTTTGTGGTGTTTTGGGGTGTAAAGAGGTGTGATTTGTTCTTGTAGTGTGGTATTTTGTGGTGGTGTTTTGTGGTGTCGTTTTAATTTTAATTAGTGAGGTAACATCAATTGAACCCATTAAAATGGTATTACTATTTAAAATTATGTAGCCTTTATTCAGGACGCTAATTAATTACTTACAACGAATTTGTGTATGGTTAGTTGCGTTAGGTACTAAGATAGCAAAAGGGGACGAGTCTGAGGGAAATTCTGAGAATTTTCCGATTAGAGCTTACATACTCAAGCAATTAATTATACACGGTGTTGTGCGTAGTTATTTTTCCGTTTGCTTATCTATCCAATCTATTAATTCATCTTTATTTATTTCATTCCAAGTTGTCTGTGTGTTCCGATTTTCGGATTGATTATATTCTGGCTGTAAAACAATTAATTCCGTATTTTCATTTCCTGCAAGTTCTAATTCAGCTAAAAATCCAACTATGTCAGTCGAATTGTTTTCATATAAGGTTCTGTAGTACTTTTTTAGTCTATATTTTATTTTTGGCGCAATGTAAGCTCTCACAGCATAATTTTTGTAAAACTTAACATTTTCATTATTTTCATCAGAGTAGCTATAAGTCGAGAAATTGCGGTAATTATCTTGGGCCGTTTTAGGCGTGCCTTTCAAATTGGTTTCCAACATAAAATTCATAAATATAGGCTCCCAAAGGTCAATTCGATTGATTTTTATATCTCGTTTGTGTTGTTGCCATTTTCTTGTCCAATCCAATGTGAAATCACAAATAACAACTCCTTTTATGTTAACTTGAAAATCATAATCTTCCTTTTTGATAAATTCAATATATTTCATCGCTCTATGTCCTACTAAACTTGCACCTAAAAAGAAAATGTTTTCATTAGGTAAATTATGTTTATTAAACACCTCTTGAATTAAATTATGAGTAGAATTCATAGATGATTTAGAAAAGTAAAAGTCTAAAGGGATTTCAGTTGAAATTGACAATACTGCAAAGTTATTTTCAGATGCTTGAGCATACATCTGCTTTGAACTAAAATTTTTTTTGTCATACTTTGAATCTTCGAGGAAAATAAGCACACCTTTTATTTCATTATTTTCAGGAAGCATTAGAGTATAACCTTTTTGAATAAAAGGCAAAAAGTCATTTTCTCCTATTCCAACTTTTAGGCTATCATTTTTTACTGGCTCGTAATATTCAACCATTTTCTGTGAAAAAGATTTCGTGCTAAAAATAGTCAGGAAGAGTATAAATAATACCTTAAAAGGTGTTTTCATTATCGTTTTTTTAATTACGCACAACGTTTATGTATAAGGATAGTTGCGGGTTTGTATGCGAGGATTTTCCGAAGGAAAATCAGATGCAGGCAAACACGCAATTGCCTTTGATTAAGCACTAAACCGCAATTATTTTTATACGGTGTTGTGCTTAGTGTTTTATTTTTTTTCAACCAACTCAATCAATTTTAGAGTTGAATAGTCGTATTCATTTTTAATAATTCTAAAATTCTTATTCGGTCAGTAATATCATCATAAAAAATCCAATCCGATATTGTTCCAGTCGATTTTTTAAATCGCTTTTCCAATGCTGTTGAGTTTTTGTTAATCAAAGCATCGTTTTCTAAATTATCTAGAATTTCCGCAATTAATTTGTTCGCATATTCATC
The DNA here is from genome assembly GCF_045066735.1 of Algibacter sp. Ld11. Lineage (NCBI taxonomy): Bacteria > Pseudomonadati > Bacteroidota > Flavobacteriia > Flavobacteriales > Flavobacteriaceae > Algibacter > Algibacter sp. Ld11. Next base: position 31,545 of record NZ_JBISHH010000009.1, on the reverse strand, counting down.
ATCAATTTCCGTCCAGTTTTCGATTTCAGATGTTGATATTAATTCAACAAAACTTTCTAAGTCAGAACTTCTCCAATAGTTTCTCAAAAAGTCTACATCTATTTTTAAAAATGATAATTCATTAATATTTTTTACTGTCTTTTCTGCAGATTCTTTTCCGTTTTCAAATTTGGTTATAAGTTCTTTTATTTTACTATTAAGTTCCTCCATTGTCAGTTTTTCCACATTAAGCACAACGTTGTTGTATATGGTTTGTTGCGTGGTTTAGCACGTAATTTAGCAAATAAAAACCGAATAGAAAATCCGCGAGGATTTTCGTAAGTAGGCTGAAACTAGCAATAAATTATATACGGTGTTACCACACGTTTTTTATTCAATTGTTAATTCAATCGTTTCGTTAGCATAACTAGAAAATCCGCCTTTTTCTCCTTTCGTTAAATCGACTTCCAATTTCAAATTCGAGTCTGTATTTTTCTGTTTTACAATTAAATGTTTTGAAAAAACTAATCTAATTTCAGTTTCCTCATTTGGTTTAATAGTTTCTTTGTTCCAGTTTAAGTAAGCAATTTGTTTATCTAATTCTATATCAGAAATGTAAAAGTCTTTTTTGCCTGTATTTTTTAAGATAAAAACGTAAGGTTTAGAAAAGTCTTGCTTTAGTTTTTTAAACTTTAATTTTCTAGTAGAAATCTCAAAACTAATTTCCTTTGCAGGCGCATCGTATTTAATTCCGAATTGGATACTATTTCCATTATTGTAATTAATACTCGACATTGAATAACTTTTGTTTTCTGCTAATTCAGCGATTAAAGTTATTTTTAAATCTCTTATTTCTCCTATGCCAAGAGGTTTATTTCCTAAATCAAATTTTATTACTTCGTTACTCAAAAATTTTGGTTCTTGAAATTCAATTTCCTTGTTTGAATTATTTTTTACTCGAATTATCTTGGTTATGTCTTTTTTGCCATCTGTTTTTCCAAAATCAACTAATAAGTCTCCGATATTGTTTTCTTTGTCGATTGCAAGGTCAGTAAGATTAAGTATTTGCAAACCGTATTTGTCTTTAAATTCGGTTTTGAATTTTTCTTTTTCATCAGAACTTGATTCGTTTTTACCTTTATTTTCAATTTCCTCAATTACATATGAACCTAAATTTTGTGACCATTGCATTAATGGCAAATTTAATTCTTCCATTATGATAGGTTGTTTTTCGATAATCAACCTACCAGTTTCTGAATTATAAAATGTTATAAGATTATCAATCTCAATTTCTGTGTAATTTTTAGAATAAATTGGTGTAACGATTAGTTTAAGTTCAGTCAATGATTTTTCAGTAACTTTTTTTTCCAATGCTTCCCAGTAATTGTCTGAAATTCCGAAATTACTTTTCTTTTGATATTCGATTGTTTGAGTTATTATTTTCTCAATGTTACTTATTGTTCCATCTAATTCTAATAGTTTTTCTATTTTTCCATCAACTGTTTGAGCATTGATTTGAATTGAAAAAAATGTAATTAAAGTTATTAATATTGTCTTTGTCATAGGTTTGGGTCAAATGTGTGGTAACGGTTTTGTGTATGGTTAGTTGCGTGGTTAAGCAACTAAATTAGTAAACATTTACGAACCCGTGAATATTCCGCAGGAATATTCGCAAGTAGACTCAATAAAGCAATTAATTATACACGGTGTTAGCGGTAGTTTTTATTGTTTCGTATTCTATATGTTCGGATTATATTTTCTAATTGTTGTTGAGTAATATTTAATTGGTCAATTTCGACTTTTTCAAATATTTCTTCGTCATACCAATAAGTCAGATAGGATTTTGCGGATTTTCCATATCCTTCCTGAATAACTTGCTCATCTTCGATATTCGACCAATTTTTAAATTCAGTTGTTATTGTTTCTATTCCTTTATTATCGATAATTATTTGAGGCTTATTGTTAAGGAATTTTCGCAATTCTTTTATAGAACTATAAATTCCAATTAAACCCATTATTCCTCCCAATATGTAACTTTTATTCGTTCCTTTTGTAATAAAATATATTCCAAAACCAATTATTAAAATTGAAATAATTAATTCAAACAATCCTAACGATTTAGAATACTTAATTATAGTTCTTGGTGGAAGAGAATAATCTTCTCTATAAACATCTTCTTTATCGAATTTTTTTTCGAGTTTCTTTAGTTCTTTTTTGTCTTCAAGAGTCCTAATTTCAGTTTTCTCAAATATATTTCCGTCATTCCAAATCAGTTTTTCTTGAATCGCTCTTTTCTTTAATTCGTGAACGTTTCTAACATTTTTAAATGCCCAAATTCGCCATTTTGTAATCATAAAACTCCAAACTGACCAAGCAATAACAAAACCTAAAATAAATCCAATTCCAATTCCCCATTTAGGAATTAAATTTTGATTTGATAAATAAAGAGATATTGCAGGAATTCCGATAATACATATAAAGACAGGAGTATTCACGATTAAGTGTCCTCTAATTATTGCTTTATTAACTGAAATTTCTTGTCTCATTTAGTTCGTCGGTCAAATTACCGCTAACGGTTTTGTATATGGTTTGTTGCGTGTTTTAAGCACCTAATTTAGCAAATACAAACCGAATAGAAAATCCGCGAGGATTTTCGTAAGTAGGCTAGAACTAGCAATAAATTATATACGGTGTTGGCAACAGTTATCTTTTCCAATTGTATTCGGAAAAATAATCAAGTAAAAACTGTTTTTCTCCTTTATTTGATTTTTTCATTTTTTTATAAAGTTCTTTCCCTAATAGTTTTGGAAAACGTTTAAATTGATAGTTAAAGTTTATTTGGTGAATACCATTCATATCTTTGAAATAATAATCTTCTGCATAATCACGACTATAACCTTGTTCACCAAAATTACTATCTCCAAATTCATATGAATTCATATAAGTATATTTATGGGAATAAAAATCTACTTTTCCATTTTTTAAATCTTGATCTGAATTTTCTATTAAAACTTCCATAAATACATTTTTTTTTATGCAATCCTTTATTATTTTTTTTACAGGAATCGATTTTAGCTTTATGCTCCTTCCTTCAGAATTTTTAAATAGCAAATATTTAAAATCTTTTGGATCAACTCTCTTGTTCGTAAACCGTCCTTTTGTATCGTATAAATCAAATCCACAATGTATCTCTTCAGATCTCATTGTTTCACTATGTACTTGAGTTGTGTCGTTAAATTTATTGATTAAATAATAATTCTTAAGTTTATCTCTATCAAAATTATCTGTATTCTGTGAAAAACCTAATGATGTAATGCCTATTAATAAAATTATGATTAATTTAATTTTCATAGAATAAATTTTATAAGAAATATAGCTACTTAATTTATAAAAGTTTAAGACAATTTTCATGCCATTAATCTCATTATTAAAACTGTTTTTTATTGTTGCCAACGTTTATGTATATGAAAAGTTGCGTGTTTGTGTGCGAGGATTTTCCGAAGGAAAATCAGAAGCTAGCAAACGAGCAACTAACATTGGTTTATGTAAAACTAGCAATTTTTTATATACTGTGTTGTACAACGTTTTTTAATATTCTTTTTCTTTTTTTATTTCTCCGTTTGCATAATAAGTTGTCCAGATTCCATTTTTCTTTCCATTGACTCTTTTTCCTTCTTTATATAGATAACAACTGCCCAATTTTCCAGAACATTTGTAAAGTCGGTTATATCTTTTAAATTTAGTTTCCGCTGGAGAGTCAAAAAACTCATTGAGATTTTTAGCATCCGAATCGATTTCAGTAGTTACAGATTCTATGGTTTTGTTTCCATTTCTGTCAAATCCATTCCAAGACAATGTATTTCCGTATTTACCCAAGTAACTTTCACTTGCTATTTGACCGTTTTTATAGTAATGAATCATTCTCCCAGTACCAGTTGAGTATTCCTCTGAATTATATATGTAAGTAGTCCAGCAGATTATCCAGTTAATATTACCGTTTTTATAATAAGTAGTATCAGTTTTACAACTGATTTCCTCTAGGTCATTTACAAGTTCCAAAAATCGTTCAGAATGTTGAGAATGACATAAATTCCAAATAAGGACTAAGAATATGATTGAAAAATTGCGTTTCATTCAAATGTTGTACAACGTGTTTGTATATGGTTTGTTGCGTGGTTTAGAACGTAATTTAGCAAATAAAAACCGAATAGAAAATCCGCGAGGATTTTCGTAAGTAGGCTAGAACTAGCAATAAATTATATACGGTGTTGTGTGCAGTTTTTTTACTTATCATTTGTGAAAAAATCTTCACCATACATTGTCAAATCAATATGACAAATTGCTTTTCTGATAAATGATTTTGTTGTAGATGAATGATTGAAATGTTTGTCATAAATATTTTTGAGAACATCTATGATATACGGGATTTTTATCTCATCTTTTTTTAAGTGCGTAATAGCTTGGATATAATATCTAAGTTCTGATGTTTCTATATTTGAAAAATCAATCTTTTTTTCCGTTTTTAACTTGTCAAATGCTTTTTTAATTTTTTCAGCTGCAGGTGTTCCAGAAGAAATATTTCCACTTATAAATTTAGTTTTGTTCTTTTCCTCTATTGATAATCTGATTTTTACATCTTCTACTTTATTACTTTTTTCTTTATCTAAGATTTTGTAAACTTCAGTTTTTGTTAGTTTAGATTTACTTATGTAGAAATAAATTGGGTAATAGACACTATTTTCGTGAGTAACTTTTCTTAGAAATTCTTTTGCACTATCAATATCTAATTCTTGTTCAAAGAATGAGCTGAATAATTCAAAGTGAGTTATTATATGATATTTATTCTCAACTAACTGGATAATCTTTTTGCTATCAACAGGCTGTACATCTCCGATTAATTTTAAAGCAGGTGCACCATCCTTTTCAACAAAATTACCTTCATTGATGAAAGTTACCTTTTTTAATAACTCTTCGGGTATTAAAAGTTTATTTTTTGAACCAATTAATTCACCATTTTCAATGTTCAATAATCCAATATTCTCAACACCGATAGATGCTACATCGTTAATTAATTTTAACCATCTATCATTAAGTAGATTTTGTTTTTCCTCAATTATATTTTTTAAGTCTCCATATGATATTTTTCTACTCTCTCCAGGATATCTATAAAAAATATCTCCTTCTTGAACATTGTTATTGGCAGTTTTTATAGCAATTACTGGTTTATTTTTAGATTTATGAATATATAAGAATCCTATTTTAAAACCATTTATTTCTTTAATGAAAAGTTCAAAATTAATTTCTGGCGCAAAATAATCAAGCAGTTCTTGAGATAAATCTTTATTGTCAAATTTCTCTAATTTGTCATTTTGTAACCCTATAAGTTTACCATTATCTTCTATTCCGTATAAAATTAAACCTCCATTGTTATTTGCAAAACTAGCTATCCATTTATGTAGTTTTTTGTCTTTATGCTTTGGGCTATGGAAACTTTCTTTGAATTCAATTTCGGAATTTTCTTTTTGTCTTATTACATTACCTGAAACAATAAAGTACTGTTCCCAAATAAACTCTTTTTCAAATGATTTTTTCAATTTTATTTATATTTTTTGGTAATTGCACACAACGTTTATGTATAAGAATAGTTGCGGGTTTGTATGCGAGGATTTTCCGAAGGAAAATCAGACGTTACAAACACGCAACGACCTTTGATTAAGTACTAAACCGCAATTATTTTTATACGGTGTTGTGCCCAGTTTTTATTTTTTCAATCAGTTTTTCAATCCGTTCATTTCTGCACCAAGCTGTTCGGTCAATATTTATTTCGTGAACAGTTTGGTCATAATTTTTTATTTTTAAAATCCTTTGTTTTCCAAAAAGAGAATCTTCAATATTTTGTAAATCATAACTCAAATTCTTGTAATCGTAATAATTATCTTTTTCTTGGTTATTAGCTAGGTTAACAGTTTTAACTTCCAGTTTTTTGTCGGAATCATTAAAATCAATTTTGAAAACTTCTCCAAATTTATATTTTTTTATAGTCCGATAAATAAACCAAGTAATAACACCAATCGAAATTAAGAGACTCGACCACAAAGGATTTTCAAATAATAATTCAGCAGTAGTGTTTACTCTAGTTGTTCTTCCTTTAGAAACAAATAATGGAATGGCAATCCAACTTCCCAAAAAGAGGACAATGAATAATACAATATATTTAATTCCGATTGTCAAAAAGTTTAAATCAGAAGCAGGTTTTTCTATTTTGTAACTATCGTTCATAAATTGGGCACAACGTTGATGTATAAGGATAGTTGCGGGTTTGTATGCGAGGATTTTCCGAAGGAAAATCAGATGCAGGCAAACACGCAATTGCCTTTGTTTTAGCACTAAACCGCAATTATTTTTATACGGTGTTAGCCATAGTTATTTTATTTTCTTCTCTAAATTCCTTCCAAATGTCAAGTAGCACAATTATTAAAATTATCGCAGCAAAATTTATCATAAATTCAAAACCCGTAGAATCTGTATTAATAGACATATTGAAACTTGATTTAATTATTCCAAAATCGAAACTCAACATATTATTTTTAATTCCGACAAGAAACTCAATTCCTGAGCTGTAACTAAGTCCATTTCCACTAATATCGAATTGAATTATTTGTAATATTTGATTTATAACGGATAAAATAATTCCAGCTTTTTTCGTGCGTTCACATAATAGTCTTTTTCCAGCGTATATTGAGAATATAAATAAGGCTAGACCAGAAAGGAAAATCAAAAGAATTGCTCCGTTTAATTCTCCCGTATTTAACATCAAATAAGCCATTAAACCGATTCCTGTAATACCTCCAATTAGTTGAATCCAACTTATTATTTTTAAAGTCAAATTTGTGCTTTTGATTCGTAATCTCATTTTTTTTCTAATTATGGCTAACGGTCTTGTATATGAAAAGTAGCGGATTTTAAACACTAAATTTTCGGTTTAACACAGACCTTTTTTTATATTTATTTACTTTCTTTTTATCACTAAACCGCTATTTTTTATATACGGTGTTAGTGGCTGATTTTATTCGTTCAAATGTGCTAATTTTCTGTATAATTCGAGGTGTGTCCTTGTTGAAGCATATGGATTATTACCATCATAATAATTCTTATTTGCTGAATTTTTTACGATAATAGTATTTGTTGTTGGATTGACGTAGATGTGTTGATTAAAAACACCAATAGCCATAAATTCTCCTTCCGTTCCATCTGGTATCCACCATTGATATCCATACCCAATACCTTTGGATTCGGAATTTTCGCTTTGGGGCATTAAATATTCTTCAGTAATACTTGTCGATTGTTCAATCCATTTAGCAGGTACAATTTGTTTACCCTCCCAATTGCCTTTATTAAGATATAGTCTACCTAATTTAGCAAAATCTCTTAACGAAGCATTTAGTCCTCCATTAGCTTGCTCCATTCCGTATCCATCGGCTAACCAATAAGCATCGTACTCATTACCAATAGGTTTCCATATTTTTTCTTCCAAATTCTCTGCTAAGCTTTTACCCGTAGCTTTGACTATAATCATACCTAATACGTGTGTATCTATACTTACATATTTATTATAGGTGCCTGGTGGTCTTTCATTTTCTAAAGTAGCGGCAAATTCGTCTTGAGAGCCCCCAAACACAAAACCTTCCCAGTATCTATTAATATCTGACTTTGGATCACTATAATCCTCATTAAATTTAACACCTGAGGACATTTGTAAGACATCTTTTATTTTTACATTATCATATCCTGAGCCTTTTAATTCTGGTAAATATTCATCAACAGTTTGATTTATGCTTTTGATATAGCCTTCTTCAATTGCAATGCCAAATAAAGCAGAAACATAGGATTTTGCCATTGACCAAGATATGTGTTTTGTATCTTCTTGCTGTCCTCTCCAGTAATTTTCATATTGAATGGTGTCATTTTGAATGAAAAGAAAACCTTGTGTATAAGAAGAGTCAATATACTTTTTGGTGTCAAATTCAGATTTCTTGTAAACAAAATTTGATGGTAGTGTAATGTTATTTATACGAGGAAATACAAATGGTTTGTTAGCCTTATAAACTATCTTAATAGGAAGATTCTCATCCATATTAATAAATGTGTGCTCCAAATTATCTAAAGCCATTGCTTCCTTGAAAAGGATAGCCTTTCTAATCGTAGGAATATAGATAATTGCTACTATTATTACAATCACCAATAATATGATAGAAGGAATCTTGAGTTTTTTAAAATTCATATTTTTTCGTTTTATTCTTTTGCTAAATGCAATTTGCCACTAACGTGTTTGTATATGGTTTGTTGCGTGTTTTAAGCACTTAATTTAGCAAATAAAAACCGAATAGAAAATCCGCGAGGATTTTCGTAAGTAGGCTAGAACTAGCAATAAATTATATACGGTGTTACCACCAGTTTTTATTCTAATATTTCTCCAAATTTTTCTTCCCAAATCGTATAAAATGAGTTGCTAATTTCATTCATTTTCATAAGTCCGTTTTCAATTTCGTCCGTAAGACACTCATTCCAATTCATAAACTCCAAAAGACTTTCTATAACTATTGAGTTCATTGGAACGATTACTCTGCAATCACATTTCTCATAATTTAGGAATCCGAAATATCCATTTTCTTTTCTTGTTAAATGAAAGTCAAATATTTCTTGCCAGTTTCCATGAACTGCATCAGAACCAACACCATAAATAAATGAATATAAATCTTCATTGTCAACTTCACTATGAATTTTCCAAAATGATTTTCCGTCTAGTTTCCACTTTTTGTTATTCCGTTTATTATCTTCTAATTCTAAATCTTCGATAGTAAATCCATCAACTTCTAGTTTAGTTTCCAATTTCATTAATTGACGTTTAATTATCGGATGTTCATTATCATCTAATTCCATCAATTTTTTAAAGTTTTGATATCTTGCTCGATAAGAAACTAATCTAAAGTTGCGTTGTGATTCAGTTCCGTTTTTTATTAAATACTTTGTGATTATAAACGATTCATACATTGGTCTAGCAAACAATGATTGAATTTCAAGTTTATTCAATTCGTGATATTTCACATACTCTTGGTAAAACTTTACAATTCTTGTAATGGAACCAACAATTGTAGATTCGTTTAAGCTATAATAATTCGGGTGCTTTTCGTGATTTATTACTCTTGAAAGTAAGTCAATTAATTCTCCTAAATCTTTGGAAAATTTAATTATGAATTCATTTAGTTCTTTTTCCGTTTTTGAAAAATCAGATAAATCTATTTTTGAATATTTATTAAAAATTTCTGTGATTTCGTTCATTTTTCAAATTGGTGGTAACGGTTACGTATAAGAATAGTGCGTAGTTTGTGTGCGTGGATTTTCCGAAGGAAAATCATAAGCAGCCAAACTCGCATTTACTCTTGATTGAGCACTAAACTAAGCATTATTTTTATACTGTGTTGTGCAACGTTTTTTTCATTCGTTCTATTCTTTTTTCGGCTTCCTCAATCGAAATTCCATTTTCTAAATCCGAAATTATATCGTGCTCAATTCGATGAACTGATATTTCTGGTCTTATTCCTCCACTTCGAGTATTCACATTTACGTGAAGTCCTAAAGTACTTTCTTCGTAATCTGGAATTTCATTGCTAATCATTCCGAAATATGTTTTTCCTTCTACGTTATCTTTAAATTCAGAGTGATATTCGTTAAAACTCTTTTCACTCAAAGAAACCCAGATTCCGTAATCCAAGTCCTCGCAAACTTTATTAATCGGAATAGTCAAAGTTGTTCTTATAAATCTATCCGTTTGGTCTTCGTGAGTTATGACACAAAAATCACTTGATAATTCAGCAATATTTTCTTTATCTTTTTTATTTAAAGTATCGTAATATAAAGGTGATATAAATCCGAGTGCCGGCAATTCGTCGTGTATCTCTCCGCAAGTCGAACACTTAAATTCAGAAGGTTTTGGTTTTCTTTTAAAAAGGTCTAAAATTCCCATATTTCAATCCAAGACTATTGGTTTTTTTAATGTTGCACAACGTTGATGTATAAGATTAGTTGCGTGGTTTAGCAACTAATTTAGTAAACAAATACTTACCAGAGAAAATTCCGAAGGAATTTTCCAAGTGAGCAAAAACTAGCAATTAATTTTATACGGTGTTGTAAAACGTTTTTGATTTATAGTTCATATTGTATCTGAGATACTTCGTACTTGTCTGAATTAAATTCTAAATCAACACTATATTCGTTACTCTGTTTATCTCTAATAATGGCCGCAGAAACATGAATTGATTCAACGTTTTTTATCTTTGTTATTTTAAATCCAAATAGTCTAAATTCAAGTATGTTTCCTAATTGAGGTTCAATTTCCTTTAAGCGAAGAATAAATTCATCTTTTTCTAAAAGGGAAATTTCATCATTAAACATTTTTTTTAATTCCTCAAACTGTTTTTCCTTTATCAGACTAATTGTCCTTTCAGCAACTTTAATTCTTTTTTCAGCTTTTTCAAGGAAAGTAATCGGAAAGTCAAATTCTTCTTTTTTGTTGTTTGATGAAATAAGTATAACTTTAATTATGTCATAATTTTTCTTTTCCTCTTTTAAGTTTTTATAGAATCTATAAGCAATATTTGAAGAAGGAAGGTGAACTTTATCTAATAACTCGTCAATAGCATCGCTCTGACTTATTTTAATTTCGAAGTATTTTTTTGTTCCTTCATTAGTTGAAGCACTTACTCCAAATAAATATTCACAACTACCACCATAAAATTCTAAGATTTCATCAATTCCGTTTGCCTCATTGTCACTAAGGCTAAATAAGTGGGAAAGCAAGCCTGTCTTTTCTTCTCCTTCTCGTTTATTTCCGCAAGAGGTTAAAATTAAAATACTAAATAATAGAATGTAGAATTTGTTCATTGTATGTTCAATCCTCAAATGTTTTACAACGGTCTTGTATATGGTTTGTTGCGTGTTTAAGCACCTAATTTAGCAAATAAAAACCGAATAGAAAATCCGCGAGGATTTTCGTAAGTAGGCTAGAACTAGCAATAAATTATATACGGTGTTGTACAATGTTATTTTAATTTCCGTTTCATTTTTTCATAATGTGAATTCAATTCGTCAAATATTGGTAAAATACTTTCAAAACAATTTTCATTAGTTTTATGATATTCCTCTTTTTTTTCTTTAATGAAATCAGATAATTCCTTTTTTCTAAAATGTTTAAAATATGGTTTATTATCTAATATTTTTTTTGTAAATTCTAAATGATAAAACATCTGGATTCGTTTCAATTGATTATCAAGATATGAGTGTCTATGAATAATTGTATTTCTCTCACGACTATAACCGTTTAAAGTATTTTTAAATTTATTATAGTGTTTTGTCGTTTCAGTTCTTGATACTTTTATGTTTCTTATTATAACTCTTTCATTAACATCATTTTCGTCAATTCCTAAATGGAATACAGCATTAATTGTTTGTAACACTCTGTCTGTTAGAGAAGAAAGACGGATTATGTAATTTTCAATATTGTAAGTTATATGGTCTCCTCTGCTTATTTCCTTTTTTGAATAGTTGAAGTTAGAAAATAATTCTAATGCATTTTCAAGTTGTTTGCACAATTCTAACAAATGAACTCCATAAAATCCTGTATTGTGTATGTAGTATTCAAACTCCGAAAAATCAGGGTCTTTAATTAATTCAATATCGGATAATTTGTAGTCATAATCTATTAGTATTAATTTACTATCATTTAATAAATTAGTAACAAAATTATGGGTTAATAACTTGTCTAAATTTGTCATTCTTTAATATTGTACAACGTTAAATATATGGCAAGTTAGGCAGAAAATAAATAATTATTCTCGGTTTAACCACAAGCCAAATCTTTTTATTTTGTTTTAATTTTTCTTTTTAATACCAAATCAAAAGATTTGGCGATTTCGCAAATAGATAACAACTTTTGGATTAAGCATTAATTGCCCAATTTGCTATATATAGTGTTACCTGCTGGCTTTTCTTTTTTTAATCAAATATTTATCCATTCCGCAATTCGCATTAAAGAGTTGAATTTCTTCTCTTTTTTACAACTATGTATTCTAAAAATTTATTTTCATAGTCCGTCCAATTTCCACCAATTGGTGTTTCACGACAAGTTTTAATTAAGCTAAAAATCTGTTTTTCTTTTCTTTTACTCATACCATCTGGTTTTACTCCAATTGTTAGGACTTTAACTTTGTCTGCTAATTCTCCGCTTAATGCATTTAAATTAGAAAATCAATAAGCTGATTCTTTTCGAATTCGATTAAAGGTATTTTGAGCAGAGGCTTTTTCTTTATAAAAAGCAACAAAAAGTATAAAATGTTCATAATAATTCGATTCAGAGTTTTTAGGATAGTTCTTCTTTTGAATAAGTAATTATTCTTCATATTCCGTCAGATTGAAAAATTCCCAAGTATTTTAGATTTTCCAAGTTTTATAAATCAAAAGTGTAGATTTTGATATTTTTATTTAATGCATCTTTTGCAAAAAGTTCAGCAGCTTTTGAGTAATCAGTATACAATTTCGATTTGGACTTGATTTTAGTTTTGGATTGAATTGTTGACTCTGATTTTGGTTTAGTTTCTCGTTTTTCCTTTTTTCCACTATCAAGAGCAAATAATGAATGTTGTTAGTAATATGAATATAATTTTTGACATTCTCAATGCTATTGTTACCTGCTGGGTATTTATATAGACTCAAACAATGTTTCTTTAGATTTACGAACTTTTGGAAAATGTTGATTTTTATCTTCACTAGAACGATACCCTACTGCTGCTAATACTACTGCATCTAATCCTTTACTATCTAAATCTAATAGTTCACCTACTGCATTAGGATCAAACCCTTCCATAGGGCATGCATCAATTTTTAGTTCCGCACAGGCATTTACCAAATTACTTAATCCAATGTATGCTTGACGGGAGTTCCAAACTCTTCTAATCTCTGGTAACTTTTTAGCTACTGAACCTTTTATAAACGAAACATAGCTTTCTAACTCAGATATATCTTTGTTATATGCTTTGGATTTTAATTCAAACAGCTCATCCACATGTATTTCTTTAAGGTCTTGATAACTACAAAAAACAAAAAGATGAGAAGCATCTGTTATTTGTGCTTGTCCCCATGCTGCAGGTTTTAGTTTTTCTTTTAACGCTTCATTCTCAATAATGAAAACTTTGTAGGGTTGTAATCCAAAAGAAGAAGGGGATAATCGGATAGCCTCTTTAATAAGTTCAATATCTTCATTACTTACTTTTTTTGAAGGATCAAACTGTTTTACGGCATAACGCCAATTCAAATTGTTTATTAATTCCATTTTAATTACTTGTTTATGAATTTGATTAAAATTAATTTTTCTGTGTAAATTTTGTAATAAGTTCTGCGACCTTACCTGAATGTTCTTCCAATAAAAAATGACTACCGTCAATTAAATGAGTTTCAACGTTTTTTAAATCTTTTGCATAAGCTTTTGCTCCCTCTACACTAAAGAATTTATCATGTATACCCCAAACAATAATGGTAGGAGGTTGATTATCTTTCAAGTATTTTTGCCATTCTCCATATTTATCAAAGTTACTTCCGTAGTTATTTAGTAATGTTATTTGTATTTCATTAATGCCCTCTCTTCTCAAGAGTGCTTCATCTGTCAAATATGATATAGGATCAATTTTTGAAGAGTCTTTAACTCCACCTAAGTACATCTCTTTTAATCCCTCTAAAGACATCCACCAGTTCTGCATTTTAAGTACGCCTTCAGTATCTCCAGCTTCAAGCATAGTACTATACTTTTTAGCCCATTCACCACTTAATCCTTCAAAATATGCATTGGCATTTTGTACAATAAAACCTTTAATTTTTTCTGGACGGCGATGTGCCATTCTAAACCCAATTGGGCCTCCATAATCCTGCATCATAATGTAATAAGAATTTAAATTTAGCTTATCAACAAAAGCATCCATTAGCAAGGATATATTGTGAAAAGTATATTCGTATTCCTTTATAGATGGTGCGTCACTGAAACCAAACCCTGGATAATCTGGTGCAACAACATGAAAATCTTTTGCTAATTTTTTCATTACATCTCTATACATTAATGAAGAACTTGGAAAACCATGTAACATTAATATGGTTTCTTTAGCAGGATCTCCTACTTCTCTATAGAAAATAGAAAGCCCATTAACTTCTATTTTACGATGGGTAGTTTCTAAATAATTATTGGTTTTATGATTAGTTACTTTATCAGAATTATCAGTTAAATTTTGTGAATTAACTGTACCTATTAATCCTAGAAATAGGATGAACAAAATTGAGTTTTTCATAATTTTATAAGTTTTTTAATTTAATGTTTGAATTGAATAAACGTTCAGAGAGTGCATGTTTACCAGCTCCAGTGAAGTAAATGCTCAATGCGGTAAATAAAAAGAATAAGTTGAGTTCTATTTTAAATGCACCATATTGATTAAGCTCAAAACCTGCCCAACCATATGCCAGATAAATAGTCATCACCATGGTAAATGAAATTAATAAAGAGGCAGACCTTGTTAATATTCCTAGAATTAAACAAATTGGGGCTACGACTTCCGCCACAGGTACGCCCAACCATAAGAACTCTGGCAAATTTGCATCTGACAAAACTTTTCTGACAAAATCATGTCCGTCAACAACTTTTTTTATTCCATGAAATAGGAGCAGTCCTCCCACAGTTATCCTTAGAATTAATAATCCGATATTTTGATTTATACTTTTCATAGTATTGTGTTAATGACCCATTGTGTTACCATTGTAACACAATGGGTTTGTTAATGATATTTACGAAATGGTCGTAAGCTTTAATTCCGGAGCGGACGGAAAATCGACAGGTACACCCGTTGTTCTATGCAAGTAATTAGAAATGGTTTTAAGCCCTACTAGTTCAATGGTGTCCACTAAGTTTTCTTTGGTATAACCTGAGTTAAAGAAGTTTTCTATTACTGCTGGGTCAGTCTTCCCTCTGTTTTCTGTTACATTTTTAGCCAATTTTGCCAATGCATCTAATTTGTTATCAAAAGAAGCTTGTCCTTTTCTTATTTCTAGAATTTGTTCATCTGTGAAGCCACTCATTTTTCCAATAGCTGTATGCGCTGCCAAACAATAAAGGCATTCGTTTACTTGACTTACAGCGAGGTTTACCACTTCTTTTTCTTTATTATTCAAAGAAGTATTTACAGCGCTAAAATCTAAATGATTCTTTAATGCATTTTCACTATGTGCATAGGTGGCATATAAGTTTGGTAGAAAGCCTACCTTTTTCTCCAGTTGTTCAAAAATAGCCTGATTCGTTGGGCTCACTGTTTCTTTTGTTGGTACTTGAAAATTTATCATTGTTTTAAAATTTTAATTATTAATTAATTTATAGTTTTATTTTGTACTAAACGTTACAAAATTGATTAAAAAAACTTATCGTAATATTTTTAAATTCATATCAATAAGTTCTTGTATTTGCTCTTTATTTGAATTGGTTCTTTGCGTAATATTTATTCCATTCCACAAGTTCACAAGATATAAAGCAATCATTTTTGCAGTTATTTTAGTTTTTAGCTCTCCTTCTTGTTGTGCTTTGGAGATTGCTTTTTCTATACTAGCTTCCATTTTTGACAACAGATTAACAGAGATCTCTTTTGTTTCCTCATCAAGGTTACCCATTTCTATAATTGAATTACCAAAATAGCATCCATTTTCTATTTTAGCGATAGGACGGGTAGCAATCGATTTAAAAAAAACTTTAAGATACTTTATCGGATGTTCACTTTGTCCAAGTTCTCGATTAAAGCGATGTATCGTATTTTCCATCTGTTGTTTCAAGGATTTTTGATAAAGTTCCCTCTTTCCTCCAGGAAAGGAACGGTAAAAACTGCCTTGTCCAATATCCATAGCACTCATTAAATCCTGTGCAGATGCCGCAGTATATCCTTTACTCCAGAATACTCCTATTGCGCTGTCAATAAGTTCTTCGTCTTTATAATGTTTGGGTCTACCTGCCATCTTTATTATTTAATAGTTTTATCAATATCCTAATACTAGTTAAATGTTTCTTGTTATTATGTTTTTATCTTTAAACCAAGATTATTCTAATTTATGCTACATACTTAGTCTTTTAAAAATATAAGTTGACCTAAATGATAATTTAGATGATTTGTGCGACTTAAAACAACATTCAGTCTATTTCGATGTGGCTCTTTGATAAAGTCCTCAGCAGAAACTGAGCCATGTTTTTGAAGCCATTCGTTTACTGTTAAATTGTCGAAATGCGTTTGTAATTTAGAATTTACTGTTGTCCAATTTTGACGTAAATCCGCAACCTTATGAGATTGGATTTTTGCACTATCAGGATTCTTTAAAAAACTATCTTTTAATTCAGGATACATTGATTTTTCCAAATTCAATAATGGAAGTAACATATCATTAACAGCTATTAAGTGTCCCAATATATAGAGACCTGTATTACGATTTGGTGCTACTTTCGTTAATAATTTTTCTTCAGATAAATTATCAAATAAAACGTTGGCTCGTGCAATGGTTGTAGACCAATTGTTAAGCACTATTTTTACTATTGTTTCATCGTTCATTTTGACACTATTTTTAATTCTTTGTTTTCTTATAAGACATATCTAAACACCTTCAATTATACACCTTTTTTTAAGGTTTGTCGTTATTTTGTACAAATCATTACAAAATTAATTAAAAATATTTAAATATGTCTTTTAAGTTCATTGAAATTCTTAGGAATTTTTATTAACTAAAATGGTTTATAAAGACTTTTGAATATTATTTAAATCAAAACCATTATTAAATTTGATGTTTTTAGTAAATTGTTCAGTCCAAGTTTCCTTTATAACTTTTCCATCCCAATTAGCCGGTGCATATTTGCGATAAGTTGTCACGTAAATTCCATTTATTTTCTCGTACTTAACTTTCATCAGGCTTGGATCCTTTGCTCCAAAAGCCAGTGCTGTGTATAGAAACTGATCAATTCTATAGGTTTTTGGATTAATATACAAAACGTATTTATCACTAGCATCTCCTACGTTTTCTCCAAAAGTCATTTCAACAACTTTATAATTAATTCCATCTACATTTCTTGATGGTAACAATTTATGATTAACTCCTGGATCTAATAGTTTAAACATCATTGCAAACCAATAATAGTTTGTCTTTCTAAGTGAATGACCTATATAAGCGGGCTGTTGTTCCGTAATAACTTTACCATCCAATTTAGATATGGTTTTACTGCCGTTAAAGAATTGTGTATGAACTCCTTTCATTTGTGGAATAGCATAAACTTGTCTTTTGGTATACTGGGCAAAAGAAATCTCTTTATTGAAAATGTACCTTTCTTTAGAAACGTCTTCAATATTGTTTGCCAAGACCTTAAAAGTATAATCAAAGGATATATCCTTTAACTTATGTAATGCATTACTTCCGCCATTGGCATCTACTACTTTCGTAATTAATTCTCTAGCGTCTTGCGCTTGGATATTTGTTGCAAATAATACCAATACAAACGCTGTAATTTTAATGAATTGCATTTTCATTTTTATTTATTTAAAGCGTTAATAATATCAGAAGCTTCTACTCTATTTCTGTAATCTCCACCTTCAGATTTTGCAAAAGAAACAGTTCCATCTTGTTCAATGACAAATGTAGCAGGTACAGGAATCTCACTATTTTCATCTGCATAAAAACTATCATAATCAAAACCTAATTCATTCATTTTAGCTAATGATTTTTCAGGATTTTTATGAACTGTAGTAAATTGTTTGGATACAATATTTCCATTATCACTTAAAACCTCATATTGAAGTGCATTCTTCTCTTTGATACTCATAGACTGGTCAGGAGTTTGAGGAGAAATAGCAATCATTGTTGCTCCAGCTTTATTCATTTCTGGTAGTACGGCTTGATACTGAACTAACACTAAATTACAGTACGGACACCAAGTACCTCTATAAAAAGTAAGAACAACCTTTTGATTTTTTAGAATGTCATACAAATTAACAGGTTCGTTAATTGCATTTGATAACGTGAAATCAGGTGCTTTATCTCCAATTTTAAGCTTTAAAATAGAGCTGTGTTCCTCATGTAGCGTTTGGGCATCATTACCAAATATCTCAAGTGCTTCGGGAGGAAGCATGTTTGAAAGATTTCCCTTAAGTTCTTTTAAGCCTTCTTGATAAGAAGGAATTGTTGAATTGTCCATTTTGATAAATTTTTATGATTATATTATTAAATTATATCACAAAGTTGCATCAATTAAATAACAATAAAAATGAACTATGACAGGAAATAAGGTTGAACTATGACAAGCTATAATCTTGAACTGGTTCAAGATTTCTTAATGGGACGAGAGCGTATTTTGCTTAAAAATTCCGCCGAAATACCTAAATAAGAAGCTATTACATATTGGGGAACTCGATTTACAATGTGTGGGTATTTGTTTGCATATGTCAAATACCTTGCCTCTGAAGTGTTTCCAATATTACCTACAATGCGTTTTATAGAACTAGCTAAGGCTCTTTCTGTAAGAAATCTGAAAAATTGACTCAGACTATGAATTTCTTTACAAAGCCTTTCTACATCTTGGTGTTTCATTTGAAAAATAACACAATCTTCTAATGCTTCTGCAAAATGTGTCGCAGGTTCTTGATGAATTAAACTTGCAAAATCTGAAAAAAAATAATCTTCAATGGCGATACTTACAGTTTGTTCTTTTCCATATTCATCAAAATGAAAAACCCTTACCGCACCTTGAACAATATAATTGCGATATTCACAAATGTATCCTGGTTGAATAATAAATTGACGTTTCTTTATTCTGGTAGTTTTTATTATTGATGTGAATTGTTGCTTTTCATCCTCTGATAATTGAACATATCTGGTTATGTTATTTAGAATACTTTTGTATTTATCCATTTATATTTTTTTGCTTGCAGGTAACAATTGTATATAGTTAATACTAACTATATATATCTTATATGATCAATAAGACCTTTACTTAAGGTGTTATTAAAGCTATTTGTTTTTATAAATTATTTATGATATAAAATTCAAAATGGAAGCATAAGCTTATTTAATCATTTCGAGATTCTTTAGGGAAGAATATTTGTTAAATATATTAAAAGTTAATCATAACAAACACCTCGGATAGAATAAATTTTCAAACTGAATTTGTTTTGGAGTTTAATATTAATTGTATTGATTAAATAATCATATGGGATAATGAAGATTGTTTTTTGTTTCAAGTGTTTCTACTTGTTTTTAAATCAAGGGTTTATACTCTTTTAGGCAGGTGTTTGTCAACCTATATTTACACTTTGAGATAGAGATAATGATTTGGTTGTGATTTTATAATAGTCTCTATTCAAGAAAAGGAATATAGTTTTCATCTTAATTAAATAAACTGCACTTTTATGGGTTTTGCAAATCTTGCTCCGTCTAAGAAATTCACCTTAAGTTTTAAGAATATTAATGTGCTATCTAAAAATATTCAAGTATTCAACAAAAATATTAAAATGCACTCTAAAATTAATACACTTTCTGGAACGGCCTATAATTTTGCTGTGGATATCAGAGATCGTTTAGTACCTAAGCTAGAAACAATAGGTTCAGACTTAGAGGCTTCTTTAAATGTGGCACAAATGGAAACTAAAGCTTTTGGAGAACATATGATTCAATTATGTGACGTTTTGCAAAAACCTCAAGTAGATATCACCCTATTAAAAGGAGCTTTTTCAACAGCAATAGCTCAATCAAATTTAATTAATAAAACGATTAAAGAAGGCATAACCAATGATTTAGATTTATATGAGCAACAACTCAATAAATTAATTTCAGAATTAGGTAGTGAGAAGCTAGCAATAAAGGATGATGATCAATTATTAAAAAACATGCGAAATGAAATTATTCAAAAAATTAAAGCAAGAACTCATACTGTTTCTGGGGTGATAGAAACTATTTGGGATGCCGTTACTTTTCAATTAGAAGATAAATTAAAGGCTGATGAACGTGCTCTAGCTCAAATTCAACTACAATATAATGCAAACTCTATAGCTATAGGAGCGGCAACTAGCATTGTGGGGAGTGTAAAAAATTTTGTTAATGAGTTGGATAATCAAAATAGATTTTGGGATAATTTATCGAGTCTCTTATTGTCATTAGAAACGGATATACATGCACTTGTAGATACACATGATAAAGACATCGCAAGTCTATATATTGATTTAGTAGAGACCGACTGGGCCGCAATAAAAAACATTAAATAATCAATTAAATATAACTTAAAATTAATAACTATTATGGGAACTTCAATTACTGAGAAAGGATTTAAAGCCTTAGTGCCAGGAAAGGCATTTGTGAAAGGAACATTTAATATCGTGGCATTTCAGAAAATGATGTCACACTTTATTAACTACGTTCAACAATGTCCTATTCCAAGCATTGTTACTAGTAATTCAAAAGGGAAATTAGACCCTGACGTAATATTACAACTAGACGCCATAAATGTAAGTTTAAAAAATCATTATGTCAAGATTCAAAATGATTCACAAAAAGTTTTAATTAAGGTACATGATGCCGATGCAGTTCTAGGTCAAATATGGCATTTTTCACGAATAGGTGGGCTTTCTGTTAAGGCTATTTATAATGCTGTAAAAGCTAGCTCGAACCCATTGAGTCCTGAAACTATAGGAAAGGTTTCTAAATACTTAAATAGTATAGATAAGTCATTAGCTGATCTTGAATCTAAAATTCCAGCGAATTCTTTTGATGCGATACATAAGGAACTTAATAGTGATGTTAGCAATTTAAATTCTGATTTTACCAATATGCAAGGAGCTATACCATATGCTGACGGAGCAAAATTAGATTTATCAAACCTAACGGAATGCCAAGCAGCACAAAAACTGGACTCTCAAATAAATTCATTAAATAATGATATTGGTAATTTACAGGCAGAAATTGCTTGGGAAACGGTAGGTCAGGTGGCTATTGGTATCGTTGGCGGTTTAATTGCTATTACTAATTTTTGGAATCCTGTGGGTTGGGCAGCAGCGGCAGGTGTAGGTGTCGGGGAAGCAGAATTAACAATGGATAAAGCAAAAAAGATGACGAAGGTAGACCTTGAACAAACCCAAGTTTTTGTTTCTCAAGCCGAAAAGTCCATTCTCTTGCCATATTTTGCTTGTAAGCAATATGCTTCCCAAATTAAGGCTATGGTGTCAGGATTAGAAAATTTGTCTCAAGGTATAGGGAATATAAGAACTTTTATAAATGCTAGTCTTCAAGATATGGAAGGTTTTATAAGTGACTTAGGTGATGCCCAAAGTTTAGAATTAGATTATGGTTTAGTAAGTGGTGATTTTACCGAACTCACTAGTTGTATTCATAACCTTATGGGGCCAGATGCTTTTGCAAATGACCCTGTGATAGACCCGAAATGGGGAACAATGGCTAATGATGGTAAATGGGCTCAGATTCTTTCAGATCCTAATTCTCCTTTTTATATAAAGTTATTGGTGGATAATAAATCATAGTATTCAAACGAAATCTGACTAATATTAAATTTAAAATAATGGGAAAAATAGATTTTTTACCTCACGACGATATTATTGAAATGATTCCAGCTATGGCAACTATTCAGTTTACTAGAAACTTTGCTGATTATGTTGAGCAGCTAGCTATTCCTAAATTAAGCACAACTGGTATAACAGATATTCAATTAGTTGGTGAAATCAACATGTTACAAAAAAAAATAAATGATGAATATCCACATATTCAAAGTTTATCTGGTGATTGGTTTGGTATAACAGAGAATAATATCACTAAAATATTTACGGATTTGCAACATTTTGCTAGCGTAGAATTTCATAGTTATTACGAATACATACACCATCATTATACAGCTGGTAATCACAAACGGCTTAGTAAGAGTTTGCAAAAACTTAAGGATCTTTTGCTAAACAAACAGTTGAATACTAAGAAAGCCTTAAGTGCATTAGTAATTTACGAAGGTGATCTTACATCGTATAAAGTAATACTAGAGGCTGCCTACAGTACTGCTAAAAATTCATTAAATAGTTTAACTAAAATCACTGATGATTTGGAAAGTAAAAGAGCAGAATTGCAAACTAAACTTAAAGCTAATAATAAAAAGGTCTCAGAGCTTGCATTGAATGAAGCTAAAGACGTAGTGAAAAATGGAGTAGCTATTGCTCTAAGTGCAGGTTCTAAAAAGTATGGAGATGCTATAAAAACAGGTGCTATTTTGGCTATGAATGCTGTTGAGGCTGGTGTTAGTGTGATTGCTTTGGATATTGATTCTATTAAGTTAATTAATGAAATTCAAAAGTTAACTGAAAAACTCAGTCCTATAGAGCGTGATTTACAAGTTCTTAATAATGCTGTGGCTGAAATGGCTTCTATTAATGAAAGTCATGAGTTTTCAAAAAGCATAGTGACTAATTTAGAATGCTATTGGGATAATTTACATAATTATGTTTCAGGTCTATTAAGTGATGTTAATAATGGTAAAAAATTAGATTTACCGAAACCTAAAAACTTAGAACAATCATGGTTAGATACGATTGCTAATCCAATTAATAAAATAATGAGTGTGAGTAATTTATCGTCACTAGTGGAATGGGATTTAAATGATGTAAAACTAAAATCTTTGAGTTCTTAAAGGGTGGTACTCTCAAGTATAATGGAGTATTAGATTTTGTATTACTGATTTTTTCAATTTCTTAATGCTTATAGAATGAAAGAACTGTTTCTTATACTGGTTATGCTAATCTTTATAGAATGATGATTCACAGCAAAGATTTTAATCAAAACAATACTGTTTCAGTATTACTAAATTAAGCGTCAAACGAACGTTCGTTTGACGCTTAATTTAGTTTTTTGGCAGTTTTTTTAAGATAGAAGAGTGCAGGAGCTTAAAATAATTCTAAGTATGATAGTATTTTTGTTACTCATGTAGATCATAAGTTTTATAGCCCGAATTTGATGGGGAATTATTCAAACAGGATCTAGAGTAATAATAAATTACTTACAACGGTTTTGTATATGATACGTTGCGTGTATAAGCAACTAATTTAGCAAATAAAAACGGAATAGAATATTCCGCAGGAATATTCGTAAGTAGGCTAGAACTAGCAATGGATTATATACTTTGTTGTGCATAGTGCTTTTCACGTTCAGCTTGGTTTTCAGATGTTTGTTATTTAGTTCAAATGTTAGCGTTGGCAAGACATACTCTTTTACAGTTTTGACGAAGCTTGGATGATGCGACTGTAAATGTGTATGGCTTATGCGTTGGCAATTCCGAATAACTATTTTAATTCTATAACTAAATCCATCTCCTTACTTTTTCAGCGTATTCTATATATTCATTTCCGAATTCACGTTTTAAAAATTCTTCTTCCAATCGTATTTGTGTATTTATGCTTAAAGTAGATAATGAAATTATTAGTAATGTAAATGCATTAGGAATTACAAGGAATAACCCAATATTCGTAATCATTATTCCTAAAAATATAGGATTTCTTGAAATTGAAAATACTCCTTTTGTTACCAATTTGGTTTTGTTGTTTTCATCAATTCCGATTCTCCAAGAATTTGCCATTTGGCTTTGAGAAAACCAAACAAAAATCAGCGATACTAACAAAAGTACCCATCCAATTTTCTGTAAAGTTTGATTTTCCAAATACCAAAAAGGGAGTAAATATACATACCATTCTTCTTTGAAAGCATAGATTCCTACAACAATTAGCTCAAGAACTGTGATAAATGTAAAAACCTTACCATTATAGTCGTGTGCATTATCTGTTTTTTCAAATGTGAATGGATTTATTCCAGTTTTTTTCCAAAGTAATACAGACCTTAAAACAAAGACCAATAAAAAATACAATATGAGATAAGCGAATAATAACATAATTTCTAATTTTATGTAAAAATGCTATAATAACCAATGCAATGGAAGTGCATTTATTGTCCGCTACATTTATCGCAAATACCTTTTACAACCAAGTTTACGTTTTCTGAAACAAATCCATCAGGCACTTTTATTTGAGGGATTTTATGTTCAGTTAAACAAATGGTTTCATTACAGTTATTACAATGAAAATGCAAATGCAAATCGGTTTCAATCTCACAATTACAACCCTTTTCGCACAAAGCATATTTCGTAATTCCTGTGCCATCGTCTATTTGATGCACAATCTCTTTTTCTTCAAATGTTTTAATAGTTCTGTACAATGTTGTTCTATCTGCTTTCTCAAAAGCATTTTCTATATCGCTTAACGTAACTGCAACTTGTTTTTCGGCAAGGAACTTATAAATTAATAAACGCATTGCAGTAACTCGAATATCTTTTGACTCTAAAAATTCTTCAATTGTTTTCATAATTAATCGTGGTCTTCGTTCCCAAACGGTTTAATAATAATTCCAACGCTAAAAATAAAACCGTCTGTTGGTGCATAGATTTCTGGAAATTCTGGATTTTCGTGTGGTGGCAAAACTAAAGGAGAAAACCTACTTTGTCTTCTGTCTGTGAAATTTTCAAAATTCACAAATGCACTACCAAATTTAAAGTTTCTCATTAAAAGTAAACCCATTGTTACGAAATCTGTAGTTTCTGTTCCGTTTGATAGAAATTGTTTTCCTGTGTAAAAAGTTTCATAACCTATACGCCATTTTTCAGATTCGTACATTAAAACACTTCCTGCATTATGTTTTGCAGTTAATGGTTTTTGTGGATTTCCAGCTAAATAGTTCAATTTTGTATCTATAAAAGCATAATTTAAAAACCATCTAAAATCTTTATAAGTAAACTTAATATTTGTTTCTGCTCCTTTGCTTAAAATTTCATCAGTTGCATTTTCAAATGCAAACATTCCGCTGTCAGTACTATTTAACAGCAAACCGTTATTAATAGCAGTAACGTAAAAAAGTTGATTAATAGAAAAACCAATGTTTTCAAATAAACGTGTTTGATAGTTGAAATCAAGATTTACACCATAGGAACGTTCTGCTTTTAATGAAGACTTATCAATGCCAAGTACATTTTCAAAGTTTATAAATTCAGCCTCTTCCGTAAAAATATCTGGAATTTTGTAACCTAAACCACCACCAATTCTGCTTGAAAATCCGCTATCATTTTTATAAAGCAATGAAATTTTTGGAAGTGGAAAAAAGCCAAAATCAGTATTGTAATCTGCTCGCAATCCAGTTTCTAAAATCCAATTCTCGGAAAGGTCATAAATATTGTTAGCAAACATTCCGTAAGTGATGTCTTTTTGGTCACGTTGTAAAGTTGCATTATCATTTTCGTCAAAGTTTGAAGTATATAAATTTGCTCCAAAAATCCAATCTGCTCTTGATGTTTCTCTTTGATAAGTGATTTCTGTAAATGTGTTCGTTTGTTTACCATCAAAATTGAAATTGGGAATCGTTAAATTTCTATCGAAAAAGGATACACTATTTTTAATGTTTAAAGAACTAATAGAATCTATTTGAGTTTTGTAAACTGCTTGACTACTCAATCTTTTTGAAATGTTTTCCTCTGTGTATTGATGAATTCCATTTTCGCCACTTTCTATTTTAGTAATGTCTCCACCAATTCTATCGTCATAAGTTCCGTTTAGACCTAACCAAAACGTAGTTTTGTCAGAAGGATAATAAAAGAATTTTGGATTAAATGAAATAGATTTAGTTTTTGGTAAATTACTAAAACCATCATCTTCTGGGTCATAAGCTTTTTGATAGTGACCTGAACCGTAAAGCGAAATACCAAACTTTTCATTCCGTTTGCTGTAAAATACATTTGCAGTACTTCCTAATGCTTGTGTTTGTGTAAGCATAATGTCTAAAGCAGGTTCTTCGTCTGGTGTTTTTGATACCATATTTATTAAACCTGCAATTGCTCCACCACCATAAAGTGTAGATGAACTTCCTTTAATAATTTCAAATTGTTGCAAGTCTAAAGGTGGAATTTGTAAAATACTCAAACCACTTGAAAAGCCTCCATAAAGTGGAAATCCATCTCTTAAAAGTTGTGTGTAACGACCATCAAGACCTTGAATTCTAATGTTTGTACTTCCACTACTTAAAGATGTTTGTTGCATTTGTATTCCTGTACTTTCACGTAGAACCATTGAAATATTGGTTGGATTCATAATTGCTTTTTCTCCCAATTCCTCAACTCCAATAAATTCAATTCTTGTTGGAATTTTTTTTACGGTTCTTGTACTTCTTGAAGATTGTAATACAACTTCATCCAATTCGTTTCCACCGCTTTTTAATTTGAAAATCAAGTCTGAATTACTTGGGATTTTAATAGTTGTTTTTAGAGTTTCAAAGCCTAAAAAAGAAACTATGATAATATGTTCGCCATTCGGAATTTCGTTAAAAGTTGCAATTCCGTCAAAATCCGTTACTGCTCCTTTTTCTGATTCCTCAAAATAGACTGTTGCACCTAATAATGGCTCGTTTTCAGTTTCTGAAACTACTTTTATTTGTAGGTCAGATGTTTGTGCTTTGGCAAAAAAGCACATTATAATCGTGAGCGTTACGCTCAATATGTATTTATTCATTGAAAATGTAAATATTAATTAACTTAAAGATTTTGAACTTTTAGCTAATTAATTGTGGCGGTTGCCAGATATTGGAAAGAAAATTAAATCTGTAGATTGATTGATAATCAGATAATATTTCTGTAGAAATTTGATTGTTTACACCTAATTCAAAAGTTTGAATTGGTTGATATGTAATTGCGATTCCACAACAATTACAAATACAAGTTATAGGACAAGTATCATCACTATCATTTTGATGATTGTGTTCAGCGCTTATTTCGTCTTTGTGCAGGTCTTCGGCATTATTTCCGTCAGAACAAGGTTTGATTGACAAAACAAGTATTATTAATGATAATATGATAGTTATAAATTTCATTGGCACAAAGATAAATAAATTTCAATGCAATGGTGTTGCAAAGTTCTTTATTCCGATTGTCAAGAACGGATTTAGCGTTGGCAAAGAAACAGCTCTTTTGTTTTTTTAAGCGTTGGCTTTTCGCGTTGGCAAAAAAAATAAATGTACTGTTTGTGCGATGGCTTTTTTAGTTCAAATGTTGATGTTTAGCACGATTTCCGTATTATGCACAACGTTTATGTATAAGGATAGTTGCGGGTTTGTATGCGAGGATTTTCCGAAGGAAAATCAGATGCAGGCAAACCCGCAATTGCCATTGTTTTAGCACTAAACCGCAATTATTTTTATACGGTGTTATGCCACGTTTTTATTTCTTCCTTTTGGATATATTAAATTTTATTTTTCCATTCTTCTTTAAGTATACTGTAGACATAAGTTCCTTTGCTTTCTCCGTAAGATTGGATATTGTAATTTCTTAAAAGTCCTTCTTTAAAAGCTCCAATTTTTTCTACCGCCTTTTGAGATTTTATGTTATTTATGTCTATTTTAAATTCAACTCTTCGTAGATTTAAATTGTCAAAACAATAGTCTAAAAGTAGTCCTTTACAAATTCCATTAATACCAGTTCCTTGAAATTTTTCACCAATCCAAGTCCAACCTATTTCTAGTCTTTTACTTTGAAAACTAATATTTCCAAACATTGTCAATCCGATTGGGTTATTATTTTTCCGATTTATAATTATTAAAGGGTATAATTCTTTTTCTTTTTTTGCTTTCAAACAGAAGTCGAAATAATCGATTAAATCATTTCTGTTTTTTACTCTTGCTCCAAATTCGCCTAATTCTTTATTGTAACTTATTTGCTCAATTGAGTCAATATCATTGATTGATAAAGGACGCAATAAAATTGAATCATTTTCAAGAATCAATTCTGATGAGAAAAATTTTTCTAAGGTCATTTTTTTATTTGCGTAATTTTTGGTTAATGTGGCATAACGTTTATGTATAAGAATAGTGCGGTTTTGTGTGCGAGGATTTTCCGCAGGAAAATCAGACGTAACAAAAGTGCACGGACTCTTGATTAAGCACTAAACTAAGCATTATTTTTATACGGTGTTGTAAAGCGTTTTTTATTCTTTTACTTTCCTAAATATTTTTTCCAAAGTTGGTTTGTATTTTGTGTATTTCCAATAGGATTCATTTCTTAGAATAGATTCAAGCAATAAATTATCTTTCTCTTTTCCGTATTTTTTCTTTTCCGATAAGCACAAGGAATGGTACATTAAAGTTTCAATGTATTTATTTATATAGTAATTTTTATAACTTTCTTTTGGTTTTCTTTTGTCGGTCGTTAATTTAAAATCCTTGAAGTTTAAGTCGGTAAACCTGTAATATTTAATTCCATTGTATTTAGGGTACTTATTAATATAATTGAGAGCCTTTTTATAATTCGGTGGTTTAGGGACATTAATATAACCCCAAATCATTGTGCCAAAAGTTCTCATACTTGTTAAGAAAAATATTCCTTTTTCTATATCATCAGAGAGATTGTAGTCTCTTAAATTAAGATTAACCTCTGATAAATCAAATGGTTTGTTTTTATTTCCAATTGCAGAGAATAACATACCATAATAACAAGAAACTAATTCGTGATAATTTGTATTTTCACTTCTAAGAGAATCAACTATTGCCATATTGTCTTTAGCCTCAGCTTCGTGCATATTCCAATTTACACCCCGAATTATGTATAAACTTTTTAAGGTAACTGAGTCTGGCTTAGTTAAAAATTCAGTTGTTAATAGTTTATTATTGGATGTAACAACTTCCGTTATAAATTTTTTAGCTGTTAATAGTTTTTTTGATGGAATTGATTTTATTTCTTCATAAACATTACTTGGTGGGTCACCTCTAAAATGAAAATTTTTATATGTTTTTGCTAAATCTACTAAGCCTTTGTCATATTCATTATTCTGACTAAAAACATTTTGAGAAAACGCGATTATTAAAAAGTAGATGATTGTTTTTTTCATATGTAGATTCGTTTCTTAAATGCTTTACAACGTTAAATATATGGCAAGTTGGGCAGAAAATAAGCGATTACTTTCGGGTAAGCCACAAGCCAAATCTTTTGTATTTTGTTTTAATTTTTCTCTTTAATACCAAATCAAAAGATTTGGCGACTCTGCAAATAGAAACAGACCTTTTGATTAAACACTAATCGCTCAATTTGCTATATATATAGTGTTGTGGTGTCGTTTTTATTTTCACATTCCCACAGTTTCATAGATATAACTAATGCCAGTTTTAGGATTTCTTAAATATCTTGAACGTTCAAATTCGTCTGTTTGGTCTTTTGCATAAATCAGATAGTTTTGGTCAGGTTTAAACCATTCTGGCAATTTAGCCCAACTTTGCCATTCGTTTCGAACCGTATCAACTTCAAGTCCGTTAAATTCAACAAATTCGTCAAACCATTTTTTGTCCGATTTGAATTTAAGGAATAACTCATATTCGAGTGTAAAATGAGGTGATTGATAATATTCGCCTTTAATCAATTCAATTTCTTTCGGTGGTTCATTGCCAGACCAATACTTGTATGCCTTTTCAGCATTTTTTGTTTCTGTTGAGAAACAGCTAACCAAAAGGAAAACAATCCCAATCAAGGATATTTTTTTGAATAGTTTCATTTTTTATTTTTCAAGATTTATTATTTTCTCCACATCAGATTTATAGTTTTTAATAACCATATCTATTTCTTCCTTATCAGATTTTAGTTTTTGCGATAACTTTTTGTGTTTGTAGAGATTTTGGTAACCTGTGGAAATAAAAAAAGCTCCAATTAAGTAAATCAAAAAAGTGCCTATGAAATAGTGCCAACTAGAATGATTAAATTCCATTTTAAAAGTTTGTTCTAATCTCGAATAACTTCCAATTATTATAGCTAAACCAATCACACAGAATAGAGAGAAACTTATGTAAACAGATGTTTTCTTTTTATTGACTAACTCAATTTCCTCTAATAATTCAGGTAGATAATCTTTAAAATCATTACTGAATTTTAAATCAGAACAAAAATCTTTAAAATCGGGTTTTTTGTCTGTCAAACCACATGTTAATCCTTTTTTTAAATCTCTTTTAGGATACTTGCATAACTCACAATGTCTAGTTTTAATCATTTATTTGCAGGTTATTGAAATGCACCACAACGGTTACGTGTAAGAATAGTGCGTAGTTTGTGTGCGAGGATTTTCCGCAGGAAAATCAGATGCAAGCAAACACGCATTTACTCTTGATTGAGTACTAAACTAAGCATTATTTTTATACAATGTTGGCATGCGTGTTTTTTTGTCGGACTTATTTTACGACAAATATGCGTTTGAATTTAGAAAAGTGAGAGTTTTTTGAGCACGAGTAAAGTCAGTCGCGCGTAATCTTTGCGTTTCGTTTGTCAAAAGTCAGATGTTTTGCGCAAGAGTAAAGTCAGTCGTACGCAACAGTTGCGCTTTAAATGGTCAGAAGTCAGTTGAGTGAGTTTTTTAACCACTTTTAAGCTCGTTTATATATTTTTTCGAGCTGAGTGAGACATGAATGCCAACGGTTACGTATAAGAATAGTGCGTTGTTTGTGTGCGAGGATTTTCCGCAGGAAAATCAGATGCAAGCAAACACGCATTTACTCTTGATTTGGTACTAAACTAAGCATTATTTTTATACAATGTTGGTATACGTAGTTTTATTTTCTCACGAAACTTTAGATTTATACTTGAGTTTTTTTTCGCAACAAAGATCAGTCCGAAGCAGCAGTTTCGTATTGCTTTACACGAGTCAGAATTTTTAAAACACAAGAGTAAAGTCAGTCGCGCGTAAACTTTGCGAATTACTTGTCAGAAGTCAGTTTTAATTTTTTATTAGTTTTAGTTCTCAAGAGTGAAATTAGTCATACGCAACAGTTGCGTTTTGGTTTGTCAGAAGTCGGTTGAGTAAGATTTTAAAGAATTTTTTTTAAACCACTTTTGAGCAGTTATATTTTTTTTAGAGCAGAGTGGACTATGGATACCAACGGTTACGTATAAGAATAGTGCGTTGTTTGTGTGCGAGGATTTTCCGCAGGAAAATCAGATGCAAGCAAACACGCATTTACTCTTGATTTGGTACTAAACTAAGCATTATTTTTATACAATGTTGGTATACGTAGTTTTATTTTCTCACGAAACTTTAGATTTATACTTGAGTTTTTTTTCGCAACAAAGATCAGTCCGAAGCAGCAGTTTCGTATTGCTTTACACGAGTCAGAATTTTTAAAACACAAGAGTAAAGTCAGTCGCGCGTAAACTTTGCGAATTACTTGTCAGAAGTCAGTTTTAATTTTTTATTAGTTTTAGTTCTCAAGAGTGAAATTAGTCATACGCAACAGTTGCGTTTTGGTTTGTCAGAAGTCGGTTGAGTAAGATTTTAAAGAATTTTTTTTAAACCACTTTTGAGCAGTTATATTTTTTTTAGAGCAGAGTGGACTATGGATACCAACGGTTACGTATAA
>NZ_JBISHH010000008.1:0-354 GCF_045066735.1 Algibacter sp. Ld11 | reverse complement strand
AGTAAAGTCAGTCGCGCGTAAACTTTGCGAATTACTTGTCAGAAGTCAGTTTTAATTTTTTATTAGTTTTAGTTCTCAAGAGTGAAATTAGTCATACGCAACAGTTGCGTTTTGGTTTGTCAGAAGTCGGTTGAGTAAGATTTTAAAGAATTTTTTTTAAACCACTTTTGAGCAGTTATATTTTTTTTAGAGCAGAGTGGACTATGGATACCAACGGTTACGTATAACTTAAGTTTGATTATTGATTAAAGATATTAAATTTAAGTATATAAACAGAAAGAACAAAAAGAGAGGATTAAGGTTATTTTGTATAGTGAGACAAGATCTCGATTTTCTTGAGAATCCCCTCTCTTT
>NZ_JBISHH010000007.1:0-340786 GCF_045066735.1 Algibacter sp. Ld11 | reverse complement strand
TTACGTTACCGTTTTTAGCGGCTGCAAACTTACAACCTTTTATTAAACTCACAATGTTTTTTAATTCTTTTTTTAAAAGTTTTTACCTCTCTTAAAATCTTAATCAATCAACTTTTGTATGAACGTTACGCTTTGAAGTTTTACCTTTTTTAGCGGGGTGCAAATATAGATGCCTTTTTGGTTCTGACAAGCTTTTTAAACAAGTTTTTTTGAAGTTTATTTTAAACAAATGTTTTACAGCGATTTACATTATAACTTTCTTTTGATATCACATCTGTGTTTATCGTTATTGCTAATTACCGGGATTACTTCACTCGGTATTCTACCCCACTTTAAGGTGATTTTTAATTTAGTGGTCTCCTTCTTTAATACAATCGGTAGTGATATTATATCCCTTTATGCAGAGAAACACTCATTTTACCTATAAATTTTATTTTGTAATTTCGTTTTTTGATGTACTACTGTATTTTTAGTTCATTTTTTTAAGTCTGGTTAGAACTAATAGTGGTCATTTTTTTTAAAATTTCAGGTAAATAAAATTACAACTCAATTTATCCTTTTATAGAGAGACATGTGTTTATTTTAGTTTTGATATTATTTACTACCTTATATATAGGTACAACTATTTTATTGTTTCTCTTTTTATGTCTTCTTATATAATAGGTGTCTATTAATTCGATAGTGCTTCTCCCCTATTTTAGTTTACTCCTATGTATATAACATTATACATTTTTTAAACTAAAACTATATTTTGGTTTAAAAAGTGATTCTACAAACTAGCCCTGCGTTAGGGATTGAACGGCATGTTTGAGCTCTTTTTGTGTGGTTGCACCTATGCAACACAAAAAAGCGAGTAGTGAAAGCCCGACTCTAGCTATACCTCTAAAGGTGTAGCTAGAGTAACGCCCAAATAAAAACCTAACTCAACCAATTTATTCCTTTTTTACAATTTTTCTTTAAAACTTAAATTTTAATTACGAAAACACATAAAAAGATGATTAAAACACAACATTTTATGATAAACTCAAAATATTCAATTATCAATTTACCCAGATTATAGGTTTAAATTTAAAAACACATAATTTATGGTAGCTTAAATTTTTGAAGTGATAATTTAAACAAGGCTCTGCCTGAAAAGCTTTTATTTTTTTGAGCTATAGTCTATATTTAAAGGATACGAACCTTTATTTATAGAACATGCGAATAGGTATTATTATTGGTAGAATTGGCGGCGTGGACGGTGTTGCGCTGGAAACTGAGAAATGGATTGATGTATTAAAAAAATTGGGACATGAGGTGTTTATTATGTCTGGAGAATTTGAGTCGTGGACTATGGATTACGACCATGATTACTTGTTTCCTGCTTTATCGTTTTTTTCGGTAGAAGCTGAATGGGGGCAGCGCAAAGCTTTTTATGAACCAGATAAAGATCCTGGCCCATTGTTGGAGCATGTTGAGAATGCCTCGAACATGATTCATGATGCCATGGTTAAGTGGTTGGGAGACAAAAAGATTGAGGTTTTACTTTCTGAAAATGCATCGGCACTACCCTGCCATCTTTCTATGGGTGTGGCCATTAAAAAACTAATAAAAACTACAAGCTTACCTATTGTAACTCATGATCATGATTTTCACTGGGAACGTGGTGAGCGCTACGTATCTGCCCATCCGGAAATTAACCAATATGTGGATAATAATTTCCCGTTATTATTACCTGACGTAAAACATGCCGTTATTAATACGTTTGGTGTTGAAACATTTAAAAACAGATTTAACATAGACGCCACTTTAGTGCCAAATGTTATGGATTTTAATCGCATTTACGGCGTGCCAACTCCAGAAAATCAGTTTTTCCTTAAAGACTTAGGTATTACCGAAGATGAAATTGCTCTTTTGCAAGTTACTCGCATAGTGAGACGTAAGGGTATTGAAACTGCTATTTCTTTAATTGATAAACTAGATGATAAAAAACTAAAACTTGTTATTACTGGTAATAACAATGACGACGAGAATAAGGAGTATTATAATGAATTAATAGACCAAATACAGCAACTTAATTTATCGAGCCAAATAATATTTGCTGCCGATAAGGTTTTAGATCACAAAGACTTATCGGACGTTTATGCCCACGGTAGAGCTGCAACCTATTTTAGTACTTACGAGGGTTTTGGGAATGCTTTTGTAGAAACCGTACTTGCAAAAAAACCAATTTTTGTAAATAACTACAAACCGGTTTACATGCAGGATATTGGTAATAAAGGTTTTGAAACCGTAATGATTGAAGATGGCAACTTAACTCCGGAGAGTGTGCAACAGATGTCTGACATTATATACAACCCACAACGTTGTTTAGAAATTGGTGAATACAACTTTGAGATAGGAAAAAAGTATTTTTCTTATGATGTACTAGAAGAAAAATTAAGCAGTCTATTTAAATTTTAAAAACAAATAATGATTAACAATAATACAGCGAAAATACCTAACATATTAAATACATTAAAAAATGAAAAAATAAATACTTGGTTTGACCTCGGGTTATTTATTGATAAATTTAAAGAGCAAAATTTTGATTCGGCTTTTAAACAAAAGGCATCTACGTTTGATGCTGAAATTGAAAAAGGTGGTATTGCCTTTCTTACCTTTTATTTTACCATAGATGGTATTACGGTAGAAACGGAAAAATATGCCAAAATCTTTAAAAACATTTATCCCGATATACCCATTCACTATATTGCTGGAGATATAAAGGACGAGGCAGATGAGCTAATCCCAAGTAGTGCTTTTAAAAAAGTAATTCCAGAAATGGAAGCCTTTGATGCTTGGCCACTATACGAAGACTTCTTTAATATAAAAATGGAACGTGGCAGTGAGGCATACAATGCACTTATTGGCAAATTTTGGAAAGAGGTTTTGGTTTTAGTTGAAAAACTAGGTAGCTACATTGAGGAAAACGATATTTCGCTGTTGTATCTCATTAATGTTTGCTCGAATCCCGGAAATGTTTCTTTAGCGCTAGCCACTGTTTTAATTTCGGAGTATTTAGGAATTCCTGTAATAAATAATAATCACGATTTTTATTGGGAAGGTGGTAATAGAAAAGAAGATATTGCAAAGAAAGGCTTAAAAAAAGGTCCGAGAGATTTCTTTTTTCATAATGCACATATTGGCGAATTTTTCTCTGTTATAGAAATGGTTTACCCATGGGAAAGTCGTTCGTGGATGAATGTAAATATTAATAAAATGCAGCAAGAGCATCTTATTAATATTAATGGTCATAACCCAGCAAATGTAGCCTTACTCGGTACTGCTGTAGATACCAAAATGCACCAAATGAGTAAACGTGATATTATAAAAGCGTTTATGCAAGTCTCTACCATTTTTGCTAATGACAAAGATACTATTACCGTACATACTGCAGCACACCATAAAGATAGCAAGCGCTCACTTAAACCTATACTTTTAGGACATAAAACCATTAAAAATTTCGACTTTGTAAATAACAATATTGTATTTCTACAACCCACACGCGTGATTAGTAGAAAATCTATTGAGCTTAACTTTAAGCTTATTAAAAGATTGTTTTCTTACGACTCCTTTGCTGAGAAATTTTCAACCAATCCACAATTAAAATTATCTCTCATAGTTTCTGGCCCTATTCCGCATGGTCAGCAAAACTACTACCGTGATTTAAAAGAAGATTTTACAAATTTCCTTAAAGAACTTCCTAAAGAATTTAAATCGCGCGTATTACTTGGCTTTTTATTTAGTGAGTTTGATAAAAACGAATTCAAGAAAAGATATAAGAAACCTTTAAATATTGAACAACTCTATGATGTTGCTTCTCTAATTTTATTACCAAGCCAAACCGAAGGTCGTGGTTTACCCATTATAGAAGCTGCAGCTTGTGGAACACCCATATTTTGTAGACAATATGAACCAAGAGAAGTTTACGACCAAGTAATTGGTAGACATTTAGATGAATCTCTACGTTTAAACGTTTTAGAATTTAAAGGCTCTAAAGTACCTAAATTACTAGCCGAGAAAATATGCGACCACGTGTTTTATCCACAAAACCGAATGGTAGATGTTACACATAACCGAAGCGTAATTAATAAACGTTACAGCATCGAATCGTTAGAAAAAAACATGCGATATATTATTGAGCGCATGTGTTTACAACTAGATGCTATAAGTAGTGAAGACAATGCGCAAGTTGTTACCTTATTAAAGGCGTACAAAAAATCGGTTGAATTTGAAAACGACGATTTAAACGCTATTCTAAACAAAAAAACAAGACATTATTTACCAGGCTATGGGCGCTTGTCTTTTATGCTGTATTTAAAATCTTTAATAGACCCTAGTTTTTTTAGAGTTGAAGAGCAGCTTGTAAAAGGAAAAGTAATGCGCTATGCTAGAATGATGGAAAACGATATTCCGGATTTAGTAAACACAAATTTGCAACATATCCATAAATACTACAATGCTATTGATGATATTTTTAAATATGTAGATGGTGAAATTTCAACCAGACATGATCACGCTCTAACCTACAGACATAGAAACAAAAAATCTTTTGCATATCAAGCTTTTACATATCAAGAAGTAACAGGCTTAGTGAATATGATTTATAATGATATTTTTAAACCTCAACATTTAGCCGATTTAACTTTGGCTCCACAGTTTTTTGCAGATTGGGAATTGGCTCTTTTTCAATTAACCAACAGTAAATACTTAGGTATTGATGATCGAAAAATATTAACCACCAATTTAAAGAAGAATGTTCCAAAAGGATACTTCCCGGGACGATACATTAAACATGAGTTAGAGTATTTTGTTTTGCAGCCCATTCGTGCCCAATTAAAATTAACTATAGAAGAAGAACTGACAGAAGAAGTGCTACAAAGTAGCGTAGATTCTTTAGAAAAGATATATATATTTATCCATGAGCCAAGAATAACCAAGTGGTTTTCTAGCGCTAACATTAAAGAATATCTAGAAAGCGGTAAAGAACCAGAGTTAGGGCTGCTTTATAAAGCTGGCGTTGTACAAATAGTTGAAACGAAACAATGGTCGGAAGGTGTTCATTTTCCGCAAATGGGACCAAAAGCCATCAAAATCTTAAGAGACATCAAAGAAGCAAATGGTTTTTTAATAACCAATGGTGAATATTCTGCTATGATGACTGACATTATAGAAATTGATCACTTCCATATTGGTAAGGTTTTATATGAAATGACAGCCAAAATTATGGGCATACCAAAAGATAGTGGTTTTATTCAATTTGTACCAGCAGCTGTCCGAACCACTTTGGCCTATCCTACTCCAATTCAAACCGCAAAAGATTTTAACTTAGCTTTAAAAAGCGATGATTTTACCGAACTAAAAAATACTATTGGAGAAAAAGAGTTATTTAAAATAATTTCTACTGATGCCATAGAAAACGGAACGCCAATTATTAAACTTCTTGAGCAAATAAAAGAAGGCTTGAAAGAAACTAAAACTGCAGAAAAAGTGAAATCTTCTTTCGCAGGTGGTGTTTATAGCGATGGTTTACCTTGGAGTGGTGTATTAGCGGAAATTGATACTAAAAAATATAAATGGAAATTTGCAGCCCATATTGCGAATAAAGAACCTAAAAATGTACCTGCTTTAATTAAGGAATATAAGAAGAAAAGTAAAAATTCTAATAAAATAGAACTCGCCTGGAATGGTGGCTATATTTTAAATCCTGAGCTAGTTGGCAAACTTGGACTACCTGAAACCTATATTGGTTCTCCTTTAGGTTTATTGATTATGGACAATAAAGTGTTTTGTCCGCCATTATTTAACAAACCAGCCTTTATAATTTATAAAAATGGTGATGTTGATATCAGGAAAGTAAATTGTGAAGCTGGTTTAATTGTAAAAGGTAAACAAAAAAATATTGTTTTTAGTGCGAATAATTATAACAAGCATAGCGATTCCGAGGCTTGCTTTTACGATTTATCTTATTCTGAAGAAACCTTTAAAGGAAATGGAAATGTTATTATCAGAATTGCAGGAAATACTGTAAAACAAATTATTAAAACGAAAGCAGGTGAATCTGTCCCCGCTATTTCCGTCGGTATTACTTTATCCATTCCTTCTAAAATTTTCTCTAACACCATTTTTAAAGAAGGCGTGCCTTTAGACATTCAACTTTTAGAGCCAGAAACCAATCCTTTTAAATGGAATGAGATTTCGTATGCTATTGAAGCTGGCCCTATGCTAATAGACGGCGGAAAGCAAATTTTAAATATGGAAGATGAAGGTTGGAAAACCTCTAACTCTATTAAAACACAAGCAGCACGGTTAGATTTCACAGATATGCGTGGACCAAAAATTGCCGTAGGTATTACCAAAGAAGGTAAACTTATGGTGCTTATGGTTAACGGCCGTATTAGAGAATCGGTTGGAGCCACACATTTCGATATGGTAGATATTCTTTTAAAATATGGCATGGATAAAGCTATGGGCTTTGATCCAGGTGGTAGTAGCACCTTGGTTGTAGATGGTAATATTATGAATATCTCTCCATACAATAAAAACTACGAGAAAGATATTTACTCGTTACCCCCAGAACCTAGATTTGTAGCTAATGCTATTATGGGGTGGATTGAAGATTAAATTTTGTTGCAGTTTTAAATAGCTCTTTAAGCAACATCAACAATTAAATATAAAAAACCACTTTCTTAATTTTCGGAAAGTGGTTTTTAATTTTAATACTTTTAAATATATCGATATAAATTTTATAATAAACAATCTAAACTGCTTCGTTGTATTTTCGTGTGGCTCGTTTTAAATTTTCAGATAAAGATTTCAACCAAATAAGTTGATTCGGAATTAAGTACGCCTCCTGCAATTCGTGCATATCCTTGGTACTAATTTCTGTATTACCCTTTTTTATATTTTTATCTCTTTTGTGCGATAAATTCTGAAACGTTTTCAGTAGTACATCTTGAGCATTTTTAATAGTTTCAGCATTCGCTTGTTTAGTAATTGGCCTTCCCTCTAATAAGGAGCAAGACATTTGTAATGTATCTGCTATTTTCAAAACCATAACATCAAATTCTTTTGAGGCCGAAGTTGTTTTATGATTAACAATGAAGCTCCCAATTGATGCCATAGCCGAAACCATAGTTTGATTAAGTGTTACTAAACTATATATTAACTGAAATTCTTTTTGTTTAGATTTAGGATCTTGGGTTAATCTTTGAAATGCAGCGTTTAAATTACTTATCGCTAAAAAAGCATCTTTCCTTGCTACTTTATAAGCCAATTGATTTTGTTTTTTATCGTGATACAAATCTTTTGTAGCCAAAAGATAATTTTTATTTTTCTTTACGGCATCTATCAAAACATCTTTTAAATTGTTAACCTCCCAACTTGGCCACAATAAATAGTTTGCC
Organism: Algibacter sp. Ld11; assembly: GCF_045066735.1. Classification (NCBI taxonomy): domain Bacteria; kingdom Pseudomonadati; phylum Bacteroidota; class Flavobacteriia; order Flavobacteriales; family Flavobacteriaceae; genus Algibacter; species Algibacter sp. Ld11. Next base: position 333,359 of record NZ_JBISHH010000007.1, on the reverse strand, counting down.
ACTATAGCAATAGTTGCTCCTATAATAGTATCTACAACTCGATATTGAATAACCTCAAAAGCATTCGGATTAATTAGAGAATACACAAAAATAACATTGATTGTTATTAGAGCTGCAGCAAATTTATAATTTTCCTGAATTAATGCAAATGCAAAAATTAAGGATACAATAGCTAATGTGCCGTAAACAATAACATTTTGGGTTAGCAGAACAATACTAATCGCGAAGGCTGCACCAATAAGTGTTCCAATAATGCGATCTTTAGATCGCTCTTTGGTTAAGCCATAATTGGGCCGCATAATAACAAGAATCGTTAAAAGAATCCAATACGTGTTATGAATTTCTAAAATAGTTCCCAGAGAAAAAGCAAAAACTACCGCCACAGTAAAGCGTAATGCATGCCTAAATAAATTTGAACTAAAACTAAGGTTTTGAATAATAACATTTAACCTATATTCTTGCAACGTTAAAAACTGACTAGCATCCTGTCTTTTTAAAGATACTTTAGAAGCTTCTCGAACATTAGCCATAACACGTCTAATAGCCCTTACCTCTTCTAATAGTAGTTCTTGATAATCGTATAAGTTTTTTAAAACCAACGCACCTTCTCTTGCTTTTGGCAGTGTAACATCATCTACATAATCGGAAATTGCATTATCAACCTTAGATAGAGCTTCTAATAAGGGTCTTTTATTAGGTATTTTTCGTTTTTGAATAAGTAGTTCCGAAAGTTTTATTAAATGATTTCCCAAAACTTTATTCAAATTTTTAGAGGCTTTCAGGTAAACTTTCTTATCCTGAAAAAGTCTATCTATTTCATTATAATCAAGATGTTTGGCTTCAATAAGCTCGAATATATTTATGGTAGATATAAATATTAAAAGTTGTTTTTCATCATAATGAGAACGACCCGATTTTTTTCTTTCAATATATAGCACTTCTCTTAAGGTCTCGTGCTTTTCGTTAATTTGTGTTTGTAATACTAGGGCTTCCTTTATAAGTGTTTCGCGTTTATTTTTTTTAGTTAGTAGTCTTGCTCTTAACTTTAAATATTCGCCAATAAGCGACAACGTATCGGATAGTAATTGGTTATTATCCTTTTTGGGAGATAATTTCTGAAAAGTATAGGATACCAATAAATACCAAAGTCCTCCAATCCCCATAAGTCCAATATGAGTAAAGATGTCTTGAGCACTTTCTTTATGAACAGCAAGAGCAAGCACCATGGATAACAAACCTGAAAATGAGACTAGCGAGGCTCTAAAACCATAAACCGAAATAAGTGAGACAACAAAAGAAATTATCGCTATAGCAATAAGCAAAAGCACCAAGTAAGGTTTAAAAAATAAAACAGTGCAACTAACAAGCATGGTTAAACCAATACTTATTAAGATAGCATTTACCTTTCTTTTTAAACTGCCAGGAATATCTCCAGGAGCATTTAAAAAGACACCCACAACTATAGAAGGGGCAAATGCAGCGTATCCTAAAAAATATAAAATAATTAATGGTGTAACTATCGCAGTAGTTAACTTGAGACCTCTATATAAATTGGAGCCCTTTATAAATAATTCTATATTATTTAAGTAAGTATTCAATATCAATTTTATTAATAACAAATATACTTTAATTAAAGCAATAGTTTTTGCGATAAATGAAACTCAAAAAACAACTTAACTTATTATTCAGTCTTTAATTATTCCAATGTAACCCTTCCTTACTTACATCAACTAATACCTCAGCATTAACGGGTTTTTCTTCTTTGTTATGAATCACAGAAATATCGCCTGTACTTTCAAAGACAACTGCTTTTACTTCTCTAAAATCATGCACATTAGCCTCTCTTAGTTTCGCTATTAAATCATCTTTACCAACATTACACGCCTTTAGTTTTTTATGAAGAATTTTTCCGTTCCACATAATTATTTGAGGTTTGTTTGTAAAAAGTTTTTTAAAAAAATCTATTTTTCTAACCAAGTAAGAAAACAAGGTTTGAAAACCAATAATGGCAATTAATACAACAGTTCCTTTACCTAAGGAATAGTTGCTATTCAATATTATTGATGCTAAAACAGATCCAACTGCAATGGTAGAAGCAAAGTCGAAACTAGACATTTTCGCAAAGGTCCTTAAACCAAAAACTCTGGTTATAATAATTATTATCGAAAAAACACCTAATACAGAAAGCACTAAATTAATGTAGTCTTGTAAAGTCATAAATTTTATTTAATGGTTAGACCATCAAATATATCGTAGAACATTTAAGTATATTAGTGCTAATGATTTAATTTGTAACTGAAATCATGATTATGTGCAATCTAGTTTAAGCAGATTAATAAGATTAAAAAACACCTTTTTTGATTAAGCAAGCCAAATTCTTTTCACTTATGCACTAACATGAAAAATCACAATTATAGACTCCTTGAAGTAATAAGCGTACAAAAAAACATAACACTACTAATAATTAATCGATTAAGTGAGTTTATTCAACATAAAATGTAAGCTAACAGCACATTCCATTCAAAAAAAAGCTAAATTTGTAATTCCCTAAATATTTTTTGAACTAAACTATTTTCTATTTATGATTAGACTAAAGAAAAACATGAGTAATTTTGATAGACTCGTAAGGTTTATAGTTGCCATACTTTTACTATCATTATTTTTTTTAGGAGAGATTAGAGGTATTCTTGGTATTATTTTAATCGTGGTTTCTTTTATGTTTGCCTTCGCCAGCATAACTGCTTTCTGTCCATTTTATAAAAGTGTTAAATTCAGCACAAAAAACAAAAACGACTATATTTAGCATTACTGTTTAGAATTTTTGTAATGAAATAAAACAACACGACAACGGATTCTTCAACAGAAATGATTTTGCTAAAAGAATTAAAATCAAGCATGGTAAGCCGTTTTTACTGTCACTTCAAAACACCTGCTATTCTAACCAGTTTTTAAAATCTTTTACCCGTTCGCGAGCTACAATAACATCTTGCTCATTATAAGATTGTAATTTAATTTGCAACCTAGAGTTGGTATAGCTCACCATATCTTTAATGGCGTTAATATTTACAAAGAATTTACGATTTATTCGGAAGAAGGTTTGTGGTTCTAATTCGCTTTCTAATTGATCTAGCGTACTGTCTAATAAATGATTTCGACCGTCCGCAGTATATGCATATGTTCCTTTATTTTCACTATAGAAACATTCTATCTCGTCTATGTTAATGAGTTTGAGGTGCTGCCCTACTTTTATAGAGAAGCGCTTTTTATAAACCCGATCTATAGGATTTACTAGTAATTTCTTTATATCATCGAAATCCAATGTAACACCTTGTTTTTGCGGCGCGCGTTCTTGGTATTTTTTTACGGCAACTTCTAAATCATCGTCGTCAATAGGCTTTAGCAAGTAATCAATACTATTTAATTTAAAGGCTTGCAGTGCATACTCATCGTAAGCTGTTGTAAAAATTACAGCACTTTTTATATCTATAGTTTCAAAAATTTCGAATGAAAGACCATCGCTTAATTGAATATCAAGAAATATTAAATCTGGATGTGGATTATTTTGAAACCACGTAATAGATTCTTCTACGGAATGAAGCATCGTTTCGGCTTCTAGATTTAAGGCTTTTAGTTGACGTTGAAGTCGGCGTGCCGATGGTTTTTCGTCTTCTATAATAATTACGTTCATGTTTTTTATTTCTGTTTTAAAACTACAATTTTTAAGTTAATGATGCAATCTGGATTTAAAATCTATATAGTATTTTTAATTAATTTTACAGACCTACCATAACCTTCTATTAAAACCTACCTTAGAAAAATTGCCCTGCGTTAAGGATTGAACGGTTTGTTTAAGCTCCCCGACCGCAGGAAGGGAGCGAGTAGTGAAAGCCTGCCCCGGTAGGGTAACGCCCTTGTTTTTTATAATGATATGAATTGATCTTTAGATTTTATTCCCATCTGGTTTGATCGTTTTTCATGTAGTCCTGCATTTTACGATCTTCCCATTTTTTACTAAACAACATATCCTTTGTAAAAACTCCAATGGCATGAAACACTAAACCTATACCCCAGAAAAAAGCGGTACTAAAGGTGCCAAAGCTCCAGAACTCGCCGTTGGAGTGATACGCTACAATACCTATTAGTATAAGGTTTATTACTACGTAAAAGAAAGCGTGAGAATAAAAACCTTTCAATGCTTTTAATCGTTTTTCGGCACGTAGGTAAGCATCTTCTTTTTGAAAATCAGTATTACTGTTGTTGTTGTTGAAGTCTATATTTTTCATAATTACTATGCTTTAAAGTTTGTTAATCTAGTTCCATTTATTTTGATCGTTGCGCATAAACTCTTCCATTTTACGCTTTTCCCAGTTTCTACCAAAAAGGCCATTACTTACAAAAACACGATAGGCTTGAATGCATAAGCCAATACCCCAGCCAAACATTGGAAACCAAAACCACTGTACGCCCCAAAACGTGTTGTAGTTTATAAATGCCAAAAACGGAATAACTAAACAGTAGGATACTAGGCTGTAATAAAAACCTTTTAATTCGTCTACGTGGTTGCGGGCTCTTAAATATTGGTCGTCTATTTGTGATGTTTGCGTGTTCATAATTTTTATTTTTTTTGTGAGCATTGGTATGCTTACCGCAAATGTGCTCGATTGTTGATTAATATTTATTTTTTTGTTAGTTAAGAGCTGGTAGCGCTGTTTTATATTATTTAAACCAACTCCTGTACTCTTCTTTACAATTTGCTTAGGCTGTAGATTATTCTCTACGGTTAGGTACCCATTGCTTTCATAAATTTTTATATTTAATGGTTTACTCGATGTTACCATATTATGTTTTACGGCATTTTCTAATAGTAACTGTAAAGATAACGGCACCACTCTACTTTCTGGATTTTGCGATGCTTCGGGCATTGTGAAAACAATACTGTCTTCAAAGCGCATTTTAAGTAGTAGCATATAGGTTTTTGCAAATTTAAGTTCTTCGTTTACCGTTACTAATTCTTTGCTTTTTTGTTCTAATACATAGCGATACACTTTAGATAATGCTGTTGTGAATTTTTGTGCATTTACCGGGTTTTCTTCAATTAAACTACTTAGTACATTTAAACTATTGAATAAAAAATGTGGATCTAATTGATTTTTTAAAGCATCGAACTTCGCACTTGCTGTACCAGCTATAACTTTTTGTTCTTTTATTCTATTTTGCTGGTAGCGATTGTAAAAAAACACAACATGAAAACCTATTACAATGGTTAAGGTAATCCATAAACCAAATTCATAATTTTTCCATTTTTGATTAGCTAAAAAACTACTAAATGTATTACCGAAGTAAAAAACATTTGTTAATGCTCTTAGAAAAAATAAGCCTACCAGTGTTATTACTGTGGATCCGGCAATACCTAATAAAATACGCCTTAGATACTCATTTCGTTTCCAATTTCTACGTTCGAGGTAATCGAAAAAAAACATATTAGAATACCCTAAAACAAAAGCGTAAAGCTGATAAAAAACAAAAGATATAAGTAAATCTCTAAAGGTATTGTAGTGAAATCCGTTTTGCAGATAACTCCCTATTAAAAAGACCATACAGCCAATTAGAAAAGTGATTAATATATATTTTATTGATTTTGTCATGATATGCGTTTAATAGAATTTTGGTTTGCTCTGTTTGTTCTGCTTTTTTACTTTATCGCTACCTCTAATTTTAATAATAACTTGTTCCATAATTAATTATTTATTGCTTAATGATGGTACAAATATCGCTGAGAACTCTGGTTTTACTAAAATTGAATTACCGAACTGTATTTTTTTAATGCTGAATTGTAATTTACAAAAAAAAAGCAGCCTAAAAAATATTTTAGACTGCTTGAATATTACTTATAAACTTTTGCTTTTACCCCTCGTACTTAAAGAATATTGGAACGGCATAAGCTACTTTAACCGGTTTACCACGTTGTTTACCAGGCTGCATTTTTGGTAATCTACCTATAATACGTTCGGCTTCCGATTCTAAAATTTTGTCCGGACCACGAGAACGAATATTGGTAGTATGCCCTTTAGAATCTATAATAAATATAACAGAAACACGACCTTGGATTCCCATATCTAACGCAGCTTGTGGATAATTAAAGTTTTTTACCACATGTTCTTGCATTTTTTTCTGAAAACAATCTTTGGTTTTTTGTTTATTTAAACCTTCGCATCCAGGGAAAACAGGTACATCTTCAATAACGGCGAAAGCAACTTCTACATCTTCTTCTACTTTCTCTACAACAACGTCACCTACAGCAACAATGTGTTCGGAAATGGCATCGTCTTGCCCAGATTCTGTACTTTCGAAAACGGTTTCTTCAATATCAACAACATCTTCTACCACCTCAATCGTTTGCGTAATTACAACAGGAGGAGCGGCCGGAGGTGGAGGAGTAGCAGCTTTTATGACAGGAATATCATCTTCATAGATAACTTCCATATCTAAAACATCCATTGCAATTTCATCTTGCGAATCGTAAGTCTTAAACTCTAAGGCTTGCCAAGACAAGAATAACATCAAATTAAGACCTATAGCAAAATATAAACTACTATTACGGCCAATTTCTAATTGTGGGTTCTTTTTAACTTCCATGACTACTTATTTTAATACCATAAAATTATTGTAATTGGCAAAAATCAACTATGATAATTATCATATTCTCTAAATAGTATCAAAATAACTAAGAAATCAAATAAATTAATTCATAAAAAAACAAAACAGACTACCCCAAAGAGTAGCCTGTTAGCATTTTATAATATAAAAAGTAAATCTTATTTTGTAGTGTTGTCAGTAAAAAACACGATTACCTAGTTAATCGTCCTGATTTGTTTCCACCAAGAATACCCATAACCTCTTTTACAGTAGCCAAATTCACATCACCCTCATAAGTGTGTTTTAAAGCACAAGCAGCACTTGCAAACTCGATAGCTTTATAATCATCCTCCAATTCTTGCAGACCATAAATAAGTCCTGCAGCAAAAGCATCTCCCGTTCCTATTCTATCTACTACGTGTGTAATATCTAAATCTTCAGTTTCTCTAAATTCAGTACCATTCCACATTCTAGCACGTATTTTATGCCACGACGCATTTACGGAGGTTCTTATTTTATCAAAAACTTTCTCTATTGAAGGAAACTCCTTAATTAACTGTTTACTCGCTTCAATAAAATCTTCGTTAGAATAGTTATAACTTGTACCTAAAACTTCATTGATTTCGTTAATACCACCAATAAAAATAGTTGAATAATGAAGTAAATCTATTAAAGTTTCCTTAGGATCTTTACCATATTTCCATAATCCGTTTCGATACGTTGGATCGGCAGAAATAGTAAATCCTTTTTGTCTTGCTAAAATCAAGCCTTCTTTTAAAGTATCAAAACTACCTTGAGTTAACGCAGGCGTAATACCTGTCCAATGGAACCATTTTCCATCGTCCAAGGCTTTTTCCCAATCTACCATAGATGGTAAAATCTGCGAAAATGAAGAGTGCGAGCGATTGTATGATATATTACTCGGGCGCATTACAGCACCTACCTCAAAGAAGTAAACACCCAACGGCCGTTGAGACAAACTTATAGAAGATGTGTCTACACCAAACTTATTTATATAAGATAGCGCTGTTTCTCCAATAAAATCGTCGCTCACTGCACTAATATGTCTAACATTACCTCCAAAATTAGCAATAGAAATCCCCACATTTAGCTCAGTTCCTCCAAAATAAAATTCAACCATATTAGATTGAATAAATTTTTTGTGTCCACGAGGTGAAATACGCATTAAAACTTCTCCAAAAGTGATTATTTGACTCATAAATATATTTATACCGTTATCCGAACAAATTTAACATTTGATTTTGGTAATACTCAACAAACAGTTAATTATTTTGCCTAAATTACATAAATCGCACCTAATTTGTAAGCTTATTAAAATTAGAGTAACTTCGTTAAGCATCTATTAACAAAACATAAATTCATTTTATTAATAATGAAAATTATTGCTACTAATCTTGCCAAACCAACCACAATAATTTGGAACAAAAAAGAAGTCGTTACCGGTATTTACAAAACACCAACCTACTCTCCTATTTTCCTTGGTAAAACAGATGTTGAGCATGACGAGGTAACAGACCGAAAATATCACGGCGGCATATTTAAAGCTTGCTACATTTTTTCTGAAAAGCATTATGATTATTGGAAAAAACGCTATCCCGATTTAGAATGGAATTGGGGCATGTTTGGAGAAAATCTAACCGTTTCTAATTTCGATGAATCCGAAATTTATGTAGGCAACATATATAAAATAGGAGACGCTTTAGTACAAATAACACAGCCTCGTGAGCCTTGTTTTAAATTGGGTGTAAAATTTAATAATCAAAATATACTAAAGGCCTTTATAAACCATGGATTTCCAGGCTCATATATCAGGATACTAAAAGAAGGTTTTGTAAAAACCGGAGACACCATGGTTTTACAGGAAGAAGCCTCAAACTCTTTAACCATAGCTCAAATGTTCCATTTGCTATATGCCAAAGAAAAAGACCAAGATTTATTAAAACGAGCTATTGAGAATGATGCACTACCTGATAAAAAAAGAAACAAATTAGCCATGTATTTAAAATAAGCTGAAGCGGTTTATAGTATCTTTGCAGCAAATTATTAATACATGTCATTTAAAGACTTACAATTAAATCGCCCAATTTTAAGAGCCGTTGCCGAAGCTGGATACGATAATCCAACCTTGGTACAAGAAAAAACCATTCCTTTGGTTTTAGAAGGAAAAGACGTTATTGTTTCTGCACAAACAGGAACTGGAAAAACGGCCGCCTTTGCGCTTCCTATTTTACAGCGTTTATTTAATAACCAAGATGCTCCCAAAAAAGGCAAAAAAATTAAAGCTTTAATTATAAGTCCCACTCGCGAGTTGGCTATTCAAATAGAGAACAACTTTAAAACCTATAGTACTTATACAAACTTAACAACTTCTGTTATTTTTGGTGGTGCCGCTATTGAGCCTCAAAAAGAGGTTTTAAAAAAAGGTATCGATATTTTAATTGCTACGCCTGGACGTTTACTCGATTTACATAAACAAGACGCATTAAATTTAGATTACGTTGAAACACTTGTTTTAGATGAAGCCGATTTAATGCTAGATATGGGGTTTATAGACGATGTTAAAAAAATAGAACGTCTTTGTACTAACGAAAAACAAATTTTATTGTTTTCTGCAACTATTCCGTATAAGGTAGAACAATTAGCAAACACCGTATTAAACGAACCTGAACGTATTGAAGTTGCCCAAAACTCTTCTACCTCTAAAAATGTAAACCAACTGCTCTATTTTGTACCAAAACAAAATAAAATAGAATTGGGACTGCATTTACTTAGAACCACTATTAAAGGAAACATTATTATCTTTAGACGCACTAAATTTGGTGTTGATAAACTTGAAAAAACTTTATCGAAAAACGGTTATAAAGTAGATAGTATACATGGAGATAAAAGTCAGACGGCTCGACAAGATGCTTTATTACGCTTTAAAAAAGGGGACGTAAATATTTTAATAGCAACCGATGTTGCTGCTCGAGGCATTGATATTAGTGATTTGGATGCTGTTGTAAATTTCGATTTACCAAACATACCAGAAACTTATGTACATCGCATTGGTAGAACAGCTAGAGCAGGAAAAACAGGTATGGCATATTCTTTATGCTCCGCCGACGAAAAAAGCTACGTTCTTGCAATACAACAATTAATACAAATGCAAATTGATGTTATAGACGAGCATCCTTATCCCTTAGATCCAAAAGCAAAACCTATTGTGCATAAATCTCAAAAAACTGGAGGCAGTAAACATAAAAAAGGTAGAAAAAGTGAGGCTAGTAAAAAGAAGAAAAAACGTTGGTATTAGTCTTTATTATTACCAAAACATGTTTTGTATACAGATTTACACACTAAATAAATACTGAACTACCTAAAACACAAGAGATTTAGAATAAATAAAACTCAAAATTAGTATTAGAGAGATGCTTATTTTATACATTTGCCTTTCTACTCTCTCTAATTATGAAATATATAGCTATATTATGCTTAGCATTCTTGTTTTCTTTAAGCAATTATGCTCAAGTAGGCATAAATAATGTCGACCCAAAGGCTTCTTTAGACGTCTCTGCCACTTCAATATCAACACCAAATTCTAACGATGGGCTATTAGTCCCGCGAATTGATACATTTCCAGCGACCAATCCCGATGGAAATCAAAACTCGATGATGGTTTATTTAAACAATAACCTAACAGCAATCAACATTAGCGGTACAGCTAAAAATTATGATTCGGGTTTTTACTATTGGGATAATGCACAAACAGATTGGATAAGGTTTTTGCAAAAAAGCGGATGGGGTGTTAATGGAAATAGTGATATTGATGATAACACAAATTTTTTAGGCACCACAAATGATGAAAATATTATTTTTAAAAGAAACAATATACCTGCAGGAATATTAGATGCTTCGAACACCGCTTTTGGAACAAGCAGTTTAGAGGCCAATGCTTCAGGCATAAACAATACTTCAATAGGTGTTAATGCTTTAAAAAATAATTTAGGAGGTAGAAATACAGCTATAGGTTATCAGGCTGGAGATTTTAACACAAACGGAGACTTCAATACTTTTATTGGTATCGATGCAGACGCTACAAATAACAACCTTCAATCGGCAATATCAATAGGTAATGCCTCTAAGGTTGGTGCAACAGCTGCTATTTCTATAGGAAACAACGCAGTAACCACAGAACAAGACGCCATTGCTCTAGGAAGAAATACAAATGCAGGAGGAACAAGATCCATTTCAATAGGAAGAAACGCCTCTAGTAATGCTTCAAATGCAGTGGCTATAGGGCAAGATAGCGATGCTACCTTATCGCACACCACCGCCATAGGGTCCGTTGCTCAAGCTATTGCTGTTAGATCTACCGCAATAGGCTACAGTAGTTTAGCCAGCAATAATGATACTGTTTCAATAGGGAGTAATAGCATAGCTTCGGGTCTTAATAGTGTTTCAATTGGATCTAGCTCTTCAAGCTCTCAGTCCGATTCTGTAGCCATAGGAAACTCTACAATTGTAACTGCAGGAAATTCTGTAGCTATAGGTAGCTCAACAAAAGCCTCTGGAGATCGATCTACTAGTGTGGGCGAACAAGCCGTAGCAAGCGGACAAGAAGCTTTAGCTTTTGGAAGTGGCACAACTGCAACAGGATTAAGAAGTTTATCTTTAGGACGAATTGCAGAAGCTAGTGCTCAAGATGCTACAGCAGTAGGCGAAAACTCCGTTGCTAGTGGTATTGAAAGTACGGCATTAGGTTCTGATGCTATCGCAACTCAAAGCGCTTCATTAGCATTAGGTAACAACTCCAAAAGTGAGACTGCATTTGGAACCGCTATTGGTCCAGAAACAAGAGTAATAGGAAGTTCCACAGGATCTTTAGCCATCGGGTACGATGCAGAAGTTAACGGCATCTCATTAAATACTTTAATTGTAGGTAATTCATCAACAATTACAGCGGCTTCAGAAAACAGTATCGCTCTTGGAAATAATATCACTATAAATGGTTTAACCAATTCCGTAGGTTTGGGATACCAAGCATCTCCAACAGCTTCTAATGAAATTAGACTTGGGAATGCAGCTGTAACTGAAGTTGTAACTGCCGGATCAGTAAGGGCATTTAGTTTTATTTCCAATACAACAACTTATCCCGATTATGTCTTTGAAGATTATTTTAAAGGCAAATCTAAGATAAACTCGAATTATAAATTTAACTCTTTAGATGAAGCAGAACGCTTTGTTAAACTTAATGGCCATTTACCCGGTGTTAAGTCGTATTCTGAAGTTCAGATTAACGAAATGACATTAAATATTACTGAAGCAACCGTAACCAACTTAGAAAAAATTGAAGAGCAATTTATATATATCACAGAACTTAACAAACAAATAAAATCTCAAAACGAAATTATTGAGTTTCAAAATAAAAAAATACAATCTTTAGAAGATAGATTACAACATATTGAAATGCTATTGCAAAAATAGATCCCCATTACACAATAAAAAAAAGCAGTATTTTATAAAAACCTTTACTCAGGTATATAAAATACTGCTTTTCTTTTTTAATAAAACTAAAGATTTACTTACTCGCAAACAACTTTACATCTTGTTCGCTAACCTCAGCACCACCAAGAATAATAAGGCGCTCTACTACATTACGTAGTTCACGAATATTACCCGTCCAGTCGTACTCTTGTAATAACTTCACCGCTTTTTCGGTAAACTTTTTTTCATTTGTACCTTGTTCTCCAGATATTTTGGATGAAAAATGTTTGATTAATAAAGGAATGTCTCCACGCCTATCATTTAAAGCAGGAACTTTAATTAAAATTACTGCTAGCCTATGGTATAGATCCTCTCTAAAGTTTCCTTCTTCAATTTCTTTTTTGAGGTTTTTATTAGTCGCAGCAACTACACGAACATTCACTTTAATATCCTTATCACTCCCTACACGTTGAATACGACTTTCTTGTAAAGCACGCAATACTTTGGCTTGCGCCGAAAGACTCATGTCTCCAATTTCATCTAAAAAAATAGTTCCACCATTGGCCGCTTCAAATTTACCAGCACGATCCTTATTAGCACTTGTAAACGCTCCTTTTACATGCCCAAATAACTCGCTCTCTATCAACTCACTAGGTATTGCTGCACAGTTTACCTCTATTAAATTTCCTTTTGCTCGATCGCTCTTTTCGTGTAACCAATGTGCAACAAGCTCTTTTCCTGTTCCGTTTGGCCCAGTAATTAACACACGTGCATCGGTTGGCGCCACTTTATCAATAATATCTTTTATTTGAGAGATCTCGTCACTCTCACCAATCATTTCGTATTTCTTACTTACTTTTTTCTTCAGAATTTTATTTTCTACAAACAATTCTTTTCTATCCAAAGCATTACGAACGGTGTTTAACAAGCGGTTTAAATCTGGCGGCTTAGAAATATAATCAAAAGCACCTAAACGCATTGTATTAACCGCAGTATCAAGATCACCATGCCCAGAAATCATAACCATTGGTATTTCTGGTTTTATTTTTTTTGTAGCTTCTAATACTTCTACACCATCCATTTTTGGCATCTTTATATCACAAAGCACTAAATCATAATCTTCATTTTTTATCTTTTCAATGCCGATTAATCCATCTTCTGCTTCTTCAACTTGGTAGGTGTCATTTTCTTCTGAAAGAATTTTTATAAGCACACGTCTAATGGCAGCTTCATCTTCTATTACTAGTATTTTTGGCATCTTTATATTTTAAATTTTAGTCCGCTTCTTAAATAGAACGCATTAATATCGTCTAATTTAAAAATTTCATCTCTATTTTTACTCCTAATTACATTATTTAATCTTACGGTGTAACCCGTGTACAAATATGCAGCTAGATGTTTAGTAAAGCAATATTCATACCCTAATCCGCTAACAGCAATAGATAATGAAATATGCTCCGCTTTTTTATCATTAATAACTAAAGGTTCTTGTAGGTGAGCCAAGTAACCATCGAGTCCTGTAAATACTTGCACATTATTTTTAGGATTAAAATAATATTTTATATTCGATTTCGGTATTCCCGCAGTATAACTCCAATTATCATCAATTTTTCTAAAATAACTAACAAATGGTAAAGGAAAAGGTAAACCTGTCGTGGCATTATATGTTAACCCTAAAATTAATCGACTTTCTTTTTTTATCTCCGCACTAGCTGTTCTTTTATTTATAAAAAAGACGCCCCCATTCATAAAAAAATCTTCAGAATTTAATTTATGAGTAAGTGTTGATGCTATTCTTGGATTAAATTTAACTCCAAAACGCCACTTTTTATTCCATTTGAAGGTGTAAGCCAAATTCAAATCGATAATATGAATTTTATTTAACCCAGAAGTTTCAAAACTATAATCGTCTTCTAAATTTAGTAAAATGCGATTATACTCTCCTCCAACAATAAAATAAGAATCATTCTTTAATTCAATAGGGTAATTCAAAAGCGCTTTTAATCGTGTGTACTGATCTTCGGAATTACTCTTTGGAATAAAAGAATATTCCAAGCGTGCCAAATCTGTTAATTGCGCATGCGCTGCATAAAAGCCAACCATAAACAATAAAACTAACACCTTTTTAAATTCCCGTTTTTTTATCACAATTTGGTAAATATCTATTGTTTAATAATATGAATATCTCTTTGAGGGAAAGGTATTGCTATTTTATGTTCTCTAAATAATCGATCTATTTCAAAACGAATTTCACTTTTAGGAATAGCTCCCTGAAAACTATCGTTAATAGTAAACACCAATTTAAATTCTAAAGCACTATCTCCAAAATTAGTAAAAAACACATATGGAGCTGGATGCTCCATAACTAATTCATGATTGGTTGCCGCTTCTAGTAGCAACTTTTTTACTAGCTGTACATCGCTTCCATATGCTACACCAACCTCTACAGCTTCTCGAGTAGACGATCCGTTTTGCGTCCAATTATACAAACTGTTGGCCAAATACAAATGGTTAGGTATTATTAATACTCTGTTATCGATAGTTACAGCTCGTGTTGTACGCAGTTTAATTTCTTCTACACGCCCAACTTTACCCTCAATTTCTATAATATCACCTACGTGAACCGATTGATCTATCAAAATAAAAATTCCAGAAATTATATCTTGAAATAATGTTTGCAATGCCAAACCTACACCTATTAATAAAGCTGCTGAAGCCGCAAATATAGCCGTAACATTAATACCAATAGAATCCATGGCAATGAGCAAAACAATTAAATATATTAACCAGCGCGCAAATGAAAAAACTGTAAAGAATTTCGTTTTATCATCCTCAGACATTTTACGCGTCATTAAATTTCGTGCGAAACGTAAAAAATATGTAGTTAATATTAAAATGATAATAACGACCAAAACCGACTTCACTTTAAGCGCACCAGTTTCTATCCCACTACCATCTTTTATAGTGTAGGTATAAATATTATAATTTAAAAACTCCATGAACTTCTCCCAAATAGAGCTATTCTCAATGGTGTCTTCTATTTGATCTATAACCTTGTCTTGCATTTTAATATTTCATCCATTTAATTAACTCTTTGTAAGTTGGCTTTTTCCCGTACATTAAAATACCAACACGGTAAATTTTTGCAGCAAACCAAACCGTAAGCATAAATGTGCCCACCAGTATTAAAAACGACAACACTTGCTGCCAAATTGGTACTCCAAAAGGAATACGCATTAGCATAACCACAGGCGATGTTAAAGGTATAAACGAAAAAACCGTTGATACGGTTCCATGCGGATCTTCTACAACAGTAAAGATACCAATATAAACTGCCAAAACTAAAGGCATTATTATAGGCATCATAAATTGTTGCGTATCGGTTTCGTTATCTACGGCAGCACCAATGGCAGCGTAAAAAGAACTATAAAGCAAATAGCCACCAATAAAAAACAATATAAATGCAAGCACCAAATTGAATAAAGGTAAATTATAAAATGCCGTTAATACATCTTGAATTCGCATATTCATTTCGGGATTTTCCATTGCTTGCTGCACCATTTGCTGCTGTGGTGTTTGTACTTGTGCTAAATCTATACCAAACACAGCAGAAAGCACAAACATTAAAATGAACCCTAAAATAGTCCAGATTAAAAACTGAGTTATTCCAGCTAGAGAGGTTCCAAAAATTTTACCTAACATCAATTGCACAGGCTTTACGGAAGAAATAATAACCTCTATAATTCGGCTGGTTTTTTCTTCTATAACACTTCGCATAATCATGTTTCCATAAATAATGATAAACATAAAAAGCAGATAGCCCAATGCTCCACCAAAAGCAATTTTAATAACACTATCTATTTTTGATGTTTTCTGTCCCTCGAAACTTTCCTGAGCTATTTCTACACTAATTTTAGAGGCATTAATCATATCCACATCTACTCCATTTTCTAGAAGTTTTATGTTAGTTAACTTCGCTTCTATTTGATTTTCTAAATCTGAAATTGTGTTTATAGATGGTGATTCTTCTGAGAAAAACGTAATATGCTCAGATAGTTTTTTTAAATCGTCTACCTTATCAATATGCAACAAACCGTAGGCTTCTGTTTCTTTAGACAGCTCTTTAGCATCGCTTAAAGACATGTTTTCTAAAATATGATATGTTGTTTGCTCTGAGTTTTTAAAAATGTCCTTTACTAACCCAGATTGGTCCAATACAGATATTAAACGAATTTTATCGTTATTTAATTGTGTTAAGTAAGCAACAACACCAATAAGTGCCATAAAAATAATGGGACTTAAAAACGTCATGATTATAAACGACTTATTTCTAACTTTATTTAGATACTCGCGTTTTATAATAAGTGGTAAATGGTTCATAAAAATTAATTATTCTTTACTGTTTGAATAAAAATATCGTTAACGCTTGGTATTAACTCTACAAAATGAGAAACTTCGCCTTTACTTGCCAAGAAACCTAATAAATCATTAGATTTTTGGGTGTCTAGAAGTTTAATATTTAATTTTAATTCGTTTTCTAAAGTTTTAAAATAAGCATCGGACACGTCGAATTTTTGAGCTAATTCTTGTTTTAATTCCAGTTGATTGCTTGATCGAATTCCAACTTCAAAAGTATTTGATTTAAATCGGCGTTTTACATCTACTAATTTACCTTCTAAAATTTTATTAGACTTATGGATTAAAGCAATATCATCACACAACTCTTCCACAGACTCCATTCTATGTGTCGAAAAAATAATGGTTGCGCCTTGATCTCTTAAATGCAAAATTTCATCTTTAATAATATCCGCATTAATTGGGTCAAAGCCCGAAAAAGGCTCATCGAAAATTAATAGTTTAGGCTGATGCAAAACAGTAACCACAAACTGAATTTTTTGCGCCATTCCTTTTGAAAGTTCCTGGATTTTTTTGTTCCACCAATCACCAATATCCAAACGATCGAACCAATATTTTAACCGTGCCTTAGCCTCGCTCTTACTTAACCCTTTAAGCTGTGCTAAATAAAGTGCCTGCTCTCCTACTTTCATGGTTTTATATAAACCACGCTCTTCTGGTAGGTAACCAATATCTCTAATATGATTTTCACGTAAGGCTTCGCCATCCAAAAATACAGATCCCGAATCGGGCATTGTTATTTGATTTATAACGCGAATTAAGGTTGTTTTTCCTGCGCCATTAGGTCCTAAAAGACCAAAAATGCTTCCTTTAGGTACCGATAGAGACACTTTATTTAGTGCGGTAAAGTCGCCAAAATTTTTAGAAACTTCGTTAACTTCTAATAAATTACTCATTAATTTTTTAGTTGACTTGTTTGCTGTAAAGATATTAAATGTTTAGCTGTTAGTTTAAGTTGAATGAATGGTTTATTAAAAAATAAGTTTTCAGTTTACCACTTAAAATTTTAGATTAGAAAAATAGGTGAAACCTTTAATCAATTTTGTACATGACATTATTGTTTTAAACCAACTTTCCCGACTTTTTTATATCTACATTTTGCTCTAAAAACAAAACCCACCCTTAAAAAATTAAGGATGGGAAAAAAATTGCTATGAAAAAGAAAAATTACCACTAAAATAAATTAGTGATACCTCAAATATAGTTTTTTTTTAACAATTATTAACATTTAGCCTAAGTTAATTCTAGTATAAACAAAAAAAATCCGCTAAAAAGCGGATTTTTAATTATGACTTATATTTTCGTTACGAGAACATATCTTTTACTTTTTCAAAAAAAGATTTATCAGACTTTTCCGGTTTTGGAGAAAAATGATCATCGTCTCTCATAGCCTCAAAAAATTCTTTTTGTTGCTTGTTTAGTGTTTTTGGTGTCCAAACATTTACGTGTACTAATAAATCCCCAGTTCCGTACCCGTTGATGCTAGGAATCCCTTTTCCGCGTAAGCGTAGAATTTTACCAGATTGTACTCCTGCCTCTACCTTTATGCGCACTTTACCTGTTACAGTATCGATTTCCTTAGAGGTTCCCAATACAGCATCTGGTAAACTAATATACATATCATAATGCAAATTATCGCCTTCACGTTGTAGTGTTTCATGCTCTGCTTCTTCTATAGCAACTAGTAAATCTCCAGAAACGCCATTACCTGGAGCTTCATTTCCTTTTCCAGACACCTTAAGTTGCATACCATCTACAACACCTGCAGGAATTTTAATAGTAACTGTTTCTTCAGATACTTTTAAACCTTGCGCATCGGCATCGGCTGGTTTTTTATCAATGGTTTGCCCTGCTCCACCACAAACATTACATGGTGCAGAGGTTTGCATACGACCTAAAATGGTATTAGCAATACGTGTTACTTGCCCACTACCATTACAAGTAGAACATGTTTTGTAAGTAGTACCATCGGCCTGTACTTTACGTTTTACTTTTATTTTCTTTTCAACACCATTAGCAATTTCTTCTAGTGTTAACTTTACGCGAATACGTAAGTTGCTACCTTTAACACGGCGTTGGCCTCCGCCACCTCCGAAGCCAGAAAACCCGCCACCTCCGAAGCCGCCACCTCCGCCGCCGAAGATATCTCCAAATTGACTAAATATGTCGTCCATATTCATGCCGCCGCCGCCAAAACCGCCGCCACCGCCGCCATTTTCAAAGGCTTGATGACCAAATTGATCGTAACGTGCTTTTTTATTATCGTCGCTTAAAACTTCATATGCTTCGGCTGCTTCTTTAAATTTACCTTCGGCACTTTTATCATCTGGATTTTTATCCGGATGAAACTCTATTGCCTTTTTTCTATAAGCTTTTTTAATTTCGGCTGCCGTTGCTCCTTTGCTAATACCTAGTATTTCGTAATAATCTCTCTTTGCCATTGCTATGTAAACCCTTCCAAAAAGGCAGTATTTGTTTTAATTAATAGTACTTTCTTATTGTCCGATAACTACTTTCGGGAAACGAATTACTTTTTCGCCAAGCTTGTAGCCTTTTTCAACTACATCAATAATTTTTCCTTTCATATCATCTGTTGGCGCAGGAATTTGAGTAATTGCTTCGTGGTTATCAGCGTTAAAAGCTTCTCCTTTTTCTACTAAAACAACTTTTAATCCTTTTTGCTCTAATGTGTTTACTAGTTTCTGATATATTAACAAAACACCTTTACGTAATTCTTCTGCTTCTTTATCGTCTTCTATATGACTTAAAGCACGCTCAAAATCGTCCAAAATTGGCAGTAATGTTTTCATTACATCTTCACTTGCTGTAGAAAATAACTCAATACGCTCTCTAGATGTACGTTTTTTATAGTTTTCAAACTCTGCAAAAAGTCTCAAAAACTTTTCCTTTTCCTGCTTTACTTCAGCCTGTAGCTTTTCTTCAACAGTCAGTTCCTCAACCTCTTGCTCTTCAACTGCAACGTTTTCCGCTTGGTTAGCTTCAACTTGCTCGTTCTCTATATCTTTATTATCTTTATCACTCATTGTAATTTCAATTTTGCAATTCTTAAAATTAGTTGGCAAAAGTACTGCCAATATTATTAAAATGCCATAATGTCATTAATTTATTTTGTACTAATTTCCTTTATATTGAATTCCCTTTTGTGTAATTTTACACCTTAAACTTTAAAAAAACTATAACGATGAAAACAAAATTTGTAAATATTTTATTTATCACTGCTATAACGCTTTCTGTATTTAGCTGTAAAGACAAAGCAAAAGAAGCAACAACTACGGAAGCAGAAGCTCCAGCGGTAACCGAAGCCGTTAATGCAGAAGTTTACACTGTAGACAAAGCAGCATCCACTATTGCATGGACAGGTTTTAAACCAACAGGTTCTCATAACGGAACAATAGCTTTAGAAAGTGGCACGCTTAACGTGGCTAACGGAAAAGTTGTTGGAGGAACGTTTATGATTGACATGGCGTCTATTACCGTTTTAGATATTCCAGCTGATGATAAAGGGAATGCTAAATTAGTAGGCCACTTAACAAACGCTGACTTTTTTGATGTTGAAAAATACCCAAGTGCCGTTTTTACAATTACTGAAGTTGCAGATGCTGAAGGTAAAACTATGCTTTCGGGAAACTTAACGCTTAAAGATGCTAAAAACAATGTAACTTTCCCTGTGTCTGTTTCTAACGAAGGCAATGCGGTTACTATTACTAGTGAAGCATTCTCTATTGATAGAACAAAATGGAACGTACAATATGGTTCTAAATCACTTTTTGATAATCTAGGTGATAAGTTTATTAATGACGATATTGAATTAAAAATTACAGTTAAAGCTGCAAAGTCTTAATTTAGAAATAATTTTTATTGAGAAACCACCTTGTGAAAACATGGTGGTTTTTTTATGTTATAAAACGTACTTTTGAAATTGGACCCTAACACAATAACCCCGAATGGAACTATTAGATAAATTTAAAGACTTAATAAACGAGCATTTTATTACAGAACATGATATTGCTTTTTATGAAAAAGAACTTGGTGTAAAACCTAAATATTTAAGTAAACTATCTAAAAAACACAACGTATCTCCCCCATGCCAGCTGTTGTTACAAAAACAAATTGAACACAGCCAACACCTTTTATTAACCACAAGTAAAACGGTTAAAGAAATTGCTTTTGCAATGAATTTTGAAGACCCTTACTATTTTAGTAGAATTTTTAAAAACAAAACAGGGATATCTCCAACAGCATATAGACAAAATAAATAGTGAACCTTTGTCCATTGCGAACGATTCACTTTAGGCGTAACTTTGTAAAAAAAACATTAAAATGAAAAAATTTACAAAGCACAGCATTGAAAGTGCTCCCGAAGCATCAAAAGAGTTACTCAAATATGGAGAGAAAAAATATGGCATGTTACCAAATTTATTCCGCTATATGGCCGGAGCTCCCGCTGCTTTAGAAACCTATGTAAACACCTTTAACACCTTCTCTAAAACATCGTTTACCGCTGGCGAGCAGCATTTAATTTTGCTAGCAGTAAGTGTTGTTAACGACTGCGCATATTGCACTGCCGCGCACACAAGAGCTGCAAAAGCAAATGGTATACCTTCTTCTATTCTAAATGCTGTTAGAAAACAAAAAGAGATAGAAGATAACCGATTAAATGTTTTGGTTAAAACTGCACAAAAAATAACAGAAACAAGAGGTAACATAGATAAAGGCGATTTAGAAACCTTTTACAACTCTGGTTTTTCTCCAGAAAACATAATGGAAATTATTGTTGGTGTATCACTAAAAACCATAAGCAACTACATAAACCATATTACCGAAAATGTTATAAATGAAGCTTTAGAGCCCTTTGCTGTTGGTAAAGACATTGAAGATTAACTTATGAGACCTTTAAACAATAAAAATGATAAAAAAAATTAATTTACTTCTCAGCGCTATTTTTATATTGGCTTTATCTGCTTGTAAAAACGATTCTAAACAAAGTAAAAAAGATACACCAATTAATTCGCTAGTAGAACATAAACTAGACTTTCAAAACAAAGCTCATGATTTAGTTTACCAAATGACACAAAAAGTTGGCGACTATAGCAAACTTGCAAGTAAAAAGGATGTGGTTTACACCTATACGTATGAAACACCAGATGGAAAAACAGATGTTATAACTGAAAAATATATTTTTAACGGTGAACTATCATACGGTGCTTATAAAAAACACGAGCGCACACTGGCTAATCTCGATGGTTTAATAGAACAAGGTTATGATGGTGATGAGTTTTGGATAAAGCACAATGGTTTACCATTAAATGACCCTGCGGCATTAAAGAAAGTTGCTTTTAACAGACCTACAAATTTTTATTGGTTTGCCATGATGCAAAAATTGCTAGATCCAGGTTTACAATATGAATACCTAAAAGAGGAAACAATTAACGATACCACTTATGATGTTGTTAAGGTTTCTTTTAACACCAACAAACCATCCGACATTTACCAATTGTATATTAATAGAGAGACTAAATTAGTTGATCAGTTTTTGTTTACTGTTATGGATTTTGGTAGAACCGAACCTATGCTAATGATTATGGAATATGAACAAGTTGAAGGTTTACTAATACCTACAAAACGTAAATACAAAAAATCTAATTGGGACGCAGAAGTAACCCAAGAACCTTGGATTCTAGTGAACTGGACGGATATAACCTTTAATAACGGCTTAACCAAAGCGCTTTTCAAAAAATAGAATACAAAAAAATGCGACTCTTAAATTAACAGTCGCATTTTTTTGCTTTATGGAATGAAAACCTTTTATTTCAGTAAGTTCTCTAAAGCTGGCTGTAAGTGATGAAACTTAAAATCAAAACCAGCATCCTCTATTTTTTTTGAACTTACACGTTGGCTTTCAAACAACAAAAGATGCATTTCACCAAGTGCCAATTTCATGACAAACTTTGGTATATTGGGCAAGAAAAATGGACGATCTATAGTTGTGGCTATTGTTTTAGTTAACTCATAATTAGTTGTTGGGTTTGGTGCAACCGCATTGTAAACACCTCCCAATTTTTCTAATAGTGTGAAGATAAAAATATCTGATAAATCTTCTATATGGATCCAAGATTGCCATTGTTTCCCACTACCAAACGCAGCACCTAACCCTAATTTTACAGGTTTAATCATTTCGGCTAATGCACCACCGCCATCAGCTAAAACTAAACCTATTCTTATTTTAGTTACTTCTATATTTAATTCTGAAAAACGATCTACGGCAGCTTCCCAAACATTTACAACTTCACTTAAAAATGAATCGCAACTGCTTACTTTAAAATCTTCGGTGTAATAATTTGTTAAAGAATCGGGATACAAACCAATGGCACTTGCCGATACAATTTGCGTTACCTGATGTTCGATGTTTTTAAGACTTTCTATAAGTAAATTTGCTGTATCTACTCGACTTGATAAAACTATTTTCTTGTAAGAAGGCGTCCAACGCTTTGAAATAGTTGCTCCTGCCAAATTAATAATAGCATCTACATCTTTAAAACACTCTAAATCAATTTCTTTAGTATTTGGTTGCCAAAAAAAACCTTGGTAATTATCGTTTTTTTCTAGTTTCGATTTATTTGTAGTTAAATAATTAACCATAATATTTTGAGCATGACAGCGACTTACAATTTCTTGCCCAATTAATCCCGTAGCTCCTGTAATTAAAACACGCATGTACTTTTTATTTAAATTTACGAAATAGTCCCTTTATTTACTACTCTTTTATGGAAGGTTTAACACTATACTGAAGAAGATATTTATTTAATGTTTCTAGTAAATACACTTTATGAATAGTAAGGTTTATTTAGTGCCGCGTAACATTTCACGCTTTCCCGGAGGACCTTCTAACCGCTCTACTACAAAACCAACGGCCTGCATAGCTCTACGAACGCTACCTTTTGCAGCATACGTAACCAAAACACCTCCAGCTTTTAAAGCTGCATACATCGTTTTAAAAACGGATTCCGTCCATAATTCCGGTTGAACACGTGCACCAAAAGCATCAAAGTAAATGATACTAAAGATATTTTCATCTTCAATTTCAGCAAAAAACTTCTTTTGTTTTTCAATTAAAAAGTTAGATGTTACAGCGTGTTTTTTGTTCCAACCAACGTCATGAAGTTTCTTAAAAACAGATTCGTTATTTTCAGCTTTTAACTCCCTAGCATAGTTTAATAAACTAATTTCTTCTCTAGAAACCGGATAAGCCTCTACTCCAACATAATCTATTTTTAACTTTAATTTATCAGCTTCTATAAAGGTAATAAAAGCATTTAAACCTGTACCAAAACCAATTTCCAAAATGGCGATTTCTTCGCCTTCCAATTTTATATTTTCAGCATAAAAATGCTGTAGCCCATGTTTTATAAACACATGGTAAGCTTCTTGTATGGCGCCATGTTTAGAATGATATTGCTCATCCCAATCGGGTAAATGTATGGTTGAAGAACCATCGGCTGTAATTACAACTTCTCTTTTCAAATTTATTGTTTTAAGAGTACACCATCGGCCTCAAAAGAAAACGTTCTTTTAGGTGCAATAATTTGCTCTATTTCTTCTTTAGTTTTTCCTGCATCTGCGGCATAATGACGTTGCTCATCAACTGAAACTTCAGAAACAAAAGCATTACCATTAATAATAACTTCTTGACCGGTGATATCTTTTGGCATAAAAAAACCATAATCTTTAAATTTCACCATAACCTCGTTACCATCTTCCAAATCTAAACGCATCCAACAGCCTTTTGCCTGACAAACACTATTAACTTTTGCTTTTATTTTTGATGGAATACTATCACCTACATTCATGGTTTTATAATGCGAAGCCATAGAAGTTGCCGGAATAGCATCATCAGCTATAATTTTATTACCAAAGGAAGCATAACTAACCGTTTCTGTTTTAGTAGGTTCTAGCTGTTGCACATCTGCTTTCTTTTTACATGATATCATAAAAAAAACGCAAATAAAAGTGAGAAAAAGAGATTTCATTTGATGAATGTTTAGATTTTATACAATTTCTGTAAATATACCCAAATTTTAAAAACGAATTTACTTAAATTTACAATCTAAATAAGAACAATATGAGTGCTATAATCAACAACATCGAGATTATAAAAGCAAAATCTACAAAAATTAATGATGTAGATTTTGACAATTTAAAGTTTGGAAGTGTTTTTTCAGACCACATGTTAGTGTGCAACTATGAAAACGGTAAGTGGCAAGCCCCTAAGGTTACGCCTTACGAACCGATTACTTTAGACCCATCGGCTAAGATTTTCCATTACGGTCAATCTATTTTCGAAGGGATGAAAGCATATAAAGATGCCGATGAGAAAGTCTGGTTATTCCGTCCGTTAGATAATTTTAAACGTTTAAATATTTCTGCTAAACGTTTAGCTATTCCTGAATTACCTGAAAATTATTTCATGGAAGGTTTAAAAGCACTTTTAGAAGTTGATAGCGATTGGATTCCTAAAAATGAAGGAAGTTCACTTTATATCCGTCCGTTTATTTTTGCTTCAGGTAATGGTTTTCATGCCTCACCAGCCGATGCTTATAAATTTATAATTTGTACAGCTCCATCCGGAGCTTATTTCTCAGGAAAAGTAAAGGTTTTAATTGAAGAAAAATACTCGCGTTCTGCAAATGGTGGTGTAGGCTTTGCTAAAGCTGGAGGTAATTACGCTGGGCAATTTTACCCAACGCAATTAGCAATAGAAAAAGGTTACCAACAAGTTATTTGGACCGACGATAACACGCACGAGTATATTGAGGAAGCTGGAGCTATGAATATTTTTGTTCGTATAAATGATACATTAATTAC
The DNA here is from genome assembly GCF_045066735.1 of Algibacter sp. Ld11. Taxonomy (NCBI): domain Bacteria; kingdom Pseudomonadati; phylum Bacteroidota; class Flavobacteriia; order Flavobacteriales; family Flavobacteriaceae; genus Algibacter; species Algibacter sp. Ld11. Next base: position 307,937 of record NZ_JBISHH010000007.1, on the reverse strand, counting down.
GGGTCCAACTAGTGACAGAATTTTAGATGGTATTACTCGTAAAAGCATTATTCAATTAGCTGAAGCTGAAAACATACCTGTTGAAGTTAGAAAAATAACAGTTAAGGAAGTGGTAGAAGCCGCTAAAAACGGATCTTTAAAAGAAATGTTTGGAGCTGGAACTGCGGCAGTAATTTCGCCAATTTCTGGATTTGGTTATAAAGATGAAGATTTCGATCTACCAGAAATAAAAGACACCTACGCTAGTTTTATAAAAAAGCGTATTACCGATATTCAGACTAATAAAGTTGAAGATCCTTTTGGATGGCGCTATACCGTTTAATCCATAAGTAACCATAAATTAAAAGCCTCTAAAATTAATATTTTAGAGGCTTTTTTATTCAATTGTTTTATTGACTATTTTTCTCTTTGTAGTCTTACCGAGGTAACGCCTATTAAAGGTCTCACACCATTTAAACCATTATCGGTATAACTAGCTTTTAGTATCAATACATTCTCGTCTTGAGAATCACTTGGCATAATGCTACCTTCTTGTGGCAAGGTTTTTTTATCGCCATCGTTTTTAGCTAATGACATGATATAAGTTGCTATTTGACGAGTTTCATCTTTAGAAATACTTGGGTGTGCAGGCATCATAACTTCGCCCCAAACGCCACCACCGCCTTTTATTATTTTATTTTGCAAATATGGAATTATCTTTTTCTTACGCTTATACTTTTTGGCTACCGCTAAATAATTTGGCCCTATCGAAGCTTCCTTCTCTTTATGGCAGGCTTTACAATCCATAGCTTGCGTTAAAGCTTTACCAGTAATTTCTGCAGAAACTTGTTGATGTCCAAGCTTCACATTAGCTTCATCCATACCTTCTAAATAATCTACAGAAACAAAGATATTACTCGGATTAATATCGGTATTTCCATCAGGATCGGTTACTGTTACTTTATAATTAACTGGAGTTCCTGTAGTAAAAGTTGATGCACTTCCGCCTAATAGATCAATAGTTACCAGCGGTTTAGAATTACCTGCAACTATTGATGATAAATTAGTGTGAGTTACACCTCCTTTGTCGTCTTTAACATCCACAGATATATTATATTCCCCAACATCGGTATAAGTATATAAAATTTCTGACTCTACAGTTTCTTTGGTTTCTCCATTTCCTAAATCCCAAACATAGACTATAGCGTCACCATCGCGATCGTGAGCTTCGGCTTTAGCTTTAATGGCCAACGGCACCGCTCCAGAGTTTTTATCGAGAATAACATTTTCAATAACTGGAGGTCTGTTACCAGAATTATAAGAAATATAACCTAACGAAGAATTTAAGTTTTGACTGTACCATCCGCTACCATATTCTAAAATATAAAGCTTTCCGTTTGGACCAAGTTCCATATCGATGGCAGAATTTATTTCAACTTCGGGGGCAAAAGGTTCCATTTTATTAAACGAACCATCATCGAAATTAGTTACAGCCATCATCCAACCACGCATCCAATCGTACACAATAACTTTACCATCGTAATATGCTGGCAATCCGCCGTCATTAGGAAACATATCAGAATAATAAGTTGGTCCAGCCATAGCATTCCTGCCACCTGTACCTACTTGCGGAAATTCGCTAGACTCTGCGTAAGGATAATAAATAAAAGCAGGCATGGCTTCTGGCAATGTTGTAAGTCCGGTATTATTTTTTGAATCGTTTATAGGTTTTTTAGGGTCGAAGGTCATTCCGCTCTCCCCTGTTTCATAATCATAATCAACATACGGTTTATTATCGGCTACAAATAATGGCCACCCAAAATTACCAGCTTTTTGTGCTTGTCCTAACTCATCGTAGCCTTTAGGCCCTCGTGTTTTAAAATTATCTTTTCTAGCATCCGGACCAACTTCGCCCCAATATAAATACCCCTTTTTAGGATCTACAGAAATACGATATGGGTTACGATGCCCCATGGTGTAAATTTCTGGTCTTGTTTTTTCGGTGCCTTCAGCAAACAAGTTGCCTTCAGGAATATCGTAACTACCATCTTCATTAACCCGAATTCTTAGAATTTTACCTCTTAAATCATTTGTATTTCCAGATGAACGTCTAGCATCGTATTGCTCACGTCCAGGAATATCATTTAAAGGCGCATAACCATTATTTACATATTTCACATTTTTCTCGTTAAAAGGTGTACTATTATCTCCTGTAGAAAGATATAGTAATCCATTAGCGTCAAAAGCAATAGAACCACCTGTATGACAGCAAATTTCGCGAGTAGTTTTAACATCTAAAATAACCTGCTCTGAAGCTAAATCGAACACATCATCCTTAAACTTAAATCGTGATAAACGGTTTATCCAAGCATCACCTGTTGGGCTGTAGTAAACATATATCCAATTGTTATTAGCATAATTAGGATCTTTTTGCAAGCCCATAAGTCCATCTTCTGCATTTACTTTAGGCGTGTTTAAAGTTTTATGATAAACGTCTAAAGTAGCCACTTCTATCAATTCTTTCGTAGCAGCTTTATAAAGTTTTATTCCTCCTCTTCGTTCTGCAACTAATATATCATTATTGGGCAAAACAGCCATTTCTGTAGGTTCAAAAAAATCACCTTCTATTAAAGTAACTTTTGAAAAACGATCGGCATCTGGCGGAATTTGAGTTGTGGATTTGCTATAGTCTAGATTTTCATTTTTTCCAATAGCATATTGAATACCTCCTAGAATATGCTTTATAAAATCGGTTTCTGCATAACTTTCTTTTGTATGACCGCCACCCGTGTAAAATGCGCGTCCTCCATCATATTCATGATACCATGCAATAGGGTGATAATCGCCATTTTGACCTCCTTCATAAGTAGATTCATCTAGCGTTAGTATAACATTAACATCAGCATTTAAATTTTTGTAATTATACAATTCATCTGTTCTATGCCAAACAGTATCTGCTAAATGTTTATTAGCTATAAAGTCTTTATCTTTTACAATGAAGTCGGCTTCTGGTGTACCTTTTGGATGACTTAAAAATTGTGCACCAGATAATTTGGTATACCATCCCCAATCATATTCCGTATCGGTTGCCGCATGAATGCCAACATAACCTCCACCTGCTTGGATGTAACGCTCGAAAGCAGCTTCTTGTTTATTATTTAACACATTGCCCGTAGTACTTAAAAATACTACAGCACTATATTTTTTTAAATTCTCTTCGGTAAATAAATCGGCATTTTTTGTAGTGTCTACCTCAAAACCATTTTCTAGACCTAACTTTTGAATGGCCGCCATTCCGTCTGGAATTGATTTATGCTTATACCCAGAAGTTTTAGAAAACACCAACACTTTAGTTTCCCCTTCCCTTTTATTATTACAACTAGAAAGAATAAGACCTAATAAAACAATTAAAACAAGAACATTATTTTTCATTTAAAATATATTTAAAACCTTTAACACTATTATTTAAATTTATAACTACAAAAAAATTATTTATCTAAAATAGCTTTTATATCTGGCTTAAAATAGTTTGGTCCTTTTAATACTTTTCCATCTTCTCGATAAATAGGCTGTCCATCTCCTCCAAGTTTGCTCATATTACTCTTTTGAATTTCTTCAAAAACTTCTTCTATTTTATGTTGCATTCCATGCTCGATAATAGTACCGCATAAAATATAAAGCATATCGCCTAACGCATCAGCAACCTCAACTAAATCATTATTATTTGCGGCTTCTAGATACTCTTCATTCTCCTCTTTCATTAGATTGAAACGCAATGTGTTTTTCGCATCTCCTAAATCTGCCTTTGGAGTTTCTCTATATCCTATTTTATATGCTGTATGAAAGGATTTTACTGCTTCTATTTTATTCTTCATAAATTATATTTTAAACTTCTACAAGCGTAGAAATCTCATAAGTATTAATTAAATTTGCATAAAAATAGGGATATGTTTAGTAATGGTCAAATGATTTTTGGAGTAATATTTTTTATTGTATTTGCCATAATTATTGGTTTTACATACCGAAAAGACCTAAAACTGCACAAGCGTTTCTACAACGGTAGCATGTGGGTTCTACTAGCTTTTATTGGTTTTATATTATCTATTGTTGCTATTAAATTCTTTTTCAAGTAATCTTAACTTCTACTTTTTAAATTTCTTTTTCCCTCGTAATTCTCAATAAATTTCGTTAAAACTGAAGCCTCTTTAGTGATATTTCATCATTCTCGAAACTTTAACAAAACAACCGCGATACACTTATAATTTGTTCTATTTTATTATTGTGTTTTAACTAAACAGCAGCCATAATCAACTTATTTATAAAATTTTGCAACTTTATAACGCAACCTTTTTTAAAATTGCGCATCTACCTAACAGCTATTAAACTAATTTAGAAATGAAACTACTAATAATTATCGGTGTACTCATCTTATTAAATTTAATTCTTTTAACTTTTAGTGTTAATAAAAAAACAGAACCCTGAATAAAGGTTCTGTTTTTTTATTTACAATTAGACTTATTACCTAGTTAACTTCTGGAAGAAAACTATAATGTTTACTGTATGCTAACATTTGATCTACGAAAGACTCTGGATACTCTACACTTACTTTAGTTATTTCGCCAGCATCATTAGTTTCTGGAACTAAAATAGGGTTAATGTAACCAGTGTAAGGTGCTGAGCTAAATTGCTTATTACGCTCTAAAACATCCGCATGAATGGCTTGGTCTACTTTTACACCATAGCCTTCTACTAAAGCTTCTACCGCTTTATAATCTCCTTCAGATTTTATACGTTGGGTTTCTTTTAATAATTCACCAAAAAGATCATGTAATTTAGCATAATCATTAATGTTAAAATATGTTTTTCCGTCACGGATTACTTTCTCAATAACATTATCTGCTTTTCCTTTTTCAAAAGCCCAAGCCGATACCCATTGTCTGTTTCTCATGTGTGCTTCTTCAACATTATCACCTAAATTCAAACGAATTAATTGCGTCATTGAACCATTTCGAATATAGCCATCGTAAGCTGTTTTTCCAATCTTTTCCCAGTCGGTTACTAACCCTAATTCTTGTAATTTAGGATTATACAAATAGTAAAGACCAACTAAATCCGCACGACCTTCTTCTAAAGTAGATGCGTAGTTTTTTAAAGTTTCTTTAGTTTCGCCAACACCTGGATTTAACTTTCCAGAAGCGTGACCAATAACTTCATGTAAAGCCGTATGTAATTTATCGGCTAATTGTCCATACTCTTCTTCTAAAAGCAACTCTTCTTCATCGTGAACAAACTCTTTTAACCTTCCCGTAGTTCCTGCGTTATTTGATGCATTTACAATATTACCTAAAGACACAGATTTACTACCAACGGCAGCGCGAATCCAGTTTGCATTTGGTAAATTAACACCAATTGGAGTACTTGGAGATGCATCACCAGCCTCACCTGCGACATTAACAACTTTGTAAGTTACACCAACAACATTCTCTTTTTTATGTTCTGCCATTAATGGAGAATTATCTTCAAACCACTGGGCGTTATCTGATAATACTTTCATTTTTTGAGACATATCAAAATCATTAATTTGGATAATACTCTCGTAAGATCCACGGTATCCTAATGGGTCGTTATACACCTCAATAAAACTATTTATGTAATCTATATTTCCTGCAGTAGCGCCAGTCCAAGCTACATTATAATCGTCCCACGTTTGTAAATCGCCTGTTTTGTAATACTCAATTAAAAGCCCTAGAGCATCACCTTGAGCTTCATTTTCAGCAACACCTTTAGCTAATTCTAACCATTTAATAATTTCGTCTATAGCCGAACCATAAAGTCCACCAGACTTATAAACGCGCTCTTTTAAAACACCATCTTCTTTTATCAATTGCGAGTTTAAGCCAAAAGACAAAGGCTTATCAGCGTTTGGTGATTTCTTAGCTTTATAAAACCTTTCAACATCTGCATTTGTAACATTAGGACCGTAAAAATTAACCGCAGAGAGCGCTACATTATCAACACCTTTGGCTTGGTTCACTTTTTTAACATCAGTATCATTAAAAATGATATCGAAAGCATCAGCGCCTAATTTAGTATTTGTTGCTACTAATATTTCTTTTAAATAGTCTGCAGAAAATTCAGGTTTCAATTTATCGTTAGAATAATGATGATGAATACCGTTACTAAACCAAACACGCTTTAAGTAACTTTCAAAACTCGACCAATCTTTAGCATTTTTATCGCCAGCATAATTAACATAAACTTGCTCTAATGCTTTTCTTATTTTTAAGTTATGACGATAATTCTGATCCCACATAATATCGCGACCAGATAACCCGGCTTGGGTTAAATAATAAACCAACTTTTGCTCCTTTAAAGTTAATTGATCCCAACCTGGAATTTGATATTTCAATATTTTAATATCAGCAAATTGATCTACATTATAATTAAATGCAACAACTTCTTTAACTTCCTCAATAACCTGACTATCGCTTTTTTCATTACCACAAGAAAACAGCAATAGGTTTATTATTGCAACACCTACAATAGATTTTAGTTTCATAATTCTAATTATTATTTTATTTACTTACAAAAATAGCCTATTAAAGCAACTTAACATTCTTGATTTTAACGAAAAACGAATATTTTACTATTAAAAAACCATCATTCACACAACAAATGTAAGAATTTATTAAACGAAATTTAAAATTGATTATCTTTGAGTTAAATAATTTCTCTCTAAACCATAAACAATGAAAGCTTTTAAGTATATTTTATTTCTTTTACTTATCATAATTATCGGAACATCTCTATATATAGCGGTGCAACCCAACTCTTATTCATTTTCTAGAAGTCGGGTAATTAATGCTCCATCTGCTGTTCTTTTTAATGAAGTAAATGATTATAAAAACTGGACAAACTTTTCACCTTGGCTCGAGCAAGAACCAGATGCGGCACTCACCTATTTGGATAAAACCAGTGGTGTTGATGCAGGTTATGCTTGGAACGGAAAAATTTTAGGGGAAGGTAACATGACAACTTTAAGTCTGGAAGAAAACAAAGCCATATCACAAAAGCTTAATTTTATAACACCATTTGAAAGTCAATCGGATATTGATTGGTCTTTTGAGCCAGAAAATGAAGGCACAAAAGTAACCTGGAGCATGAGTGGCAAGCAAGACTTTATGACTAAAATGTATACCGCATTTTCAGGACCTATAGAAGAATCTGTCGGCCCAGATTTTGACCGTGGTTTGTTTAAACTAGATAGCGTTGCCGTTGCGAGCATGAAAAAATACAGCATCAACGTTATTGGAGTTACTCAACACGGTGGTGGTTACTATTTATATAACACCGCTTCTTGTAAAATAAATGAACTTTCTACAAAAATGCAGAATATGCTACCTAAAGTTATAGCTTACGCTGAAAATAATAACATACAAACAGCTGGTATGCCTTTTGTAAATTACCATAAATGGGATGAAGAGAATAACGCCGTTATGTTTTCGTGTTGTATGCCAACTACCGAAAAAGTAATATCTAGCGAAAGTGATATATTAACAGGACAATTACTCCCATTTAAAGCTGTAAAAACGGTTTTAAAAGGAAATTACACTAACCTAACGGAGGCTTGGAAAAAAGGTATGAATTATATTCCTGAAAACGGACTAGAAGCTTTAGAAAACGGACCAACTATAGAAGTATATAGCAACTTAACGGCGAACAACCCAAACCCTGCGGAATGGCTCACCGAGATATACATTGCCATAAAACCACTTGATGATTAATTTTAAATGAAACAACTTGTATTTGTTTTCTTGGGTGGTGGTTTTGGTAGCGTATTACGCTATTTAATTGGTAAACTTTTAAACAACACAGAAAACGGTATTCCTTATGGCACTTTTATTGCCAACATCCTGGGCAGCTTACTTATAGGTATTGTTTTAGGTCTCGCTGCTAAACACGATTCGCTTTCACAAAACCAAACGCTACTTTTAGCTACTGGTTTCTGCGGTGGTTTTACAACTTTTTCTACCTTTGCTTACGAAAACCACATGTTTTTAAAATCTGGAGATTTTACCAGTTTTGCAATTTATACTATTGCTAGTTTTGTGGTTGGATTTTTAGCTGTATTCTTTGGCATGTATTTAGCCAAATAACTAAAACGGTAAATAAAAGCGTGTATCAAATTATTCAATATTTTAAATTCCTTTTAAAATCGACCAATGAGCACGGTGTGCACTCGCCTTTTGTGTACGATTTAATTACCAAGTGCTTTTACAACAAAAAAAACTACCCCGATTATAAAACAATAATTGATTATAAAGCAGCACTTATAAAGAATAAGACCCTTATACAAGTAACCGATTTAGGCGCAGGTTCTCAGGTTATGAAACAGGAAAAACGCAGCATTTCTAAAATGGCTAAAAATGCAGGTTCCACCAATAAGCGCGCAAAACTGCTATATAGATTATCAAACTACTTTGAACCCGAAAACAGTTTAGAGCTAGGCACCTCTTTAGGCATAGCTACAGCTGCTTTACATTTAGGAAGTCCCGAAGCTAAAATAACAACTATTGAAGGCTGCCCAAATATTTCCGCTTTTTCTAAATCTAATTTTGAAGTATTTAAACTCAAAAACATTGAGGTTATTACAGGTGATTTTAATGTTGAAATTAAACAACTTAAAACTAATAGTTACGATTTAATTTTTTTTGATGGTAACCACAAAAAGCAAGCTACTTTAGATTATTTTGAAGCGCTTTTAGAAACGGCTCACAACGATTCTGTTTTTATTTTTGATGATATTTATTGGTCTAAAGACATGACCGAAGCATGGGAAACCATAAAAAAACACCCAAAAATAAAAGTTACTGTAGATACTTTTTTCTGGGGATTAGTATTCTTTAGGAAAGAGCAAGTTCGCGAAGATTTTATAATTCGTGTTTAAATAAAATTTCACTTCACTTTTCCTTCAGTATAAAAAATTAAAACAAACAAAAAAGCCTCAGAGTTCAATAACTCTGAGGCTTTTGTTTAGATAAAAACTATCTAAATATTATTAAGTTGAAATTACTTTACTAAGTTAATTTCTACTCTTCTGTTATCAGCTCTACCTGCAGATGTTGCATTAGTAGCAATTGGCCTAGTTTCACCAAAACCAATAGCAGATAATCTAAACTCATCTACACCATTTTTTACTAAATAAGCTTTTACAGCATTTGCTCTAGCATCTGATAGTCTTTGGTTTAAAGTATCTCCTCCAGAACTATCTGTGTGACCTTCAATAGAAAATTTAGCATCAGGATATTCACCTAAAATGTTTACAATTTCAGCTAACACTTTATTAGATTCTGTTTTAATAGAAGATTTTCCAGAGTTAAATAAAATAGTTTTAGCGTAAGCATTTAAAGTTGCTTGCACCTCAACGGTAGGTACAACTACTTCAGGACATCCTTTGTTTGCAACTGTACCAGCAACGTCAACACATTCGTCATCTTTATCAAAAACACCGTCGTTATCTGAATCTTTCCACGGGCAACCACTGTTTTCCACAGGACCTGCAACTTTAGGACAAATATCAATATTGTCTAAAACGCCATCTTCGTCTTCATCTCCCCAAGGACAACCTTTGTTTTCTTTAGGACCTGCAACATCTGGGCAAGCATCTTCATTATCCATAACACCATCTACATCGCTATCTAACCATGGGCAACCATTGTTTTCAATTGGACCAGCTTCCTTTGGGCAACCATCTAACTTATCGATAACACCATCATTATCTCTATCTTTTGGCTTCCCTTGATATACTGGTACTTTTAAACCTGCGTAAACATCGGCACCTTTTGTATTATCGCCAACTAAAGCAGTTATTACAGACCCTGAACCAATATATAAAGGCCCTGCTCTAAATCCTGCTCCAGCCTGAAAACCATTGTATTGCACCATACTTACTGGTACATAAAAACTAAACCATTTACTCTCAAAACGAGGAGTTAATGATACTGCATTAGCAATACGACTAGCATTTTCTTTTCCTTTAGATACTAAAGAAAAATCGGTGTTTAAGTTTACATAAAAGTTTTTATTTAAACTATAATCTGCATTTAAATGCAAAGCGGTTGGCAAGTTTACTTTATAACCTACACTTCTATTTGTTAACGTGTATAAGTTATTCAAAATATCATTTAAATCATCTTCATTGTCAATATCATCTTCAGTTACAGTATTAGTAACATCAAAGGTTTCAGAAACAGCATCTTTATAATTAATTTTTCCGATATCTGTGATAGATAATCCAATTTTCAATTTATATTTATTTTGATCCTTATGGTTATAAGCCGATCCATCTGCACCTTCTGTTTGGTAATCTCTATAATCTGGTCTCCATTCGTAAACAAAACCTAAATCAGCACCAAAACCAATAGCCTCAGGCAGATCATAATCGTAATCATCATTATCGTAATCCTCACCACGTCCATAAGTTATAGAACCAGTTGTTACTATAGTTTCAGAAGATTCAGTGTAGTCAACAGTTACATTTCTACCGTAAGCATTAGCTGTACCACCACCTTGTAAAAATTTTGCAGTAAGACCACCTTTTAAAAAGTGTTCATCTTTATTCATCAAAACTCTAGCATAAGTAATACCTAACTCTGCCCAAGCATGTCCAAAAGTATTAAAGTCACCTTCATTCACAAAAAAGTCATTGGTATCATCATTATCAAGATCATCAATAGTTTCACCATTAACTTCATCAACATTTACCATAGAGCGTGCTCTAGTAAAAATTGCTAAAGAGCTAGTTTCAGTTAAATTAAACATGAAAGCAGGCCCCATAACGTCTATATTAATAGCTGCATTGTTATCTGTAGACGGCGATTTTTTTGCATCTAAATCAAAATCGTAATCATCTTTAAGCGCATCCATAAGGTTAACACCATAATAGTCGTTACCTCCAAAAGCACTAACACCTACTATGTTAATATCTGTTTTAAAACGAGAATCCGTAATATTAGCAGGGTTAGCAATAACGCTATTTACACCGCTATAATTATCTGTAAGAAACCCTACGTAAGATTGCGCCTTAGCACCAAAGGAACCTACAAGTAATAATACTACTAATGAGATTTTTTTCATAATTAAGTTTTATTTTTTATGTTGTTTCGTGCAAAAATAATAGTTTTACTTTTAATGTATAAGTGATAATTAACTTACAAGCAATTATTACAAAGTTTCTGTTAATTACCCCCTTTTTAAAACAGTATTATTAGCAATACTGCTAATTCCTTAAAGAATTATTAAATAACATTCGCAAAACAAATAGTCTTTTTCAAAATCTATAAATGAAATATTTCTAACAACCATCTCTATTTTAACAGTAATCTTTTTTGAAATTTCCTTTTTTAACAATTACCTTTATCCTATGAAAATTTACACAAAAACAGGCGATAACGGTACTACAGCTTTATTTGGAGGAACTCGTGTACCCAAACATCACATACGCATAGAAAGTTATGGTACTGTAGATGAGCTAAACTCACATTTAGGCTTAATTCGAGATCAAGATATTAATGATGATTACAAAGAACTACTTACCGAAATACAACATAAATTATTTACGGTTGGCGCTATTTTGGCTACCGATCCGGAAAAAGCTATTTTAAAAAATGGTAAAGAAAGGCTTAATATCGAAAAGATATCGATTATGGATATTGAACGTTTAGAGCTCGCTATGGACCATATGAACGAGGCTTTACCTGAAATGACACATTTTGTACTTCCGGGTGGTCACCAAACCGTGTCATTCTGTCACATAGCACGTTGTGTATGCCGTAGAGCCGAGCGTTTAGCAACGGTACTTAACGACTTAGAACCTTTTGAAGCGAATGCTTTAAAGTATTTAAATAGACTTTCGGACTATCTTTTTGTATTGGCACGAAAGTTGTCTTTAGACTTACAAGCAAATGAAATTAAATGGATTCCTGAAAAATATTAAATTATTTATTGGAAGTTTAAATTAAAAAGCTATATTTTGAATTAGAAAGCGAAATCGTGGCAGGGATTGAACAGCATGTTTAAGCTCCGCGACTAATAGCAGGGAGCGAGTAGAGAAATAATTATATTCATGAGTTCTTCAATATAAAATAGAAATCAACGAATAAAACTCGAATCTTGTGGTAACGCCTAAAACAAAAAAAAAGCAAAAGTATTGCTACAATTATTAACTATGCAATAATAAATTTCAACTGTTTAGAGTACAAAAGGATACGTTCTTAAAATTAATGATTAAATAATTCATTTTTTACTTGTGTGTTTAAACTAAAAATTTATTTTTGCAAAAAATTAAACGCATTAACACATGTATTGGACTTTAGAATTAGCATCTTATTTAAGTGATGCGCCTTGGCCTGCAACCAAAGACGAATTGATAGATTACGCCATTAGAACTGGTGCACCTTTAGAGGTTGTAGAAAATTTACAGTCGATTGAGGACGAAGGTGATTCGTACGATTCGATTGAGGAAATATGGTCGGATTACCCTACAGATGAAGATTATCTGTGGAATGAAGATGAATATTAAAAATATAAGCATAAAGAATAGTTAAAAAGTCTCGAATTGAGGCTTTTTTTTTGTTCTAAAAGGTATCTTTGATATTAAAATATACATAGCCAACACTATGCTTTTAACAGCTCATAGAACGGCTTATTTTAATACTCTAATTTAACTAAAAAACACCTAGGATTGTCCTAGAAAACATATTTATATAAAATTAAAAACATGACATTTTTAGATTCTATACTAAAGGTATTTGTTGGCGATAAATCGAAACAAGATGTAAAAGCCATTACACCTATAGTCAAACAAATTACTACATACGAGGCGGCTTTAGAAGCATTATCGCACGACCAATTAAGAGCAAAAACAGCCGAATTTAAAGCTAAAATTGCCGAAGCTACTCAAGCGACTAACGATAATATTGCGAACTTAGTTAACGAAGCAGAATCTACAGAAGATATTGATCGTCGTGAAGATATTTATTTAGAAATTGATAAATTAAAAGATGAAGCTTATAAAATTACCGAAGATGTTTTAAACACTATTTTACCAGAAGCCTTTGCAGTGGTAAAAGAAACGGCAAAACGTTTTACAAAAAACACAGAAATTAAAGTTACAGCTAACGAGTTCGATAGATCTATTTCTGCCGATAAAGCTTATGTTACTCTAGAAGGTGACCAAGCGACTTGGGCAAACTCTTGGGATGCTGCAGGAAAAGCTATTACTTGGGATATGGTGCATTATGATGTGCAACTTATTGGTGGTATTGCTATGCACCAAGGTAAAATCGCAGAAATGCAAACGGGTGAAGGTAAAACATTAGTTGCAACCTTACCTGTTTACTTAAATGCACTTGCTGGTAAAGGTGTGCATTTAGTAACGGTGAACGATTACTTAGCAAAACGTGATAGCGCGTGGATGGCTCCTATTTTTGAGTTCCATGGTTTAAGCGTTGCTTGTATAGATTATTTTAAACCAAACTCGCCAGAACGTAAAGCGGCTTATAATGCCGATATTACTTATGGTACTAATAACGAATTTGGTTTCGATTACTTACGTGATAACATGGCACATTCGCCAGACGATTTAGTGCAACGCCCTCACCACTATGCCATTGTAGATGAGGTGGATTCGGTTTTAGTTGATGATGCACGTACGCCATTAATTATTTCTGGTCCAATACCACAAGGTGAGCGTCACGAATTTACAGAGCTTAAGCCAAAGGTTGACGATATTGTAACCGTACAGCGTAAGTATTTAACAGGCGTTTTAGCAGAAGCTAAAAAACTTATTAAAGATGGAGATACTAAAGATGGTGGTTTAAAATTACTACGTGTTTACCGTGGTATCCCAAAAAACAAAGCCCTTATTAAGTTTTTATCTGAAGAAGGTGTCAAGCAATTATTACAAAAAACCGAAAACTATTTCATGGCAGATAACAACCGTGAAATGCCAAAGGTTGATGAGGAATTGTACTATGTAATTGAAGAGAAAAATAATCAAGTTGAATTAACGGATAAAGGTGTTGAGTATATTTCTGGAAAGGATAACCCAGATTTCTTCATCTTACCAGAAATTGGACTTGAAATTGCTAAAATTGAAAGTCAAGGTCTTTCTAAAGAAGACGAAGCTGAACAAAAAGAAGAATTATATAAAGATTTTGGTATAAAATCTGAGCGTATACATACCTTAAATCAGCTTTTAAAAGCTTATGCTTTATTTGAAAAAGACACTCAATATGTGGTGATGGAAAATAAAGTAATGATTGTCGATGAGCAAACAGGTCGTATTATGGACGGTCGTCGTTACTCCGATGGGTTACACCAAGCCATTGAAGCTAAAGAAAATGTAAAAATTGAAGATGCTACCCAAACTTTTGCTACGGTAACACTACAAAATTACTTTAGAATGTACCGCAAACTAAGTGGTATGACGGGTACAGCAGTTACAGAAGCTGGTGAGTTTTGGGAAATTTACAAATTGGATGTTGTAGAAATACCAACCAACCGCCCTATTGCTCGTGATGATAAAGAGGATTTAGTTTATAAAACGAAGCGTGAAAAATACAATGCCGTTATTGATGATGTTACTAAATTAGCAGAAGCTGGACGTCCAGTTTTAATTGGTACAACATCGGTAGAGATTTCGGAATTACTAGGCAAAATGCTTAGCATTCGTAAAATACCGCACAACGTATTAAATGCGAAACAACATAAAAAAGAGGCTGACATTGTAGATCAGGCTGGTAAATCTGGACAAGTAACTATTGCAACCAATATGGCTGGTCGTGGTACCGATATTAAATTATCTGCCGAAGTTAAAGCTGCTGGAGGTTTAGCAATTGTTGGTACAGAACGTCACGATTCTCGTCGTGTAGATAGGCAGTTACGTGGTCGTGCTGGTCGTCAAGGAGATCCAGGAAGTTCTCAGTTTTACGTATCTCTAGAAGATAATTTAATGAGATTGTTTGGTAGTGAGCGTATTGCCAAAATGATGGATAAAATGGGATTACAGGAAGGTGAAGTGATTCAACATTCTATGATTTCTAAGTCTATTGAGCGTGCACAGAAAAAAGTTGAAGAAAACCAATTTGGAGTTCGTAAGCGTTTATTAGAATATGATGACGTTATGAACGCGCAACGTGAAGTTGTTTATAAACGTCGTCACCATGCATTATTTGGAGAACGTTTACGTGTAGATTTAGCAAACATGATTTTCGATACATCGGAAGGTATTACAGAAACAAATAAAGGTGCTAACGACTTTAAGAATTTCGAATTTGAATTAATTCGTTATTTCTCAATGAGCTCTCCTGTAACCGAAGCTGAATTCGGAAAACTTTCTGCTCAAGATATCACTGCTCAAATTTACAAAGCGGCATTTGAGAATTACAAAGAAAAAATGATGCGTAATGCAGAAAGTGCATTCCCTGTTATTAAAAACGTATTCGAAACTCAAGGCGATAAATTTAAGCGTATTGTAGTGCCTTTTACAGATGGTATTAAAACATTAAATGTTGTTACCGATTTAGAAAAAGCATACGAAACACAAGGAAAACAATTAATTACCGATTTCGAGAAGAACATTACTTTAGCCATTATTGATGATGCTTGGAAAACGCATTTACGCAAAATGGACGAACTTAAGCAATCGGTACAATTAGCAGTGCACGAACAAAAAGATCCATTACTTATCTATAAGTTCGAAGCTTTTGAATTGTTTAAAGCCATGATTGATGAAGTGAATAAAGACGTAATTTCATTCTTATTTAAAGGTGAATTACCTCAGGAAACACAAAATACTATTCAAGAAGCACAAGATAGAAAACAAGAAAACTTAAATACTCAAAAAGAGGAAATCCCTAACTTAGACGAACGTTCTGCACAAAGTAGAGCTGCCGGAAATACGCAATCGCAACAACAGCAGGTTACGGAAACCATAGTACGTGATCAACCAAAAATTGGTAGAAACGATCGTGTTACTATAAAAAACGTAATGAACGGTGAAAATAAAACAGTGAAGTTTAAACAGGCTGAACCTTTATTAGCCAAAGGCGAATGGGTTATTGTTGAAGAATAATTTCAATTCCTTTTAAAAAAGAAAGCTTATTATATTAAAATCCCAACAGTTTCCTGTTGGGATTTTTTTGTTTTAATTATATAATTAAACCCACTAACTATCTAAAAATTAAAGAAAACTGATAAATTAACGACCTAGAACCTTTCTTATAAAAATAAAATTCTATCTTGACATTGTAAGAAAAAAAGCATAAATTTGTATATATGTAGTTTGCGTGCCCTAAACGAAATTATATATGTAGTTTATAGATTAATAACTTCATATAACAAAGAATATGATACTTCGCCGCCTTATTTACTCTAGCCAGGCCGTAGAGCTATTCAATAAACGACAATTACTAGACCTACTTCATGATTCTCGTGGTTTTAATTCAATTGATAATATTAGTGGTGTTTTAATGCATAAACATGGCTATTTTCTTCAAATAATTGAAGGCCAACCTGAAATGATAGACGATCTTTTAGTGCGTTTACGAAGAGACCCACGACATAAAGACTTAAAAATTATTCATGATAGTTCTGTAAAAGAACGTCTTTTTACTAATTGGGCCATGGGCTGTGCAAACTTTGACGATGCAGAACTAAGCATGCTCCCCGGTTTTAGAACGGATTTAACCGACCCTGAAGTGATTGAGGAGTTAATTACACATCTACCCGAAGTGGCAACACTTTTACGCGAGAATTTTGTGGATTAATATGCTATGATTTGGCAGGCTATATATTTAGTATCAACATTGGGTCCGGACAATTACTCTCATAAAACGCCAAATCTTTATTAGAGCAAACTCCTGGGTAATCCCCTGAACAATCTTGAATATCTCTAATAATCTGAAAATGTAAATGCGGAGGATAATCACCATTTACAGAAGCCCCCCTAACTCAGCAATTTTATCAGCTCGCTTAAAGCTTTGTCCAACTTCAAGATTATCTATGGATGCCAAACTTAAATGTCCGTAAAGAGTATAAAATTCAACATTTTGTAAAGTATGCTTTAATATAATGGTTGGTCCGTAATCGCCAAAGTTCTCATTATTGTTAAAGCTATGCACTACGGAATCAAACGGTGTATAAATCGACGTTCCAATGGGACTCCATAAATCGACGCCTAAGTGGATATTACGTTCTTCTTCAGCTTGACTGCTAAAATGCGTACTACGCTTATAAATGTTTCTCACCTCTAAATAACCGCCATAAGCTACTTCGCCATTATGTTTTTTAATATGGGTGTTTACAAAATGGGCTAATACGTCAGACGATGATACATCTATAGCATTAAGAATTCCGTTAGATTCAGATAAACTTATTGGTACATATTTAGATTTCGGAATATTAGCATCTAAAACAAAAATGCTTTCAGGACATAAATCTCTCAGAAATTTCATAAAATTGATATCCTTCATTGTACCAATACTTAGAGGCTAAAGAACTACTTCAGCATATAAATCAAAATCTTCTGCCTCTGTTACTTTTACAGTAGCAAATTCACCTGTTTTCAAATAACATTTAGAGGCATCGATTAATACTTCGTTATCTACATCTGGAGAATCAAACTCAGTACGACCAACAAAATAATTACCTTCTTTTCTATCGATAACCACTTTAAAAGTCTCCCCTATTTTATATTGATTCAATTCCCAAGAAATTTGAGATTGAATTTCCATAATTTGGTTTGCTCTATCAACTTTAACCTCTTCTGGCACATCGTCCTCTAGAGTATAAGCATGTGTATTTTCTTCATGAGAATAAGTAAAACAACCTAAACGCTCAAAACGCATATCGCTAACCCATTGTTTTAACTCTTGAAAATTCTCTTCTGTTTCACCAGGATATCCAACAATTAGCGTTGTTCTAATTGTCATTTCTGGCACAGCTTCTCTAAACTGACTAATTAATTTTGTTGTTTTCGCTTTATTAGTACCACGACGCATACTTTTTAAAACAGAGTCTGAAATATGCTGTAAAGGAATATCTAGATAATTACAAACTTTAGATTCGCGTTTCATAACATCTAAAACATCTAAAGGAAAGCCTGTTGGAAATGCGTAATGTAAACGGATCCACTCGATACCTTCTACTTTTACTAAAGCCTCTAATAGCTCTGCTAAGTTTCGTTTTTTATAAATATCAAGTCCGTAATATGTTAAATCTTGGGCAATTAATATCAATTCTTTAACGCCTTTAGCTGCTAGTTTTTCCGATTCGGTAACCAAATCTTCAATAGGTGTACTTTTATGTTTCCCGCGCATTAAAGGAATGGCACAAAAAGAACATGGTCTATCGCAACCTTCTGCAATTTTTAAGTAAGCATAGTTTTTTGGCGTTGTTGTTAAACGCTCACCAATTAATTCGTGTCGGTAATCGGCACCCAAAGCTTTTAGTAACCCTGGCAACTCAGTAGTTCCAAAATACTCATCCACATTAGGGATTTCTTTTATCAAATCTGGCTTATAACGTTCACTTAAACAACCGGTAACAAAGACTTTATCTACATCACCATCGTTTTTTTTCTGTACGTATTCAAGAATAGTATTTACACTTTCTTCCTTCGCATTATTGATAAAACCGCAGGTGTTTATAACCACAATATTACCTTCTTCTTCATGTACAACATCTTTTCCGCTGGCTTTAAGTTGCCCCATAAGCACTTCGCTATCGTAAACATTTTTACTACAGCCTAGTGTTACTACGTTGATTTTGTTCTTTTTAAGTGTCTTTGTTCTCATACCAAAAATTAAGTGTGCAAAGATACGCAATGCGGATTGATTTACTAGGAATGATTGAAGAATAACACCATTAGAAATTTAGATTAAACCAATAGTCCGTTTTACAGTCTAAATTATTAAATTTACTATGATGAAGTATTTACGCCATATCAATCTAGTTTTCGTATTATTAATTTTGAATTGTTCTTCTGAAAACAATCTAATTATAGAAGAAAACCCAACTGTTGAACCCATTTATTTTCCTTCTTTAAGTTCAGATGTTTGGGAAACAAAATCCATAAGCGATTCAAACTGGAACGCTAACGAACTACAACCACTACTCGATTACTTAGAAGAAAAAAACAGTAAAAGCTTTATCATTTTACATGATGGTAAGCTTGTAGTTGAGCACTACATGAACGACCATAGCAGCACAAAATCTTGGTACTGGGCAAGTGCAGGAAAAACGTTGACCGCAGCAACTGCAGGAATAGCGCAAGACCAAAGTTTTTTAGATATAAACACTAAAGCATCTGACTATTTAGGAATTGGCTGGACGAGTTTGACTTTAGAAAAAGAGAACCTAATTTCAACTAAAAACTTACTATCTATGAGCTCTGGTTTGGACGATAGTTTAGGAGACAATGTAACTCCAGAAAACCTACAATATATAGCGGATGCAAACTCGCGTTGGGCCTACCACAATGTGTATGTAAAAACACAAGATGTAGTCGCCGCAGCAACCGGCCAAAATTGGGACACTTATTTCAGTGAAAACCTTAAGGATAAAATAGGTATGAGTGGTCAATGGATTTCTCTCAATAATTTAAGTGTTTATTGGAGCAACACACGAAGTATGGCACGCTTTGGACTTTTAATGTATGCCAACGGAACATGGGGTGAAACACAAATTATATCTGAAGCTTTTTTAAATGAAGCGATTAATACCTCGCAAAACATTAATGAGGCTTATGGCTATTTATGGTGGCTTAACGGAAAATCAAGCTACCATTTACCGCAAAGTCAATTAGAGTTTAATGGAAAACTAGTTCCGAATGCCCCTGATGATATGTATGCCGCTTTAGGTAAAAACGATCAGAAAATTTATATTGTACCAAGTAAAAAACTAGTAATTGTAAGAATGGGCAACGCTGCCGATAGCGAAAATTTCGCCTTATCTAGTTTTGATAACGAGTTATGGGCTAAAATCAATGCTTTAATTGAGTAAGCTTTACCTATCTTCTTCATCTTAAAAATAAAACGAACACTGTTATTTATCTAAACAGTCTGATTAATACAATTGACAAATACTTACTAACAATATCCATAAGCCTCTATTAAAACTTCAAACGCAAGTTTTTCTTCTAAAACACATCTAAACGTTATTACTAAATCAACGTATTAAAAAGTAAAGTATTAATAAAACTTTGTTATTAATACTTCCTGCTGAAAAACTCGTTTAAAGAAAAGACTTTGCAAAAGAAACATATATTCTCTCTACTTACAATATTCTGTATTTACATCCAATCTCACGCGCAATTATGTGAAGGTAGCTTAGGCGACCCTATTGTAGAAATCGACTTCGGATCGGGATCAAATAGAGGAAGCGCATTAGGTTCTGCTATTACAGCTTTCACTTATAGAGCTAGTGGTGAGCTTGACGAAGGTGAATACAGCATAGTAAACTCTTCAAGTGGCCTAAAAGGAAATGCCTGGCACGTAACTACCGATCATACAGGTAATTCAAACGGTTATATGATGGTAATTAATAGCGCCGTAATAGCAAATGAAGGTGTATTTTATACTAAAACAGTTTCAGGGCTTTGCCCGAATACTACTTATGAATTTTCAGCATGGTTAATAAATTTATTGAACCCCAACGCAGGACTTACGGATCAATATAGCCCGAATGTAACCTTCAGAATTAGTGACACTTCTGGTAATATTTTAGGGTTTTATAGCACAGGAGATATTAACCAAACATCTTCACCAACATGGTTACAATATGGCTTCTTTTTTACATCGGGAGCTGACGCGGAAGTTGTTATTAGTATTTTAAACTCTGCGCCTAGCGCACATCCTGGTAACGATATTGCATTAGATGATATTAGCTTTAGACCTTGTGGCCCAACTATAATTAATTCTATTGACAACGACGCTGCAACAGCTTTATCTATTTGCCAAAACGAAAGTGTAAACTATACTTTTCAAGCTAATGTTTCTTCCGGATATACCGACCCACAATATCAATGGCAGTTTTCTAATGATACTGGTAATACCTGGACGGATATTGTTGGAGAGACCACCCCAAACTATCAATTTTCAGACACAAGCTCCTCTGGATTATTTCTATATAGATTAGCTGTTGCCAACGGCAGTAACATAAACTCTGCTTTTTGTAGAATTGCTTCAGATAATTTTGAAGTAGAAATTATTGCAACTCCAGAAGCCCTAACCGGTGAAGCCGAACAGTTATTTTGTACTACACAAAACCCAACTATAGCGAATATTGAAGTTAGCGGAACTGCTACTTGGTATGATGCACAAATAGGAGGAATTATTTTACCAGAGGAAACAAGTTTAACCAACGGAGTTACTTATTACGCTGCAAAAGAAACTATAAATGGTTGTGAAAGTGATGATCGATTTGCCATATTAGTAACCATAGTAGAACCTACAATCGCTTTAAATAATATATCAGTTGTCGTCTGTGATAATTTAAATGATAATGAAGAAGTTATTGATTTTACATCTTACGAATTTCTGTTAACCAACTGTAGTAATTGCATTTTCAATTTCTTCACATCTCAATCGGGAGCGGAGAATTATTATGAAGACACACATATTTTAGAGCCAACTAGTTATAATTGGTCTTTAGATAATCCTGTAATTTATGCTCGAATTGATTCCGTAGATCATTGCTATCAAATAGCGGAAATAGCAATCTCGCTGCAAGCGACGCCAATTATTGATATTCCTGATTTCATAGGTATATGTGAAGACGATAATAAAATAACGGTAGACGCAGGAAATGGCTTTGATAGTTACCTATGGTCTAGTGGAGAAACAACACAAACTATAAGTATTTTAACCGCAGATATTGGAAGTTATTCCATAACAGTAACTAAAGATTACGCCACCTACACTTGCTCTACATCTAAAGATTTCGAAGTCGTACTATCTAACGAAGCCATTATTCAAAATATTGAAATTGAAGATTGGACCGACACTAACAATTCAATAACTATTAATTTATCCAACTTAAGTCTTGGAGATTATGAATTCTCTTTAGATGACACCAACTACCAAGATGATAATGTATTTACAAAATTACCTATAGGGGAATACACTATTTATGTAAGAGATAAAAATGGTTGTGGTACTATTACAGAAAACGTTTACATATTAAACGCTCCAAAGTATTTTACACCAAATGGAGATGGATTTCATGACACATGGTCTATTAAGTATTCCGAAACGGAAGAAACTTTAGACATAAAAATATACGATAGATATGGAAAACTACTTAAAACCTTAGATAAAAACACATCATGGGATGGAAGTTATGATGGAAGAAACATGCCAACTTCAGATTATTGGTTTGTAGTAACACGTACCGATGGCAAGAATTACACCGGACACTTTACACTAAAAAGATAATTTCTATTTGAAAAAAGAATCTACAAATTCATATTTATTGAACACTTGTAAATCTTCAATACCTTCACCAACACCAATATATTTTACAGGAATTTTAAATTGATCGGAAATACCAATAACAACACCGCCTTTAGCCGTTCCATCTAGCTTTGTAACCGCTAAAGATGTTACCTCTGTAGCTGCTGTAAACTGCTTAGCTTGCTCAAAAGCATTTTGACCTGTAGAACCATCTAATACTAAAAGCACATCATGAGGCGCATCTATAACAACTTTTTGCATAACACGCTTTACCTTGGTAAGCTCGTTCATTAAGTTTATTTTGTTGTGTAGACGTCCAGCTGTATCAATAATAATAACATCGGCATCTTGATTAACACCAGACTTTAATGCGTCGAACGCTACAGAAGCAGGATCACTTCCCATTTCCTGACGAATCATTGGTACATCTACACGATCTGCCCAAACTTGTAATTGGTCTATGGCTGCCGCACGAAACGTATCTGCCGCACCTAAAACCACCTTCAAACCTTGTTTTTTAAACTGATAAGCTAACTTACCTATAGTTGTAGTTTTACCAACACCGTTAACCCCTACCACCATTAAAACATAAGGTGTTTTTGCACCGTTTTCTTGTTTTGGTAACGTAGGAATTGTGTAATCAGTATCTTCTCCAGAATTTGTTTCGCTTAATAGAGCAGCAATTTCTTCACGAAGTATTTTATTAAGCTCGTCGGTACCAAGATATTTATCTTTTGCAACACGCTCTTCAATACGTTCTATAACTTTAAGCGTAGTATTTACACCAACGTCACTAGAAACTAAAACTTCTTCAAGGTTATCAAGAACCTCATCGTCTACTTTAGATTTTCCGGCTACCGCTTTGCTTAGTTTTCCAAAAAAACTAGATTTAGTTTTTTCTAATCCTTTATCTAAGGTTTCCTTTTTATCTGACGAAAATATTTTTTTAAAAAAGCTCATTTTCTTGCTGGTTGTTAGTTAAAGAGTGGTTAGTCTCCTTTTGTTCTTATTTCGATACAAGTTCATTCTGCAAAGTTAAACACCATTACTTTTAATAAAAGCATCACTTTAGCAACTTGCCTATAATTAGTATAGTCAAAATCCCTACCACATTTTTTTACTGCTAATATGTCAGTTAGATTAACATCTTCAAATATAAAAATAAAAAAGCTGCTTTCGAAAACGAAAGCAGCTTTTAATATTGTGTAACAGTGTAAATTACTTTTTAGCTAAAAAGTCAGTTACTTGTTCTGGATTCATAATAGATTCAACAAACATGTAAGCTCCAGTTTTAGGAGACTTTACCATTTTTATTGCTTTTGTTAATCTTTTAGATCCTGTTTGTAATGATGCTACGGATTTCTTTGCCATGACCTATATATTTTTAAGGTATTTGAAATTTTAAAAATAAAATTCCTAATTATTTAATTTCTTTATGAACTGTCATACGCTTAAGAATTGGATTAAATTTCTTAATCTCCATTCTATCTGGCGTGTTCTTTTTATTCTTTGTAGTAATGTAACGTGAAGTTCCTGCTTGACCAGATTCTTTATGTTCTGTACATTCTAAAATTACTTGTATTCTGTTGCCTCTTTTTGCCATTTCTTTTTATTTTAAATACAGCGAATTACTTCGTTAAAAATCCTTTAGATTTTGCATCTTTAATTGCTGCAGAAATACCTATTTTATTAATTGTTTTTAAAGCAGATGTTGAAACCTTTAAAGTTATCCAGCTGTCTTCTTCTGGAAGGTAAAAACGTTTCTTTACTAAATTCGCATTGAATTTGCGTTTAGTTCTGTTTAATGCATGAGACACGTTGTTTCCAACCATCGCCTTCTTTCCTGTAAGTTCACAAACTCTTGACATTCTATATAACTTTAATTTTGTTGCTTAAAATCGAGGTGCAAATATATAAAATCTTTACGGTATGACAATCAATTTTTTATCTATTTTTAAAAATTTCTTTCAATAACATTTCAAAAGCCTTGTTAGCCCCTTTATTTATTACTTTTAATCTAAGATCTCCTAACATAAATTTTTCTGAATAAACAGCCGTTTTTGTTGCTATGGCAATAAAAACTGTTCCAACTTCAACATCAGAATCACCTTTTGTTGGTCCGGCATTCCCTGTTGTAGCAATTGCAAAATCGGTATTAAATAATTCTAAAACATGCTTTGCCATAGATTCGGCCACCTTAGCACTTACTACAGAATCGGCATCAATCGCTTCTTTACTAACTCCTAAAATATTAATTTTAGACTCAGTAGCGTAACTTACTACACTACCCTTAAAATATGCCGATGCACCAGAATTGGCTGTAAAACGTTCAGCTATTTTTCCACCAGTACAACTTTCTGCTGTAGCTACCGTTTTACCCAATTTGGTAAGCTGTTTTCCAATAATGGATTCTATAGAAGCATCATCTTCCTCAAAACCAACAAACTCTTCTTTTATTAAAGGAATAAGTGTATCGATTTGTTTCTGTACATTACTTATTACTTTATCTTTATCAAAACCTTTAGAAGATAAACGTAAACGCATATTCCCTAAACTTGGTAAATATGCTAATCTTATTTCTGTTGGTAAAGCATCTTCCCAATCTTCTATTCTGGCTGCTAATGTACTTTCGCCTAAGCCAAAAATTAAAAGTGTACGATGTAAAATATAAGGGCAATCAAACTTATCTCTAATTCTTGGTACCACTTCGCGGTCTATTAAACCTTCCATTTCAAAAGGTACACCAGGCAAGGATACAAAAACCTTATTATTTCTTTCCATCCACATTCCAGGAGCTGTGCCTAATGTATTCATTAAAACAGTAGATTTAGATGGCACTAATGCCTGATCTAAATTAACTTGTAATAAAGTTTGGCGAACATATTTAGTCCAAAGATCTTGTATGTTTTTTTCTACCGAAACGTCTCTAACTAAAGTGTCATTAAAGTATTCTGCAATGGTTTTTTTTGTAATATCATCTTTTGTCGGGCCTAAACCACCTGTAATTATTATGATATCTACACGGTTTTCGGCATCTTTAAAAGCTTGAAGAATATGTTCTTTATCATCTTGAATAGAGGTGATTTGATATACCGAAACTCCAATTTTATTAAGTTGCTTGCCAATATAAGCAGAATTAGTATCTATAACTTGCCCAATAAGTAGCTCGTCTCCAATGGTAATAATTTCTGCTAACATAATTCTATAAATTAAAGTCTTCCTTAATTTCAGCTACGGCATTATCTACGGCATTAATAACAACAGCTAATTGCTCAGTAACATCCAATTCTTTCTTTGTGAATTTCCCCCAATCTTGAACTTCAATTAAGGTATCTAGTACTCCTAATTCAAATAAATCGATTGTTGGTTTCATCTTGTGAGCGGCCTGATAAGCCTCATGATAATCTTTTTCAGCAACCGCCTTCTTTAAACGTTCTGCATCTTCTGGTACTTCTTCCAAAAATGCTTCCGCAAGCGCTGCGATAAAGGTTTCATCATTATCTGCTAACTCTCTTACTCTAAATAACTTGTAGTTTTGTTCCATTTATTTTACTGTTATTGAAAATAGTTCTTTATTTTCTATAAATCCTTTTAATTTATCGTTTGCAATTACTTTTCCTACACCAGATGGAGTTCCCGTAAATATAATATCTCCTATCTTTAAAGTAAAATATTTGGAAACATATTCTATTAATTCATCAATTTTCCATAACATGTGGCTAGTATTTCCATTTTGTACAATAAAATCGTTCTTTTTTAAAGAAAAATTTATATCGTCTACATTTTCTATGTCTCCAACCGGCATCCAATCACCAACTACAGCAGCACCATCAAAGCTTTTTGCTTTCTCCCAGGGCAAGCCTTTAGATTTTAACTTTGCCTGTAAATCCCTTGCCGTAAAATCTATACCTAAACCAATTTCTTCATAGTATTTATGCGCAAATTTTCTATCAATATGTTTGCCAACACGATTAATTTTAACCAAGACTTCCACCTCATAATGCACATCATCAGAAAAATCTGGAATAAAAAACGGCTGTTTTTTTAATAAAATAGCAGTATCAGGCTTTAAAAACACCACCGGTTCCTCCGGTTTTTCGTTATTTAACTCCTCAATGTGCTCGGTATAATTACGACCAATACAAATAAGTTTCATATTTAATAAATTTTTATTTAGGCGTTACCCTAGCGGGTCGGGCTTTACGTTACAAGTCCTCGCACCTCCTTCGTCGGGCTGTGGGCTTTTCTCTGCAATCCCTAACGCAATATCCAGTAAAATGGTTTTCAGTAGCGGTACTCAGTGAGTTTGATTAAGCAAAATAATTTTCAGTTTTATTGTAATACATTATTAAACTATGCTTAAAACTTCTATTATCTCTTTTAGGTACTAAATACCATATACTTTATCCCTTTTAAAGCTTTGTATTCAAACTACGCAACTTAATTCCGGTAAGTACTTTTTTAGTGTACAACGGAAAATCTGCATTTAATAACCAACCAAAGTAACCTGGCTCTTGCTCTAAAACATCGGTTACTAATTTGCCTTTATGCTTTCCGAAAGAAAAACACTCTACACCGTCCTTATTATAATTTATAAAACCTGCGAAATCCGCAAATTTATTTCTAGAGCTAAATTCTGCTAAAAACTTGGTGCTATTTTCTAACTCATCATATCGATCTAACTGTGCTTTTAAAATTTCATACGTAGCATTTGTATCTGCCTCAGCACTATGTGCACCTTCCAAATCTTCATTACAATAAAATTTGTAAGCAGCACTTAAGGTACGTTGTTCCATTTTATGAAAAATAGTTTGCACATCTACAGCCAAGCTGCTTTTCATATCAAAATCAATATCTGCACGCAACAATTCTTCAGCTAATAAAGGAATGTCAAATCTATTGGAGTTAAAACCTCCAAGATCAGAATCCTTAATCATATTATATATGTCTTTTGCCAACTCTTTAAATGTAGGTTCATTAGCAACTTTTTCATTACTAATACCATGAATTTCGATAACCTCCTGTGGTATGGTCATTTCTGGATTCACTAACCAAGTTCTGCTTTCTTTATTTCCGTTAGGATATACTTTAAGAATAGAAATTTCGACCACGCGGTCTTTAGATATATTGATGCCTGTAGTTTCTAAATCGAAAAAACAAATGGGTTTTGTAAGGTTTAACTTCATTTTATTTAAATGTTTTTACAAATATACTTTTTAAATTTGTTTAAATTTGTTGGTACTATGAATTCAAATCACAAAACAGCATATTCTTTTCTTCTATTCCTTTTTATTTCTTTATTCAGTTTTGCTCAACAAACAACGCATGAAAACGTAGAACTTGTTAAAAAACAAAACGGTAAGCGCTTAGAGTTTTTTGCTAAAAACAACGACTCTGTAAGCTATTCCGTTTTTTTACGGATAGAAACCCAAGACTACAGAAGAAGCAGTAACAGGCCTGTACTACAGGTTATTCCTGCCAACAGCGAGCGCCACTTAATTACCCTTATAAAACTTAGCGATAAGCCAGGTGACTATAAAGAGCAGTTTATTGTAAATAAAATTAGCCAAAGCTTAAATTTCCGTAAAGATTTTGATGATATCCAAATCAATATAGACGAGGCTTTAAAAAACGAAGACATCACTATTTTTGAATCTGAAAATTGCGAGTTATGTAACGAAGCCAAAAGTTTATTTAACGCTTACCAAATAGCATTTAAAACTAAAAACATTACAGAAGATCAGCAAAAACTAGAAAAACTCTTAAAAAAAGTAGGCCAAGCAGATTACAATATTAATAACGCGGTTTTTATACTTAAAATAAAGGAGTCTATTTACACCAATATAACTACAAAAACCGCGCTTATAGATACTATAAACAACTATAATAAGTAGACACTTATATTTCTCTATTTATATCCCAAGCTTCTAAGTAATCGCTAACAGCTTTTACAAACATACCTCCCAAAGCGCCATTAACAACACGATGATCGTAGGAGTGAGATAAAAACATTTTATAACGAATACCAATAAAATCACCTTCAGGAGTTTCAATAACCGCAGGCACTTTTCTAATGGCGCCTAAAGCTAAAATACCTACTTGTGGTTGGTTAATTATAGGAGTCCCCATAATACTACCAAAGGTCCCCACATTAGTTACTGTGTATGTGCCTCCCTGAATGTCATCTGGTTTAAGCTTATTTAATCGTGCTCTATTTGCTAAATCGTTCACCTGCTTTGTCATACCAACTAAATTAAGCTGATCGGCATTTTTAATAACAGGTACAATTAAATTCCCATCTGGTAAAGCAGCTGCCATACCAAGGTTTATGTTTTTCTTTTTTATAATCGTATCACCTTGTAACGAAATATTCATCATTGGGTAATCACGAAGAGCTTTCGCGATAGCTTCCATAAAAATAGGTGTAAACGTTAAGTTTTCACCTTCACGCTTCATAAACCCATCTTTAACTTTCTTTCTCCAATTCCACACATTAGTAACATCGGTTTCTATAAAACTTTGTACATGTGCTGAAGTTTGAATAGACTCTTGCATATGATGCGCAACTAACTTGCCCATTCTAGACATTTCTATAATCTCATCCTCTCCTCTAGAAATTACTGGTTTGGTAGCTTCTATTGGTTTTACTGCTTCAGTTTTTGCAGCTACAGGAGTATTTGCTTGGGTATTATTTGCAACAGGATTCGCTACTTTATTATCAAGATAACTTAATATATCTGTTTTTGTTACTCGATTATCTTTACCTGTACCAACAATAGCGTCTAAATCCTGTTGTGATATCCCTTCTGCTTTAGCAATATTCTTTACTAACGGGGAATAAAAACGTGTTTCGTTCGAAACTATTGGAGCCACAGTATCTTTAGCTATACTTATGGTTTGCTCAATTTGTTCTGCCGCTTCTAAATCTATCTCTTCTACTTCTGTAATAGCTGTTTCATTTACCGTTTCAACATCACCGTCAGTTTCAATTATAGCTAAAACTTCGCCAACCTGCACAACATCATCAACATTGAAAAATTTTTCTACTAAAACACCGTCAAATTCACTCGGGACTTCGCTATCCACTTTATCGGTAGCAATCTCAAGAACCGCTTCATCTAATTCGATAGTATCTCCAACTTCTTTTAACCAAGAGGTAATTGTTGCCTCAGCAACGCTTTCTCCCATTTTAGGTAACTTTAGTTCAAACTTTGCCATATTAATAATAAAATACTTGTTTTTTAAATTTAGAGTGCAAAATTAATGAAAAATCAGCGATTTCCTTAAACAAACCTCATAAAACTATTATAAAATTATAACTTTTCCTTGACTAAATCCATCATTACTCCCTAAAATAAAATTAGACTTGTTTGGTAATATTTTATAAGTTAACTCTTTATCAGTGTTTGTAATACTCGCAATAATATCTTTATAGCTCATGCTGTTGGCGTCGAAAATAACCTCAGCATTAACTTTTACCGAAGTTAATTGAGAATCCAACCTTAATTTTGAAGGTAAATTTGCTTCCAAAGCTTTATTTATTTCTTTTGAGATAAAAACATATTCTGTGACATTTTTATACACCTTACTCCTTCTTCTTCTAAAAATAAAAGCCAATTTAATCCCAAACCAAACGGCCAAATCGAACACTAAATTTTGTTTAAAGTGCTTTTCGTAAAAAATTTGCATCGCTCCGAAGAATCGGCGTGCATAATTACTATCCTTTAAAGTACTTTCACCTTTAAAGTGAATAACGGTTGTTTCGCCATAGTAGTAATTTTTATAATTAGCCTTTAGCACTTTGTATGATAAATCGATGTCCTCTCCATACATAAAGTAATCCTCATCAAACCCTCCAACTGCATTATAAACACTTTTTTTAATTAACATAAAAGCGCCTACCAATATATTTACCGCTCCTTGATCCTCTTGAGATAAATGATTAGCATAATACTCACGAGAGCTTCCTAGTATTTTTTTTAAAGAAACCTTTACCGTTGGGATGTTCCGTTTACTTTCTGGTAAAAACTTACCATTTCCATTGACTAACCTACAACCAACAATACCAAGTTCAGGTTTAGTTTCTGAAAACGCTAAAAGTTTTGTAAACGTATCTTCTGCAACAACCGTATCTGGATTTAAAATACATATATATTCACCCTTTGCTATAGCTACTCCTATATTATTTCCTTTTGAGAAACCAAAATTATCCTTATTCTCAATAAGTTTAACTTTGGGAAATAAAGCTCTCACCATTTGGCAACTATTATCACTAGAGTTATTATCCACTACAATAATTTCTGCATCAATATCACAAATTGCTGCTTCCACGCTTTTTAGAGCTAACTCTAAAAAGTACCGTACATTATAATTTAAAATAACTATTGAGAGCTTCAAATAATAAGTTTTACAGTTTTAAAGATGATTCAAATGGTATTCTATTTACAATACTACGTCCAAGCGTAATTTCATCGGCATATTCTAATTCATCACCAACCGAAATCCCCCTTGCAATAGTAGATGTAATTACATCGTAATCCTGAATTTGTTTATAAATATAAAAATTTGTAGTGTCACCTTCCATGGTTGAGCTTAGCGCAAAAATTAGTTCTTTAGCTTTTCCTTCTTTAACCTTATTAACCAAAGATTCTATATTTAAATCGTGCGGACCAATACCATCCATTGGAGAAATTTTCCCACCCAATACATGATACAAACCTTTATATGAACTTGTGTTTTCAATAGCCATAACATCTCTTACATCTTCAACCACACAAATGATAGATTCGTTACGTCCAGGATTAGAACATATCTCACACAACGCTACGTCGCTAATATTATTGCAGGATTTACAAAATTTTATATCATTTCGCATTGTTTTTAAAGCCTCTGCTAAACCAATAGTTTGTTCTTTAGGCTGCCTTAACATATGTAAAACCAAACGCAACGCTGTACGCTTACCAATACCAGGCAACTGAGACATCTCATTTACAGCACGTTCTAATAATTTTGAAGAAAATTCCATGGCTGCGAATTTACTATTTAGCATGGAATTTCGCTAATTTTCCTAGACACTTTTAAATAAGATCTTTTACACTTGTTTTTTGATGTTTAATATTCGTATTTTGAAACTTGAAATTTAATTTTTAATGACAGCTACGCAAATACTTTTACTAATCGCCGCTTACTTTGGTGTATTAATTTTAATATCTTATTTTACAGGAAAAGAAGATAGTAATGAGGCTTTTTTTAAGGCTAACAAATCGGCTCCATGGTACTTAGTAGCATTCGGAATGATTGGCGCATCCCTCTCTGGGGTAACTTTTATTTCGGTTCCTGGCTGGGTTGCTGGTTCTCAATTTAGCTATATGCAAGTTGTTTTTGGCTACCTAGTTGGTTATTTGGTTATTGCATTTGTACTTATGCCGATATATTACAAACTCAACGTAACTTCTATTTATCAATATTTAGAAAGTCGGTTTGGCACAGTGAGTTATAAAACAGGAGCTTTTTTCTTCTTTATTTCTCGAGTTTTAGGAGCTGCTTTTCGATTATATTTAATTGCCATTGTTTTACAAAAATTTGTTTTTGATGCTTACGGTATTCCGTTTGTAGTAACAGTAAGTATTTCCATTTTACTCATTTGGCTTTACACTTTTAAAGGTGGTATAAAAACCATTATTTGGACAGATACTTTACAAACACTCTTTATGCTTACGGCCTTAGTTGTGGCTGTTTATTTAATTACCGACGAGTTAAATTGGAGTTTTACAGATTTTTTGGCTTCGGAAGAATTAACGAAGTACAATAAAATTATGATTACCGACTCTATTTTAGCTAAAAATCATTTTATAAAATCATTTTTAGGAGGTATGTTTATTGCCATTTGTATGACTGGTTTAGACCAAGATATGATGCAAAAAAACCTGAGTTGTAAAACCCTTAAAGACGCTCAAAAAAACATGCTCTCTTTTGCTTCAGTACTAATTGTAGTAAATTTTGTTTTCCTTTTACTTGGCGCACTATTATTCATTTATGCCGAAAAACATAACATTGCTACACCTATGCTAGATGGTAAATTAAAAACGGATTTACTTTTTCCTGAAATAGCACTTAATGGTGGGTTAAGTATAAGCCTAGCTATTTTCTTTTTGCTTGGTTTAATTGCAGCAGCTTACAGCAGTGCCGATTCTGCATTAACCTCGTTAACAACATCTTTTTGCGTTGATTTTTTAGGTATTGAAAAACGAGAAGTACACACCCAAAAAAAACTAAGAAAACGAATACATATATTAATGAGCGTTTTGCTTATAATAGTGATAGTAATTTTTAAATACGTACTAGACAGCAACGTAATAGATAACTTACTGAAAGTTGCTGGATATACATACGGACCACTTTTAGGTTTATTTGCTTTCGGGATTTTTACTAAACGTACTATTCAAGATAAACTGGTCTGGATAGTTGCTTTAGTTGCTTTGGCTCTATCTTTTATTATAGGAAATATTCCTGCCGAAAATATTGGAGGTTATGTTATTGGTTACGAGCTTTTGATAATAAACGGCTTATTAACTTTTATTGGGTTATTCCTTATTTCTAAAAAGCATACTATTTAATATTGTTTTGTAGATAAGAGTACTAAAGTACAAGCAACTTCTACATTAATATTGTTTTGATTTAGAAGCTCGTAAAACTTTGGGTTTTCTGTTCCTGGGTTAAAAATAACGCGCTTTGGGTTTAAACCGAGAATATAATCGAAATAGGCTTCTTGCCTACTTGGGTTTAAATATAACGTCACGGTATCTATAAACTCATACGGCATTAATTCAGTATCTATAGTTATACCTGCAACAACACCTGTTCTTAACCCAATAGCTACAACTTCGTTTTTATGGGCTACCAATTTATTAATTGCCATATTGGAATAACGTGTTGGCTTTAAAGATGCGCCTACTAATAATGTTTTTTTACTCATTTTTTTTTGTTTTATTGTAATACACTTTAGACGTTATTTTTAGAACTTCCTTTCTTAAAAAACACACCTTATTGTTTGCAATTAATTAAGCCCTCCTATTAAAAAGAAAACAAAAAATAATTCATCCAAACAAAAAAGTACTGTTTTCTTTGAAAAAAAACATAAATATGTAAAATAAAACTTCTTCAAATTCGTTATATTACAGATAGACAACCAAATACGAAATAGAATTATTTAGAGTTAGTCGTCTTCACATTACAAAAATCGTAACAATTTGGTTGTTTTACAAAGAAAAGCTCGGGTTTATGCTCGAGCTTTAGTCACTTATAATCAATACGTTAAAGTTTGTTAAATTTTAATACCTCGTGCAATATTATCGACTTTTTTACGTCTAAGCAATTAAGATTCTTCACTTATGTGTTAGTGGAAGTTGATTAATAGCTAGAAAACCCCAAAACTTTATGTTTTGGGGTTTTCGTTTTTTTTAAATAGATAACTAACCCGAGTATACTTATTTTTCGGGTTGACACTTAATCTAGCAGACTACGCGTTAAGGATTGAAATGAAAAGCCCACAGCCCGACAAAGGAGGTGCGAGGACTTGCAATGGAAAGCCTGCCCCGAAGGGTAACGCCCAAATTTTTAAACCAGAAGCCTTTACCATTTTATTATGGCACTTGCCCATGTAAAACCACTACCAAAAGCAGCTAAAACAATGTTATCGCCTTCTTTTATTTTTTCTTCTTCCCAAGCCTCGGTTAGAGCAATTATTACAGACGCAGCTGTTGTATTACCGTATTTTTGAATATTATTAAAGACTCGATCGTCACTTAAACCAAATTTTTTCTGAATAAATTGTGCAATACGTAAATTGGCTTGATGCGGAATTAACATATCAATATCTTCTTTCTGCATATTATTTTTAGCCAAACCTTCCATAATAACCTCACTGAAACGCACTACTGCATTTTTGAAAACGAATTGACCGTCCATGTATGGAAAATACGAGGTATCATCGTTTCCGGCTTCTTTTAGCTCCGGAACCCAATGCGCTATACTTGGGGACTCTACAATAAGTTTATCGGCATATTTACCTTGACTGTGCAGATGTGTAGATAGAATACCTTTATTATTATCTTCCTCACGAGATAATACGCAGGCTCCTGCTCCATCTCCAAAAATTACACTTACTCCACGACCTCGCGTTGTTTTATCGAGTCCATTACTATGATATTCGGCACCAATAACTAGTATGTTTTTATACATACCTGTTTTTATAAATTGATCGGCTACAGAAATAGCATAAACAAAGCCTGAGCATTGATTACGCACATCGAGTGCGCCAATGGTTGGCATGTCTAGCATATCTTGTATTTGTACACCACAACCCGGAAAATAAAAATCGGGACTTAGTGTAGCGAATACTATAAAATCGATATCGTCTTTAGTGAGACCAGAACGCTCTATAGCAATTTTTGCTGCTTTAGCCCCCATAACTGCCGAGGTATCTTCGGTTCCTTCCTTTATCCATCGACGTTCTTGGATACCTGTTCGTTCCTGAATCCAAGCATCATTGGTATCCATTATTTTTGACAAATCGTCGTTTGTCACCACATTTTCAGGCAGGTACTTCCCTAAACCTATTATTTTTGAATTGTACATGTTATTGGCAGATTAGAAAGGCAAAGTACAATAAGTCTGTTAATTCCTCAAATTTCCAATTTATTTTTTTCAATAATTTAAAAGGAGACTGTTTTGACACTTTAAAATTACGAATTATGAATTTCCAAATAAAGCGTGTCACTTTGTCATATTCTTTCAATTGGCATTTTTGTTGACTAATAGCTACACATAACATTTACAATTATAAAACTTAATATATCATGACAAAAGGAAGCATTAATGTATCGGTAGAGAATATCTTTCCGCTTATTAAAAAATTCTTATATAGCGATCACGAAATATTTTTACGTGAGCTTATTAGTAACGGTACCGACGCCACTTTAAAATTAAAACACTTAACAAGTATTGGCGAATCTAAGGCAGAATACGGGAACCCTAAAATTGAGGTTAAAATTGATAAAGAAGGCAAAAAACTTCATATTATCGATCAAGGTTTAGGTATGAGTGCCGAGGAGGTTGAAAAATACATTAACCAAGTGGCTTTTTCTGGAGCTGAAGAGTTTTTAGATAAATATAAAGATTCTGCTAAAGATTCTGGAATTATCGGTCATTTTGGTTTAGGGTTTTACTCTGCTTTTATGGTAGCCGAAAAGGTTGAAATTATCACAAAATCTCACAGAGAAGAAGATCCTGCCGCACATTGGACTTGTGATGGTTCTCCTGAGTTTACTCTTGAAGCATCGGACAAAACAGAGCGTGGAACAGAAATTATTCTTCATATTGCTGAAGATTCAACTGAATTTTTAGAAGAAAACAGAATAAGCGAATTACTATCTAAGTATAACAAGTTTATGCCTGTGCCAATTAAATTTGGAACTAAAGAAATAAACGATCCGGAGTTTACTCCAGCAACAACTAAAGATGAAGACGGTAAAGAAACTACCGAACCTCACAAAAAAATTACAGTTGATAACATTATAAATAACCCTACTCCAGCCTGGACAAAACAACCAGCTGATTTAGAAGAAGAGGATTACAAAAGTTTCTACAGTGAGTTATACCCATCTCAATTTGAAGATCCATTATTCAACATTCACTTAAATGTAGATTATCCGTTCAACTTAACAGGAATTTTATACTTCCCGAAAATGTCGAGCGATAGCATGCAAATGCAGAAGGATAAAATTCAATTGTATCAAAACCAAGTTTACGTTACTGATAATGTAGAAGGTATTGTACCAGAATTTTTAACTATGCTACGCGGTGTTATTGATTCTCCAGATATTCCATTAAACGTATCACGTTCTTACTTACAAGCCGATGGTGCAGTAAAGAAAATCTCGTCTTATATCACTAGAAAAGTAGCCGATAAATTAAAATCACTTTTTAACTCAAATCGTGAAGATTTTGAAGCAAAATGGGCAGATATTAAAATTGTTATTGAATACGGCATGCTTTCTGAAGATAAATTCTTTGAAAAAGCAGATGCCTTTGCATTATACCCAACTGTAGATGGTGTTCACTATACTTACGAAGAATTATTCAATAAAATTAAAGCGAATCAAACTGATAAAGACGGTAAATTAGTAGTGCTTTATGCTTCTAATAAAGATGCGCAACACAGCTATATCGAATCGGCAAAAGCAAAAGGTTACGAAGTTCTATTGTTAGATTCGCCAATTGTATCTCACTTAATACAAAAATTAGAAAGCAGCAAAGAGAACATTACATTTGCGCGTGTAGATGGAGATCATATCAATAATTTAATTAAGAAAGACGAAACAACTATTTCTAAATTAGACGAAGATCAAACAAAAACATTAGATGCTTTATTAAAAGAAGTTATTCCTCAAGAAAAATTCACAGTTCAATTAGAATCTATGGATAGCAGTGAATCTCCATTCACTATTACGCAACCAGAATTTATGCGTAGAATGAAAGAAATGCAAGCTACAGGTGGCGGGGGAATGCAAATGTTTGGTAATATGCCAGAAATGTATAACCTTATTGTTAACACAAATTCCGATTTAGTTAGCGACATTTTAGCAACCGAAGTAAAAGAAACTCAAGAGCGTTTAATTACGCAAAGTTTAGATTTAGCGCGCCTTTCTCAAGGTTTACTAAAAGGTGAAGAATTAACAAACTTTATTAAACGTAGCTACGAAATGATTAAGTAAGCTATATTGTTTTTCGCTTTCGCGGAAACATAACAACACTAAAAGCCACTTTGTTTTCGCAAAGTGGCTTTTTATTTTTAGCATACAGCATTAAAATAGCTCATAACTTCGTTTTCAAACACAATATAATTCTCGTTATATTTGCTACTAAAAAAAATCAGAAAAATGAAAAACACATTCTTAATTGCATTTGCATTAATTCTTTTTACATCTTGTGGAAACGATGACACGAGCAATAACACCTTCAAAGATTACACTGAAGAAAATGATGCTGAAATTTTAGCTTACATTGCAGAAAACGAATTATCGGCACAAAAAACCGATTCTGGTCTTTACTACGTTATAGACAATCAAGGTACAGGAGTGCAACCAACATCATCAGACAATGTAACTGTAGCCTACAAAGGCTATTTTACAAACGGAACTGTTTTCGATGCTAGCGATGAAGACGGGATTTCTTTCAACCTAAACCAAGTAATTCCTGGTTGGACAGAAGGCATCACCTATTTTAACGAAGGTGGCAGCGGCATACTATTAATACCTTCCCACCTAGGTTACGGAAGTTTTAATTATAACGGTATTCCTGCAGGCTCTGTATTAATTTTTGATGTTACCCTTATTTCGGTAAACTAAGCAAAACACATAAAACAAACCTTAACGGCTGTCTAAAACATATTTTAGACAGCCGTTTTTATTTTAAAACATTATATTTCGGCTAACAAAAAATCGCAACAAAACTATAACCACCAACACATTACACTCACAAAATATTAATTGATAAAAAATATTTTAAATTTTCTGTAACAAATTTAAATTTCAAACTACTTATAAAATAACTAACCCACAACTTTGAATAAAGAACTAGAACATAGTTTTGTAGAATTGCTCGAAAAGCATCAGAATATTGCGCACAAAATTTGTCGTTTGTACACCAATAACTATGATGCTCATAACGATCTATTTCAGGAAATAACCATCCAGTTATGGAAGGCATACCCCAAATTTCGGGGTGATGCAAAATTTAGCACATGGATGTATCGCGTAGCGCTAAACACAGCTATTACCATATACCGAAAATCTAAACGTACTATAAACACACAAGATTTTGAAGGTGTAGCATTTAAAATAAAAGCCGAAGATTACGACGATACCGAAGAACAACAATTAAAAGTGCTATACAAGGCCGTGCACCAATTAAACGACATTGAAAAAGCGTTAGTTTTCTTGTATTTAGAAGACAAAGATTATAGAGAAATAAGTACCACATTAGGAATAAGTGAGGTCAATGCCAGAGTGAAAATGAATAGAATTAAAACCAAACTTAAAACCATACTAAATCCGTAACCCTATGGATGAATTAGATATCTTAAAAAAGGATTGGAACACCACCAAACCTGACCATAAAAAACTAACGGTAAATGATATTTACCCGATGTTACATAAAAAATCGTCTTCCATTGTAAAGACGCTTTTTTACATCAGTATAGCCGAACTCGTGTTTTGGATCATAATAAACACCATTCCTTTATTTTGCTCAGACGAATATAATGCAAAACTAGAAGCCATATTCTCGAACGATGTGATACCCATGATTATTTCTATTTTTAGTTACGCCATGATCGTGCTATTTATTTTTTTACTATACAAATCGTACAAATCCATTTCCATAACCGATAGTGCAAAAAAGCTTATGGAAAACATTATAAAAACACGTAAAATAATTAAATACTACGTGCTTTACAACCTTATTATGGCAGGCGGCTCAATCATGGCAGGGTTTTACTTTGCCGTACACAACGACCCTAAAATATCTAGCGATTTAGCAGCTTTTGGAAATAAAAAAATGCTTCTCGTAACCGCTGTTCTACTTCTATTTACATGTTTATTCATGCTCGTTATTTGGTTATTTTACAAACTTATTTATGGCCTGTTATTAAAGCGATTAAATAAAAATTACAACGAAATTAAAAAACTAGAAATCTAAATATTTGGGCGTTACCCAAGGGTCGGGCTTTACGTTACAAATCCTCGCAAGGCCAATTTTCATTGGTCTTGCTGTGGGTTTTTCACTGCAATCCCTAACGCAATGCAAATGTGCTATGTTCAATAACCTCACCAATTTGCATATCATGTAAACTGAGGTTACCTACCCGAACACGAACCAATCGCAACGTAGGAAACCCTACGGCCGAAGTCATTTTTCTAACCTGTCTAAATTTCCCTTCATTTAAAGTAATAGAAACCCAAGATGTTGGTCCATGCCTATCATCTCGAATTTTTTGCTGGGCATCCGGCACTTTTGGACTCGATTCCAACTTAAAAGCCTTACAAGGTTTTGTTTGATATTTTTTACCATCAAAACCAATTTCGACACCAGCACGCAATTTATCAATAGCAGCTTCTGTAATATCACCATCTACTAAGGCATAATATTCCTTTTCAACTTTTTGGCTATTTACAAAATCGCTCATTTTACCATCGGTAGTTAACAACAATAAACCTTCCGATTTTTCATCCAAACGTCCAATAGCCATAATTCCTTTAGGAAAATCAGCCAACTCACCTAAAAACCGTTTACGCTTCTGCTGTGTAGAATTGCTGTAAAACTGACTTAGAAACTTATAAGGTTTATAAATGGCATAGTGCTTATGTTCGCTATTATCTTCAATCATTCTTTACTTCAACTTGTGGTTTCTAAAAAAACTCTTTGTATTGCATCACCCTAAAATCAAACGTATTAAATTCTGGATTACGTTGCTTTAACTGCTTATACAAAGGCATACTCCCAATAGCACGATTTGCAGAACCCGAAGATGACGTTAAAGATACCGTTTTAATTATACGATTTTTATCATCAGGCATTTCAAATTCATGGATTCTAGGAACTTCATTAGAGACTAATTCTAACTTTAAACTATAGTATTTTATATGTTTTCTAAAAAAATATTCAGGCCCATTTTTACTATTTCCACCAGTAAACAACAAAGTGCCAATACTTGGGAATGCTTTTAAATAGCCAATAACATCTCGTAAAATTATGTTTTCCATTCCTAAATCCGATGCATCAACCTTATCCCGCTCACAACTATCTACAATATCACAAACACCAATTTTATGAGAAATTAAAAATTGCTTTCTTTCCAAAATAGCCGCTTCCGAATTATCGAAACGTAAACCTAAACTATAAATTTTATCGAGATACAACCAAAGTGAATTATAATAACTGCCATAACAAAAATCTACATCTTTCTCCAAAAGCTCTCCTGTAGAAAACCTTGGTGGTGGTAATGTGCCCACTATCAACTTTGTAGTATCACTATGAATAAAAGGTTGATATGGATGCTTGTGTTTAAACACGTTTTACTTGATTTTTAGGCTAAAAATGAGTATATTAATTCAATAATACTAAATATATATTTTACATGGGAAAAGGAGATAAAAAAACAAAACGAGGAAAAATAAACAGAGGTACTTTTGGCTCTCGCAGACCACGTATTAAAAAGAAACCATCTATCGAAACTAAAATAGATGTCACCAATAAACCTAAGATTAAATAATCTCTAATCAAGTTGTGCTAGCAGTTTTTCTACTTGAGCCACTGTGCCACGATACAATTTTTGGTTGGTTCTCGTGATATGCTGCGATTCGTTCTTAATATCTTCTAAAATAGTTTTAGCATCTTCCTTTTTATTTCTACTCATTAAGAATTCGGCTAAGATTAAGCGTTCATCATAAAAAGAGTAACGAATATCTATTTGTCTTAAATTATGTTCGGCTAATTCGAAATCACCCAGCTTTTCATGGGCTAAACCACAAATAAATTGGGTTTTAGATTTCTTATATTCCAGCTTATCTTTAATCTTCTCTGCATGCAGAACAGTTTCACTATAATTTTCAGCTAAAAAATAAGTTTCTACCAATTTACTATTTACATAAAAATCATTTTCAGAACCATCTTGTAATGCTCTTAAATAAAGTGGTAAAGCACTTTTGTAATCTTTATTGGCCAAATGAGCATCGGCTAAATTCACCCTATTCTGGTAAGATTCAGAAAACTCCAATTGTTTTTCTAAATCCTTAATTTTCTTAGTTGGGTTTATAATATGTGTTATTTCACTCGTTATTTTCTCGGCATCACGCTTATTATAAACTTGTGTAAGCAAATAGATAACACAGTCAATTACCGGTACAAAAAAGATAAGGAACACCCAATAAAAAGAATTCCCTTTTTTGTACATATGATATATACAATACACTTGAAAAGCAACAATGAGATAGTAATACATTTATATTTTTATCATAAAATTAAGTATTCAAATTTAGTGTTTCTATTTTTGATAATATACCCAAAAAAACCATGTGCTTTTATCTAGTAAAAATTAAATCATTCCCTTTAGATAGCTCTTCACTATACCCATAACCACCATAATTAAAACCTTTCAAATCTTCTATAGTCTGTGCGTTGATATCTATAGCATAACGCGCCATAAGCCCACGCGCTTCTTTGGCATAAAAAGAAATAATTTTATAAGCACCATTTTTAAACTCTTTAAAATTAGCTGTAATTACAGGTACTTTTAAAGCTTTTTTATCTATCGCCTTAAAATACTCATTACTCGCCAAATTTAAAAATAACTCATCGTCTTCCAACTCTTCATTTAAAGCTTTTACAATATCTTTTTTCCAAAATTCGTACAGATTTTTATGTGTACCAATAGGTAACTTCGTCCCCATTTCTAACCGATAAGGCTGTACCAAATCTAACGGTTTTAAAACGCCGTACAATCCAGAAAGTATACGCACTGTATTTTGCATGTTATCTAGTTTTTCTTTGGGTAGATTGTAAGCGTCCAAACCACGATATACATCACCATTAAAAGCATACACCGCCGGACGCGCATTCTCTGCTGTAAAAGGCAATTCCCATTCTTGGTTGCGCTCATAATTTAATTGGCCAAGATTTGCAGAGATACTCATAAGCTCAGATAAACTTTTGGCCGATTTCTTTTTAAGCACTTTATTTAGGCGGTCGGCTTGTTTTAAAAACTGACCTTCTGTATGTTTTTGCGTTGGCAATGCTGTTTCAAGATCCAACGATTTTGCTGGTGATATTACTAATTTCATGTCTATGTTTTTGAACCCTTTTCGGGTATATTTTTATTATTTATTAAAGCATCTAATTTACAATATTTCTTTAAGTTTTTCTTAAACCAAGGAGACTTCGCCATCTATAAAGTTAAAATTATAATCACCTTTAATTATAAAATCTGCAGTATGCGCCGCTTCTGAGGTTGGATGCCAAGTTTTAACGGTTTTATCTAATAAAATAAACAAGCCCTCGTGATTTCCTAATGCACAAAACCTATTAAAATTTCCATGAAAAATATCAATCGGTTTTAAAGTATAAATTGTTTTAAAAAGCTTAGAAATTTTGGCTGTAACCAATGCAATTTCGCTTATTGAAATAACACTTTTTGACGAAAACACCTCCGAAGATTCTATCCTTAAATCTTGTCTAGATATAAATTCTACAATATTTTTATCAGCATCATAAAAGTAAATAGCTTTAGCATGCCAACTTTTTAAATTGGAAATTTCATTTTCATGATCAGGCAAAATAGCAACACGCTTTTGTAACCAACTTAAAGCCTCTTCTATTTTATTTAAAGGAATATTAAAAGCAAAATGAGCAGGTTTTGTATCGCTCTTAAATCGAAAACTTAAAAGACTACTTCCTGTTTTAAATGTTATTTTTTTTTCAGAATTATAAACTAAATCGAACTCCAAAACATTTTGATAAAAGTGCTTTTGCTTTTTTATTTGATTGGTAAACAATGTTATTTCCTGAATTTTCATAATTCAAAGATAATCGAGTATTCTATTATTTCACAGCAAACAAAAATGATAAAATCTATCTCAAAATAACAAAATACTATTAAAAAACACAAACATCATAATTAAAAACTATACTTACAGATTGTATGCGGTTTTGTCTTTTACCGAGTTCAATAAAAATGAACTATGTATTGTAGAAATACCTTCAACAGTTGATAATTTTTCGTTTATAAATTCATGAAACTCAGTAATATCTTCAACTACAACTTTTAGCAAATAATCGAAATTACCAGAAACCCGATGGCATTCCATAATTTCCGGTAATATAAGCATGGCGTTATTAAAATTATCGGCCAGGGACTTTTGGTGTTTTGATAAAGTAACTTGGCAAAATGCAATAAGCGACTTCCCTATTTTTTCTCTATCCAACAAAGCGACGTAAGATTTCACGACCTCTTGTTGCTCTAGTTTTTTAATTCTTTCGTAAGTTGGTGTAACACTCAAGCCTACTTTACTCGCTATTTCCTTAGTATTTTGTTTTGCATTTTCTTGAAGTTGCATCAAAATACGTCTATCAATATCATCCATACTAGATTATTTTTCTACTTGTTAAACTCAAAACCTCTAAAATAGTTATTTTAAACTGTTATTTAAGTTTTTAAAGTTTAATTATCTAATATTTTATATTTAATAATAAAAACGAATTATAAATAATAATTTTACAGAACGTAACCAATCATTTTTTTTAATATTTAACACTAATAATGAGCACAAATCCAGACAATATAATAGATTCACTTTTAACACAACTTATTAAGGACAGAGAAAAAGTATTGGGATATCCAGTAGCTAAAGATTTTGACTATTCACCTTTAAACGAATTTTTAAAATACCCAATTAATAATGTAGGTGATCCATTTGAAGAAAACACATATAAGGTACAAACTCATGAGATGGAATGTGAAGTTGTAGAGTTTTTTGCAGAACTTTTTAGAGCAGATCCTAAAAATCATTGGGGATATGTTACCAACGGCGGATCGGAAAGTAACTTATACGGTTTATATCTTGCAAGAGAATTATACCCTAAAGCGATGGTGTATTTTTCTGAATCTACCCACTACAGCGTAAAGAAAAACATCCATTTATTAAATATACCAAGTATTACCATTAGATCGCAAGAAAATGGAGAAATCGATTATGACGATCTTGAAAATACCTTGCAGTTTAATCGCCATAAACCAGCCATTATACTAACCACTTTTGGCACCACGATGACGGAAGCGAAAGATGATGTTTCTAAAGTAAAAAAAATATTAAAAAAATTAGCTATTCAAGATCATTACATACATTGCGATGCAGCATTATCGGGATCTTATGGAGCCTTTATAGAGCCCCGAATACCTTTCGACTTTAAGGATGGCGCAGATAGCATCTCTATAAGTGGCCACA
The DNA here is from genome assembly GCF_045066735.1 of Algibacter sp. Ld11. Taxonomy (NCBI): domain Bacteria; kingdom Pseudomonadati; phylum Bacteroidota; class Flavobacteriia; order Flavobacteriales; family Flavobacteriaceae; genus Algibacter; species Algibacter sp. Ld11. The sequence continues at coordinate 263,386 of NZ_JBISHH010000007.1, read as the reverse complement.
AATTTATTGGTTCTCCTTTTCCTTCTGGCGTTATAATTACTAAGCGTTCTTTACGCGATAGAATTGCTCGAGGTATATCGTACATTGGCTCTCTAGACACAACCATTACAGGTTCAAGAAACGGCCATAGCCCACTATTTTTATGGTACGCCATCAAAAAAATGGGGATTGAAGGTTTAGCAAAACGGTATCACCATAGTTTAGAAACCGCGGAATACTGCAAAAATGAACTTATAAAACAAGGTCTAAAAGCTTGGACCAATCCAGGTTCTATTACTGTCGCTTTTCCAAAAGTATCAGATACCATAAAAGCTAAATGGCAACTGGCCACCGATGATGATATCACGCATATAATATGTATGCCAAACGTAACTAAAAATCAAATTGACGAATTTATTGAAGATATTGTTTTAGAAAAAAACTCAAAAGAAGAAGTTGCTGTGTTTTAAAAAAAATTGATAACTTCGTTTAATAGGCTTTCTAAACATATAGAAAACCTATTTCCGTTAATTAACTGAAACGAAATCGATGAGAAAATACGTTATCCTTTTAGCTGTAATCTTACTACAATTACCTTTTGTTGGCTGTAAAGACGATTCAGGTATCTGTCTCTTAGGCATTACAAGTTTAAAATTAACAAATGCAGCTTATTTGGAACCTCTAGATAACACCCAAGCTACTGTGGAGAGTTTTGAATACAGAGCTATACTAGAGTTTCCAGAACCTGACACGAAACCAAATCCAAATGGAAAACCAAATGCATGTGTTTTATCTTTTGATAAATTACACACTCCTGTTTCCGATTTTTCAATAACTTCTAATGTAAAATTATTTAACACAGCTCCAGGTGAACCTATAGACTTAGAAAACTTCAATATATATCAATGTAACTTATTACTCTCTGGAAATTATACAGAAAGAGATGATATGATGAATACTAGATACTCCATTAAAAATTGGATAAATCTACTAAACGCAGGAAGTGAAGACAAAAACTTCTTTAAACCTTTTAGAAAGTCTTACATAGAATTTGCCGATAAAAACGAAAGAGTTGAAGTTGAAGGCATGACGCTTAAATTCTCTATTACACTTGATGATGGAACACAGTTTACAGCAGAAACAAGGCCTGTAAATTTAGGCTAGTTGATACACCTCATTAATACTCTCTTTATTATATAGAAGCGTCCTAGCTAAAAAATTAACGCTCACTAATTTGTTGTTTCGCTTATTAATCGTAATATTGCAATGAAACAATTAAGTAAAATGGGATTAGCTAAAACAGAAATATTTACAGACTCACAAAACGAGATTGCCTTATTTGCTAAAGCATTTGGACATCCGGCACGTGTAGCTATTTTAGAATATTTATTCAGAACAAACACTTGCGTTTGCGGCGATTTGGTAAATGAAATAGGTTTAGCACAACCCACCATTTCTCAACATTTAAAAGAACTTAAACTTTTAGGTTTAATTAAAGGAAATGTTGAAGGCACAAGCGTTTGCTATTGTATCGATTCGGAAAATTGGACAAAAATGAAAGCCGTAATGAATACTTTCCTAAATCAAGATTTACCTAAAACAGATTGTTGTTAACCACAATTGAAAATATTAATACAAAACTTTTGAATTATGAAACTATCAGAAATTAAAAACGAGTTAAGACGATTGAGTAAAATTGCTTTTAAATTACCCAACGGCGAATTGGTACCAAATCATTTTCACGTAACGGAAGTTGGAAAAATAACAAAACACTTTATAGATTGCGGAGGAACGGAAAGAAACGAAACTGTTGTAAATTTTCAGCTTTGGAATGCAAATGATTACGACCATAGGTTACACCCAGAAAAACTATTAAACATTATTGAGCTTTCCGAAAAAACCCTAAATATTGCAGATTTAGAAATTGAAGTAGAATACCAAGCAGAAACCATTGGTAAATTTGGCTTAGATTTCGACGGTACTAACTTTGTATTAACAACTAAGCAAACCGATTGTTTAGCTAAAGATCAATGTGGTATTCCTGCCGAAAAACCAAAACTACAATTCTCAGATATTCAAACAGGCAATTCTTGCGCACCAGGAAGTGGTTGTTGCTAATCTTTAAAACAAACAAAAATTATGACAGTATACAATGATATAGATAGAGTAATTTCAACTTTAAGTGTTGAAACCATACCAGATTCGCGAAAAAAAGAGCTAAAACCTCTTGTTGATTTTATTCAACTCAAAGTAAACATTAAACAAGATATTCGAATTAATTTTATTTGCACACACAACTCTAGACGCAGTCATTTGTCGCAAACTTGGGCACAAACCATGGCACATTATTTCAACGTTAAAAATGTATTTTGTTATTCCGGAGGAACAGAAGCCACAGCACTTTTTCCTATGATTGCTGAAACTTTAAAAAAATCTGGGTTCAAAATAAATAAAATAGCCGAAACGAATAACCCCATTTATAGTATAAAGTATTCCGACAACTCACATCCTGTTATTGGGTTTTCTAAAAAGTTAGATAGCGATTTTAATCCAAAAGCGCTATTTGCAGCGGTAATGACGTGCTCTCAAGCCGATAATGGTTGTCCGTTTATTGCTGGTGCTGAAAAACGAATTCCTATAACTTTTGAAGACCCTAAAGCTTTTGATAATACTCCGCAACAAGCAGAAAAATATGAAGAGCGCAGTTTACAAATTGCCACCGAATTATTTTATGTATTTTCTCAAATAGTATCATAGACCATGAAATCTACTAAAAAACTAAGTTTTCTAGATAAAAATCTAACCCTATGGATTTTTGTTGCCATGGCTATTGGTGTCAGTATAGGTTATTTTGTCCCTACTTTCCCAAATGTTATAAATAGCATGAGCAGTGGCACAACAAATATACCTATTGCTATTGGTTTAATTTTAATGATGTATCCACCACTTGCAAAAGTAAATTACAAGTTATTACCAATGGTTTTCAAAAACACAAAACTATTGTCTATATCCTTGTTATTAAACTGGATTATTGGCCCTGTTTTAATGTTTATTTTAGCTATAACATTTCTACACGATTATCCGGAATACATGGTTGGCCTTATTTTAATTGGCCTTGCAAGATGTATAGCCATGGTTTTAGTATGGAACGATCTTGCCGACGGAAGCAGTGAGTACGGAGCAGGCTTAGTTGCCTTAAACAGTATTTTTCAAGTATTTGCATACAGCTTTTATGCTTGGCTTTTTATAACAGTTCTTCCTCCCTATTTTGGTTTTGAAGGTGCCATTGTAGATATTTCTATTGCAACCATTGCAGAAAGTGTTGCCATATACTTAGGACTTCCATTTCTATTAGGTATTTTAAGTCGATTAATTTTAGTGAAATTAAAAGGAGAACATTGGTATACAAACACTTTTATTCCAACTGTTTCACCGCTAACCTTAATCGCCCTATTATTTACTATTGTTGTTATGTTTTCTCTAAAAGGCGAGCTTATTGTAGAGATACCACTGGATGTTTTAATTATTGCAGTGCCATTACTTATCTACTTTACAGTTATGTTTATTATTGGCTTTTTTGTAACCAAAGCAACAGGAACCACTTACGATAAAACAGCAGCAGTTGCCTTTACTGCAGCTGGAAATAATTTTGAACTTGCCATAGCTGTTGCCATTGCCGTTTTCGGTTTAAACTCAGGCCAAGCATTTACTGGAGTTATTGGTCCGTTAGTAGAAGTTCCAGCATTAATACTATTAGTTCGCGTTTCTTTTTGGTTGAAGAAAAAGTACTACGATAAAGTCCCTGCATAGTGTTTTCAGAATAGTTAAAAAAAATATAATTCAACATAGAAAAAAGGTAATCAATCGTGTATTGGTTACCTTTATTTAATATAACTATTTACATGCTTTTTAAAATTTTAATTACTTTTATTTAAAAGAGTAATTCATCTATTTTAGAAGCTACACAAACATAAAAACTATGAAAAACAAAAAAGCAATCATCACTGGTGGAAGCCGTGGATTAGGTAAAGCAACAGCAATTGCATTTGCAAAAGAAGGCATAGATGTCGCTATTACAGGTAGAAATGAAGCTGTTTTAAAAGAAACTGTTGCCGAGCTAGAAACCTATGGTGTTAAAGCCATATACTCTGTTTTTGATGTTGGAAATTACGAAGAAGTAAAAACCGCCATTAGAACAATTATTGACACCCTTGGCACAGTAGATATTTTAGTCAATAATGCAGGAATTGCCGCTTTCGGAACGTTTAACGATATGGAAGTAAGCCAATGGAGTCAAATTATGCAAACCAATGTAATGGGTATGTATTACGTAACCAAAGAGGTTTTACCATACTTAATCGATAAAAATGAAGGCGATATTATTAATGTATCATCCACTGCTGGTTTAAGCGGAAACGCAAGTACATCGGCATATTCAGCTTCAAAATTTGCTGTAATTGGTATGTCGGAATCTTTAATGAAAGAGGTACGAAAAAATAATATTCGTGTTTGCACATTAACACCGAGCACCATAGCCTCCGACATGTCTATAGATTTAGGTATTGCCACTAAAGATTCTGAAGACAGCGTTCTACAACCAGAAGATTTTGCAGAATTAATTGTTGCTGGCTTAAAACTACCAAGGCGCGCTATGCTTAAAGGTGCTGCTTTATGGTCTACAAATCCATAGATAAAAGATACATATATAGCGGAATTTTCAGTTGAAATTTCCGCTTTTTTTTACATCAAATCTTAAAAACTCATACATTGGAAAAAGTAATTATAGCGCAAATAAGTGTGCAAGCAACAAAAACGGAAGCTTTTTTAAAATTAGCGAAAACTATGGTAGCCCAAAGTAATGCTGAGGCTGGCTGCTTACAATACCGCTTACTAAACGAAGTGGATAACGAAACAGAATTCCTATTTCATGAAAAATACGTGAATGCAGAAGCTATTGAAATCCATAATGCATCCGAGCATTTTTTAGATTTCGTAAAAAACATCACGCCACTTTTAGCCAAAGAACCCATTATTGAAGTTTTTTAAACTGAAAATATGATAAAATAAAAGCTTGACTTTGTAATAAATTTCGGCTAACTTAGTATCATCAAATTAGAGCCTTTTTAGGCTCTTTTCTTTTAAAAAATAACAAACATATAACACGTAATTACTATGGCTTTCTTCATTAATAATAAAGAGTTTGAAAATCAAGAAGAATTTATAAGATACGGACGTGGTTGTGCTACAAAAATCCCGACTCCAATTGATATTTTGCGAGTTGATGAAGAAATTACAGCCAACAAAACGAGGCGTCAATTATTTTCTGACTTAACCATTGAAGTACGTTTTCATCATATTACTTATGGTTCTCGTGGCTTGATAACAAAAACTCAAAGAGAACAACAGATTGAGCTTTTAAATAAGGCTTATGCTAATGCTGCCTTAACATTTACATACTCTGAACAAGACGTAAAGTTTATTGATAATGTAAACTGGTATAATATGGGCCACGGATCGGCTAGTGAGCGACAAGCCAAAACATCCCTTGGTGCAGATCCGCACGAATACCTCAATTTTTATACCGGCGGTTTAGTTTCAGGCTTATTAGGTTGGGCGACATTTCCGTTCGATTTGGCTGGAGACCCCGTTTTAGATGGTGTTGTTATGCTTGATGAATCTTTACCAGGAGGAACCGCTGCTCCATACAATTTAGGGATGACGGCTGTACACGAGGTTGGCCATTGGCTAGGCTTATACCACACCTTTCAAGGAGGTTGTGATGGCATTGGCGATCATGTAAACGATACACCTGCACACAGTAGTCCAAACTACGGAAAACCTGAAGATGGCCAACCGCATAATGCATGTAGCCAAGACGACTATGCTCCTATCCATAACTATATGAATTATGTGGATGATGATTGGATGGACGAGTTGACCTTAGCCCAAGAAACTCGAATTAAAGAACAAATAATGATGTATAGAACGGGATTACTTAACTCTGCAAATGTGTAAACACTGAGTTGGAGCTAAACCCTAGCGGATAATGCGTTAGGGATTGATGCGGCATCCTTTTTACAAAAACAAAAAAGCCTAGACTATGGTTGGTCTAGGCTTTTTTTATTATGTGGTTACTCCAAAAGTGTATCTATACTTTGTAAAAAGATATAGCGGAAAGCCCGACCCTTGTGGTAACGCAAAAAAATTATATTTCTTGATGTTTAGAATAGGTTTTCCATTTTTCGATACATTGCTGCATATCATCTGGAATTTCAGTATCAAACCTCATGAACTCTCCGGTTCTAGGGTGCACAAAACCTAATGTTTTTGCATGTAATGCTTGTCTTGGTAACACTTTAAAACAATTATCTACAAATTGTTTGTATTTTGTAAAAGTGGTTCCTTTTAGTACTTTTTCGCCACCATAACGCTCATCATTAAACAAGGTATGCCCTATATGTTTCATATGCACACGTATTTGGTGTGTACGTCCTGTTTCTAGTTTGCAAGACACCAACGTTACATAACCTAAACGTTCTAAAACACTATAATGCGTTACGGCTGGTTTACCTTTATCCTCATCGTCACCAAAGAAAACGGTGTTCTGTAAACGGTTTTTAGGATGGCGACCAATGTTGCCTTCCACGGTTCCGTTTTCGTCTTTTACATTACCCCAAACAATAGCAACGTACTCGCGCTCACTGGTTTTATTGGCAAATTGAAGTGATAAATGCGCCATAGCTTCTTCGGTTTTGGCAACTACCAAAAGCCCACTTGTATCTTTATCAATACGATGTACCAAACCGGGACGTTCACTGGAGTTATTTGGTAAATTATCGAACCTATGTATTAATGCATTTATTAAAGTCCCCGAGTAATTGCCGTGACCTGGGTGCACAACCATACCTGGAGCTTTATTAACAACTAATAAATCGTCATCTTCATAAACCACATCAATATCAATATCTTCTCCTACCAACAAATTCTCGAATGGTGGGTGCGCAAAAAGCACACGAATAGCATCGAAAGGTTTTACCTTATAATTCGATTTTACAGGTTCATCATTAACATAAATACTACCGTTTTTTGCTGCCGCCTGAATTTTATTTCTAGTCGCATTCTCAACAAAATTCATTAAATACTTATCGATTCTAAGAGGTGTTTGCCCTTTATCTACGGTAAATGAATGGTGCTCGTAAAGATTATCTTCGTCGGGTAATTGGGGTGTGTATGCGTCCATAATTAAGGTCTGTTGCCGTTACCTAAAACCAAATCGATAACCGAAGTTTTTTCTAACTTATCGCTAGGCTCGAGGGTTTTGCCTTTGTAACTCATTCGTAAAACCATATCTTCAGCAATATTGTCTTCGTAAGTTAGTTTTCCAACTTTAAAACCTAAGGCTTCTAAAGTTGGTTTGGCTTGGCGGTATGTGCGTTCTTTTAAATCTGGAACCTCTATTTTACGGTATCCCGATGGGTTTAATGTTAAATATATTTTTCTATTCTCTTTTACTTGTGTTCCCGATTGTGGCTCTTGCTCAATTACCGAAAACTTAGGATAGTTCGGGTTGAAGTTTGCAGAATCTTGAATTTGCATCACTAAATTATTCTCACTCAACTCAATTTCGGCCACATTAATAGACTTTCCTTTTAAATCAGGTACGGTTTCAAATTCACCATGGTTTGTAGATACGTTTAACCATTTCAACATAATGAAACAAAGTACCGCAATTGCAACGATAGCTAATGCTAATTGCTTAAAAAAAGTTTTGCTAACAAGGAATTTAATAATGCTCATGTATAATTTTTATGATTAGGCAAAGATATAAAAACAGAACTGTTTTTTCTTTTGCAATTTATATGATATTTTAGCTTTACTAATAATAACTATCAATAATTACGTTTTATTATTGGTTTTAGACGGAATAAAGATTTTTTCGCTTTCGCGGAAAGCATAAACACATACAAATGAAAAAAAATATTGCCATTATTATGGGAGGCTACTCTAGCGAGTATAAAATTTCTTTAACCAGCGGAAATGTGGTTTTTGAATCTCTAGACAGCACAAAATATAACGCCTTTAGAATTCATATATTTAAAGATAAATGGGTTTATGTAGATACTAATAATGAAGAATTTCCTGTTGATAAAAATGATTTTTCGATAACCGTAAACGGAAGTAAAACAACCTTCGATTGCGTATTTAATGCCATACATGGCTCACCCGGAGAAGATGGTTTAATGCAAGGTTATTTTGAGTTGCTAAATATGCCGCAAACCAGTTGCAATATGTACCAAGCAGGCGTTACATTTAATAAACGTGATTGTTTAAGCGTACTAAAACCTTACGGAATTAAAACTGCAGAATCTTATTTTGTGAATAAAGGAGACATTATAAATGAAGATGATATTATAGCAAAAGTAGGTTTACCTTGCTTTGTAAAAGCCAATAAGGCTGGTAGTAGTTTTGGTGTTTCTAAAGCCCATACTAAAGCCGATTTACAGCCATCAATCGATACTGCTTTTAAAGAGGATGATGAAATTATTATAGAATCTTTTTTAGATGGCACGGAAGTATCTGTTGGCGTAATTACATACAAGGGCGAAATAAAAGTATTGCCGATTACGGAAATTGTAAGCGAAAATGATTTTTTTGATTATGAAGCAAAGTATTTAGGAAAATCTCAAGAAATAACGCCTGCCAGACTAACAAAAGAGCAAGAAAACCAAGTAAATGCGCTTGCAAAAAAGGTTTATCAGGTTTTAAAGATGAAAGGTTTTAGCCGTAGCGAGTATATTTTTAAAGATGGTGAACCCCATTTATTAGAAATGAATACCATTCCGGGCTTAACACGAGAAAGTATTTTGCCACAACAAGCAGCAGCAGCAGGAATTAGTTTAAGTGATTTGTTTGATAGCGCAATTGAAGAAGCTTTAAAATAACAATCAATATTATTGGGCTTTTAGCACCACATAAACTAAAAGTCCAATTACAACTTGAATTTTAGATTTGTATCTTTACTAACCGATAAACATTTCCTAAATTTCTTAGGAATAAAACCAACTTAATGAAACGAGCTATTTTTCCAGGATCATTCGATCCGATAACATTAGGGCATTACGATATTATAAAACGTGGGGTTACACTTTTTGATGAAATTATTGTGGCCATTGGTGTTAATGCCGACAAAAAATATATGTTTACTTTAGAAGAAAGAAAAGCATTTATTGAAAATACTTTTGCTGACGAACCTAAGGTAAAAGTAGTGACTTATGAAGGGCTTACAGTTCATTTCTGTGAACAAATTGGTGTTGAGTTTATTTTACGTGGACTTAGAAACCCAGCCGATTTTGAATTTGAAAAAGCTATTGCACATACCAACAGAGATCTCGCTGCTATAGAAACTGTTTTTCTATTAACAGCAGCAAAAACATCGTACATAGCGTCTTCAATAGTGCGGGATGTTATTAGAAACAATGGTGATTACACCAAATTAGTTCCCGATACCGTACGTATTAAATAACACCTTATAAACCTCCGTTTTCTTTGAAATTTCGAATTTATTGTATTTTAATATGTCTCACACTCACGTCTTGTAAAGACCATAACACAGCAACTATTATCACAGATTTTTGTTCAAATATACATCGTGACGATAGTTTTACACTATCTACAGCCCTTGAAGATGTAGCACCTTTAATGGCCAATAAAACGGGTGTTTATGTTTTAGAAGATGGGAGTGGCTCTATGGTAGCCAGAGCATGGCTAACTGAGTATGCCGAAAAAACCATAGATATACAATACTTTATATTCTCTACAGATAATATTGGCCTTATTGCTTGTGACTATTTGGTACGTGCTGCAGACCGTGGCGTAAAAGTGCGCATTTTAGTAGACGATATTATGGTCGATGCAGATATTGAAGATATTTTAACCTTCAATTCTCACGAGAACATTTCGGTTAGAATTTATAATCCAGGAATTAATTTAGGTAAAAACATTTTTCAGAAAATAGAAAAACTATCCACCGATTTTAAAGGTGCTAACCAACGTATGCATAACAAAACCTTTATAGTGGACAACAAAGTTGTTATTACAGGAGGTAGAAACATAGCCAATGAATATTTTGATTACGATCACGAATACAATTTTAGAGATCGAGATATTCTCTTATTAGGAAAAGAGACTAAAAATGTAAAATCGTCTTTTGAAATGTTTTGGGATAGTGAACTAAGCCAAGACGTAACCGAAGTGATTAAAAGTGATATTGAAAAATTATACTCAGAAACCACTTTTGATAAGCTTCATGCGTATGCTTGTAATCCTGAGAACTTTTGGCCGCAAGTACGAAAACGTATTGAAAATCTACCAGAAACATTTAACGAGATTAAAAGTTCTAACGATTTTGTTTGGCTAGACAACGTGCATTTTATTTCCGATTTACCAGGTAAAAACGATGATGCTTACAACTTATCTGCCGGAGGACGTTCCACTGACGCCTTAATAGATTTAGTAAAAAAAGCAGAAACCTCTATAGATATTCAAACACCGTATTTAATCACTTCCGATCTTAGTCGGAATTTGTTTAAAAAAGCCGTAGACCGTGGTGTTAGCATTCGTATTCTAACCAATAGCCTCGCCTCTACCGATAATGTTGAAGCTTTTAGTAGTTACCAAACCGATCGTGAAAAATTACTTGAAACAGGCGTTCGTATTTTTGAGTTTCGTCCAGATGCAGAAGAACGGTCGAACATAATGACTGGGGAATTACAAGAAAAACTAGACTACAAACCAACCTTCGGGCTCCATGCTAAGTCTATGGTTATTGACAATAAAACCACGGTTATTGGCACCTTTAACTTAGACCCGAGAAGTGCGAATTTAAACACAGAATGTATTGTAGTTGTAGATTCTAAAAAAATATCTGAAGGTGTTTTAAAAGGTATAGAAATCGAATTTAAACCCGAAAACTCATGGGAAACTACTTTAGATTTTAACCCTGATTCCGAAGTTAGTAACTACAAGCGCTTAAAAACTTGGACAAGAAAGATTCTTCCAAAGGCTATTTTATAAGTGTTGATATTGAAAAACTTGGCGTAAAAAAACAGCTTCTAATTTTCTATAGACATACCACAACGGTTGGAATATAGAAAACTAAAAACTGCTTATTTAAAAATACTTTGTTTAAAATTTATATTCTGAAAGTCCTTTTGGAAAAGCTTCAGGATTAGCGGCTAAATGGTATCGAGGATCATCTATATCTTCAACTATAACCTCTCTAAATTTAGGATTCGATTTGTATAAAAGTAGTTTACAATCGTCACTTAAATGCTTCAGTTTAATAGATTTTCCTTCAGCTTTATATTTTTCAACTAAATTAAAAATAGCTTCTATTGCCGAATGATCACTAACACGAGATTCTATAAAATCAATTTCAACCTGTTCTGGATCTGTTTTAACATCAAACTTATCATTAAAGGCTTGTATAGAACCAAAAAACAATGGCCCCCAAATTTCGTATGTTTTAACTTTTCCATCTTCAGAAATACGCTTTCTTGCTCTAATTTTCTTAGCATTTTCCCAAGCAAAAACTAAAGCAGAGATAATAACACCAACAAAAACAGCTATCGCTAAATCGAAAAATACCGTTACTGCCGAAACAATCACTAATACAAAAGCATCAGACTTTGGTATTTTTTTCATGATTCTAAAACTAGACCATGCAAAGGTTTCAATCACCATCATGAACATCACACCAACCAAAGCTGCAATTGGCACTTGCTCTATATATTTATCTGCAAATAAGATAAAAGTTAATAAGGTTAACGCCATCATGATACCCGACAAACGCCCTCGACCACCTGCATTAACGTTTATCACGGTTTGACCAATCATACCGCAACCACCAGTTCCTCCAAACAAACCACTAAGAATGTTTCCTGTACCTTGTGCTACACATTCTTTATTTCCATCACCTCTAGATTCTGTTAATTCATCAACTAAATTCATAGTCATTAAGGTTTCAATCAACCCTACAGAAGCAGCTAAAAAGGCATATGGAGCAATAAATTTTAAAGTATCTAAATTAAAGGGTAAGTTACTCCATAGCTCAACTAAATTTAGGTTTTTAGATAATTCATCAAAACCATTTAATCCTGCACCACCACCATCTCTAATAAACTCTCCTACGTTAATAGATTCAATACCTCCAAAAACAGCTATTAAAGTCACTATCAATATGGCTGTTAAAGCCGCAGGAACTTTAGTGGTTAACTTTGGTAAACCCCAAACAATTAGCATGGTTAATAAAACCAGTCCAATCATGATATAGAGCGTACTACCTTGTAATCTAGATTTTACAACACCACTATCTTTTACAGAATAAAACCCGTTATCTTTTATATTAAAAATTACTTTTTTGGTTTTGGCATCAAAAACCTGATTATCGGACATGATATAAACCTCCTCACCAGTGTTGATGTTTACAACCGATTTATCTTTTATTGAAAACAATTCTATATTTGAAACTAAATCTGTAACCGCATTATTGTTTACGTTATAAACCAATTCTTTCGATTCAGTTTTACGCATATTTTGACCAAAAATATCTTTAGTATTTTCTGTAAACATACCAAGCTGTGCCATAAAAATAACAATAGCCAAACCGTTTACAAACCCAAGCATAACAGGGTGCGGAATTAATCGTACAAATTTACCAAGCTTAAAAACACCTGCTAAAATTTGAATAACACCCATTAAAACAACAGCCGCTAATAAATAAAAATAGCCCATATTTTCTACCGGTTGATCAAATAAAAGGCCTTTAGCATGCCCTTCCTGAATCATGTGTACAAAAATGACAGCAACGGCACCGGCAGCTCCTGAAATTAGACCTGGCCTACCTCCAAATACAGCAGAAACGATACCAATTACAAATGCTCCAAATAGAGCCACAATTGGGCTAATTTGAGCCACAAAAGCAAAGGCAACAACTTCGGGAATCATAGCCAAAGATGTCGTAATACCTGCTAAAACATCATCTTTAGCGTTAGGGATGATTTTCCTTATAAATTCTGTCATGGTTTATTTTTTGAAGGTGCAAATTTACGTTTTATATACGGACAGACAAGTAGAAGTCTTATTATTTAAAAGACTCATAACTAAAACGTTTGAAAAATATTAAATATTATTCCTTTTTTAAATACGCTAAAGCTTCATCTCTTGTAATAAAAATTTTAACAGCACCTTCAAGATTCGCATTCATGTGTAGAAGCATTTCGGTAGACATTAAACCTCCCGTTGACGATGGTACAACCGCCATAGTTTCTATTTCGTTTAAGCCTCCAATAATTTTTTGAGCTTCAAAGGTATATGTATACGAGTATTTTTTATTAATTAGTAATGAAAATGGAGCCTTTAAATTAGAAAGTAAAAAATCGTGATATTCATCAACTTTTAACGCATCGATAACCTCTCCTTCATTAATAATAACTTCTGCCAAGTTTGGATTAATGATAATTACGCTACCAAATGATAATTTATAAACTTTCATTCTATAATAAAGTGCAAGTGCTAAAGAACATCTTAGGGAGAGCTCGTCTAACTGTTAGGGATTATTTGCCTTTGTAATATAATATTTTTTTTGTTTCGCTTTATTTCATATCACAATAACCTAGCACGTTTTATGATATTGAAATAAAAACACCACTATTATTAAATATATAAAAATTTGTTAAACATTTTTTTATTTCTAACCGATTGTTTAGTTTTGTAATGTATTTAAAAAGAATGGCTAGAAAAAAACAATATATAGAAGAAGATGTCATAGACAAAGCCATGCATTTGTTTTGGCGCAATGGTTATGAAAATACATCTATGCAAATGCTTGAAAAAGAAATGGGCATTAACAAATTTTCTATATACTCTAGTTTTGGCAATAAACACGGTGTTTTTTTAGAAAGCTTAAAAAGCTATAAGAACAAAACAAAAACCATGTTTGAAACTTTTAAAAATGCATCAAACGGCGTTGAGGATATTAAAAAATTCTTTTACGATTCTGTAGCTATAGGTCTTCAAAAAGATAATGAAAAAGGCTGTTTATTAACTAATACTTATAATGAATTTTCATCTAAGGAAAACGACTTAATTAATGAGCAAATGACTGCTTTTATGGATAATCTTAAAGATTTATTTATTGAAAAATTAAGATTAGATCCTAATAAAGATGAAGAAACCATATTAAAACAAGCTAACTTTTTAGTTTTAGCTAAACATGGTTTGGCAGCCGCAACGCGTGTAAATAGCCAAAAGGAAATTGAAGATTATATAGAATTAATTTTCAGTAATATTTAAAACCATTTTTTTTAACAAATAACTAAACGAACGTTTAGAAAAATTAACATTAATAAAAAAAGAAAAATTATGACAACTTTAAAAGTTCACAACATTGAAACTGCTCCAACAGAAAGCAAACCTTTATTAGAAAATTCGCAAAAAGCTTACGGAATGATCCCCGGATTACACGGTGTTCTAGCCGCTTCACCTCAATTATTAAAAGCATACCAACAATTACATGAGTTATTTGTAAACTCTTCTTTCAACGAGAATGAATTAACTGTAGTATGGCAAACTATTAACGTAGAGCATGCATGCCATTATTGCGTACCAGCACACACAGGAATTGCGAAAATGATGAAAGTTGACGATTCTATTACTGAAGCGTTACGTAACGAAACACCTCTTGCAGATTCTAAATTAGAAGCACTTCGTACTATGACATTATCTATAGTTCGTAACCGTGGTAATGTATCTCAAGCAGATTTAGATACTTTTTACGCTGCTGGATACGGTGAGCAACAAGTGTTAGATATTATTTTAGGCCTGTCTCAAAAAGTAATTAGCAACTATACAAATCACATCGCAAACACACCTGTTGATGATGCTTTTAAAAGTTTCGCTTGGAAAAAATAAAAAAGTAATCTCTCAAAACAACAAGTTAATAGCTACAAGCCTTCCTCCAATTGTGAGGAAGGTTTATTAATAAACATAAGACATGATTAAATTAACAGTTATGTACCCCAATAATGCCGATTTAAAATTCGACAAGCAGTATTACACTAAAAACCACAGTCAATTATTAATCGATTTATTAGGTGATGCTATCATATCTTCCGATATCAATTTTGGACTAGCCGGAGCAACTCCAGACCACCCCGCTCCTTATGTGGTTATTGCAAATTTAGTATTTAAATCTATGGAAACATTTCAACAATCTTTCGGCGCTAATGCAGAAGCGATTTTGGCAGATCTTCCTAATTTTACAAATGTAAAACCACAAGTTCAAATTAGTCAAGTGGTTTAATTTTTCTTAATAAATAAGAAGTTACACTAACAGACTTAATACGTATAGAAATGGAAACAAATAAAAACAAAGGAGAATTAGATACCTTATTAGACGTGCAACGTAAAGCAGGTATCGCAAAATTCACTAAAGAAAAAAATCAAATTTATGCCGATGGCATTACTAGTGTAGTAAACACTGGCATACTAGACAAAGCATTAAACGTTGGAGATAAAGCGCCAAATTTCGCATTAAATAACGCCTTAAACCAACTTGTTTCCCTATACAAAACATTAGAAAATGGTCCTGTAGTTTTAACTTGGTACCGCGGTGGTTGGTGTCCTTATTGTAATATCACGCTACATCATTTACAAGAACACTTACCCGAGTTTAAAAAAGCTGGCGCAACACTTTTAGCTTTAACCCCCGAATTGCCAGATAACTCGTTAAACACTTCAGAAAAAAACAATTTAGAATTTACCGTTTTAAGTGATATTAGTAACACCGTTGGAAAAACATACGGGGTTGTATTCGAACTTACTAAAGAAGTTGCTTCTATCTACCAAGACGGATTTGGTTTAAATGAAAAAAATGGAGACAATAGTAATGAATTACCTCTTGCTGCGACTTATGTTATTGACAAAAAAGGAATAATTCAATATGCATTTTTAGATGCAGATTATAAAGAAAGAGCTGAATCGAAAGAAATAATATCTGCATTAAACAATTTAAAGTAAAACTTCGCTAAAAACTGTTAGTTTTATTTTTAAATAAAAACATAGCATAATGGAAACCAAGCAAAAACCTAAAGTATTATTTTTTGACGTTAACGAAACACTTTTAGATCTTACTAAAATGAAACAGTTAGTTGGAGAGGCTTTAGGTGGAAATCAAGGCTTATTACCCTTATGGTTTACCACCATGTTACAATATTCGTTAGTTGTTTCGGCTAGCGGTCAATACAAACCTTTTGGACACATTGGTGCTGCCGCTTTGCAAATGGTAGCAGCCAATCATGATATTGAAATTTCTGAAGATGAAGCTCGTAAAGTTATTGTATCTGGCTTGCGAAATTTACCTGCTCATCCAGAAGTAAAAGATGCTTTATTAGCCTTAAAACAAACCGGCTATACTTTAGTTGCTTTAACAAATTCTTCGGAAGAAGGCCTGGCTAAGCAATTTGAAAGCGCCGGATTAACAAGTTATTTCGATACACAATTAAGTATTGAAGGTGCTGGTAAATATAAACCCTTTACAGATACTTATGCTTGGGCAGCAAACCAACTGAACGTAAAACCTGAAGACTGCATGCTAATTGCAGCCCATGGCTGGGATGTTGCTGGTGCTCTTTGGGCCGGATGGCGCGCTGCGTTTGTAAGCAGACCAGGACAACAAACATTTCCGCTAGCTCCAAAATCTGAAATTGAATTACCCGATTTAAAACAAGTAGCAGATATTCTTGTTACCTATAAATAGGTTTAAAAAAACCAACTAAACATTGGTAATAATAAACCAAAAAATGAAATAGTAAAATGAAAGAAAAACTTAAGATAGATATCGTATCAGATGTTGTATGCCCGTGGTGTACCGTTGGATATAAACGTTTAGAAAAAGCAATAAAAGAATTAGGGGTTGAAGATCAAATAGATATTGAGTGGCAGCCTTTTGAATTAAATCCAAACATGCCAGCCGAAGGTCAAGACTTACATGAGCATATTGCCGAAAAATATGGTTCTACAGACGAACAACAAAACGAATCGAAGCAGCGTATGGTAGAAGCTGGAGAAGAGCTTGGTTTTACTTTCGATTATTTTGAAGGCATGCGCATGGTTAATACCTTTGAAGCTCATATTTTATTAGAATATGCAAAATATTTCGGTAAACAAACCGAATTAAAAATGACGCTTACTAAAGCCTTTTTTACTGACCATAAAGATGTTTCTAAACGCGATGTTTTAAAACAAGCTTTATTAGATGTTGGTTTAGATGCTGAAGAAGGTTTATCAAAATTAGATAATAAAGATATTCGTTCTGAAGTTAAAACTAAAGAAGGTTATTGGCAACAATTGGGCGTAAGCTCTGTTCCTACTGTTGTTTTCAACAGAAAAAGTGCCGTAACTGGTGCACAACCTGTAGATACTTTTAAACAAGTATTAACCGAATTATTACAAGCTCAAAACGCACCTATTTCCGAATAGGTTCTTTTTTAATTATCAAAATAAAACATTAAATCCTAACGCGTTTGTACCCTATGGTTTTACATAAATCATGGTTTACGAACGCGTTTTTTATTTGTGATATTTGAATCAAAATCATTAAAAATCTTTCTACCAAGCCATAAAAGATATAACTATATTTGCGCTTCATAAAACACAAATGGCTTTTACTTTACTTTCCTCTCCATTACAGGGGTTTACAGACTTTAGATTTCGTAATGCTTTCCATCATTATTTTGGAGGTATCGATACGTTTTATTCACCATACATTAGGTTAAATGGTAAGTTTAAAATTAAAAGCTCTTATCAAAACGATTTGCTTCTAGAGAACAATGACACCTTAGAAGTAATTCCGCAAATTATAAGCAACGATGCCGAAGAGTTTTTATTTGTTGCCAAATATGTACAAAGCTTAGGTTACAAAGAATTGAATTGGAATTTAGGTTGCCCATACCCTATGGTTGCTAAATCTGGTATGGGTTCTGGTTTAATTTGCAATCCTGAGAAAATTGATAATATTTTAGAACGCGCACACAAAGAAACCGATATTTTAGTATCTATGAAAATGCGTATGGGTTACGACAATGCTGAAGAAATACTAGATGTATTTCCTATTTTAGATCAATACCCCCTTAAAAACATAGCTATTCATGCACGTATTGGAAAGCAACTCTATAAAGGTCCTGTAGATTTAGATGCCTTTGAACGCTGTATTACAAGCACCAAACATAAACTCTATTACAATGGTGATATTACTAGTGTTGAAGCTTTTAAAAGTATACAAACCCGTTTCCCTAGTTTAGATCATTTTATGATTGGTCGTGGCTTAATTGCCGATCCGTTTTTACCACAAATGATAAAAAGTGATACAACTGAATATCCTAAAGATCGTTGGGATATTTTTGAAGAATTCCACAATACCATTTATAGTCAGTACGATGAATATCTTTCTGGACCAACACCTATTAAAATGAAAATGTTAGGCTTTTGGGAATTCTTTTCGCAATCTTGCTCAAACCCTCAGAAAACATATAAAGCTATAAAGAAAGCTACCAATCCTTTTAAATACAAACAAGCTGTTAGTATGATTTTAGCTAATGAACGTAAGTTAAAAATTTAAATAATATCAACGTTTACTTTGAAGTTTTACTATGAAGGGAATTATTTAATTAACACTTCATTCTTAACCATAACAACTTTAGCATCTTGAAGAAATGCTTTTTGCTCATCTAGAAATTGATTTATTTTAATTTCAGAATCTACTATTTCAATAAGGTGCGGATGTTTACTATGGCGAATTTCACTTATTCCCCAATTTACTTTTTGGTTATTTAAATAGCCCTTGCTTACATTAAGGTGTAATACTTGTTCTAAATCGAAAGCTTTGGCTCGTTTTATAAGTTCTGTTGAAAAATCGGAGGTATATATTTTTTTCCAAAACGACTGATTGTTTATTTTCTGCCCATACTCAAAATAGATACGTACCGTAATTACATCTGTCATTTCTTAGTTCGTTTTTTATTTATTTCAGATAAAGAAAGTCCTTTTTCACCTTTGAACAATTTGTGTTTCGGGCTACCAATAATTTGAGAAGCATACACTCCTGAATGCCCCGAGAACAAATATGCGGTAGAACAAGCCAAGCCAATAAAAACACCAGATTCTATTCCAAAAAGTTCAATTCCCATAATAGTACAGGCAATTGGTGTGTTGGTTGCTCCTGCAAAAACAGCAACAAATCCCATACCAGCAAGTAAAGCCATAGGTAACGGAATAAACCAGATTAGCACATTTCCTAAGGCTGCTCCTATGAAAAACAAAGGGGTGACCTCGCCACCTTTAAAACCAGCTCCAAGTGTAAAAGAGGTAAATAAAAGCTTTAATAGAAAATCGTAAGAATTTAGGTTAACATCAAAAGCCTCCACAATGGTAGGAATACCAAGACCTATATACTTTGTTGTTCCCATTAAATAAACAGTTATGGCTAATACAATACCACCTATTACTGGTCTGAGCGGAGGATATTTTATGTGTTTACCAAATAGATCACTCCAAAAATGAGTCGATTTAGAAAACAGCATGGCTACAAGTCCAAAAATAATACCTGCTAATAAGCACCATAATAAATTTACAGGCGTCATTTCTGCCACCGTATTAATATGATAATGGGTGTGTGATACATTCCAAATTTCACAAAAATAATTGGCAAAAACTGCAGCCATAAAACTAGGTATAATAGCATCTAAACGCAATCGGCCTAATACCAGAACTTCCAATGCAAAAATACCTCCTGCT
This sequence comes from Algibacter sp. Ld11, assembly GCF_045066735.1. Lineage (NCBI taxonomy): Bacteria > Pseudomonadati > Bacteroidota > Flavobacteriia > Flavobacteriales > Flavobacteriaceae > Algibacter > Algibacter sp. Ld11. The sequence goes on along the minus strand of NZ_JBISHH010000007.1, from coordinate 243,556 downwards.
AATGGCGTCCCAAAAACAGAAGCAAAACCTGCACTAATACCCGCAATTAATAATATTTTTCGATCTCGCTTTTTTAATTTAAAAACTTTGGTAAACCTATCAGCAATAGCGCCACCTATTTGAACTGCCGTGCCTTCACGTCCAGCGGAACCTCCAAAAAAATGTGTTAAAATAGTACCAAACAGAACAAGTGGAACCATCCTGAATGGAATTATTTTTTTAGGAGAATGAAATTCTTCCAGTAATAAATTGTTTCCCTTTACAACACTGTTTCCATATAAATGGTATGATAAACCAATTATAAAACCACCAACAGGTAACAGCCATATAACCCATAAATGAGATTCCCGCCAATTTGTAGCCCACTCCAAACTTAATAGAAAAAAAGCTGAAACGCCACCTACCAAAACACCTAATACTAAACAGATTATAATCCATTTAAAAAGGTATAATAAAGAAGGGATTTGTTCGAATGAGAATAAAAAATCTTTAATTTTTCTTTTTTCCATGTGGTTAAATAAATAATTCTGCCAAGATATAAGTTCTAAAAAAAGAGATGTTATAAGTTAATCTCATAATCGAATTCAGAATGCAAATATAAATAAAAAAGGCTCATGCCTTTTCACCTCCTATAAAGCTCATATATTACTAGTAAAAAAATATAACATGATAAATATCAGTTTTATATAAAATAATCAATCGTAAATTTACGATAATAAATATGAAGAGAAATTTAGAACATATTGAATATAAAGAGGATACCGAAGCACTAGCTAAATTTGCTAAAGCTTTGGCTCATCCAACGCGCATAGCCATTTTAAAACATCTTGAAAATCAATCTTGTTGTTTTACTGGCGATTTGGTAGAGGTTTTTCCTTTGGCTCAATCTACAATATCTCAGCATCTTAAAGAATTAAAAACTGCGGGATTAATTCAAGGAGAGTTAAAACCACCAAAAATAAAATACTGTATTAATCAAAAAAAATGGAAGGAGGCAAAAACTTTATTTCTTCAATTTTTTGATTGATATTTTTTTAACAAACCTATCGCTTATTTGCGATAAACAAATATAAATATTATGAGTAAAGTAATCAAAATTTTAGGAACAGGTTGCCCAAAATGTCAAACCATGACAGGCGTTGTTAAAGATGTTGTATCAGAAAACAATATTGATGCAACCATTGAGAAAATTGAAGACATCGAAGAAATTATGAAATATAGCGTAATGAGTACGCCTGCATTAGTAATAGACGATGTTATAACAGTAAAAGGTAGAATACCTTCAAAAGATGAAGTATTGTCGCTTTTAAATTAAACTCTTCATATTATGAATTATCAAGTTCAAGCATCTTCACTTTCAAATGAAGATGCTGTTATTCATATAAAAAACTCGAATATAGATTTTGGCACAACAGCAAAAACGGCCAAAACCTTGCCGAATCCAGCAGAATTATTCTTGGGCTCCTTTGCGGCTTGTATGCTTAAAAACGTAGAGCGATTCTCAGAAATGATGAAGTTTACGTATTCAAAAACCACATTAGAAGTTAACGCTACACGTCTCGAAAACCCTCCGAGAATGGAGAACATCACTTACAATTTAAATATTTATAGTAAAGACAAAAAGCTTAATACTGCCTTACTAAAAAAGAACATTGAAAAATTTGGCACCATTTACAATACGGTAAAATTATCTTGTAATATAAGTGGTACCATTAAAACTATTGACCATGTTTGATTGGATACAAAGTATAGCAGATTGGTTTGTTTATGATGTTGTAAACTTAAACAAAGAACAGCATTTGGCAGAAGCGCTAAACTTCTTCATTTACGATACTATAAAAATATTATTACTCCTTTTTGTAATTATTTTTTTTATGGGCGTAGTAAATAGTTATTTTCCTATAGATAAGGTTAAAAACTATTTATCTAGAAATAAACTATATGGGCTAGAATATTTAATGGCAAGCCTTTTTGGCGTAGTCACACCGTTTTGTTCATGCTCTTCTGTACCTTTATTTATAGGTTTTGTTAGAGGCGGAATTCCTTTAGGTGTCACTTTTGCATTTTTAATTACATCACCTTTAGTTAACGAGGTTGCTATTGGGCTTTTTGTGGGGTTATTTGGACTTAAAACTACGATAATTTATATAGTGAGCGGAATTTTACTTGGTACAATTTCTGGAGTTATTTTACAAAAATTAAAATTAGAATCATATTTAACACCATGGGTTAAAGATATCTTGGCCAACGCACAAAAAGAACAAGATACTTTTATTGCAGAAAAACAAACACTAAAACAAAGACTTCCTGTTATTTGGGCAGAGGTACTAAATATTTTAAAAGGTATTATTCCGTACGTAATTATAGGGATTGCCATTGGAGGTTTAATGCACGGTTATATTCCCGAAGGTTTCTTTGAAAAATATATGGCAAAAGATAATCTATTTGCTGTACCTATAGCTACAATTTTGGCCGTGCCCATGTATTCTAACGCATCAGGTATATTACCTGTTGCTCAGGTTTTAGTTGCTAAAGGAATTCCCTTAGGAACAGCAATCGCTTTCATGATGGGCGTTGTGGGTTTATCACTACCAGAAGCTATGCTATTAAAAAAAGTTATGTCTTTAAAACTTATAGGAATATTTTTTGGAGTGGTAACGCTATGTATCATTATATCAGGATACGTATTTAATATAATATTATAAACACTTAAATCTTTTACCAATGAAAACAATAAAATTTTTAGCCACTACAACCATTGTTTTAATACTAATGGCTTGCAACGGGCAAACGAAAAGCAAAGCACAAACTGTAAATCAACAGGTTTCTAGAATTGAGGTTTACGATTTTCATTCTACCCATAGATGCATGACATGTAATGCTATTGAAGCCAATACAAAATATACTTTGGATAATTATTTTCCAGAGGAATTAAATACAGATAAAATTACGTTTCAGGTGATTAACGTCGATGAAAAAGAGAACGAGATAATTGCTGAAAAATTTGAAGCCTCTGGAACAGCTTTAATTTTAAATGTTATTAAAGATGGAAAAGAAAGTAAAATAGATTTAACCGAATTTGCTTTTATGAATGGCAATGACCAAGCTGAATTTTCTAAAGCATTGAAAGCAAAATTAGATACGGAACTAGAAACGCTTTAAATGGATTTTTTAAAATCACTTTTAGAAAATTATAATATCCCAATTCTATCCGCTTTTATTTTGGGCTTAATGACGGCTATAAGTCCGTGCCCTCTAGCAACCAATATAACAGCTACTGCTTTTATTTCTAAAAATATTTCGAGTAAACAGAAAGTGTTTCTAAGTGGTTTACTTTATTCTTTAGGAAGAGGTTTTAGTTATACCGCTATTGGATTGATACTTTATTTTGGAGCAAGTAAATTCCATATTGCAAAATTTTTTAACCAGAATGGTGAGAAATATTTAGGTCCTTTACTCGTTATAATAGGCTTAATAATGCTGAATATTATTAAACTTAATTTTTTAGGAAAGTCTAATTTTGAAGAAAAACTATCTGAAAAATTTAAAGACAAAGGTTTACTTGGTCCTTTTTTAATTGGTGCTGTTTTTGCTTTAGCCTTTTGCCCATATAGCGGTGCCTTATTTTTTGGAATGCTAATACCAATGACTATTGCATCAGCAGATGGACTTTATTTACCCATAATATTCGCTTTAGGAACCGGTTTACCAGTAGTTTTATTTACCTATTTATTAGCCTTTACGGCCGGAAAAGTTGGCTTATTTTATAATAGTATTTCTAAAATAGAAAAGGTAATGCGCACGGTTGCTGGTGGTGTTTTTATATTAACCGGTTTGTATTATATAGCGATTTTTACAGGTTTGATTTAGTAAGAAACCAGATAAACCCAAAACTTTAGACCTATTAAAACCTTTAGCAAACTAGCGCGTTAGGGATTGAACGGTATGTTTGAGCTCTTTTTGTGTGGTTGCACCTATGCAACACAAAAAAGCGAGTAGTGAAAGCCCGACCCTTTTCGGGTAACGCCAACAATATATAAATATAAAAAGCCCGCCAACTTGCGCTGACGGGCTTTTCTTAAAAAAAGGTTGAGTTAGTCTTCTTCTTTCTTTTTTCCTTCTAATCTGTTTATAGTATCATACATTACTGGTGTCGCTATAAATAACGATGAGTATGTACCTACTAATACACCAACAATTAATGCAAACATAAAACCTCTAATAGAATCTCCACCGAAGATAAAGATTGCTAATAACACTACTAATGTTGTTAAAGAGGTATTTAATGTACGACTTAATGTACTGCTTAATGATGCATTTACAACGCGATCGAATTTCCATCCCGTATGCTCGTTGAAAAACTCACGAACTCTATCGAATACAACCACGGTATCATTTAATGAATATCCAATTACGGTTAATATGGCTGCTATAAACGCTTGATCGATTTCCATTGAGAATGGCATGAATTTGTACGTTAAAGAGAATACACCTAATACGATTAAGACATCGTGGAATACGGCTGCTACTGCACCAAGAGAATATTGCCATTTTTTAAATCTGATTAAGATATAAAGGAATACTACAATTAATGATCCTAAAACTGCCCAGAATGATTCTTGTTTGATATCATCGGCAATAGTTGGACTTACTTTATCTGTTTTTAATAAACCTACCGTTTTCGTATCGGCATCGCTAATAAACTCCTCGTAAGTAAGACCTTCGAAATATGGTTGTAAAGCTGTATAAAGGGTTTTACGAATTTGCTCATCTACTTCAGATCCTGTTTCTTCTACTAAGTATTTTGTAGTAATCTTAACCTGGTTAGCATCTCCAAATATTTTAGCGTTTGCACTACCAAATACATCTGGGCTAGAAAGTACACCTGTAATTTCTGAAGCACTAACATCGTGGTTAAAACGCACTTGGTACGTTCTACCTCCAACAAAATCAACACCTTGATCTAAACTGTTTGTAAATAAAGATCCTAAACTTACTACAATAAAAACACCAGAAATTATATATGCAATTTTGCGTTTAGATAAGAAATCGATACGGATATCACGGAATAAATTTTTAGTCATTCCCGTTGAGAACGCTAAGTTTCCGCCACGGTTAGAATACCAGTCTATTAGTAAACGTGTGATGAAAATTGCAGTAAATAATGATGTACCAATACCAATAATTAAAGTAGTTGCGAAACCTTTAATTGGCCCTGTACCAAATATGAATAGGATTAATGCTGTTAAACCTGTAGTAATATTGGCATCTAAGATTGAAGATAAAGCATTGCTAAATCCATCTTGAATCGCTTCTTTTTGACCTTTACCTTTGGCAAGTTCTTCTCGAATACGCTCAAAGACCAGTACGTTTGCATCCACCGACATACCAATTGTTAAAACAATACCGGCAATACCAGGTAATGTTAATACCGCGCCCAATCCTGAAAGGATACCGAAGATTAAAAGGATGTTTAATGCCATTGCAACATCTGCAAATGCACCAGCTTTACCATAGTAAAACACCATCCAGATTAATACTAATGCTAAAGCAATCATGAACGACATTTTACCGCTATCAATAGCTTCTTGACCTAAAGATGGTCCAACAACTTCACTTTGAATAATATCTGCAGAAGCAGGTAATTTACCAGCACGTAATACGTTTGCTAAATCGATTGCTTCATTTAAGCTAAAATCTCCAGAGATTGAAGAGCTACCACCTGCAATTGGTCCGGTTGTTACACCTGGAGCAGAATACACAACGTTATCTAAAACAATTGCAATTTGACTCCCTTGCGTGTATGCGTTACCAGTCATTTCTTCCCAGATTTTAGCACCTTTAGCATTCATTTGCATTGAAACCTCAGATTTACCTGTTGCTCCAAATTGGTTTCTAGCATCTGTAACTACAGCTCCACTTAATTCTGGTTCGTTTTCTCTGTTTCCTTTTAAAGCATATAAGTCTAATAACTCACTTCCTTTTTTAGGTTTTCCGAATACAAATTTTGCGTAACGTTGCTCTGCAGGAAGTAAAGCACGTACTTGAGCCATACTTAAGTAGTTCTCGATAGTTTCTTTATCTTTTGCTTCAAATTGAGCTATAATCGGTCCGCCTTGGTAACCTTGGCCTCTAATTAAATCGAATATTGGGTTAACCGTTGAAGCTACTGCTGTAGAATCTGTTTCAGCTTCACCTAAAAGGTCATCAATTGCAGAGTCTTGTGCATCTTCAGTATCTTGTGGCTCTTGCTCTGCTGTTTCAGTTTTTGGAGAAACAACATCTTTTAATACTTCGTTAGCTTGCGCTAAAAACGGGAAAAACTGCTCACCTTTATAAGCATCCCAAAATTCTAGTTGTGCTGTACTTTGTAATAATTTAATGGCACGCTCTTTATCTTTTACACCAGGTAACTCTACTAAAATACGCCCAGAAGTTCCAATACGTTGTATAGTTGGTTGTGTTACACCAAACTCATCGATACGCTTACGTAAAACCTCGAATGCTGAAACTACAGATTCGTCAATTTTAGTTGAGATAATTGTTTTAACCTCATCATCCGTCATGTTACCACTAATTTCACCATCTAATGCTTTAGTGTAAAAAATATCTGGTGAAGCTAATTTAGTATCGCCTTTAATTTTATCGAAAGCGATAAAGAAATCTTCTAAGTATGTGTTCTGACTGTTTTTTTGAATTTCAGCAGCATCATCTAAAGCTTTATTAAAAATAGGATCTTTAGTATGGTTAGCTAATCCTTTCAAGATATCTCTAATAGATATTTGAAGTGTAGCACTAATACCACCTTTTAAATCTAAACCTAAATTCATGGCTTTTTGTTTCACTTCATTGTAAGTGAATTTTGCAATACCCATATTAAATACGGTATCTGTAGCGATAGACTCTAAATAAGCAGTCTCTTCAGCGCTGCGCTTTGCACGGTACCCCTCTTCCGTATCGGCAATTTTGTTAATCGCAATCTCTTCTGCTGCGTTTTCAATTTGTTTCGCTTTAAATGTGAATGATAATTGGTAGATACTTACCAAACCAAACAAAAGCGCAAATAATTTTACTAATCCTTTATTTTGCATTGTTGTTATTTTAGTGTGTGTCAAAATTTTTTCGACGCGCAAATATATTATTTACCGCCGATATTTGACAATTTTTAGTTTGAAATTGATTGTGTTTAAAATTATTTAATGAAAGTTAAGTTAAAGCCATATGTCTTTTCTAAAGAATTTTAAGCTTAACAACATCATTATTCTAGCAAGTTGGTCCTGCCCTGCCTTCGGGTATTTTATGAAGATTATTTTCTGTAGAAATTGAGATATTTCTACGCACTTTATAAGCCGTTTTAATCGTATTATTTTCAATGGAAACATTTATAACTTCAATAAAGAAGAAAACATTAGGATCTGAAAAACGATCACTTTTGGTATCGGTAGTTAAAACACACTTACCGTCTAAATCCCAACCAGATGTATTTGCATTCTGAATTTCGAAAACATCGAGATTATAAGCAATGGTTGGTATTTCGGTAGGTAATTCTCTTTTTTTTCTGCTTTCACTAAAGGTTTTATCATCTAAATCTTTAGCAAAAGTTTTTTTAATACTAGCAACATCGGCATCACTGTAGTAGGTGATTTTTAATTTTCCCTGAGCCGTTTGTTGTACTTTTATTTGATTAGCACCAAGAGCTTGTAATTGCTTCTTTACGTGTGCTACCGCTGTTTTAGCTTCGCTTGAAGTAACCTCAACATGGTTAAATTCTAATACAATTTCCTGATTAGGCATATTGAATTCCTGCTGAGAAATAACAGCCAAGAAACTCAAAATAAAAATTATAGCACCTATGTACTTTTTTAATTGCATGCGGCAAATATAAAAAAATAAAGGCTGTATTGCTACAGCCTCTATATATTTATGTTATTTAATGGTTTAAGATTATAATTCTAATAAACCATTAGTTTTTGCTACACCTTCTGCACTGGCTTTCATATGTGCTTTTTCAGCATCACTTAAAGGAATATCAACAATTTGCTCGATACCGTTTTTACCTAAAATTACAGGTACACCAATACAAATATCTTTTAACCCGTATTCACCTTCTAAATAAGTTGAACAAGGGAACATTTTCTTTTGATCACAAGCAATAGCTTGAACTAAACCGCTTACTGCAGCTCCTGGTGCGTACCAAGCAGAAGTTCCTAATAATTTAGTTAATGTTGCTCCACCTACTTTAGTATCTGCAGCAACTTGCTCTAAACGCTCTTCGCTTAAAAATTCTGAAACTTTAATAGAGTTTCTTGTTGCATGAGACGTTAATGGCACCATACCGGTATCACTATGTCCGCCTATAACCATACCATCAACATCGCTAATAGGTGATTCTAAAGCTTCTGCTAATCTATATTTAAAACGAGCTGAATCTAAAGCGCCTCCCATACCAATAATTCTGTTTCTTGGTATATCCAGAGATTTATGTGCTAAATACGTCATAGTATCCATAGGGTTACTTACAACGATAAGAATCATATTTGGAGAATGCTCCAATAAACTTGTTGATACGGCTTTTACAATCCCAGCGTTTATACCAATTAATTCTTCACGAGTCATTCCTGGTTTACGAGGAATTCCAGAAGTAATTACACAAATATCACTACCTGCTGTTTGGCTATAATCGTTAGTTACACCAGTGATTTTTGTATCAAAACCGTTTAATGATGCGGTTTGCATTAAATCCATGGCTTTACCTTCAGCATAACCTTCTTTAATGTCCAACAAAACAACTTCTGATGCGAAATTTTTAATTGCAATATATTCTGCGCAACTTGCGCCTACTGCTCCTGCTCCTACTACAGTTACTTTCATAAGTTTAATTTTAATAAAATTATTTAATATTTAGTCGACAAAACCCTTAAAAAACAGAATTGGTGTCAAGCAAATTTACGAATTTATCTTCTATTTCTTTAACAAGAACGCATATAAATACCCTACTTTTTGAAATAAAAAAAGTGCAGAATGATTTCTGCACTTTTTTAACAACTAACTAAACTAAACTAAATAAAACTAAACTTTTAACTAAACTTTTTTTTTCAAAAAACTCAATTTAAAACCTTTTAAAAGGATCTGTAAATGAGTAATATTATTTTTAAAATTAAACCAAAAAACGGCTTAATTGAAATTTACTTTTTGAGGCTAAAAATGAAAGGATAAATATTCTTTAAATTATGACTACTAAAATTCATTTAAACTCAAAATTTTATTCCTTTTTGCAAGAATAACACATTTTGACGCTAAAGTTTTTATAATCACTGTCTTAGCCAAAGCAAAGATACACTTATTTTTACATTACACAACATTTTAGCGGTAAAAAATGTATTTAATCGAATATTTAATGCTTTTTATCAGATTAAAAACTGAATCTAAGACTTAAATTAGGAGTTAAATCAAGGGATTTATTGTCAATTTGAATAGCACTATTAGAGTCTTCTGGGTTAACTTCATAATACCTATTTATAACATTCTGCGTGCCTATAATATTAAACACACCTACTCTTAAAGCGCCATGCACGGTTTCTGTAACTCGGAATGCATAATTTACAGAAGCATCTAATCGCATAAAATCATCTAGATTAGAACTGTTTGGATCACTATAATTCACCAAAACATCATTTCCATCCCGTGTTGTCTCATTATTCTCAATAGGCTTAGTATAAGGTTGACCTGAACGCCAAACCCCTCCAACAGATAGTTCTAACCGCTCTAAAACATTATAATTTACAGCTAGTGATACCGAATGCCGTATATCTACATTGTTAGGAAAAACAGATGGACTGAAACTTTGAAATTTATAATTATTTTGACTGTAAGTATAGCTAAGCCACGCACTATACTTATTAGCTGTTTTATTAATTAAAAACTCAGCACCTTTTGCCGTATAGTTTCCGGTGGCATTAACAAACTGAAAATTATTATAAAACCCTTGGTTTGAAGCCGTAATACCATCAACCTGTTTATAGAAGCCTTCAACATCCATTAACCAGTTATTTTTATTAAACTCGAAACCTAAAGACACTTGTTTACTTTTCGATATTGGGATATCATTTTCGTTTGCCAGAATCCATCTTCTATTTTCAACACCTAAAAAATCGTCCTGAAAATCAATAATTTGATTTGCCGATTGATTTTTAAATTCGCCTTGTAGTTTAAATGCTATTTGTTGTGATAGTTTTTGCCTAAAATTTAATCGCGGCTCAATAATGAGTTTATTAAATTTCTGAAAATAATTTCCTCTTGCACCTACTCGTAAATACGTCTTATTTTTATAAAATTCAATTTCACTGAACAAGGCATGATTTAGAAGAACATCTTTTTTCGTTTTCTCGTAAGATGGCGCACTTACCGTGGTTTCATTCAAAATACCAATTTCACTAAATTGATAACCGTTTAAAAAATTCAAATATTCACTAACCCTATACTTTGTATTCAGTTTAAAACCGGTTTCTAATACTTCGTTTGCTTGGGTTAGTTGCTGGTTGGTTTCAATTCTATTATCAGTAGCATCTACATTGTAGTTTGAATAAAAAGCAGAAGTTTCTGTTGAGAACCTATCATTCCACGTAGCATTCCAACTTCCACCAAAACCAATATTATCTTGCTGTAAATTACTGGTTTTAGAATTTACATTATCGTCATTATCTGTATATACCTCTGTATAATCTAAATTATTATTAATACCAATTACGTTTACACGAAACTGATGATTTTCATTTAAATCGAACAATAATTTTGCCGTATAATCGTAAAAGAAAAAATCTGAACTTCGGTTACCTTCACTTATGTTATCACTATTAGTTGTTAATTCACTATCCTGAAAACTACGTTCAAAATAATTATCATAAGTTGGTGAATTAAAAACATCAGTAAACGAGCGTCTACCAGAAACATGAAAAGCCAACTTTTCACTAATAGGTATTTCTAAAAATACATCGGCATGCATTAAATTAGCACCAAAACCTCCAGAAAACGTATTGTTTATTTCATTTTTAGTAGACATATTAATAGTACTAGAAACGCCATCACTAAACTCACTTGGCGTTCCATTTTTAGTAACCACGACTTGGTTTGTTAAATACGGGTTGTAAGCAGATATTAAACCAAAAAAGTGTCCTGAATGATACATTTTAATACCATCCCAAAGTATTAAGTTCTGGTCGTTTGTACCACCACGCACATTAATATTAGCGATACTTTCATTTACGCTTTCTACACCGGGTAAAGCCTGTATAGATTGCAACACATCGGGATCTGTTAATCCTGGTAAAACTCCAAATTTAGCCGTATTTAAAACCGTACTTCCATCAATACGTTTCTGCAAGCCTGTTGTTAAAAACTTAGATATTAATATTTTATTAAGCGCTTGATTTTCTTCTTCCATAATTATGGTTTTACAAAAACCATCTATAGATCTCAACTCACTAGCTTTAAATGTTAGAGATTTAAACCCTAAAAAACGAATTTCTATAGTTTCTTTAATGGGAATATTATTTAACTGAAATCGACCTTCTATATCCGTAATAACACCTCTGGATCTATTATTAATTACCACGGAAGCTCCAAGCAAAGGCAACTGCTCTACGTTATCTATTAAAATACCACAAATCGCAATAGTTTTCTCGATGGTAGAAATGGTAATATACCGCTCACTAAGTAATTTGAAATTTAAATTTGTGTTTGCATTTAACCTGTCTATTATAAATTGAAGAGATTCTGAATCCTTAACAGCTTCAACAAAAACCTGATCCACATCTGTTACCGAATACGAAAACTTAACATCAAATTTGGTTTCAATTTCAGTAATAACATCTATTAACGGCTTCTTATCTTCAGATTGAAACCCGAATGAAAAGAAACCACTGAATAAAATTAAAACGACACAAACTTTAGTTAGATTCATAGTTATAAAACTCAACGTTTTTCCCCGTTATGTTATAGCTTAATTTAAGTGGAATAGTTACAGATTGCAGCGCTATGTTTTTATCGTTATGAGTAAAAGTTCCAGAAAACATTTGTTCTGTATCAATTTTACCCGCATCGATAACAATATCATACTGAACTTCTAGCTCGTTTATTACTTGCCACAACGGCACCTCACTAAAACTAGATTCTTTAGCCAACCATGATGGATTTTCAGTATTAAAAGGCTTAACCTCTATAAGTTTTCCATTAACAATCCTCACAGATTTTCCTGGAGTTAAAATTGTTTTATTATTTTTATGTGTAACACTTACAGAACCTTCGTAGCATTGTACTTCAAAATAATTATCGCGTTCCTTAACATTAAATTGCGTTCCTAAAACCTGAATACTTCCAGCATAGGTATTTACAGTAAATTTTTCTCCTTTTGTTACTTTAAAAAAAGCCTCACCTTTTAAGGTTAAACTTCTATTTTGTTTCCATTCTTTTTTATTGAAGGCTAACTCCGATTGCGCATTCAGTATCACTTCAGAATTATCGGGTAATTGCAGGGTTTCGGTTTGAGCAATTTCAGTTGAATAAGATGCGGTATTATTAAAAAACAAAAAGTAAGAGGATGTTAATAGCACAACCAATACAGCAGCAACCTTCATAAACGTTTTAAAGTTTAAAGGAAAAACCTTGGTCTCTTCTTTTTTAAATGATCTTTTCTTAAAATCTGCCAGAGCTTGTTCTGCATCTATTTTTGGCACTTCAATCTGCTTAGAATAGAAGCCCATTTTTTCTAGAGTCGAAAAATCTTCCGAAGGATATTTGTTCTTAATATCTTCCAAAGACATTTCACCTTCAAACCATTTTAATATGTCGTTTTCTTTATTCATCTTTTACGCTATACAACTATAAGACACCTTATTATTTATTTACCCTATTAAAAAATCAAATTTTTAAGGCTTCAATTTTACTTCTTAATATTTTTAAGGCTGCCGACATTCGTTTTTCAACTGTTTTTTGAGATATATCTAGCAATTCGGCTATCTCTCTATATTTTTTATCTTCTATTCTATTCAATAAAAAAACCTCACGTTGTTCTGGGCTTAAGTTCTCAATAACCAACATAAGTTTTTGCTTAAACTCATCTTCTTCCATTAAATATTCTGGGTTCAAATTGGTTTCATCTAAATATGGCGATTCTTTTGCATAATTTAGCACCACCTTTTGGTGACGAATAGTATTTAAAAATAAATTATTAACCGTGGTAAAAAGATACGTTTTAGCTTTAGAGAAATCTATTTTAGAACAATTTTCCCAAATTTTAGCAAATGCATCTTGTACATAATCTAAAGATGCATCACCATCTCCACACTTATAAAAGGCAAAATTACTTGCGGCCTGAATATGTTTTGTGTAAAAGGTGTTGAAATGAGATTCTTCGCAAAGTTTATGCTTGGGGCTATTCATAAAGTTTATACAAATTGATATGCGGTAAAAATATAACAAAAAAAACCAACAACAATACACACTAGTAAACAGCAACTTACATTTAATTTAAAATATTTTAAAAAAAATCGTAGGGTAAATTTAAATCTAAGGGTCTTAATTACAGAACGGCGAAAAAAACGGCTGTGAAAAAGAAAATTATAAAAACCCTAAAAATTAAAAACATGAAAAATTTAAAATTATTAACAGCAATCCTACTAACATCAATTATGAGTTTCACATCTTGTCAAGATGAAATTGATAACGAAAACGGACAAAACCCAAATACAAATTCTGCAACATCACCTACAGCAAATAACTTAGAGCGCTCGTCTATGTACGATGGTAGTTTTGACGATTTTTTAGATGGTGTATCTTGCTCTTCCATTTTATTTCCTTTAACTGCAACAATTAATAACACAGAAATCACTTTAATTAGTCAAGCAGATTACCAACTTGTTTTAAATATTTTAGGACAGTTTACAAATGATGATGACAGCATTGAATTTCAATTCCCTTTAACAGTTAAGCTAAGCAATTATACTGAAGTACAAGTAGCAAACCAAACAGAATACGATGCGCTTATTGATGCTTGTGAAACAGCAGAAAGCGAAGCTGAAGATGCTATAAACTGCATCAATATAGATTTCCCAATTACAATTTTAACTTACGATTTAAGCGCAGAACAAACCGGAAACGTTGTTATAGAGTCTGAACAACAACTATACACTTACATGAATAATTTTGACGACGATGCTTTATTTTCAATAAACTACCCTATTACTGCAACATTAACTGGAGAAAGCAATACCGTAATTGAACTTAGTAGCGATGCAGATTTACAAACTGCAATTACAAATTGTTTAGAAAATGATGAAGCTATGGAAGAAGCAGAAGAAAATGCAGATACTTTAGAAAGCATTTTAGTTGATGGCGTTTTTAAAGTAGAATCTTTTATATCTACTAGTGTTAACACTGCAAATGATTATGCCGATTACACTATCGATTTTGCTAACGATTTAAGTTGTACAGCAGAAAACACAGTAAACACAACCATTAACGACATTGAAGGCACTTATACCGTAGCATCTGAGCTTGAAGTATTTTTAAATTTAACTTTTACAGGAAACACATCTTTCGAATTATTAAATAATACTTGGGAAGTTACAAGTTATTCTCAAAGTTCTATCTCTCTGCAAAGCTCAACAAATTCAGCTATTACATTAGTTTTAACTCAAATTTAAAAACTAGTTTAGCATTTGTTCCGTAAGTTATGGTAAAAGCAGCTGTCTATTTATAGGCAGCTGTTTTATAAAATAAAAAACAAAATACAATGAAGTTTAAAATATTAATTTCCTTTCTATTCCTCTTAATAATAAGTGCATGTTCTAAAGACGAATCGGAAGAACCCAACGATACAGATAATACGATATCCAAAGTATTAAACCGACAAGCCACAGGAAGTTCTGCTCACGATTTACTATCAGATGACACCTTTACAAGCATAATTATTGAAGTCGTTTATGTAGAAGGTTTTGAACCTACGGAAAGTGCTTTAAACAATTTCACTACTTTTCTAGAAAACCGAACCTATAAACCAAATGGTATTACTGTTGAAAAAAGAGCAATTCCTTCACCCGGAAAAACCACTTATAGTTTAGAAGATATTGCCGACATAGAAACAGAGCATAGAACACACTATAACACAAGTAACCAAATTGCTGTTTGGGCTTATTTTTCGGACGGAAAATCAGACAACGATTCTGAAACAGATAATACCGTAGTATTAGGAACTGCTTATTGGAACACCTCGTTTGTAGTTTATCAAGAAACGGTAGAAAGCTTTATTAATAGTCCGTTTGAGCCAGACAGAACGTTATTAGAGACTACAGTAATTAACCACGAATTTGGGCATATATTTGGGCTTACAAATTTAGGGACACCGCTACAAAGTGAGCATGAAGATGAAGAACATCCAAAACATTGCAATGTAGAAAACTGCTTAATGTATTGGGCATCAGAATCTGCTGTAAATCTAAGCGATATGGCAAACATGAGTACCGCTCCACAACTGGACGCTCAGTGTATTGCCGATTTACAAGCCAATGGCGGAAAATAAAAATCTTCTACCCATTTTTAAATTTAGTTTACCAGATATATATACTGAATACGCTCTAAAAAAATAAAATTATTCAATTTTATTTACACTTCCACTTTTAAAACAAAAACTACAAAACAATTGATTTTAAAGGAGTTACACAGGTTTTTGTTTTAGAAAAAAAAGCACATATGGCATATATGTGTAAATATTCTATTAAACATAAAACCGCTACTATGTAAATTACGTAGGTATGCGTACAAATCAAAAAAATCACATTATGAAACGATTAAATTTAAACACATTATTTGCAACCACTATTTTAACATCTGTATTAGTATGCTCTTGTAGTAATGACGACGACAATAATTCTGACAAAGATTATAGCGCAAGCACAGCACTTTATGCTTCTAATAATTCTGATGGAAATATCACCATTTATGATGTTACGGATGCCGCAAACATTTCAACTAAAACATTAATAACCTCATCAGCAATGGCCGATGGCATATATTACGATGCTACGTCAGATGCTGTTATACAAGCATCTCGCTCCGAGCTAGGCCTCGAAGGATTCTCTAATATTTCTTCACTATTAACCAACGCTGCTGTTAGTGTTGATATCTCTGGCACTAATGATATGTCTAGTCCAAGAGAAGTTGCTGTTAATAACAATATATATGTTGTTGCGGATAATGCGGATGTAGATGGCGATGCAACAACGCCTGACGGAAAACTATATATTTACACTAAAAGCGGAAACTCTTTTACTTTAAGAAATACCATTATAACCGATTTTAAACTGTGGGGAATAACATTTAATGGTAACGATCTATACGCCGTTGTAGATGCTACAAACGAGCTTGCTGTTTTTAACAATTTCACGGCAAACACAAGTGATGCAACCCTAAGCGCATCAAAAAGAATTGCTTTTGAAGGTATTACAAGAACACACGGATTGACTTATGATACAGCTTCGGATATTATGATAATGACAGATATTGCAGATGCCGCTAACGGTCAAGACGATGGTGCATTTCACATCATAGAAGACTTCACCAGCAAATTTAACGACACAGAAAATGGCGCAACATTAGCCGTAACTCAACAAACTCGAGTAGCTGGAGATGCAACACTTTTAGGTAATCCTGTAGACGTCGCGTACGATTCTGAAACCGAAACTATTTTTATTGCTGAAGCAGGAAATGGAGGCGGAAGAATTTTAGCTTTTAACAACATTGGTTCTGGCGGTAATATTTCTCCTGTAGTAAACAACAGTCTAGCTGCTGCGTCGTCAGTGTTTTTATCTAAAAAATAAGAATTTTGAATTAGTTTTAATAGCGTTAAAAGAGCACCTTCGGGTGTTCTTTTTTGCTCTATATATTCTTATTTAAAAAAAAATTAAAAAAACTATAGGGTAAACTATATACTAAGTGTCTTATTAATGAAGGCTTATTAAAAGCTTAATTAGTAATTTAAACTTTAAAAGAGATGACATTATTTAAAACATTAGTATTCGCAATAATTATAGGAAGTTCTTTTGCAACGTATAGTCAAGAAACAGAAATTTCTCAAGAAGAAAACATTGATAAAAAATCGTATTACCAAAAACGCGCATTAGAAGATGCCAAATACGAACAACAATTTACAGCTGATTCAAAAGCTGATGATGAAATTTTTTGGGAAGATCAAAAAACCTATGAAAAGAACCTAAAGCGAAACGACAAAAAAGCGTACCGCGCATACATGAAAGGCAAAAAAGATGCTTATGCAAACCACTACGAGCATTGTGATAACCATTGCCATCACAGCGACCATTACTATCATCATGCTTCTTTTTACTACTATGGTTATAGCAATAACTATTACAACAATAGATATAATAACAGAAGTACAGTTAACACGAGAGTTAGAGTAAGCACGCCAAGCGTAAGAGCTGGCTTGGGGTTATTCTAGAAAAGTATATTATAAAAATTTTGCCCCAAATTAGTCCTACATTAATAGCCAAAGAAAAAGCGCCTGTCTAAATTTAGACAGGCGCTTTTGTATATAAAATGAATATGTTTTACGCGTCAATATTTGCGTAAATAGCATTTTTCTCAATAAACTCTCTACGAGGCGGTACTTCATCACCCATTAACATAGAGAAAACTCTATCGGCTTCTGTTCCGTTTTCAATTTGAACTAAACGCATGGTTCTAAATTCAGGATTCATAGTTGTATCCCAAAGTTGTTCTGCGTTCATCTCTCCAAGACCTTTATAACGTTGTATTTTAGATCCATCTCCATACTCAGACACAATTTCATCACGTTCTGCATCAGACCATGCATATTGTTTTTTAGCACCACGTTTTACTAAGTATAATGGTGGCGTTGCAATGTAAATATGTCCGTTTTCAATAAGTTCCTTCATGTATCTAAAGAAGAACGTTAAAATTAAAGTAGCAATGTGACTACCATCGATATCGGCATCACACATAATCACTACTTTATGGTAACGTAATTTTGAAAGATTTAAAGCTTTACTATCTTCTTCTGTTCCAATAGTTACCCCAAGAGCTGTAAAGATATTTTTTATCTCTTCGTTTTCAAAAACCTTGTGTGTCATGGCTTTTTCAACGTTTAATATTTTACCACGAAGTGGAAGAATAGCTTGAAACGCTCTATCACGACCTTGTTTAGCCGTACCACCTGCCGAATCTCCCTCTACAAGGAATACTTCGCATTTTGCAGGATCTTGCTCAGAACAATCGGATAGTTTACCAGGTAAACCACCAATACTCATTACCGTTTTACGTTGTACCATATCACGAGCCTTTTGAGCGGCGTGACGTGCTTGTGCTGCTAGAATTACTTTTTGAACAATGATTTTAGCATCATCTGGATGTTCTTCTAAGTAATCAGTAAGCATTTCTGATACTGCTTGACTTACAGATGCAGAAACCTCGCGGTTACCTAATTTTGTTTTGGTTTGCCCTTCAAACTGAGGCTCCTGTACTTTTACAGAAATAATAGCGGTAAGTCCTTCACGGAAATCATCACCAGCAATATCAAACTTTAAGTTTTTTAATAATCCTGATTCATCTGCATACTTTTTAAGGGTATGGGTTAAACCACGACGGAAACCAGAAAGATGTGTTCCACCTTCATGTGTATTAATATTATTTACGTAAGAATGTAAATTCTCGGCGTACGATGTATTATAAATCATGGCAACCTCAACTGGCACACCATTTTTTTCACCTTCAAAAGCAATAACATCTTTCATTAAAGGCTCACGAGTAGCATCTAAATATTGGATAAACTCTTTTAAACCTTCTTCAGAATGAAACGTTTCACCTTCAAACTCACCATCTTCTTTTACTGTTCTTCTATCAACTAAATGAATTGTAATACCTTTATTAAGGTAAGCCAATTCACGTAAACGACTTGCTAAAGTATCATAACTATACTCCAAAGTTTGCTTAAAAATAGTATCATCTGGTCTAAACGTAACTATAGTACCACGCTTATCCGTTTCTCCTATTTTCTTTACAGGATATAAAGCTTTACCACGCTCGTACTCTTGTTCCCAAACTTCTCCATTTCTATAAACGGTAGCCTTTAAGTGAGCAGATAATGCATTAACACAACTTACACCAACACCGTGCAATCCACCAGAAACTTTGTAAGAATCTTTATCGAATTTACCACCAGCACCAATTTTAGTCATTACAACCTCTAGAGCCGAAACGCCTTCTTTTTTGTGTAAATCTACAGGAATACCACGACCATCATCTTCAGTAGTAATCGAGTTATCTTCGTTGATAATTACTGTAATATTATTACAATGTCCGGCTAAAGCCTCATCAATCGAGTTGTCGACAACCTCGTAAACTAAATGGTGTAACCCACGTACACCAACGTCGCCAATATACATCGACGGACGCATACGCACGTGCTCCATACCTTCTAAAGCTTGAATGCTATCGGCAGAATAATTGTGCTTGTTAAATTCTTCTTTTTCTTCGCTCATAAATTATGAATTGATATTATTTTATTATTAATATGAGACCCTGATTTCTATACAGGATTATCGAAATACTTGTATTCTATTTTACGTTATATAAAAAGACCCCGTATTTCAATAGCATAAAAAAAGATGCTATATAGCATCCTTTTGAATACAAACAAATATACGAATTAAAATGGCATTTTAAATGCACTTTATCGACTTAACGCAATAATTATTAACATTTGTTAATTTTTAAAAAGTGCCTTAAATCGCTTTAAAAGCACTTTAGATTAAATTTAAGCCTTTATAATGCACACTCCAAAACACTAAAAAGAAGAAAGTGTCTTAAAATTGATATTTTGAATTACAAATACAATGCTTTTATGATATCTATATGCCAGATTTCGTGCCCTAAAATCATAAAGGCGACTGCTCTTGCCGACATTGCCGCTCCGTTAGCATTCCCTACAAACTCCAGATCTTCGTCGCTTAAACCTTGTATTAAGGCATTTGTACTTTGTCGAACGCTTACATATTCCTCAACCAAAATATCCATAGATTTTTGATTGGCTTTAGATGGTTTAATATAATCATCTTGCTCAAAGCCTGCCATAGCCGTAGCATCGTGACGCGCCATTCTAAAACAGCGATACCCCATAACACGCTCGGTATCTATAATATGCTGAAAGACTTCTTTTACCGTCCATTTATTTTCGGCATAACGGTATTTCATTTTATCGTTTGGGATAGCTTTAAAAAACGCAACGACTTCGGTTTTCCCTAAATCAAACCCTTTTTTTATCGTCCAGTCTTTGGGTACTTTACCTATATAGCCTGCGTAAAACTCGTTATACTCGGTCGTTCTTAAATCGGTTACTTTCATATATTAAATTTTTGCTTGATAAGTATATAAATCATAATAACGTCCGCCTAAAGCAATCAATTCATCGTGCGTGCCGCGTTCTACAACATGGCCAGCTTCAATAACCAAAATTTGATCAGCTTTACGAATGGTGCTTAAACGGTGCGCAATAACTATAGTGGTTCTATCTTTTATTAATTCTGATAAACTCTTCTGAATTAAAGCTTCACTTTCGGTATCTAAACTCGAAGTTGCTTCATCTAAAATAATAACCTTAGGGTTTGCTAGAATAGCACGCGCAATAGCCAAACGTTGACGTTGTCCGCCAGAAAGTTTTACACCACGCTCCCCTATTAATGTTTCCAATCCGTCGTCAAACCTATCCGTAAACTCATTAACATAAGCGGCTTTTACAGCATTTTGTAATTCGGCCTCGGTAGCATTTGGTCTGGGGAACATAATATTTTGCCTTATGCTGCCTTCAAACAAAAACTCATCTTGCAGAACCACACCTAAATGCTGGCGATAACTACTCAACCTTACTTTAGATAAATCTTGATTATCTATAGTAACTTTACCTTTTTTAGGTGTTAAAAACGTTGCCGAAAGCCCTGCTATTGTCGATTTACCAGACCCAGAACTACCAACTAAAGCTGTTACCGAACCTGCCGGAGCTTTAAAATTAATATTATGCAAGACATCTTTTCCTTCCTCGTAAGAGAACGACACATCTTTAAATTCAATATCTCCTTTTAATGTGTTAAGCTCTATGGTTCGGGCCGCGTTATCTTCTTCGGCTGTCATGTTCATAAGTTCTTCGGTACGATCTAAACCAGCCAAGGCTTCGGTAAGCTGACTACCAATATTACTCATTTGTACAATAGGCGCAATCATAAAACCAAGAACTAAGGTGAAGAAAAGAAATTCACCAGTGGTCATTTCTCCTAGAATCATATAATAACCACCAATACCCATAATACCTGTAGTGGCTACACCTATTAAAAAGGTAGAAGAACTCGTCATTAAAGCGGTTGCGGTTAAACTCTTTTTTACATTTTGAAATAATTTATCAACGCCTTTTTCGAAAACAATATTTTCTTGTTCTTCAGCATTAAAGGCTTTTATAACACGCACACCAGCGAGAGTTTCGGTAAGTCGACCTTTAACCTCGGCATTAATTTTTCCGCGTTTTCTAAAAATAGGACGAATATATTTAAAGGCTCTAAGCGCGATATATCCAAAAATAGATAAAGGAACAAACACAAAAAGCGTCATCCATGGGTTTAAATCTATTAAAATCACTAAAGAAACAATAGCCGTAAACGATCCGCCAACAAGTTGTACTAAACCTGTACCTATTAAATTACGCACACCTTCCACATCGCTCATTATTCGAGATACTAAAGCACCCGATTTGGTGTTATCGAAAAAACTAATAGGTAGAGAAAGTACTTTTTTTTGTACCTGCGCTCTTAATTCGCTTATTAAGTATTGGGCCTGTACGCTTAAAATTTGTGTTAGTAAAAATGAGGTCACCGCTTGCACTGTAATAGCAGCAATTACGATACCAATTAAACTATACAACATCGAGACATCTTTGCTTGGCACAACATCGTCTAACAGCACCTTACTTTGCCAAGGCAATACTAAACCCGCCAAACTGCGAATTACGATTAATAACAAACCTAATAAAACCAATTTCCGGCGTGGCCAAATAATGGTTTTGAAGGCTTGTGCCATGGTGACTTTTTGTTTTGTTTTATCTTTGGGTGATGTGGATTCTTTAAGGTGTTGCATGTGAAAATTTAGTATATTGAAAATACAAGTCAATAAAGATACCACATGTAAGGGTTATGACATATTTTCATTTGCTTTTTTTAATTTCAACAACGTAAATTTACTTTGCATGACCTCACAAGCTTTAATGTAACAGACTAGCCCGCGTTAGGGATTGAGGCATTTGTTGGAGCTCTTTTTGTGTTGTTGCACCAATGCAACACAAAAAAGCGACTGCCGAAAGCCCGACCCTTGTGGTAACGCCCAAATTATTTTTATTAAAAACCGCTTTTTTAAATGGCTTATTTACTACTTTTATTTTCTCTTAATATTTGATTATAAACTAAAAACTAAGTAGATGAAAGTTATTGGAATTGGAAAAAATTATGTGAATGATAAGTCTGAAATTAGCGCAATTAAAACCGGTGCACAAGTTATTTTTACAAAGCCAGATAGTAGCGTTGTAACAGATAATGCGGATGTTGTTTTCCCGGCGATTACAAACCAATTGGCTTACGAGGTAGAATTGGTAATAAAAATTGGAAAAACGGGGAAAGATATTAACTTGAAAGATGCTAACAGTTACATTTCGGAGATTGCTGTTGGTATTGATTACACAGCAAAAGATGTGCTTGCTGCAAGCCGCGAAAATAAAGGCCCTTGGGCTTTAGCTAAAGGATTTGATGGTGCCTCACCTATTTCGGGTTTTAAGCCTGTTACTAACTTCCCGGATTTAAACAATATTAATTTCGATTTGGTTATTAATGGTGAACAAAAACAGGTTGGAAACACCGATTTTATGATTTATAATTTTGCTGAAATTATAGCGTATGTATCGAGTTTTATGACCATAAAAGAAGGCGATATTATTTTTACAGGAACACCTGCTGCTGGTGCTGGACTTAATGTGAAAGGTGACCATTTACAAGCATCTATTGAAGGTGAATTACTTTTAGATTTTAAATTAATATAATTTTTACACCGAAAACAAACTTATGAAAAACTCGATTGCTGAACGTGTTTGCGATTTCTTAAAAATTTATCCGCCCTTCGATTTAATAAAGTTTAAAAAACTTTTAGAAATCGCCGAGGAAACGGTAATTGTTTACCTCGAAAAAGGTGATACACTTTTTAAGGCAGATCAACCAGCAAACGAGTATTTCTATATTGTAAGAGCTGGAGCCATTAGCTTGTTTCACACAGAAAACAACACACAAGAGTTGGTTACTATTAACGATACTGGCGATATTTTTGGTGTTCGACCTCTTATTGCTAGAGAAAACTATAAATTAACGGCTACAGCTAACGAGGAGACTATTATTTACGCCTTGCCGATTAAAAACTTTCAGTCGGCTACAGAGAATAATGCCAAGGTTTACCAATACCTTATTACCGCTTTTGCAACCAACGCCTACGACTCTTACACTACTGAGGAAAACAATGCTATTTTTAAAGATTACCTACCCAACACCTCACAAGACATTGTTAATTTCCAAACCGCAAATTACACAAAAACACCTATTACTTGCGCTCTAGAATCTACACTACAAGAAGCTGCTAGCCTTATGTGTACCCATAAAATTGGTTGTATTATTGTGGTTGACAAAACCAAAAAACCTGTAGGTATAATTACCAATAGTGATATAAAAAATAAAATTGCAACGGGTAAATTTCCAATTACCACAGCAGTTTCAAATATTATGAGTTCGCCTGTAATTACAGCTAAAAGAGATCTAACAGTTGCCGATGGCCAACTAAAAATGATAAAAAATAGTATTGGTCATTTATGCATTACCAAAGATGGCACGGTAAATTCGCGCTTAATTGGGGTACTTACGCATCATGATGTTTTGGTTACTTTAGGAAACACACCTTCGGTAATTTTAAAAGAAATAAAACGTGCCAACCGCACCAAAAAATTACGTTTAGCGCGCTTAAAAGCAAACACTTTGCTTAAAAGTTATTTGGAGCAAAACATACCGTTAACGCATATTATTAATGTTATTTCGGAAATTAATGATGCCGTAACCATTCGTGCGATTGAAATTGCTTTAAAGAAAATGCCAACAGAGCCACCAGTTGCTTTTTCTTGGCTTGCCTTAGGTAGCCAAGGGAGAAGAGAGCAGTTGCTATTTACAGATCAGGATAACGCCTTGGTATTTGATGATGTTCCAGAAGATCAATATGAAGAAACTCAAGCTTATTTTCTACAATTAGCAAAGTATGTAACTAAATCCCTAAATAAAATTGGTTTTGAATATTGCGAAGCCGATATGATGGCCGTTAACCCAGAATGGTGTAAATCTATTTCTAAATGGAAAACCCAATTTCAGAATTGGATTTTAAGTCCGGATGATAAAGCTATTTTACTATCCTCTATTTTCTTCGATTACTCTCGAGTTTATGGTAATGAAAAATTAGTAGACACCTTATCTGAAAGTATTTTTGAAGCCTTAGAAAGCTCGAGTATGTTCTATAAATTTCTTGGTAGCGAAGCTATAAAAAGCCCAACTCCGCTCGGTATTTTCAAACAATTTTTAGTTGAGCAAAATGGCGAACAAAAAGATTTGTTTAATATAAAAAGTCGCGGTTTAATGCCTTTAATAGATGCTGCGCGCTTATTGGTACTAAGCAACCAAATTAAAAATGTAAATAACACCTATGAGCGCTATGAGAAAATGGCAGAAATAGAACCGAATAACAAAGAACTTTACGAGTCTTGCGCTTATGCCTTTAAGGCCTTATCTAAATTTAAAACCAAACAAGGGTTACTACATAATAACTCTGGGAAATTTATAAAATTAGATACTTTAACTAAAGAAGAAAAACTAAAACTAAAGCGCTGTTTTAAACCGATACATGACATACAAGAGACTTTAAAATTACGTTACGATTTAAAAAACTTTATCTAAAATGGCTTTTAATTGGTTTAACAGAAAACAAAACGATTATCCCCAATTTTACTTGGATTATTTAGAACTTTTTAAAAAGAAAGCTAAAGGCCCTATTGAAGATACGCGCTTTGTTGCTTTTGATACAGAAACTACGGGTTTTGACAAAAAGGAAGACCGAGTGCTATCGATAGGTGCGGTAGCATTTACAGGCAAAACCATTCCTATAAATAATAGTTTTGAACTTTATATTCATCAGGATATTTTTAAATCTGAAACCGTAAAAATTCATGGCCTCATGAAGAATGGTAATCAGGAAAAAGTAACAGAACTAGAAGCCATTGAAGCTTTTTTAGAGTACATAAAAAACAGCGTACTTATAGCTCACCATGCTGGTTTTGATAAAAATATGATGAACGAAATGTTGCTGCGCAACGGCTTAGGAAGGTTAAAAAACAAGTTTATTGATACGGGTGTACTGTTTAAAAAATCGAAACATAAAATATACCAAGACAGCTTACAAAATCATTACTCTCTAGACGATTTGTGCAAAGAACTTAATGTACCTAAAGTAGACCGACACACCGCTAGTGGCGACGCCTTAATAACCGCTTTGGCTTTTTTAAAAATATTATCGCGATTAGATAAACGGAAACATTTAAAATGGGGCTATTTATTACGCGGTTAAAAACAAAAAACCGAAACATTTTTAGCTTCGGTTTTGAATATCTTAATTTATGCTGTTCTTTTAGAAAAAGAAGTAACCAATAGACACTTGCATAACTCCGTTTTTATATTTATCAGAAAAGCTATCGACATCATTAACATCTGATAAGCCTACATTGTAGCGTGCTGAAAAATTAAGTCCGTTGTCTAATTTATATCCCAATCCAACGTTGACACCTAAATCTAAACCTTTATAACTATCTTTTAGGTTAACATCGTCTTGCTTAGCAGAAACTAAAAAGCCTACTTGTGGTCCAGCTTCTAAGCTTAAGCCTTTAGTTAAGTAATACTTCCCCATTAACGGCACCGTGAGATAATCTAACTGAACCGTATCAGATTCATCAGAGCCTAAAGAAAAACCTTGACCAGAATACAAAACCTCAGGTTGAAAGGAGAACTTTTTAGAAAGCGGCACCTCAGCTACAAGTCCGTAATTAAAAGACGTTACCGTATCAAATCCATCGGTATTATCTCCTGTGATTGAAGCAAAGTTTAATCCTAATTTAGCACCAAATTGAACATCTTGTGCGTTTACTTTTACCAATCCAAAAATTGCTATTACAGCAGTAAGTAATACTTTTTTCATAATTAAAAATTTATTTGTTATTTGAAACAAAACAAACCTTTTTATGATGAATTGATTTACTTTTAAAATAATTTTAACCTTTTTAACCAAATTTAACAAAATCCTGATTAACAATTAATTAACACTAAAAACATGTTACTAATTGAAGGTTTTAGTTAAGAAAATCGGATTAAAACTACTCTACGATTTCGTAGTCAATATCTAGCTTTCGTAGAGCACGTAATGCAGAACCTGTGTTTTTATCGTCTAACTCAATATCGACAGAATCCCCTTCTAAAAGGATGTCTGTAAATTCATTGGCCAAGCCTGCATCTCTACCAATAGAAATCTCAGCAATACATTTAGCTATCGCTCTTCTATCTGGTCTTTGAGCATCACAAGACAATAAGTTTATTTTCATAATAATATTTTATTAAGGCAAGATACTAAAGTTAAACTTGGTTGGAGTGGATATTTTTTTGGTAATTAACTTTTTCATTAGCATTAGTACGTTTCAACTCAGTAAATAAAAAAAACGTTAAAAATCGAAAGTATATATATATATATAGGGTAACTACTGCTTTATGAACGAAGATTTTCCAAAAGAAAAATCAGATGTTTCGAAAAAGCAACCACCTTTGGTTAAACCTAGAAAGAGTAATTATTTTAATAAGGTTTTGGCAACTCTATTTATTTTCAGTTTATTTAATTCTTTAAGTTCGTTTTCGGCTAAAACTTTGTCTATTTCATTCCAATTTCCTTTTTCAATCAACTCTTTAAGTTTTTTCCATTGGTCTACTATTTCTTCATTTTCTAATCGTTCGTGAAATTCAATTTCGTTTTCTAAAATTTCAATTGCATTATTAGGTTTATGTTGTTTAAGTTCCGAGAATAAAATTAGAAATTGAGATTTGTAAATGTCATTTCCTCCACACTTGGAATAAAAAGGAAAAATATATGGTTTGTTTGTTATCTTTTTAGTCGAATTGTATTTGTCAAAAAATGGCAGTACTTTTTTAATTAATTTCTCTGATAAATAATTTGCTAATACTATATACTCCTCTGATATTTTAAAATGCTTTCTGATTGTATTATCTATTTCTTCTATTTTTTTCGAACCAATTAAATAGTATTCGTCAGTAAGGTTCCTCCAACAGTATGGCACTAATCCAATTCGAACTTCAATATCGTCTTTAGCACCAGACCAACTTCCACGATTGTCAATATCAATAACTTCAAGTAAATCATTTGTAAGTCGATAATGCTTTCTACCTTTCTTTTTAAACCCATATTCCTTAAGGTTTATACCAATTATTTTATTCAGTTCGTTGCAGGCTAATTTCCATTCCTTTTTTGGTAAACTCTTAAAAACCTTGATTTGCTCAAATTCCGGTTTTTCAGGTTCAGGATTTGAACTCTGCCCTTTGGTTTTACCGAATAGATTGAAGTACTTCATTGCCTTTTTTTTTAGCTTGTTGCCAATGGTTTTATATATGATAAGTTGCGTGTTTGAGTGCGACGATTTTCCGAAAGAAAATTACTTATAAGCAAACAAAGCAACTAGCATGAGTTAAACGAAAAAAATAGCTTTTTTTTAATACTGCACCATGTGCAGGCTAATTAACGACTAATTTCTTTAGCCCATTCACCTCTATAAATTAATTTTTGATCGTGAATTTTAAAAGTAAATTTACCATACCTAACAGATATTCCAGCCGATGCATTTACAACCCAACAATTATCAGGAATATCGAAGAAATTTTCAGAAGTAATTACTTTTTTGTCCATTTCACCCTTAACCGAAACAGATACTTGTGGACCAACGTCCCATCCAAGATGAGTATTATAACTAACGATTAAGTCTCCAATCAATTTAAAATTCTCATTAGTTTCAATTGTTGTTTTAATGCTTCCAACTTTTACGGCGCTAAAATCTTTTTTAGGTGTGACTTCTATAGTTAATTTAGGCAATTCTATTGCTGTATTAGAAGCTAGAATTATAATAGATTCGTTTTTAACAACGTTATCTTCACCATCAAAAAACTCAAAAGCAAGTTCCATGGCTTCCATACCAACTGGATTAATTGTTAATTGGTCTGCAAAATAGCCTGCACTTATTATGCTATTAGAATAGATAACTTTATCACGATTTTTTACAACTACTTTTTTAATTGTCGCATCATTATAAAGCTCTAAAGGTATCGTGGTGGTGCTGGCGTGTATTGTTTTATTTTTAGGGCTTATTATAAGCCCTTTCATATAATCTCGCATAGCAAACCAAACAGGACGAGGTGAACCATATTTGTCGTTAATATCTTTATAACCCCAAAACCCAAACCATTCTTCTGGCTGCTCTTTATTGTGTATACTTTTTTCTCCACCTTTCCACCAACCATCAGCATAATAAAAAGGGCACATTCCTACAGCTCCTGCATCCATAAGATCTCGGTAATTAGAAACCAACCCTTCGCTTTGTTCCTTTAAGGTTCTTGAGCCAAAACTACCAAAACCTCCTTTTGGTGATACTGAATGTCCAAATTCAGTAATGATAAAGGGTTTATCTAACCCGTTTAATTCATTTAGACCTTTAATATAATCTCTAAACCCCATTGTTGCTGTTTGACCTTCATTGTAGCCATAACAATTATAAGCGTATACATCATACATACTTTCATCCATCCAATCGCTAATCATAGCATTTGCAGAAAGCGTTACTGGCACGTTTGGATGCCCCTCATGAATCATATCTACCATCATTTTCATGAGGCCTTTAAACGCCTTGGCTGAAACTTTATGAATGTGATCTGTTTGAGGTTCATTAATAACCAAATACGTAATTATGCAATCATATTTTGGCGCATATTTCAAAATATTTACCAATTGTGTCTTGCAATGATTTATAAATTTAGGGTCGCTATAATCTTCTTCCGGGTTAACTTCTAACCCCATAATAAGCTTTAAACCAGATTCTTGCACCAATTTTAATTGTGCTTCAGAAAATTGACTCCATGTTCTTATAGTATTATAACCTCCTTTTTTTATGTTCTCAAGATCAAATTTCATTAACTCCAGATGATCTTTCTTTTCATCTTCATATGGATGTTGTCCTGGTCGTGCACCTATTTCGTAACCAATGGCTTTTACAAAAAACTTTTCTCCGTTAAGATAGTACCAATTGTCTTTTAGTTCAATATTAGTTTTCTCTTCCTTTTGTACCATATTAGACTTCTCCGGTTGAGAGCAGCCCAAAATCAGTTGGGTAATACATAGAATAAGTATTAATCTTAAATTTTGTTTCATTTACTCCGTTTTTTTTAATTGCACACGGTATTGTGTACGGTTAGTTGTGTGGTTTAAGCCCCTAATTTAGCAAATAGTTATTACTCAATAACATTGGTCAGACTTTTCTTCAGCTGACTATAGAACTAGTAATAAATTTTATACGGTATCAGCGTTTCGTTATTTTTATTTAGGTGATTTTTTAGGCTATAAGTTACATTTTTGCCTTTCTGTAACCTACTATCATTTTATTTAAGTTTTTTATAAAGTAGTTTATTAAACTCTTCCTCGGTTAATATCTCATTTAATTCCATTTCTATGGAAGTCTTTAATTTATGTGTATCATATTTAACGATGCCCAAACCTTCAGCATAATATACGTGCTGGTAAAAACCTGAACTTTGATAGCTTGAATTTTCTTCTGTATACTGATCAAGAAACATGGCGGTTTTATATGTTTTATTATCTATTGTAATGGTTTTAAAGCTATGTAGAATTCTAGATTTTTCAAGGTTTAAAGGCCCTTCTCTAGGATCGGTGTAGTTTAAAGAATACTCGTAAACGCTTTCTTTATCGTCCCACCTAAAAGCTTCTTTATCTATTATTTTAGCTTCTACGGTTAGTGTGTCTCCGTTACTTTTTCTCCAAAAATCTGTGTATTGTATAAGTTCTGTCCCAGTTTTATTAAGTTTTTCTAAACCACTATTAAAATGCCATAAGTTATTTAAATATTTCTCTGTTAAAACTGTATTTGTTTCTGGGTCAATTGTAATTTTTAAATATTCGGAATAGTCTGGATGATTTTTTTCAATAAACTTATAAACCCTAACTGTTTTCTCTTTCTCTATTGGGTAGTAATATGCCTTTAGTCCTTTGTCTTCAATGGAATTAAAGAGCGTTAAAAAGAAACTTAATAGTAAAATTTTGTGTAGCATAAATTGGGCTGTTTTATATAATTAGTACAATTCTAGTTTAATTTTTTGTAATTTTTTAAAATAATCTACCAATAGCTATAATAGCGTTTATTAGTATCGTTATAATAACTGTGATTATTATTAAATTCTTATATATTTTAATATTACTCTTTTTACCTATGCCTTTAGATTTTTGTATTAGCCACCCGTTAGGCAAGTTAATTTGTTTTAGTTGTTCTATAACTTGAGTAATTTCTGCTTTACCTCTAATAACTTGTATAGGTAAAGGATCTTTTAAAATAAGATCGTGATTACCTATTTGTTGAAAAAAAGTGTATTCTGAATTTTTGTAGATGCATGAGTTAAGCCCAATAAAAGGTTTGAGCTTTTTTATGGTGTCTTTATAAATAGTATGCACAGGATCTTCAGAATAGCTATTGTAGAAATCGTTTTCAAGTATAATGATCTTTTCTTCTGAAACAGGATTTAAAATACCATCTTCCAATGCTTTTTTATAATCACCTATTATAACGGTAAATTCTACAACAAGAACGTTCTCTATAACAACTTCTTGAAGTTTAAAGTCCATAGTAATATATATATTATTTCCTGTTGCAATATATAAGTTGTCTTTAGTTATTAATGTATAATTTGATTTGTTAACCTGTTTACTAAATTCATTGATATATTTTCTAGTGGCCTTCTTCATCAGTATTCTTCTACTACATAGGTTTTAATAGTAGTTTCTTTATATTTTATATTATGAATGGCTTCACTACTAACATTTTTATTCTTATCATATTCATAGTTTACAACTGTTATTTTAACGCCATCTTTATCAAAAAAGAGGTGTTCTATTAATAAATTATTTTTGTAAACTTTAGTTTCTTTATTTTCGAATACATTATTAACATATTTACTTAATTCAGTACAATTATTTAATTTATCATAGGTGTAAATTTCTGTAGTTGGTTTTCCATCGTAAAAAGCACTATTAGATTGATGTGTTTTTACTAGCAAATTATCTTTATATGTATAATCAACGGTATAACTATCGTTTTTTACATTTTCTTTGTAGCATTCTCTTTTTAGGCGCGTAACATTATTGTTGTTGTCGTATTCGTAAAAATGTTCACAATACGATTTAAAGTTGTAGTTGTCGTGTTTTGAGTATACAATGTTGTTGTTTTTATCCATTTTTTGTGTAAAAGATTCTGTCAGCTTATCATCTTCATAAGCTTTCATCTCTATTACGTTATCTTTATAAACATACTTTTTAATGGTGGTATATCCGTAAGGTGGTAATTGGGTTTCAATTACGGTTTCTACTTTTCCGTCTTTATAGGTGTATTTATAAGTGGTATTCAATTTACCACGACGATAGGTTTTTTCTAATAATAAAAATCCGTTTTCATTAAATTCCTTTACTTCAGAAATTATTGCAGTTGTATCAACATCCAATGTCTTCTCATATACCGTTACTCGTTTTACATTACCTTTTAAGTTTAATTCTTCTAAATCTATTGTAACGTTCTTATCTATTTTAGTTCTTTGTCCGTACCCCATTGTGGTGGCTAAAATTAGTAGTATTAGTATTTTATTCATATCTAAAATTATAAGATAAAATCAGCCCTATTATTAATAAGTAGCTTTTCTGTTAAACGCAAGAGTGCTATTTCTCAAAGATTTTTCTACCTTTAAAAAACGCCATTTATGTTTCGTTCTTTATGTAATTAATACCAACGTTTAGCATAAAAAACGTAAGGCAAGAGATAAGCCTCTCGCTTTGGTTTGACACTTAGCCAAATATAATATTTTGTGTTTATCTTTTATATTGAAAATGCCAAATATTATATTTGGCGGGCTACATAAACAAACATAGAGCTTTTGATTTAGTAATAAACTCACGCGTTATTTTTAAACAATGTTACCAACTGACTTTTTCCAATATTTTATTCAGTTCAGTTTCTTTTTGAGTTCCGATTAGAAATTTTTTCCCATTCTGAAGCTCAATTGCCAAACCTTTGTTTCCTTTCGTATTATATACCGTTCCATATTTTGTCCATAGTCGGATTCCCCAACCTCCAACAAATCCATAATTCACGATTTTAGCATTTTTTATTTCTTTCCAATTTACTTGCTTTTTAACGAAAGGGAAGAAGTTTATTCGTATTTCATTTTGGTCAATTTCAGTTTTCAGTCGCATAAACCAAAACATAGCTATTAAACCAAAAATAAGCACACAAAAAATAATAAGTCCGAAGTCTGCCATTGGTTTAACTCCAAATTTTTCTCCGAGAATTAATTGCTTGTAAATTCCGAAAATCGATAATGTTCCAATTCCGATTAAAATCAGCCAAAGCCACCATTGAGTGAATTTTTGTTCTTCTTTAAACTCGATTTTCATTTTGTGTTACTGCATTCAAGGTTCTAACGCAACAAACGTTGCTTTTTTTTTGAGATACTAAGCTACATTTTTTAGTTCAGAATCCATAATTTCCTGGGGTGTTTTATAGCCTATAATTTTCCGAGGATTTTCGTAAGCAGGCTAGAACCTAGCAATAAAACATATACATTGTTGCCACACGTTTTTTAATTTAGGAATTATTATTTAATCTTATATATATAATTTATGGTATAGTAAAGAACTAGATAGTATCAAACTCCGGTAATACAACCTCCTCAATTTTAGCAATAGCTTCACTAACTGGCGTTTCAGATTTTCTAAGGTTTAGTGCCATATGATTAACACCAACGTTTTCATAGGACTTTAAGTATTCGGTAAGATGGTTGATTCCAACCGTACCACCAAAACGCTGTGGTTTAAAAGTAGCATTGTCGTCTTTAGATAGGTTTAAATGTATGGCAGAAATATAAGGTTTGGCTGCTTGATCTTCATCATACAATGCATTACACCAGTATTTTCTGTTCTCCAAAGTTTCGGCAACAGGTCTTGGATAATTAAACCAAGCTTGAGCGTTTTTGGCAATCCAATTAATACTTTGTCCGGAATGACCAGCTATGACTAACGGAATATCTTTTTTCGGTTTAGGGTACACTTCTATTCCACTAGTTAAAAAATCGTACTTAGATTTTAAATCGCTATTCGTTTTCCAAGCTTCTTTGATGATATCAAGATTTTGTCTAAAGATTTCAGGTCTTTTTTTATAATCGATATTGTACATTGGGAACTCCACAGGTCTGTCGCCCAAACCAAAGCCTAACAATAGTCTGCCATCACTTAAATTTTCTATGGTAGCAGTAGCTTTTGCTAACTTTATAGGTTGTTGTAATGGCAATACAATGGCAGCTGTACCCAACAAAATGTTTTTGGTAGCAGCAGCTAAATAACCCAAGTATGGTAAGGTGTCAAACAATTGAGCACCATCACCAAAATTTGGGTCGTACACAGGAACATCTCGCATCCATAAGGCTGCGAATCCTGCTTCGTCAATCTGTTGTGCTAAGGCTAAATGGTTAGATATATCTGGCACGCCAAAAGGTCTGTTGTCTTCCAAACGTTTGCGATTTCCATCGGTTGACCAATCGTTATCTAAAGGAAACTCTATACCAAGGGTCATTTTACCTGGTTTGTATAGTTTATCAAATGGATTCATAGTGTGTGTTTTAAATTCATCAGGCATCCGCTAAGACACCTGATGATTTTCAAGATTAGTTATTCCAGATACTATCTGCAGTGTAGGGTCCGTTTTCAACTTCCCAAAATTTGCCATCTATAAAGCGATGTCCTTTATCCAAATCCTTCAACAACGCCATGTCTTCTTCAGTAAGTGTATAGTTTAACGTCTCTAAATTCTGAAGCAATCTCGCCTCATTTATAGATTTAGGAATTACCGCAATGCCTCGTTGCATCGTATATGACAATGCTACTTGTGCAGGCGACATACGTCTTGCTTTGGCAATGTTTTTTATCGTATCATTTTCTAACAAACGAAGCGTGCTATTGTCATCTTCAAGCGAGCCTAAAGGTGCGTATGCAGTTAGCAGAATATCGTTTTTTACGCAGAATGTTTGTAATGCGTCTTGCTGCAAAAATGGATGCATTTCTACCTGATTCATCTCTGGTTGATGCACTGCAGTCGCTAGTATTTCTTTCAACTGATTTTCATTAAAATTACTCACGCCAATATGTTTTGCAAGTCCTTCCTCTAAAGCAGCTTCCATCCCTTTCCAAGTATTGGTTAAAGGCACCTCTGATAATGGAATAAAATCAGATGCTTTTTCTGGCATTTCCGTTCCTTTTTTAAGAGCGACAGGCCAATGGATAAGATACAGGTCTAAATAGTCAAGTTGTAAATCTTCTAAAGTCTGGTTCAGTGCAGGAATCACATTTTCCGCTCCGTGGGAAGCATTCCATAATTTGGAAGTCACCCATAAATCGTTACGTGTGACCAAACCTTGTTTTATGGCTTCAGCAATGGCATTACCTACTTCTTTTTCGTTTCCGTAAGCCGCAGCACAATCTATATGTCTGTATCCTATTTTAATAGCTGAAAGTACAGCCTTGTACACTTCATTTGGTTCAGAACGAAACGTTCCTAAACCTAAAATTGGCATTTCGTCGTTATTTCTAAATTTTAATGCAGTCATTATTTATATTTTTTCTTTTTTGAATAAAACTAAGGTTAACAAGAATCCAACAATTACTAGAATACCACCTACCCAAGGAGTCGCTTCAATACCTAATTCAGATTCCACAACCATTCCGCCTACATAAGCACCAATAGCAATACCAACGTTAAAAGCTGCAATGTTTAAGGCAGATGCTACATCTTCGGTTCCTGGTAAGTATTTTTCCGCCATTTTCACCACGTATAATTGTAATGCAGGTACGTTTGAAAAGGCTAGGATTCCCATAAAAAACAAGGTCACGATGGCAAAAATCTGACTAGAAGCAGTGAAGTATAACACAAACAATACGATGGCTTGTAAAGCAAACATTACTAATAATGCTTTGCCTGGTTTATTGTTAGATACTTTACCACCTATGATATTCCCAATTGCGATGGCAATACCATAAATTAAAAGAAATACACTAGTCATATTTGAAGAGAAACCGGTTACTTCTTCCAACAAAGGTGTTAAGTACGTAAAAGTGACAAACGTACCACCATAACCAAATGCAGTAATGGCTAGCACCAATAAAATAGATGGATTCTTAATCACTTTTAATTGGTCTATAAGTCGTAATGGAGCCGATTGTTTGATGTTTTTAGGAACCAAAGCCAAACTAGCTATTGCACCTACTAATCCTAATAAAGCAACACCAATAAAAGTTGCTCTCCATCCAAAATTCTGACCGATATATGTTCCTAAAGGCACACCAGTTACAATGGCTACCGTTAGACCTGCAAACATTATAGAAATGGCTGTTGCTCGCTTATCTTTTGGAACTAAACTAGCTGCAATGGTAGACCCGATAGAAAAGAATACACCGTGAGCAAAACCTGTTACAACTCTAGATAATAGCAACAACTCAAAACTTGGTGAAATAGCTGCTAAACCGTTACCAATTATAAATAGTAACATAATTCCCATTAGTAATTGTTTCCTTGGAATTTTACCTGTTAAGGCAGTTAAAATGGGTGCACCA
Source organism: Algibacter sp. Ld11 (assembly GCF_045066735.1). NCBI lineage: Bacteria > Pseudomonadati > Bacteroidota > Flavobacteriia > Flavobacteriales > Flavobacteriaceae > Algibacter > Algibacter sp. Ld11. The sequence goes on along the minus strand of NZ_JBISHH010000007.1, from coordinate 207,382 downwards.
ATAGCAACACCAATGGCGTACAGACTTACTAATAATCCTGCTGATGTTAATGATGTGCCTAGGTCGTTTGCAACGGTAGATAATAAACCTACAATTACAAATTCCGTTGTTCCTATGGCAAATGCACTTATGGTTAATGCCCATAATGCTGCTGGTAGACTCTTCTTTTTTGCTACCGTAGTATCTCTATGTATTGTTGATGTTTCCATAATTTCTAATTATTTTTTATTATTGTTATTTAATGGCAACAGGGTTTATTTGTACTTGCGTAGAGCCTTCATATAAAGGGTGACCTAATACAAAAAGGAATTCCCAAGCTTTATCCTCAACCAACTCATCTACAAGAATATTTTCCAAAACTTGTACACCGTATTCGGTTGCCATCATTTGATTTACAGGGAAAGACAGTGCTCTATTTTCGTGTGGCACCGCTTCAAAAGACCAGTTGTCTGCACCTGCTGCAACAATTCCTTTTTTACCTAAATAATGTGCAGCTTCTGTACCAATTCCAGGTCCGCCAGCTAGGTAACGCTTATCATCTTTACCCATTAATTTGGTCCATCCTGTGTAAAATAGCACTACATCTCCTTTACGAATTTCAATGCCTTGTTTTTTGGCTACTTTTTCAATGTCCTCAACTGTAAAAACAGTGCCTTCCTTTACAATATCTTGATTGTAATAGGAGCGCATATCTAAAACAATACCTCTAGTTACAATTGGAGGTAATTTTTCTAGCCCTAATTTTTTAACACCAGATACGGTTAAAAAATCTTCAACTTTATGTCCGTTATAATGCACATTGTCTCTACCATAATGTGCCAATCCGTTTATTTGAGATCCAACACCTGTCCAACCAATTAATTGGTCATCTACGTAGGTGAATTTATTAGAACCTGCAGCAGCAGTTTCTGGTTGCAACGTTTCAATATGAAAGTATCTGTGACGGAAAGCTGCGGTTTCTGCATTTACCACCATTCCTAAGCGGTATACTTTTCCTTTCTTAACCAATTTTACGGCATCTAAAACCGTTTCTTCATTTAAAAGGTTAAGTGCACCAATTTCATCGTCTGCACCATAAGGTGACGTTGGTACTTGTTGTGCGTTTGTAGTTAAAGCAGTAAAAAGTGTGGCTGCTAATGCAATTGTTTTTAAAGTATTTACTATTGTTTTCATTTTAATATGTTTTTAAATTTCTGATACAAATTTCCGATTAAAGCAAGGGGTGTGCGAGGATGTACATCACCATTTTAAAGTGATGTATGTCACAGTTAACACTGCTCATACATCACCTTATTTTTAATTTTATTTAATCTTGAAGCTTCATTTTTAAAACCAAGTAAGGTGGTTTACTAGCATCTTTTCCTTCATTTAACAAAGGCAGATTATGAAGCTGATTTGCTACGATGTACAAATAGTTTCCGTGTATGGCAACACCATCGGGCCAAGACAGGTCTTTTTTAGATTGCGCAATGGTTTTCATTCCAGCAGGCGTACTTTCTACAATGGCTGAATTTTCAACATCGGTTACATATACTTTTCCGTTTGCACCTACTTTAAATCCGTCAGATTTTGGTTTGTTGGCATAAAACTCGATGTACTTATTAAGGTCGCTATCTTGCTTGCTTTCATCCGCTAAAACAGCAGACGGTATGCGGTAAATCTTGGTGTTTCCCATTGCACCATAGTAGATATACTTGTTTTCGTCATCTATGGAAATTGGATTTAAAGGATATCTTGGCTGAATGGTAGTACCGTCTTTTCTTTTGTGGGATACTAATCTACCGTGAATTTTCACTGGTTCATCAGCAGACAAAAATGAAGCATTCCCTTCCATAACTCGTCTTATATAACCTGTTTCTAAGTTAATCACAACAAAAGCTGGTGCAATTGGCGGATTTAAAGCATCGGTCATATCTGCAATTACAGCAGTGTTGTTCTTGACATCAATCACAAAATCCTGTAAAAAAGGTTTTGTTGATAATACTGTATTCGGAATAGGAAAAACCTTTGTGACGTTACCGGTAACCAAATCAAATCCAACTAATTTTGGTGCCTGATTTTGCTTTACGTTACCCATATCCAACACCCAAAGAATTCCATTTGCATCGGCTTGAATTCCGATAGTTGAATTGATACCTTTTATACTTCCGTTTTCTGGTTTTACAATCCACTCTTTATCTCCAAATGGAATGGCTTCTCCATTAGGCAAAATTTCTTTCACCATATATTTTGAAGCGCTTAAGGCACTCATTGTTACAAATATTCTTCCGTCGTTAGACACGGTTATATTCCCCGGTCTTGATTCTGGAAATGTTGCTATAGTTTCTAATTGTGCTTGTGCTAATAGTGTAAAATTCATTACAAATGCGAACAAGACTGTTTTTATAATTGTTACTGTTTTCATCGTTATTGTTTTTAAAATTGAATATGATTTGATTAGTTGCCTAAAAATTTCTTTTGCGTTGATGGGTCTACCCAGATAACATCGCTTGGGTCTCTTGCAATGGCATCAAAAACGAGTACGTCTAACGGACCTTCTAAAATTTTTCCGTTACCGTGCGATGTACCTTTGCCCCAAAAAAGTAAGTCGCCTTTTCCTGCAACAACAGGACCTTTATCGGCAACATAAAATTCTGCTTTGCCATTTAAAATGTAGAGGTAAGCATCAGATTTTGCGTGGTAGTGCATAGGCACTTCATCATATAACCGAAAGATTCTAACGCCTGCGTGTTCACGGTCTATTAATCTGATGTCTTTGATGATACCGTTGTGGTCTTTAGGAAGTAGTGTTACGTATTCATCAATATTGATAATACCGTAGGAGTTACCCATTAACGGTCTTTTGTCTTCTTGCGCATAGGTGTTAAAACCTATGGCAATAACTGTAAATAATAGAAAAAGTGTTCTTGTAGTTTTCATAGTACATTGTATTTAATTGTTCGATACAAAATTCTATGAAAACAAAGGGGTGTGCGAGGACATACATCACGGTTTTTTTGTGATGTACATCAATTTTGAAAAGTGATTTATGTCACTCTTAACTGTTAAAACGACTTAAAGTCTCTCTGGATACGCCTAAATAGGAAGCAATTAATTTTTTAGGAACGCGTTGTATTAATTTTGGAAGTTTATTTAACAGGTATTCGTACCTGCTTTCTGCGGTCATTGTGAGTAAAGAAAGGATTCTTTGCTGTAAATTTATATAACCGTTGTTAGATTTAATTCTGAAGAAGTTGGCAACTGCTGGGACTTCTAAGCAAATTTTCTCTCTATTCTCTAAAGACAAACAGAAAAACTCTGAATCTTCAAGGCAATCTACAAAAATAGAACCCGGTTCTTGGTGTTGAAAAGCACAATGGTCGCTCACCCAATAGTTTTCCATAGCAAATTGAAGAATATGTTCTTTGCCTTTTTCGTCTATGGAATACGCCTTAACTAAGCCTTTAACAATCCAATATTCAAAATCCACAGCTTGTCCTGCTTGGATTAAGAATTGGTGTTTTTTTAAGCTTTTATATTCAAAGTGCGATTGTATAAAATTCCATTCGTCATTTGTTAATGCAAATAACTCTTCAAAATGTTGTCTTAGTAAATCAAGTTTTTCTTCCATAATGCAAATTTATTTTTTATTTCTGTTTCTGGAAAGTTTACTAGTGTTTAAATCTGTTAAATAGTGTTGCTTGTCAAATGTATGCCAACGGTCTTGTATATGAAAAGTAGCAGAATTATAAGTACTACTTTTCGGTTTAAAACAAAGATAGCAGAAAAGAACCAAACTTAAGGTTTAGCTCTTAACTGCTATTTTTTATATACGTTGTTGTGTGTAGTTATTTTTTGACTTCATTTTTTTATATCTACCACTTTCAATTCTTTATGGTAGCTTTCTATTCTTGAGTGGGCAGTTCCGTCAACTAACAGAATGACTGTTAACATTGCAATGGCTGTAATACTAATTGCTCTCCAAGTAGGTGTGTTAACAAACAGAATTAATAATGCTGCTATGATAATTAATATTGGAATTACTTTAAATACAACTGTATACTCCTTTAAAGTGCTTTCAGAACGTTCTATTTCGGATTGATAAAAGGCAGATGTATCAGTATTGAAGTCCTTCTCAAATTGTTTAACTCTTTGAATGTTGGTGTAGTAAAGACCGCTACCAATTATCAAAATTAGTATGCCTGCTATCAAAGTCGGAATGATGTAAGCCTTTGCTAAATCTGTTTTCCCTAACTGCCAAAACCCAATACTTGCGATTAAAAATATAATTGCAAAAAGGATGAAGAAACGTGTTGAGAAGATTTCGGATTTCGCCCATTCTGTGGCTAATTTTAATAGTTCCATTGTTTAATTTAGTTTATATTTTTCTCTGTACTCGGTCGGACTTATACCTTCTTTCTTTTTGAATAATCTCGAAAAATAGGGTGGATATTCAAACCCTAATTCATAAGCCACTTCTGAAATACTCTTATTTGGCTGTAATAATATATTTTTTGCTTCATCGATTAAATGTAAGTGTAAATGTTCGGTTGTAGTTTTACCTGTTTCCTTTTTCAAAGTATCACTTAAGTATCGTTGTGAAACCGACATTTTATCTGCGACTTGTTCAATACTTGGAATACCTTTTTCTTGCAACTGTACTGATTCAAAATATTCATTTAAATACTGATTGAATTGCTCTAACAAATCGTTCGATATTTCTATTCTATTTAAAAACTGCCTTTCATAGAAACGATTTGCATATTTTAACAACGTGTTTAATTGAGAAATAATAATTTCTTTACTGAAGACATCTTGATTATTTTGATATTCAATTTCAATATTAGCAACTATCGATTCTATTTGCTTTTCTTCTTTTGGCGAAAGATGTAATGCTTCATTTACTGAATAGGAAAAGAAACCATATTTTTTAATTTGTTGTGCTAATTCTGTTCCTTTTATAAAATCTTCGTGGAAGTTTATTGAAAAGCCTTTTTGCTCAAAAACCACACTATTATCCCATTGTAAGACTTGTCTTGGTGCAATGAAAATCAAAGCTCCATTAGTGAAATCATATTTTGTTCGTCCGTAGTTTAAATCTCCCTTTACATATTTTTTAAAACTTATAGAGTAACAATCATTTGTAATTGGTGGCGAACTTTCTCGTGGACAAGGTAAATAACCTTCGCCTTTTGAGTTAAAAATACTCAACATAGGATGCTCTGGTCGAGGAAGTCCTAAATAATCTAAATAAGATGATAATGTTTTAAAGTGCTCCATAATACAAATTTATATATTCCATTTTACACCTGTTTCTTTTTCAGAAAGTTCCCATAATTTTTTTGCAACAACTTTGTCTTTTGCGTGTGATTCTAATTTATGCGCTCCAACAGGACCAGTCCAATTATTTCTTCCTGTAGGACCATAAAAACTACCTTGATCTAAATTAGGTTCTGAAGCACACATCAATTGCGGATAAGCACCTTTTTCAGCCGATTGTGTTAATGGCGATAATTTCATTAGATTAAAGATGAATTTCATCATAAAACTACCACTTGTATTTATAAGGTTTGTTCTTGAAGAACCAGGATGACAAGCATATGCTTTAACATCTGATTTACCTGCTTCTTTCAATCTATCCTGTAGTTCATAGATAGATATAATTTGAGCTAATTTGCTTTGACTATAAGCATTATTAGGTGTGTAATCTTTATCCCAATTCAAATCCTCAAATTTGATAGTTTTAATTCCCATATCATATCCCAGACTTCCTACCGTTACAATTCGACCTTTAGATTTTTCAATAAGTGGGAACAATAATGCTTGAAGAGTAAAATTTCCGTAGTAATTCGTTCCCATTTGACTTTCCCAACCGTCTGTTGTTAGCGTCTGTTTAGGTACTTGGGCAATTGCAGCATTGCAAATTAATGCATCGATTTTGGGAACTGTTTTTAAAATTTCTTCTGTAGCCTTTTTTACAGATACTTGCTCTGATAAGTCCATTTGAATATTGGTTATATCAATATCGTTACCCAATTCTTGTTTCAATGTTGCAATGGTGTCTTGTACTTTTTTAGGGTTTCGATTGAGCATAACCACTTTAGCACCTTTTGAAAGTAAAATTTTGGTTGCTTCAAAACCTGTTCCGCTTGTAGTACCTGTTATAACGAACACTTTGCCATTCAGATTTCCGATTCTATCAGGTGTCCATCCTTTTTTGCCAAATTGATTTGTTTTCATTTCCGTCTATTTTTTGTGTTAAAAAATTATAAGGCAAAGGTCGGACGGAAGAGGTCTTGTTTTCTTATACAGATTTTCGAATGTCGTATACTTTTTGGTTGGGTTTAATTACACACAACGGTTTTGTATATGATACGTTGCGTGGTTTAGCACCTAATTTAGCAAATAAAAACCGAATATAAAATCCGCGAGGATTTTCGTAAGTAGGCTAGAACTAGCAATAAATTATATATGGTGTTGTACGCAGGCTTTTTTCAGAATGTTTTTATGTCTCCATTTTCTAACCAATCTGGTATTTCAAAATTTTTCGCTCTTCTGTGTTGTTTAAAAATATATCTTAATCCTTTTATAGAATGATGAGCATTATTTATTAATTTTTTTTGTTGCTCAATATATTTCTGGTCATATTCGTTTTCACTTATTCTATGAGCTGGGTTTTGACGCTGTCTTCTAATGTTTTTTAAAATACTAAATATTTTCTTTAATTCTTTGTCTTGTTCAGCCTTAAATATTCCACTCAACCATTCTTCGAAAAGTCTTAATGTTCCTTTTGGTTTTCGTTCCTTAATTCCATCTTCTATTTCAATGTAATCGTAAAACTCAACTTTACCTTCAAAGAAATCTTTGTTTATGTTGTCTGAAATCATTTTATCTAAAAGAAGTACAAAATCATTATAATTCTTTAAAGTTGGTGAAAAGAAAAATGTAAATTCTTTCGGTCGATTGTAATCATTAAAATTTTTTCTAAATAAAGATTTATCAAAAATAGTTTTTGAAATGTCATTTAAACAAGTTAGTTCGCCTATAAAAGCACTAAATACAGAATGTGATGATGTCCAATTTCCTTTAATTGTATTTTCATAATATTCTTGTAGAACGAAACAGTTTTCAGTCCTTTCTTTATTTTTCCAAAAAACCTGATGCTCAGGTGTTAAGTCGTTTAAGTATCTTAAATAGACAACAGCTAACCTGTTATCATTTTCATCAAAACCTAAACCAAAAGTTTTTAGAAAAACATCATCTTCTCCTCTTACTAAAGGTTTTTCATTATCATCATATTTTGCTGAAATTCTACCTGAGTAATCTTCAAATACAAAATTGAATCTAGGGTCGTTTGAATATCTTTCCAATACTTCAATGTCGAAAAATCGTGGACTTAGTTGAGGTTCTCCACACGCAAGAGCTTTAGTGTAAATTGCTTCTCCAAATTCATCTAAATTTCTATTAGATTTAAGTGAACTTTGAGAAGGATAAATGCATATTGGAAAATCTGTATTTTCTGATATTATTGCAATTTTCCCTATTTTCATTTCTTTTGTTTTCCAGTTCTTGGAATCCTCAAGAATTTTCAATTGAGTTTCGATAGGGTAAAGACGTGAATAAATAATATGAGGATTTGTACTTGATTGAATTGTTATTTTGTCATCTAGAACTAGTTCTTTAATTAAGTCTATTGATTTTTTATATTCAATATTCAAAGTACTTGAAATATTTCTCAAAGGAATTCCATTGAAATCACTGGATTCAAGAAAGAATTTATAAATTTTTTGTTCAATTTCTTTTTTCAAGAGTTTCGTTTTTCAGCTTGCGTACAACATAAGCATATAAATAGCATTACCTATATACCAGTTTTATAGTTAATAACACCTTTTTAAAAAAAAAGGTGTTATTAAAGCTATTTATTTTTAAATGATTAATGTATTAAACTAAAGTACGTTATCCATAATTTCCTGAACAACTTCGGGATTCAATAATGTACTTGTATCACCTAAATTACTAGTATCGTTACTTGCTATTTTACGTAAAATACGTCGCATAATTTTACCCGAACGTGTTTTTGGTAAGCCAGCAGTAAACTGAATTTTATCTAGTTTCGCGATTGGCCCGATAGACTCGGTAATCATTTGGTTAATTTCTTTTCTAAGATTGTTTTGATCTCTGGTTTCACCAAAATCCTTCAGAATAACATAACCATAAAGTGCATTTCCTTTAATATCGTGTGGGAAGCCAACAATGGCAGACTCTGCAACTGCTGGATGCTCGTTAACCGCATCTTCTATAGGAGCAGTACCGAGGTTATGCCCAGAAACGATAATTACATCGTCTACACGACCTGTAATTCGATAATAACCAACCTCATCACGCAATGCGCCATCACCGGTAAAATACTTATTTTCATAAGCCGAAAAATAGGTATCTTTATAACGCTGATGGTTTCCCCAAATGGTTCTAGCCATACTTGGCCAAGGGAATTTTACACATAAACGCCCCTCTACTTGATTCCCTCTTAACTCATTCCCTTCTTCATCCATTAAAGCTGGTTGAATACCAATAAATGGTAACGTGGCATAAGTTGGTTTTGTTGGTGTTACAAACGGAATTGGACTAATCATAATTCCACCAGTTTCTGTTTGCCACCAAGTATCAACAATTGGGCTTTTCTTTTTCCCGACGTTATCATTATACCAGTGCCAAGCTTCTTCGTTTATAGGCTCACCTACCGAGCCAAGTACTTTTAACGATGATAAATCGTATTTTTCTACTAATTCTACACCTTGTTTTGCCAATGCCCTAATAGCTGTTGGTGCAGTGTAAAACTGATTTACTTTATGTTTTTCTACAATTTCCCAAAAGCGTCCAAAATCTGGATAACTAGGTACACCTTCGAATAAAACTGTTGTAGCTCCATTTGTTAACGGACCGTAAAGAATGTAACTATGGCCAGTAATCCAACCTATATCGGCTGTACACCAATACACATCGTTTTCCTTATATTGAAATATATTTTTAAAAGTATACGCCGTATAAACCATATATCCGGCTGTGGTATGCACCATGCCTTTTGGTTTTCCGGTAGAACCCGATGTGTACAAAATAAACAACGGATCTTCTGCATTCATAACCTCAGCTTTGCAATCGGTAGATGCCGCATCCAAAAGTGGTTGCAACCATTGGTCACGACCAGCTTCCATATGGATATCCGTATTAATTCGTTTGGCAACCAAAACATCTTTAACACCTGGGCAACTCTCTAAAGCCTCGTCTACAATACCTTTTAAATCTATAGTTTTAGAACCTCGGTAAGAACCATCGCTAGTAATTACTATTTTACAATCGGAATCGTTAATTCGAGTTGATAATGCTGTAGCAGAAAAACCTGCAAATACCACCGAGTGGATGGCGCCAATTCTAGCACATGCTAAAGTGGCAACAGCGAGTTCCGGAATCATTGGTAAGTAAATGCAAACGCGATCACCTTTTGCAACCCCCCGGTTTTTTAAAACATTCGCAAATTGATTTACACGATCGTGCAATTGGTTGTATGTAATATGTTCAGCCGGATCGTTTGGATTATTGGGTTCGAATAAAATTGCGGTTTTATCGCCACGCGTTGGTAAATGTCTATCAATACAGTTTTCTGTAATGTTTAATTCTGCCCCCTCAAACCACTTTACTTCGGGCTTCGCAAAATCCCAACTTAAAACTTTATCCCATTTTTTTTGCCACATAAAATGCTCTTCAGCTATTTCTTCCCAAAAGTTTTCGGGTTCTCTAACCGATTTTCTATAGACTTGATAATATTCTTCTAAATGTTTTATGTGATAATTACTCATGATTTATATTTAGTTGGTTATTAGCAAAAAATATTAAAAATTATTGCTAGATTCTCTTTTCTAAGAGCTACTTGGTTTCGAGTTCTAAAATAGCAAAATATTATGTATTTCACTTTGTTTTTAGCTTTTGTTAACAAAATAAGTGTACTGAAAATAATTATCTTTAAATGGTTTTAAAAAAGGCTTGTTCTGCTTTTGTAAATAGACGTGAATGAATTAAAAAACGTAATCCTAACGGAATTTCAAGAGAGAAACTTGCTCCTCGCCCTTCTGTAACATCAACAGTTAAATGTGTGTGTTTCCAATATTCAAATTGATCCCTACTCATATAAAAATTAACGCCTTCCACTGTACCCAACAAAATATCATTATCATCCAGATACATATCACCCTCTTCAAATATCATTGGTGCCGATCCGTCGCAACAGCCACCACTTTGGTGAAAAACAAGATCCCCATGCTTTGCTTTCAATGTATTTACAACTAGCGCCGCCTTATTAGTTATTGCTATTCTTTCCATAATTTTAAATTTACAAAAAAGGCTAAACACAATACGGCTCAACCTTTTAAGTATTACACTATTAATCTGAATCTAATTCTAAAAGAAACCTAATTTATTTTTATCGTAAGAAATAAGCATGTTTTTGGTCTGTCTGTAATAATTCATCATCATCACGTGGTTCTCACGACCAAATCCCGATTTTTTATAACCTCCAAACGGCGCATGTGCAGGATAAGTATGATAACAATTTACCCAAACGCGACCTGCTTTAATAGCGCGTGGTATTTGGTATAATTGGTGCGCATCACGGGTCCAAACTCCAGCACCCAAACCGTAAAGTGTATCATTGGCTATTTCCAAAGCTTCAGCTTCATCTTTAAACTTTGTAACACAAGCTACCGGACCAAAAATTTCTTCTTGAAAGACTCGCATTTTATTATGACCTTCTAAAATAGTGGGTTGTATGTAAAATCCACTCGCTAAATCGCCACTTAATTTATTAGCACTTCCACCTGTTAAAACTTTTGCGCCTTCCTCTTTTCCTATTTCTAAATAGGCTTGTATTTTCTCGTATTGATCGTTCGATGCTTGTGCCCCAACCATAGTATTCACATCGTAAGGATTATCTTGAATAATGGCATTTGTTCTCGCCACAACACGTTCCATAAAAGCATCATAAATATCTTCTTGAACCAAAATTCGAGACGGACAAGTACAAACTTCACCTTGATTAAAAGCAAACAAAACAGCACCCTCAATAGCTTTATCTAAAAACGCATCGTCCTCATCCATAACCGAATTAAAAAACACGTTAGGCGATTTCCCTCCTAACTCCATAGTTACTGGGTTTAAGTTTTTAGAAGCATATTGCATAATTAATTGCCCGGTCGTGGTTTCGCCTGTAAAGGCCACTTTTTCAACTTTAGGGCTAGATGCTAATGGTTTTCCTGCTTCTGGCCCAAAACCATGCACAATATTTAATACTCCTGGAGGAAAAACATCGGCTATTTTCTCCATAAGCAATGTTGCTGTAGATGGCGTTTGTTCTGCCGGTTTTAAAACCACACAATTTCCGGTTGCTAATGCCGGAGGCACTTTCCATGAGAGCATTAATAGTGGGAAATTCCATGGAATTATTTGCCCAACTACACCAAGCGGTTCTTTAATATTCATAGATAAGGTGTTCGCGTCTAGCTCTGTGGCACTACCTTCCTCAGCCCGGATACAGGCAGCAAAATAACGCCAATGGTCTATAGCCAAAGGAATATCTGCATTTAAGGTTTCGCGAATTGGTTTCCCATTATCACAAGTTTCAACTAATGCAAATTCTTCAAGATGCGCTTCAATAATATCGGCAACTTTATTTAGTAAAGCTGCACGTTGGGCGGCTGGCGTATTTCCCCAAGATTCTTTTGCAGCATTAGCAGCATCGAGCGCCATGTCGATATCTTCCTTTTGTGATCGCGGATATTTAGCAATTAAACTATTATCTATTGGCGATGTATTATCGAAATACTGGCCACCAATAGGCGCGACAAATTTGCCGTTAATAAAATTATTATACGACGTCTTAAATGTTGGTTTAGAATAACTCATTTTTCTCAGTTTTTGTTGTTGGTTAAACATTTCTAAGCTACATTTCTAATAATTAACATGAATTTGCTATATTTTAACATATTCATATTTTTATTATTAATAAATTGCTTATTATATAGTTTTGATAAAGTTATATTATCAAATCCTTAGCCAGTTGAACATATTTATCGAAATATTGAACGTATCTATTATATAAGCATTAACACCCATCTTTTTTGTATTATTGATTATGAGCCAGTTACTAAACCACCACAGAAGTATTAGAAAACTCACCACTTTAGTTGAAAACAGAACGACCTACAATGCCGAATATGCCGAATTAAACATTTATGAAACACACGCTTACGCGGAACAAGTTTCGCTAAAATTCGATTTTCCTATAATAGCAAGCATGCTTACAGGTAAAAAAGTAATGCATATTGATGGTTTAGAATCTTTTGATTTCTTCCCGGGAGAATCTGTGGTTATGCCAACCAATAAAGAAATGGTTATCGATTTTCCAATAGCCACACAAGATTGCCCTACACAATGCCTAGCTTTAGGTATTGATGGGAGTAAAATAGATGAAGTTGTTGAAAAATTTAACCATCACGTAGCTATCGAAAACAAAAATAACACATGGAAACTTGATGAAAATGCATCGCATCTTATAAATAATACAGATGTTAACCATCTTGTTGAGCGCTTGGTTTATACATTTACAAACAATAACACCTCTAAAGATGTTCTTCTCGATTTAATGATACAAGAGCTCGTGGTACGTTTACTGCAAACCAAAGCTAAAGCTTATATTCTTAATGAGTCCGGAGCTTTCCTTAACGATACCCGAATTGGTATGGTTATTAAATTTATAAAAACGAACCTAACAAATAAAGATATTAGTGTGGATTTACTAGCAAAAAAAGCATGTATGAGCACATCTCATTTTCATAAGAAATTTAAAAACACGTTGGGTATATCTCCGATTGATTATATTAATTCTGAAAAAATTAAGTTCTCGAAAAAACTCATAAAAGAATCCAAAGATTTCAGAATGTCGGAAATTGCTTTTAAATCTGGTTTTAATAATACAAGTTATTTTAATCGCCAGTTTAAGAAAATGGAAATGATAACACCGCAACAATTTAAAGCTTCCATTATTAAATAATTAATTACTACTTTTTCTTCAAGTTTATTTTAATCAACAGCCTCTAAACCTTTTTTAATCTTCTATAGAATCTAAAAAATAAGATTTTATAGCCCTGCATGTTTTACAAAAAGCTATAGCGATAAAAAGAATAAGCAATCTTTCTAAAAACAAAGAAACTAGCTACAATTTGCAATGCACTAATTATCTTCTTAACTTTACTAAAAAGGAGAAAAAATTATGAAAAATTTAAAATTAGTAGTACTCGCATTTACTCTTGTATTTGCAACTTCGTGTAAAGATTCTAAAAAAGAAAATGAAACTATTGTAGAAACCGAAGCGGTTAAAAACGTTGAAAACACCATCGTGAAGTATAAAAATTTATCCATTTTATTATCGCCAAAAAGCGGAAGCGATATTAAAGGAACACTCAATTTTTCTGAAGAAAATGGCCAAGTTACCATGAACGGAAGCATTTCAGGATTAGAAGTAGGCAAACACGCCATACATATTCATGAAAAAGCAGATTGCTCTTCTGATGATGGAAAATCGTCTGGCGGACATTGGAATCCTACAGCACAACCACATGGTGCTTGGGGTGATGCCACTGGTTATCACAAAGGAGATATAGGAAACTTAACAGCAAACGCGAACGGAATTGCAACCATTACAAAAACTACAGACGAATGGTGTATGGGCTGTGGTGATGAAACTAAAGACATCTTGGGTAAAGCCATAATTGTACATATTGGTGTAGATGATATGAAATCTCAACCCTCTGGTGATGCTGGCGCTCGTATTGGCTGTGCTGGTATTATTCAATAACTCGCATTTATAAAATTACAGATTGCTAAAAACAAAACTGGTTGCATTTATCTTTAAAAGATGTATGCATCCAGTTTTTTTTTACGCCTACTCTTGTAGTAAAGCAGAAAATTATATTTTAGTGTGTAGCTTCCCCCGCTCCACTTGGTATTCTAATGTTTTCAACTATTTCTTGTACATATTCTGGTGGCTCTGGAGTAAACTTCATAATAACAATTGAAACTACAAAATTAATTACCATGGCTACCGTACCAAATCCTTCTGGTGAAATACCAAACCACCAATCGGCTTTTGTGCCGCCACCAAACCAGCCAAATTTAAACTTAGTCATATAGAACAGCATAGATAAAATACCAACAACCATACCTGCGATAGCACCTTCTTTATTCATTTTTTTATAAAAAATACCCAAAATAATAGCAGGAAAAAATGAAGCTGCCGCTAACCCAAAAGCTAACGCAACCGTTGCTGCTACAAACCCAGGCGGATTTACACCAAAATAACCGGCTACACAAACAGCAACTACAGCTGCAAGTCGTGCTGCAATTAATTCTCCTTTTTCGTTAATATCTGGCTTAATCATTTTTTTAATTAAATCGTGAGATACTGATGCCGATATTACTAATAATAAACCCGCCGCTGTAGATAACGCTGCTGCCAATGCACCTGCTGCAACTAAAGCAATTACCCAATCTGGTAATTTTGCAATTTCCGGATTTGCCAAAACCATAATATCGTTATCAACACTAAGTTCGTTTTTACTTTCGTCTGCGACGTATTGAATAATACCATCGTTATTTTTATCATTAAAAACAATTAAACCTGTGGTTTCCCATTTTGTAAACCATTCTGGCATATTTTCATATGGTTGGTTACTTACGGTTTCAATCATGTTTGTACGCGCAAAAACCGATACTGCTGGCGCTGCGGTGTATAAAATTACAATAAGCAATAAAGCTAAACCTGCAGATTTTCTGGCATCTTTTACTCTTTTAACCGTAAAAAACCTAACAATTACGTGTGGCAATCCTGCCGTACCAACCATTAATGCTAATGTAATGGCAAACACATCAATCATAGATTTTGATCCTTCAGTATATTCTGCAAAACCTAAGTCGGTGCTTAGTCCATCGAGTTTATCTAATAAGTACGTGCCAGAACCATCAGCTAACTGGCTACCAAAACCTAATTGCGGAACAGGGTTTCCCGTCATTTGAATCGAAATAAATATAGCCGGAACCATAAAAGCGAAAATAAGAACACAATATTGAGCGACTTGCGTATATGTAATCCCTTTCATTCCTCCTAAAACAGCATAGAATAAAACGATTATCATTCCGATTATAACACCTGTATTAATATCGACTTCTAAAAAACGAGAAAAGACTAAGCCCACACCTCGCATTTGTCCTGCCACATATGTAAAAGATACAATGAGTGCACAAAAAACACCAACAGAACGCGCGGTATTAGAATAATAGCGATCACCAATAAAATCGGGAACAGTAAACTTACCGAACTTACGTAAATAAGGAGCTAACAATAAAGCTAACAACACATATCCACCTGTCCATCCCATTAAATACACAGCACCATCATAACCTGCAAAAGAAATAATCCCTGCCATGGAAATAAACGACGCCGCACTCATCCAATCGGCCGCCGTGGCCATACCATTTGCTAATGGAGAAACACCACCTCCCGCAACGTAAAACTCTTTGGTAGAACCGGCTCTAGCCCATATGGATATGCCGATGTAAATGGTAAATGTTATACCTACTAAAATGTACGTCCAATTTTGAACCCCTAAACCTGCAAGAATCCAACTATGCATCATATCCGTATTTTTTATCCAACTTATTCATTAACCGAACGTATACGAATATTAGAACAACAAATACATACATAGAACCTTGTTGAGCAAACCAAAAACCGAGTTTAAAACCGCCAAATTTAACGGTGTTTAACGCATCTTTAAAAATAATTCCTGCGCCGAAAGAAACTATAAACCAAATAAATAATAGCAAAAGCACATATTTAATGTTTTCTTTCCAATAGGCTTTCGCCCGGTCTTTGTCTGTCATGGTGTAATTTAGTTAGTTGGTAAAGTGGACAGGTAACATTTACTTAAGAGATTAAATGTTACCAGTTGGTAACGCTAAAGCTACACATAAAAATAATACAAAACTCCTTAGTCTTTCAAAAACAACTAATTAACTTGTTTTTAATTACACATTTCAGTTTTTTGTAAAAAAATGAATGCTATCTCTAAGCTTGTAATTTCTTGAAATATGCCTTTGCTTCTTTTAAAACTCTAGGAGCAAGAACGATAGTACTCAACATTGTTGGTATTGCCATAAGAGCAAATACACCATCTATTAAATTAAGCATAGCACTAAAAGGTGTGGTTACAGCTAATACAATACTGAGAATATAAATATAATTGTAATAATGCTTTTTATCGGCACCAATTAAAAAAGACAAACATTTAGTACCATAATAAGAGTATGAAAACAAAGAAGAAATACTAAAAATAGCTACACAAACCATTAATAAATATTTACCATAAACTGGCATAGATTCACTAAATGCTGAAGCCGTTAAACTCACGCCATTATCTGCAGTAGTTTGCCAAACACCCGTAACCAAAATAGCCAAAGCTGTTAAAGTACAAACGACTAATGTATCGATTGCTGGCCCTAACATAGCCACCAAACCTTCTCGAATAGGCTCTGCTGTTTTTGTTGCTCCATGTGCCATTGGAGCCGTACCTATACCAGCTTCGTTTGAAAATGCACCACGACGAACACCCAATAATACCAAAGCACCAACAACACCTCCGAAAAAAGGTTCGCCTTTAAAATTATTCGCCGCAAAGGCATCACTAAAAATCATTACAAAATATTTTGGAACCACTTGGTAATTTGAAACCAAAACAAACAATACCAGCGCAAAATATAGAACAACCATAGCTGGAACTAATTTTGATGCTGCGTTACTAATCCGCTTTAAACCTCCAAGAATTATAACAGAAGTTAAGCTTATCAAAATAGCCGATAAAATAAGGTTTGATTTCAACCCAACCTCAACACCATTCGGTTTTAAAAGAATATCGTTTATAGCTTGTGTTAATTGGTTTACGTTAACAACAGGTAAAGCTCCAATTAAACCAAAAACACTAAACATTACGGCGAGTGGTTTCCATGACCTACCCAAGCCTTCTGTTATAAAATACATAGGGCCGCCTTGCAGATCACCGTTACTATCTTTACCTCTAAACATGACAGCTAATGATGATGTAAAAAACTTAGTAGACATCCCAACAATAGCACTCACCCACATCCAAAACATGGCTCCAGGTCCACCAAGTGAAATAGCAGCCGCTACACCTGCAATATTCCCCATACCTATAGTGGAAGATAATGCCGTTGTTAAAGCTTTAAAATGAGATATTTCACCAGGATCGTTCGGGTCGTCATACTTCCCTCTTAAAACCTGAATCGCATGGCCAATATATCGAAATGGCAAAAACTTCGATAATATTAATAAGTACAAACCGCCTCCAATTAACAACAAAACTAAAGGTAAACCCCAAGCGTAATCAGAAAAAATTTTTATTATTTGTTCTATGTTTTTCAACTTCATTTTATAAATATATCAAATTACAAACACGACCTTTACATTTTTTAAAAGTATATTTATATTTCAAAACTCATTTTTATTGCAAACTAACAGAATATATTTTATTGATGCCGTTAGAGCATTTGCCATTTTAATGATGTTGCAAGGGCACTTTATAGATAATTTACTGGCACGAGCATACAGAAGCGACTCTCATGTTGTCTATAATATTTGGGTTTATTTTCGCGGATTTACAGCTCCTACCTTTTTTACAATTTCCGGACTCGTTTTTTCGTATTTACTATTACGAGCTCATGCTAAAGGCGATGATAAAGCTAGGATAAAGAAAGGCTTATTTAGAGGCTTATTACTACTTGCTATAGGCTACAGCCTGCGACTAGATATTTTTAATTGGATCTATGGGGATTTTAATAATCGCTTTTGGGTGGTAGACGTGTTACAATGTATTGGTCTAGCTTTAATAACCTTAGCTGGATTGCACTTAATTTTCAAAAAATATAATTATTTATTTTCCTTTGTACTTTTTTCGCTGGGTTGCTTATCCTTTATCTCGGAACCACTATATAGATCTATTGAAATTCCCAATACTCCTATTTTTTTAGCCAATTATATTACCACAAAAAACGGCTCGGTATTCACTATTTTACCATGGATAGGTTACTCCTTTTTTGGCGCTTTTTTATCTACGGTATTTTTTAGACATCTACACCGAAAACATTTTAAATTAATAGCTATTATCACTTTTTTCACTACAGGATTCTTTCTTATATTTCAATCGTCACCAGTGCTAATTAGACTATATCTTTTAACAGATATAGAATTACTAAAACAAAGCGCCTATTACAATTATCTTTTTACTCGACTTGGCGACACCTTAATTTTATTTGGGATTTTTTACAGTTTAGAACGTTTTCTAAGACAATCCATAATTTCTAGAATAGGCGAAAAGACGCTTTCTATCTACGTTATTCACTTTATAATACTTTACGGAAGTTTTACAGGCTTAGGCTTAAATAGGTTTTTTAGAAAATCTTTAGACCCAACGCAAGCCGTTCTAGGTGCTGTCGTTTTCATGATGGTCGTCTGTTTTGTAGCTTTCTATTACGCAAAAACAAATGCTTTTATTTATAATTTAATTCGAAAGCTCTCAGGAAAATTTAAAAACTAATTATGGCTTACGATGAATTTTTGGCTGATAGGATTAGGCGTGTATTAAGCGATAAACAAATCTATTTTTCTGAATTAAAAATGATGGGGGGACTCTGTTTTAAAGTTGACAACAAAATGCTTTGCGCAATTTTTATCAATAAAGATTACGGCGATAGCTTAATTATGGCTCGTATTGGCGAAAACGCTTATTTAAATGAAATAAAAAAACCAGAATGCCTTTCTATGGATTTTACTGGTCGCTCCATAAAAGGTTACCTTTATATAACTCCAGAAGGCTTTGATAATGAAGCCGATTTAGAGTATTGGCTGCAACTATGCTTAAAATTTAACCCGTTAGCAAAAGCCAGTAAACCTAAAGCGAAAAAGAAAAAAAACCAACTAAATAAATCAACACATGAAACTTTTTAAATTATACTCAATAGTATGCTTTCTACTTACAAGTATAAATCTTTCCGCGCAAAGCGAAATTACCATTTCTGGAAATATAAAAGAGTTTAACAAGCAAGAAGCTATTCCTTTTGCAAACGTAATTTTAAAAACTGTAAAAAAAGAAACATTCGTTACCGGTACAGCTAGTGATGAAAACGGTTTTTTTACTATAGAAAACACCAAGCCAGGACAATATATTTTAGAAATTTCGAGTGTGGGTTACAAAACATATCATCAAACCTTATTTGTTGGTAAACTCTCTGCTTACTTAAACATTAAAACTATTTTATTAAAAGAAGATATTGCCGCCTTAGACGAAGTAATTCTAACAAGTGAACAAAATGGTTTAAGTTCTAAAATGGACAAAAAAACCTATTCTTTAAAAGATAATATTAATCAAAATGGAGGATCGGTTTTACAAGCTATGCAAAATTTACCAAGTGTATCAGTACAAGATGGCAAAATAAAACTTCGTGGAAACGATCAAATTATTATACTTATCGATGGTAAGCAAACAGCTCTTACTGGGTTCGGAAACCAGTCGGGTTTAGACAACATTCCATCATCTGCCATAGAACGCATTGAAGTAATAAATAACCCATCGGCTAAATATGATGCCAACGGAAACGGAGGTATTATCAATATAATATATAAAAAAAACAAAGCAGAAGGCTTTAACGGGAAAATTGGTTTTACGGGTGGTTTAGGAGCTTTATGGGAACGCAAGAAAAACTTACCGGATATTCGTCCGCAGTACAAAATAACACCTAAATTAAATCCATCTCTATCATTAAACTATAGAAAAAACCAACTCAACATTTTTTTTCAAGGTGATTATTTATATACTGAAACTTTAAATAAAAACGAATTTGTTACTCGCAATTATAATGATGGCGCCATTATCAAACAACAATCTAAACGAAATCGCGACACGAAGTTTACCACGCTAAAATCGGGATTCGATTGGAATATTAATGACAAGAACAGCTTGACGGTTTCGGGGTT
The DNA here is from genome assembly GCF_045066735.1 of Algibacter sp. Ld11. NCBI lineage: Bacteria > Pseudomonadati > Bacteroidota > Flavobacteriia > Flavobacteriales > Flavobacteriaceae > Algibacter > Algibacter sp. Ld11. Next base: position 187,254 of record NZ_JBISHH010000007.1, on the reverse strand, counting down.
ATATGGCACCGAAGTTATTATTGATAAAGGTGACCAACCTTTTTTTAATGCCGATTTAACAGAACGCCTTAGACTATGGCAATTTCTTGAAGACGAAGTAAAAATAACAGCAATGGCAACAGCTAACTATATGCATAAATTTAAGGAAGCCGGACATAAAATAACATTTGGTTTTAATTACACCTTTCATCGTGAAGATGAAAAGTATTTTTTCGATAATATTTTACCAAACGAACCCGTTAGCAAAAACTCTTTTAAACTCCTTTCAGACGAACAGGTTTACGATTTTAATATAGATTATGTAAAACCTTTAAAGTATGGAAAACTAGAAACCGGTTTAAAACTGAGAAAAAGAAATATACCAATAAACATGGAATTCTTTCCTGGTACAAACACACCATTAGATATTGAAGCTGGAGGTAAAGCTGAGTATAAAGAACTTATTCCTGCTGTTTATAGTAATTATATTTTTGAAAATGAGACATACGAAGCCGAAATTGGTTTGCGCATTGAATATGTAGATTTAAACTACCAAGTAAACCCTGAGCATAACACATACGAAAGTGGTGGATACAACTATTTTGAACCTTTTCCGAACCTGAGATTGGCAAAAAAAATAGATGAATACAACAAAATTTCTTTTTTCTACAACCGCAGAGTAGACCGACCAAATGAAGTAGACATTCGTATATTCCCGAAATACGACGACGCTGAAATAGTAAAAGTAGGCAACCCGAACTTACGTCCTCAGTTCACAAATATATTAGAGTTAGGGTATAAACACTCTTGGAAAAAAAGTAGTTTGTATACCGCAATTTATCACCGTTTTGCTAACGGCACCATTACGAGAATTTCGAGTATCGTAGATAACGACCCCATTATTTATGCCATTTTTCAAAATGCAGGAAAAAGTACTAACAATGGTGTAGAACTAGTTTACGACCAAGAAGTCTCAGAAAGTTATACTTTTAATTTAAATGCGAATATCTATAATAATACTATAGATGCCTTTTCTGTTACTAACCTTTATCCAAGTGAAAATATTTTTTCAGCCGACAAACAAAAAATGACTTCTGGCACAATAAAATTAAATAACACCCTTAAGTTCTCCCAAAATCTAAATGCTCAACTTACGGCTAGTTATTTTGCTCCAGATATTATTCCTCAGGGAAAAACAAAATCACAATTTGGTATCGATTTAGGCATTAAAAAATCTATTCAAAAAAACAAGGGTGAAATCTTTTTAAACGTAACAGATCTTTTAAATACCATGGTAGTTAGAAAAGAAATTAACGGGCTAGATTTTAGTTACACGAGTAACAACTATTACGAAACTCAAGTTATTCGTTTAGGATACACTTACAAGTTTTAACTTTAAAAGACATGATAAATGTAAGGTTTTAAATGAAAATACATCCATAAATTTGTTCTGTAAAACTTAACACAATGAAAATTAAAACCTTTTTACCTTTAATAGTATTAACAACATTTTTACTATCCTGCAAAGATCACGATAACACGAAGCATTCCAACGAAACACATGAAAACTCTCATTGGAGTTATGCAGGTGAAACTTCTCCAGAACATTGGATTGAGGTTGAAAAAAACTCAGATTGTAACGGCAAACACCAATCTCCAATAAATATTATTAATAAAGATGCCGACTCGACGGCAACAAAAGGAGATTTAAAAATACTTTACACACCATCTACACATATTAGTAAAGTAATAAACAACGGCCATTCTGTGCAGTTTGATTTTGAAGCTGGAGACTCGATAAATTACAAAAATGAAAACTTTTACTTAAAACAAATTCATTTCCATGAACCATCAGAACATAAAATAAATGGTGTTATTTACCCCATAGAAATGCATCTAGTGCACATTAGTAAATCGGGGCATATTGCTGTTTTGGGAATAATGGGAGAAGAAGGTGATGACAGTCAATTATTTGAGTTTTTTGAAAGCTTCCTACCCATTAATAATGGAGAAACTAAAGCTATTCATCAAAAAATAGATTTATCTAGTTTATTTTTGGAAGATAAAAACTATTATTCTTATGGCGGATCTTTAACTACGCCACCATGCACCGAAGGTGTAAACTGGTTCGTTTTTAAACAACCTTTTATACTATCGGAAAAAGAAGTTTTAAAACTAAGAAATAATATGCCCATTAACAATTATAGAAATGAGCAACCCCTAAACGATCGTAAAGTTAAATTGAATTATTAACCTTTTCATTTTTTAAGTTAGATGACATATAAAGCAGTTATTTTTGATTTGGATGGCACATTAGTTAATTCTATAGAAGATATAGCAGACGCCATGAATACCGTTCTACTAAATCACAATTATCCTACTCACACTTATAACACCTATAAAAACCTTGTTGGTAGCGGAATAAAAAGTTTGGTGATTAATGCCTTACCAAAAAATCACCGAAGTGATTTAGAAACAGATAATTGCCTTAACACCATGATGACTATTTATAGTGAGCAATGCACAACCAAAACGCAGCCTTACAGCGGTATTATTAAACTTTTAGATAGTTTAAAATCGAAACAACTAAAAATAAGCGTTTTTTCAAACAAAGCAGATGTACTTACTAAAAAAATAGTATTAGCATTGCTGCCAGACTATTTTGAACCTGTTTTCGGGCTGAAGATTGAAGCGCATAAAAAACCCAATCCGGTAGTAGCATTAGAAATATGTAAAACGCTAAATGTACTACCCGAAGAAACAATTTTTGTTGGTGACACCGGTATAGACATACAAACAGCAAATAACGCAAACATGTTAGCTGTTGGTGTATCTTGGGGATTTAGAGATAAAAAAGAATTGATTGATCATGGAGCGAGCCACATATTAAATCACCCGCTAGATTTAATCGATTTGTTGTAATTAATTTAAAAGAAAAAGGTTAAACTTATGTTTAACCCCTTTTTACTAATATGCGTTCTAAGTACAGTTATAAAGATTAACAAGAATTACAAAACTTCTTTTCTTCTTATATTGATTCGCATTGCACCTTCGATTGGCTTGTCTGAAACTAAAATTAAATAGCCACCTCCTCCAGCTCCTGCTAATTTCCAAGCGAGAGCTTTATCTTTGTACTTTTCAATTTCAGCATTTACTCTATCGTTTACCATAGCAGGAAACATTTTGGTTTGCGCGTTAAACGATTTCATAAACCCCTCAGAAAACTTTTTTAAATCCATATGTTGAATGGCATCCCAAACTTCATCCGCAGCAGTAGAAAGCTCCTTTACATTCTTCTCATTTATATGAGTAACCTTTAGCAAATCAAGACCTGGTTCTCTAGGCCACAATAATGCCATATAAAGATGATCTTCCAGCCATGATAAAGTAGATTCGGTGTGAATAGACTCAAATTTAATTGGCCAATAAGCATTATCATATTGATGCCTTACCAAACCGGGCATGCAAATCCCAATTGCATCTTGTGCACCAGAAATCATGGTTGATCCCGGAGTATTTTCAAATTTAAAAAGGATTTCTGCCAGTTTTTCTGGTTTTTCCATAGGTAAATAATACGGCCATATTTTTTTTGCAGCATTTCGAGTAGATGTAGACATTCCGCATCTTTCGTTATACTCAATTACAGGTTCTAATGATAAGGTTATTGCCCAACCTGATCCATATTTTGAAACATAAGGCTGATCAATCCAAGTTCCTGCCAAATCTATTCTATAAGGCAAGGTACAATTTCCTGCAGATCGTATAGCTGTTGTAGAACGTTCTGGTAATCCTGCGTCTGGTATTCTTTCCAATAATTTTAATTCAATACCTAAGCTATTGCAGAGCTCTTGTTTTGCTGGAGAAAAGCCATCTTCATTTACAATAAAGTAATCTGGTTTTAATTTAATAAGATCATCTTTAAAATCCAAAATACCAGAACCTGTATTCACAAAAGCCTCTTTAACATATCGAATAGAATTGATCATATAAATTCTTTCTTGCTCAGAGTTTATAGTTTGACGACCTTTTAATTCTTCAACTGTTGCATCAGAGCCTATTCCAACATACAAATCACCATAGCTAGCAGCTTCTTTAAAAAATGCTATATGCCCACTATGCAGCATATCGAAACAACCTGACACAAAAACCTTTTTACTCATTATAACTCAAATTTAAATTAATATTAATAATTACTAAAAAGAATTTTATTTCCTAGGGCAGAAAAATTCTATTTCAAATAAGCCAAAACATTAGCTTCTATTCGTTCCTGAATGTTAGACACATCGGCTTTCACAAAAGTTTCACCTGTGATATTTTCATAAAGTTCAATATATCGGTCGGATACGGATTGAATATATTCATCACTCATAAAAGGTACCGTTTGTCCTTCTAATCCTTGAAAATCATTAGCAATTAACCACTGGCGTACAAATTCCTTAGAAAGTTGTTTCTGTGCTTCTCCTTTTTCTTGACGTTCTTGATAACCATCGGCATAAAAATAACGAGAAGAGTCTGGTGTATGAATTTCGTCAATTAAGACAATCTTTCCTTCTTTAGTTTTTCCGAATTCATATTTTGTATCTACTAAAATTAATCCGCGAGACGCTGCTATTTCTGTTCCGCGCTGAAATAATTTTCGAGTATAATCTTCTAAAACTACATAATCTTCTTCGGAAACAATACCACGTATTAAAATATCTTCACGAGAAATATCTTCATCATGGTCGCCCATTTCAGCCTTTGTTGCTGGCGTAATTATAGGGTTAGGAAATTTATCATTTTCCTTCATTCCTTCTGGCATAACAACACCACAAAGCATGCGTTTTCCAGCTTTATATTCACGTGCTGCATGACCAGACATATAACCACGAATTACCATTTCTACTTTAAAAGGCTCGCATAAATGCCCAACGGCTACATTCGGGTCTGGTGTTGCTGTTAACCAATTAGGAACAATATCCTTAGTGGCATCCATCATTTTTGTTGCGATTTGGTTTAATATTTGCCCTTTGTAAGGAATACCTTTTGGCATAACAACATCAAAAGCAGATAAACGATCGGTAGCAACCATAACTAACTCGTTATCATTTATGTTATATACGGCTCTTACTTTTCCTTTATAAAGACTTTTTTGTCCCGGAAACTTGAAATTAGTATCAGTAATTGTGTTCATTAGAAGTAGACTGTTGTTTGTTTTGCAAATGTAATTTGTTTACTATCGCCAAACAAATCTAAATAAAAAAAGGAGAAATTTACATTTCTCCTTTTAAGTATTACTCAATAATCCTAATATTTATTTAAATCTGATATTATAGGTAACGCCTACTCCAACATTTTGAACATCCACATCGTATTCTGCAAATGTATTTTGATAATAAGCATAGAAATTCCAATCTTTATTGTGATAACCAATTTGAGGGTTAACATACAATCCGCCATCATTATTTTCAACATTAGTTAAAAAACCATATCCAACATCTGTTCCTAGAAACAAACCGTTTGGCGTAAAGTAATAACGAAAGAAACCTGCTGCAGGAATCACTCCAAAATCATCAACATTATCTTCACCAAAAAAGTGATTATAACCGGAGGCTACTCCAATTCCAATGTTGGGATTAATTAAATATTGACCTCTTAAATCTAAACCTAACGAAAAGGATGATGCATCACTTGTATCTCCTACTGGTATTCCTGTTGTTATTCCGGCCTTTAACCATGAATTATCTGAAGTAAATTCCACATCTTCTTGTGCAAAAACTGAATTAAAACCGAATAAAACTGCTACTAAAAATAATTTTTTCATAATGTATTTCTTTTTTAATTATATGCAAATTTCTAAAACATAGGCCAAAAAAAGTTACAAGATTATGGGTAATATTTATAGAATTATAGGATGCTTTTTCGTTAAAAACAGTACATCAATACGTTATAAAAAAAGCTTAATAAAAAAGCCAGTTAAAAAACTGGCTCTATATCTAATCTTCAAGTAGCTTGAGTTGCTACTTTATACCTTTATCGATTTATTAATCTATATTCTCGATACTTTTGTAAGCTTCAATTACTTTTTTAACGAGCTTGTGACGAACAACATCTTTATCATCTAGAAAAATCATACCAACACCTTCTACATTTTTCAAAATTAGAAGCGCTTCTTTTAAACCAGAAATAGTACGTCGTGGTAAATCTATTTGCCCAGGATCTCCGGTTAATAAAAACTTTGCATGCTTACCCATACGGGTTAAAAACATTTTCATTTGGGCATGTGTAGTGTTCTGCCCTTCATCTAAAATAACAAAAGCATTATCTAGAGTTCTACCGCGCATAAAGGCTAACGGAGCAATTTGTATAGTCCCATTTTCAATATACTGTGCTAATTTCTCTGCAGGAATCATATCTCGAAGTGCATCGTAAAGTGGTTGCATGTACGGGTCTAACTTTTCTTTTAAATCCCCAGGCAAAAAACCTAAATTCTCACCAGCTTCTACTGCTGGACGTGTTAAAATAATACGTTTTACTTCTCTGTTTTTAAGTGCTTGCACAGCAAGAGCAACACCTGTATAGGTTTTACCTGTTCCGGCTGGACCAATAGCAAAAACCATATCGTTTTTATGCATAAGCTCCACCAATTTACGTTGGTTGGCCGTTTGGGCTTTTATAAGCTTGCCGCCTACACCATGCACAATAACCTCACCTCCTTTGGCAGATGCAATATAATCGTCGCTACTTTGGCTAGTTAATACGCGCTCTATAACGTTTTCATCTAGCTTGTTATACTTCGCAAAATGCTTTAGGAGCATGGTAAGCCTGCGATCGAATTCATCTAAAAGCTCTTCTTCTCCAAAAGCTTTAATTTGGTTGCCACGCGCTACAATTTTTAATTTAGGAAAGTACTTTTTTAAAAGTTCAATATTTACATTTTGTGCGCCAAAAAATTCTTTAGGCGTAATTTCTTCTAATTCAATAATGATTTCATTCAAAGGCGTTGTTTTAATTTTATTAAATTTTGATATTAAAACCTCTCAATTTTCATTTAAAATATAAAAACGAAAACAAAAATTTATGTAGGTTTGTATCTCGTAAGCGTTCAACTCAAAAATACGTAATTTTAGACGACAAAACGCTAAAAACATATCAACAATTTCGTTCATGGCAATAATAACATTAACATCAGACTTTGGCCTAAAAGACCACTTTACTGGCGCAACCAAAGGTGCTATTTATAGTGAGCTGCCCGATGTTAATATTGTTGATATCTCGCATAATGTATCTCCATTTAGTATTCCTGAAGCGGCATATATTATACAAAATGCCTATAGTAGTTTCCCTGAAGGCACTATACATATTATTGGTATTGACTCGGAAATTAACCCGGAAAACAAGCATATTGCTGTTAAATTAGATGGCCATTATTTTATTTGTGCCAACAATGGTATTATGAGTATGATTTGCTCGGAAATTGTGCCTGAAAAAATTGTTGAAATTAATATTCACGATAAAATACAAACGAGTTTCCCTGTGCTAGATGTATTTGTAAAAGTAGCATGCCATATTGCTCGTGGCGGAACTTTAGATGTGGTTGGAAAAAACATAAATAGTATTAAGCCTATTAAAAATATAGAACCTTTTGTTAATGACGATAAAACTCAAATTGTAGGCAGTATTATATATATAGATAACTATGGTAATGTTGTAACGAATATAAAACGGAGCTTTTTTGAAAGTATACAGAAAGGTCGAGATTTTGAAATATCGGCTCGAAATTACAAATTCAAAAAAATACATCTAAAATATAGCGATATTGTAAATTTTGAAATTCCTGCTGAAAAACGTCAAGATGAAGGGAGAAAATTAGTCGTTTTTAATTCTGGCGGGTTTTTAGAAATTTCAGTTTTTAAAAGTAATCCGTCTACAGTTGGTAGTGCATCTACCTTATTAGGTTTGGGTATTATGGATGCAGTAAGTGTTAATTTCAGTACGGCTTCTATTATTGCAAAAAGCCAAATAGCGCTAGATGGGCGTATTTAAAAAAATAAAACTTTTGAATACAATCTCTTTTGGAATAACCAAAACAATAAAATATGTTAGTTCGAATTGTTAAAATGGGTTTTTATAGACAGAATGTTGACGTCTTTTTGGAAAGTTTTGAAAACAACAAAACTAGAATTAGGGACTCTAACGGCTGTACTTTTCTAGAACTATATCGAGATAAAACCGATCCAACTATACTTTTCACTTACAGTTATTGGGAAAGTGATGCCCAGTTGCAAGAATATCGAAAATCTAAAGAATTTAAAGCTCTTTGGAAAACTCTAAAACCACTCTTTAGAGCTAGACCAGAAGCTTGGAGTTTGGATAGGTTAGAAACATTAGATTGAAACTAACATTTAATAATAAAAAGCAATAATTTATAATTGCGACTACATTTGTAAAACATATGCTCGCCATACTAAAAAAAGAAATAAATACATTTTTCGCATCACCCATTGGCTATTTAGTCATTGCCATTTTTCTATTGCTAAACGGACTATTCTTATGGGTATTTAAAGGTGATTTTAATATTTTAGATTACGGATTCTCCAATTTGTCACCTTTCTTTCTCCTAACACCATGGATTTTAATATTCCTAATTCCAGCGGTAACTATGCGGAGTTTTTCCGACGAAAAAAAACAAGGCACCTTAGAGCTTTTACTAACCAAACCTATTTCACTTACCCGTGTGGTATTAGGTAAATATCTTGGAGCCATCATTCTAATTTTAATAGCACTTGCGCCAACACTACTCTATGCTTACACCATAAACCAATTAGGAAACCCTATTGGCAACTTAGATATTGGCAGCACGCTTGGCTCTTATTTTGGATTACTCTTTTTAGTTGCTTCTTATACAGCCATTGGTATTTTCACATCTACTTTTACCGACAATCAAATTGTAGCATTTATAAGTTCCGTTTTTTTATGTTTTCTGTTTTACATTGGTTTTGAAGGTATTGCCGATTTTGCTTCTAGTAATGTTATAGATCAATTCGGTATGAGTTCCCACTACAAAAGCATGAGCCGTGGCGTTTTAGATACTCGCGATGTTTTATATTTTTTAAGTATTACAAGTTTTTTTATGTTTTTAACGGTAAAAGGGATTAGAAACGAAGCGTTACAGAAAAAATATTGGATACAAATTGTTAGTCTTTTTGTTGGTTTATTTATTCTGAATAGTGCTGGTAACGGAATACATAAACGTTTTGATTTAACCGAAGATTCTCGTTATACATTAAGCGCAGCGAGTTTAGACATTATTAAAGATGTTGAATCTCCATTAATAATTGATATTTTCTTAGAAGGTGAAAACTTCCCTTCAGAATTCAGACGTCTACAAACTGAAACCAAACAATTACTTGAAGAGTTTGAAGCCGAAAACCCCAACATAATTTTTAATTTTTTCAATCCATTGGCAGATGCCGCCAATCGTGATATTATAATAGAACAGCTTACTCAGCGCGGTTTAACACCCATGCAAATGAGTGTTCAAGAAAATGGCGCCTCAACACAAGCTATTATTTTTCCGTGGGCATTAGCGAGCTATAACAACCTAACAGTAACTATACCTTTAATTAAAAATAAAATTGGTACCAACCAAGAAGAATTGGTAAGCAACTCAGTTCAGCATTTAGAATACGCTTTCGCGGATGGTTTTAGAAAACTTACCAATCCTAAAAGTAAAAAAATAGCCATTTTAAAAGGAAACCAACAACTAGAAGATAAATACATCGCAGATTTTGTAAAAAAACTAGGGGAATATTATTTAATTGCTCCTTTTACTCTAGATAGTGTTGCTAAACAACCTCAAAAGACTTTAAACGAATTAAATAATTTCGATTTAATAATTTCGGCTAAACCAACAGAAGCTTTTACAGAACCGGAAAAATTTGTGTTAGACCAATACACCATGCAAGGAGGAAAAAGCCTATGGCTTATAGATGCTGTTGCTATTGAAAAAGATAGTTTATACAATGCTTCAGGTACAAACTATGCCGTTCAGCGTGATGTAAACTTAACCGACTTCTTCTTTAAATATGGTATCCGAATAAACCCAGTAATGGTTGCCTCACTATACTCTGCGCCCATTACATTGGCAATTGGAGAAGGTAGCCAATCGCAATTTCAAAATTTACGTTGGCCATATTCACCATTCGGTAACTCAAGCAGCAACCATCCTGTTGTAAACAATTTAGACTTGGTAAAATTCGATTTTGCAAACCAAATAGACACGCTTAAAAATGGCGTACAAAAAACCATTCTATTAGAAACAGCTCCGTTAACAAGATTAGAAGGCACACCACGAAAAATAAGTTTAGACGTGGTAACACAAGAACAAAATCCGGCAGAATTTAACTCAGGAAAACAAGTTTTAGCCGTTTTACTAGAAGGTAAGTTTCCGTCAGTTTACAGCAATAGAATCAAACCATTTGAGCTCTCTGAAAACAAAGATAAAAGCAAGACTACAAAAGTTGTTGTTATTGCAGATGGCGATATTATTAAAAACGATGTGGTTAAAAATATACCGCAAGAATTAGGTTTCGATCGATGGACGGGAAAAAATTACGGTAACAAAGAATTTTTACTGAATACAGTAAATTATTTACTCGATGATAACGGACTTATAAACATTAGATCTAAAGAAATTGCTGTCGCATTTTTAAACAAACAAAAAATTACAGCAGAAAAAACGCAATGGCAACTTATTAACATCGCATTGCCACTGGTTTTGTTAGCTATATTTGGATTTAGCTTTAATTACTTTAGAAAGAAAAAATATAGTGCTTAAATGTTAATAAGTTTGTTTCCAAATATAAGTCTTAAAGAATATATTTGTAAGTAGCATAAATACAAATTAAACTAAGTTAATAGCTGAAACATTTATACCTAAACACTTTTTTACAGTTGTTTAGAACAACTATAAAAAATGTAACAGCTGACCTCTAAAAAATATAATTCAACACATGAAATTTATAGTATCAAGTACTTATTTGTTAAAACAATTGCAGGTTTTAGGTGGTGTAATCAATAGCTCAAACACCTTACCTATTTTAGATAATTTTTTATTTGAATTAGACCACAACAAGCTTACGGTTTCGGCTAGTGATTTAGAAACCACTATGGCTTCTACGCTAGACGTTGAGAGTGACAGTGAAGGCAGTGTTGCCATTCCTGCGCGTTTGTTGCTAGATACTTTAAAAACATTCCCGGAACAACCTTTAACTTTTGTAGTTGAAGATAATAACACGGTTGAAATTAGCTCAAACCACGGTAAATACGCTTTAGCTTATGCCGATGGTAATGAATTTCCAAAAGCAGTAGCTTTAGAAGACCCAAGTAAAACTGTAATTCTTGGTGATATTTTAGCAACAGCAATTAGCAAAACTATTTTTGCAGCTGGAAATGATGATTTACGCCCAGTAATGAGTGGTGTATTTTTTCAATTTTCTACAGAAGGTTTAACTTTTGTTGCTACAGATGCTCACAAATTAGTAAAATATACTCGTGGAGATGTTCAGGCAAACCAAGTAGCCGAGTTTATTATGCCTAAAAAGCCTTTAAATCTATTAAAAGGAATTTTAGCAGGTAGTGAAAACGATGTCACTATTGAGTACAACGAAAGTAACGCGAAATTTACTTTTGAAAATTCAGAATTAATTTGTCGCTTAATTGATGGAAAATATCCAAATTACGAAGCGGTTATCCCGAAAGAGAATCCAAACAAACTAGCTATAGATAGAACACAGTTTTTAAACTCTGTGCGTCGTGTTAGTATTTTCTCTAACAAAACAACGCACCAAATTCGTTTAAAAATTGCTGGTGCCGAATTAAATATTTCTGCAGAAGATGTAGATTACAGCAATAAAGCAGAAGAACGATTAACTTGTGATTACCAAGGTGATGATATGCAAATTGGTTTCAACTCTCGTTTTTTAACCGAAATGCTAAACAATTTAGGATCGGATGAAGTGCAACTTGAAATGAGTATGCCAAACAGAGCAGGAATTTTAACACCTGTTGATGGTTTAGATGAAGGTGAACACATTACTATGCTTGTTATGCCTGTTATGCTAAATGCATAAGGTTATATTGAAATAGTAGCATTACAACATAATAAAAGAGGTTATTTGATTAAAGTCAAATAACCTCTTTTTGTTTTTATTAAACAAATAAAATAGCGTTTTAAACTTAACACTATTAAGTATGAAGTAACCTCACGAAAAACCCGCGTTAAGGATTGCAGAGAAAAGCCCACAGCAGCCCGGATGAAATCGGGATGCGAGGACTTGTAACGAAAAGCCTGACCCAAAGGGTAACGCCCAAAATAGTTTTAGAAAAGAACCTATTGAATATTGTGTCTGGCTAAGAATAAATCTCTACTTTTTTTAAATAATAAAGCTTTGAGAAAAGGAAAATATAGAAAACAAAAAAGCCTCATATTTCTATGAAGCTTTTGAGCGAGAGACCGGGTTCGAACCGGCGACATTCAGCTTGGAAGGCTGACGCTCTACCAACTGAGCTACTCTCGCATTTCCGGGTGCAAATATATAGATAATATACTTATTGGTCAAAATAAAATTACATTTTTTTTAGAAAATGATAGCCTAAAATTTTGAAACCTTCATTAAAATAAAATTTGTGCGAGCCATGGTTTGATACATAGGTATTTAGCTCTAAAGCCTGATATCCTTTATTTTTTGCATAACTGTAAATCCATTCAAAAAACTGAGCCCCTAAACGCTGTCCTCTATAAATTTCATCTATAAAAACATGATCCACTTCCACACTTCTGCCAGAATAATGCCTTGTGCAAAACCACATCCCGCAAACACCAATAAGCTCATTATTTTTAAAAAGTCCGGCACACTCATAATTTTGCGAAAACATTTCGACAAAACGTTCGCGCAATATAGCATCGGAAACTTTATTGTTATTCAATTTTTGAATTAAAGGAATTACTAAATCTATATTTTCCTTTTCGAGTATTTTAAATGCGATTGACATTATTTTTTTTAGTGAAGATAAATATTTTAATTAAGTTTGATTTTATGAAAAAGCAAAATTACACCATAAAACAAATAGAAGCTAAAGAAACACACATCGTGCGACATCCTGTATTAAGACAAGGGAAACCCGTTACGTCTTGTGTTTTTGAAGGTGACAATTTAGAAACCACACTACATTTTGGCATTTACAATTCTGAAGAATTAATTGGAGTCTGTTCGTTTTTAAAAAATAGAAACCATAATTTTAAAGCACAAATGCAATACCAATTGAGAGGTATGGCTGTTTTGGAAGCTTACCAAGGTTTAGGCGTTGGACATAAACTACTGAAATATTGCGATGCCTTTTTATTTAAAAAGAGTGCGACATTAATTTGGTGTAATGCGAGAGAAGTTGCCGTGAGTTTTTACATGAGAAATGGCTATATCGTTTTTGGAGATTCTTTTAACATCGCAGATATAGGACCACATTTTGTAATGACAAAATGCCTTTAAACTATAAATTAATTTAAAGTGACTGAGTGAAGAAAAACGGGTCTAATTTATGTATTGCTTTATTTTGTATTTTACTAAACACTAAAAACCAACCAAAATGAGAGGGAAAAATTTAAAAGTACGCTTACTAATTGGCGTTGCAATTGCATTATTTTTTGTTTTTAAAAGATGTAGCCAAAGGGAAGAAAACCCATATACGGGCCGTATGCAAACTATCTCTATGAATGCCAATGAAGAAATCGCTATTGGTTTGCAAAGTGCTCCACAAATGGCACAACAGCATGGCGGTTTGCACGAAAACACCCAATACCAAGCGTTAGTTGATAATGTTGGAAATAAATTAGTAAACAATAGTATAGCAAAACAGACCCCGTATGAATATGAGTTTCATTTACTTGCCGACCCAAATACCATAAACGCTTTTGCTTTACCGGGCGGACAAATTTTTATTACCTATGCCTTGTTTTCGCAATTAGAAAACGAAGACCAATTGGCTGGTGTTTTAGGCCATGAGGTTGGCCACGTTCTTGGGCGCCATAGTGCAGAGCGTATTGCAGAGAGTGAATACTGGCAAGGTTTAACAACAGCTGGTTCTGTAGGTGCCGATATGGGAGGTGTAGTTAGCGGAATAGGACAAAACACCTTACTTACAAACGGCCGTGATGACGAGCTTGAAAGCGACGAATTGGGCGTACGGTTTATGTTAAAAGCAGGTTATAACCCAGAAGAGATGATTGGTGTTATGGAAATATTAAAAGCAGCAGCTGGACCAAACCGTGTACCAGAATTTCAAAGTACACATCCAGACCCAGATAATAGAATAGAAAAAATTAGAGAAGCTATAGAAAAATATAAAGCTCTTTAGCTAAACTTTATAATTGGTCAAAAAAAAAAAGACTGCCCTTTGGAGCAGTCTTTTTTTATATATTCAATTTATATTTTAATATTCTCGGTATTCTCCCGCACCAATATTAAACGTTAATGAAAAACGCAATGTATTCTCTAAAGGACTCTGAACTTTAGATGCTGAAAATAAATACGATAAATCTATATTAACAACGTTAGCCTTAAACCCTGCACCTAAAGCAAAAAACTTTCGCGCTCCTTTTTCTTCACTTTCGTTAAAATAACCCGTTCTAAAGGAAAAAGAATCTTGATACACATACTCTGCCCCTAGCGAATACGTAAACTCTTTAAGCTCTTCACTAAAACCACCAGGTGCATCACCAAAAGATTGAAACATACCAGCTAAAAAACCAACATCTTGAGATTGTCCTTCGTAGATTACATTATTAGTTTCACTAATTAATACATCACCATCATCTTCATCATAAGTTCCGTTATTATTATTATCTTCAAAAACAATTTCTGTTCCTAATCTTGGAGGTGTCGGTACTAGTAGCTTAGCAACTTCCGCAGTTACTGCTACTTTATTATAATCGTCGAATATAAAATCAAAACCTGCTCCTAAACGTAGATTAGTAGGTTGAAAGTTTTCAATACCACCTTCCTCGTAAGAGAATTTTGGACCAATATTCTGAATTGCAAATCCCATTCTCCAACGTCCATTAAAATCAGCGTAAGCCTCTTCTTCTCCTTGGTAAAAACCAGAAATATCTACACCAAAAGTACTTGCAGCCGTAGCATCGCCACCTAAACCACTCAATTTCAAATCGGATCTCATGTAACGCATAGCTACAGACATAGCAAACTCTGGAGATAAACGCAATGCATAAGATGCGTCTAAAGTAAACTCATTTGGTCTTTGTATTAACGCATTTACAAATTCGTTTTCACGGAATTCAATATCACCTAAAGAAAAATACTTTAAACTTGCAGCAAAAGCACTACGGTCGTCTATACGATTAAAATATGTTAGGTTTCCTAAAAAAATATCGTTAACTAATTTACTTAAGTAAGGCGTGTAACTCACACCAACACCAGATTTTGTTTCGGAAAAAGCATACTTAGCAGGATTCCATTGTTGAGAAAAAGCATCTACAGAAGTAGCAACTCCCATATCTCCCATGGATGCTGCACGCGCATCTGCTGTAATTAATAAAAAAGGAACGCCTGTTGTAATAACTCTAGAATCTCGCTCGTTTGGTATAATTACGGTAGTTTCTTGAGCATTCATTTTTACAACAAAAACGAATGACAGTAATAAGAGTATTTTAGTTTTCATGAATTGATATTTAGTTGCAAAATATATTTTTTTTTATAGAATTACTAGTTTTTCAATTTTTTCTACTGTTTTGTTTAACACGTTAGAATGCACTTTTAATTTGTAAATATAAACGCCTTTACCTATTTTATCTCCAAAATCGTCACGTCCATCCCAAACAATATCTCTAGACAGCGAACTTGTAACATTAAAGCCTGTAGCTGTTTGCCCGTTTAAGGTTCTAACTAATTTTCCGGAAACAGTGAATATCTGTATAGAAACGTCTAAAGAGGCCGAACTATTGTGATTAAACCAAAATTCTGTATAATTTACAAAAGGATTTGGGTAATTAAGTACGTTATTAATAACTAAAGCCTCATCTTTATCATGAACAACAAACTGTATTTCAGAAATAGCTGAATTATTATAGACATCCCACGCCTTAAGCGTTAAGGTATGCAAACCAGGTTCTAAATCTCTAAACGGATAACTCAAAACCCCTGTTTTATAATCGTCTACACTAGTTTGATAATAATCATTAAGCACTACTGGGTTTGTTTCATCACCATCCAGTATAGCAACAATATCATGTCCAACACCACTAGCTGTATTAATACCGTTATCATCTTCCATAATCGCTAAGAGTGTTGGCGACTCGTTAGTAATACCTCCATACACAAAGTTTTCATCGTTCATATATAATGAAATAACAGGACCTATATTATCTACTGGAGCATTTTCATTTAAGCCACCTATTTTTACCGTTCCAATACTCGCTCCTGACTGGTTACTTTCCAAAGCTTCATCCTTGGAATAAAAACTAATTTTTCCCACACCAACAGGAATACCAACATCTTTTGGCACAATAAAATCGAATTCAAATTCGCCATTCTTTACTGATGCTTGACCTCTAAAAATTATTTCTCCTAATGTTGTGAAATCTAATTTAACAACTTCACCACTTAGTCTTGTACCATCGTTTGCTAATGTTGTACGCTCAATATTTTTATCATAAATAGTTGTAGATACCGTACCATTATAACTACTTAATAAATTCCCTGATAAATCGGTTACTTCTCCGGCCATTTTAACATAACTCAAAGCTTTTAATGTATCGGTTACCGCAGCCAAAGGCACATCATTTATTTTCGTTAAGTTGATATTAGGTTGTGCAAAAGCCAGTTTCATCGCTGGATCTCCAATAAAAAACACCAAACGTCTTTGACTTGAACCTGATATAGCCGGATTATTTTTTGTGAGCCTTAAAGCCTCTGCCATTGAAGGATATTCATAGTCCGAAAAAGTATCATCATCTGAATAAGAAAATAAATATTGCCCCAAATTATTATTAAAATTAATAGCAAACGAAACAAAGATTTGGCGTGTTGTGGAAATTAAACCAATAGCCCCAGAATCTTCATTCCAATAGGTTACTTCTCCTGCGGTTTCTTTATAAGGATTATCGAACTTAGTATACTCACATGTAATAGTTACAAAACAGTTAAGCTTTCCGAAGTTTCGAAACTCTTTAATATTATCTTGCAATATCAATTGCTCATGTGCTAATCCATTCTCACCGCCGTGCCCAAAATAGTTAACGACCAAAGCCCCTTTATCAATGGCATCAATAATTTCAGATGTTACACGTGGGTATCTATCTCCTCCTGCTGTTGTTTCTTGCTGAAAAGCATCAGAATGTATTTTTGTAACATTTAAAAAAGGTTTCTCATCGGTAATTAAATTACCGATATTATCTGTGGTTTGTTGCAGTACACCTTCCCAATCTAAATCTACATCATCAGAAATTACCACCACATTGTTTCGCCAAGTACCATAGGCTTCTTTAATGTAATAAGATTCTATTTTATCTATCATTTGGTTTGCGCGCTCGGGAGTATCTGCAAGAATTCTACCTACGGCAATATCGAGCTTATCACCAGTGTTCATAGTACCTTCGTTATCATCCATCATTCCATAAAAATCATCCGACACAAAAGAATTTGTTAGGTTTAAACTTTCATAAGAATACCATGAAGGCATAACGTTGGTGTTGTTTGGTATTCGATCCTTATAATCAAAAGATCCATCTCCGAATAAGCATAAGTATTTAATTCTATTTTCGGGAGTGCTGGCATTATCATAAACATACTTCACCAAATTTCTAATCGCTCCAATATCCTGGTTTCCAGTACTGAATTCGTTATAAATTTCAGTTAATCCTAAAACTTTGACGTTCAAACCATATTGCTCGGTATTTATTTGAGCTAAGCGACTGGCTTGACTAAGCATGTTATCTGGAGCAATAATAATGTAGTCAATATCCTGAAACTCATTTTGGTTGTTTATAAATATGGTTCCTTTTATATTTTGATTTGCTACCGTAGTTTTTCCATCTACTTTAGGCTCATAATAATCGGAAGGTGTTACGGCTACATAAGTTTTTAATACTCCTAAGGTAGATTTAAAAGTAAAGTTATCGTCAGCAGCATTATTTTCTACATTCGTTACATTATAAATATCGGTTACATCCCAAACTTCAGAAATTTTAGAAGCATTTTCAATAGTATATTGCCCGATTCCGGAGGCGGCCACAACGTCCTTATTTTTAAAATGAAACTGAGATTTTATAAACTTCAAAACTCTTGTGGCTTCGACAGAAACATAATCTAAATAGCCTAAAGCACTTGGATCACCTTCGTTATTGTAACTTAACTTTACATCAACCTCCTGAGAATTTACAGTTATGTTAGAAATATAAGATCTATCATTCCCTAAAACAGGATCATCTGCTCCTGGCAAAACAAGAGTAGATAAATCTGTACCATTAACAGCAATAGACATCGATGTGCTCTCTGACGAAATGGTAGCCACATAAACTTTTAATGCAACAGGAACAGATGTTATCATTTCAGGAAAATCAAACTTAAAGTGTTGCTCTGTTTCTACATCAAATCGTTCTCCAAACCAACGGCGACCAAGCAAAGCAATGTTTTCATTATCAAATTCATGATATTGATAATCTTGAAACGTGTTTATTTCTATATCTACCGTTCCTTCTGGCTGAGCAAAAGCCGAAATACGTTTTCCATTGCCTAAACCGGTATTTATATAATAGTAAGTTTTATCACTATAACAATTTATATTTGTATTGCTTTCGGCATTAAATTGCTTCGGCCCTTGTCCGTAAAACAAAATATAATCAGAATCGTTAAAAACCCCGTCTTCTTCTCCAACAAACTTAACAGCATTCTCTGTAACATCAAAAGGATAATCTTCACTATTAGAAAAAGGAATCATCCGTCCGCCGTTTCCAAAAACTCGAATAGTTCTAGGATCTATGCCATTTACATTAACGCCTAAACGTTTTAAAAACGATTTAGACAATTTGAAAACACCAGTTGTATCAATAACAAAACGAAACCACTCCCCCTGATCCAAAACCGAATTTGAAATAACTTTTGTTCCTAAAGCTTTATTTAAATTAGCACTTTTTCTTGATGTGCCGTTTGAATAATTAACTTGAAATTGAGTTACTTTTTTATAAACTCCATTATCATTAATAATCGGAGATAACTCCAACATAGCATATTGTTTACCTCTTGCAATAGAGTTTCTTAAAGTATAAGTTAGCTTTTTGGGAATTTTATCTATAGGCAAATCTTTCAATTCCGCTAAAGTTATATTAGAATAGCCAACTTGAGAAATAGTAACAGATTCTTCATTAATAACTGAAGAAACCTCCCATTGCGATATAAATTGGAGTCCAGAACTAAAATCAAAATTACATAAATCCTCATTAAAAAAAGGAACTTCAATAGTATAAGTACTACCTGAAATTGTATGAGATGTCTCCCAATTGAGATTAAATACCTTTTGCTGTGCAAATACAGTAACAGATGTTAGTAATATAAATAGGAATAAATTCTTTTTCATCGTTAAAATAACGTCTTTAGCTTTGAGTTAGTATTAAAAACGCAATTATTTCTAAAACATCATCAAAAATACAATAATAAATTAGCAAAACATTCGTTTATACAACACAATCCAATAAAATGAGGCACGCTTTACAGCACAAAACATCGATGTAATGCTTAAAAAACAGGATAAAAGACCTCTTTTTTTGGTTAAAATGTAAAAAATAGCTTGTTGTGTAAGGTTTAATTCTTATATTGCAGCACCAAAATATTATTAGCTTACTTAAAAGTATGAATATGAAAAAAGTAGTGACAATCAAGGTTTTATTAATTGTAGCACTAGCTGTAGTGTCTACAAGTTGTAAAAAATCTTCGAGCTCTAAAAATAGCTCTAGAGCCACTGGATGGAACATTAACGATAGAGATGGTGGTTTTCAATATAATACAGATTTTAAAGAACAGGAAACATCTCCTGGACTTGTATTTGTTGAAGGTGGTACATTTACCAAAGGCCGTGTGCAAGACGATGTTATGCACGACTGGAACAATAGCCCTAACCAACAACATGTTATGTCCTTTTACATGGATGAAACAGAGGTTACAAACGCTATGTATTTAGAATATTTAGATTATTTAAAACGTTATTACCCACCTTCTGAAGAGAATTTCAAGGCTATCTATAATGGTGCTTTACCAGACACTTTAGTTTGGAGAAACCGCTTAGGATACAATGAAGTTATGACGGAAAACTATTTACGTCACCCAGCGTATGGAGAATATCCTGTTGTTGGTGTTAGCTGGATTCAAGCTGTTGAGTTCTCTAACTGGAGAACAGATCGTGTAAACGAATTAAATTTAAGCAAATCAGGATATCGTGATATTAACTATACGGATATTGATCCTGATAACGCCTTTAATACTAATAGATATACTATTGACCCTAGCTCAATGGATACAGGAGAGCCTGTAGACTCTAGAAGAAATAGAAATATTACTGTAGATGCCGATGGTAACGAATCTGGTATTTATGCAAGTAGAGAAACAGGAGTTTTAGTGCCAAAGTACAGACTACCAACCGAGGTAGAATGGGAATATGCAGCTTTAGGTTTAAGTGAAATTAGAAGCTATAACCTTTACAGAGGTCGTAAAAAATATCCATGGGACGGACAATATACACGTTCTGGAAAAAGAAAAATTAGAGGTGACCAAATGGCCAACTTTAAACAAGGAAAAGGTGATTACGGTGGAATTGCAGGATGGTCTGACGATGGTGCCGATATTACTAATGCTGTAAAATCTTATGCTCCTAATGATTTTGGTTTATACGACATGGCAGGTAATGTTGCCGAGTGGGTTGCCGATGTTTACAGACCTATTATTGATGACGAGTTTAACGATTTCAACTACTACCGTGGTAACGTTTATACAAAAAATGCAATTAACGAAGATGGTTCTGTTAAAGTAATTACTTCAGATGAAATAGTTTACGATACATTATCCAACGGAAAAATTATTGCTAGAAATTTACCAGGTGAAATTTTACAAGTTCCTGTAGATGAAAATGAAACATTCCAAAGAACTAATTTCGATAAAAGTAACGAGATTAACTTTAGAGATGGAGATAAACGCTCATCAAGAAAGTTTGAAAGTTTTGGTGATGAAGATGAAGAATCTGGAAAATCTAGCGCAATGTACAACTCTCCTAAACATAGTATCAGCAGAGACTCTTTAGGAAACATAATTAGAGAATACGATAAATCAAACAATAGAACATCTTTAATTAACGATGAAGTTCGCGTTTACAAAGGAGGTTCTTGGAAAGATAGAGAATATTGGTTAGATCCTGCACAACGTCGCTACTTCCCACAAGATATGGCAACAGATTATATTGGATTTAGATGCGCAATGTCTCGTGTTGGTTCTAAAAGTAAAGGAGGAAACAAAACGAAAAACTAAAACAGTTTATTCGTTAATAAATATAAAAAGTCCTAGCGGTATGTTAGGACTTTTTTTTATACATTTATTTTAAAATATTAAGTTTTGAAAATAGAACAATTACATAGCCTTTTCTTAGAATGTGGTGCCGTATCAACAGATACGAGAAAGATTAAAAACAACGACTTGTTCTTTGCCTTAAAAGGCGAAAACTTTAATGGTAATAGCTACGCAACAAAAGCTTTAAAAACAGGAGCAAAATTTGCCGTTATTGACGAAAAAGAATATCAAATTCCAGATAAAACGATTTTAGTAGAAAATGCTCTAGAAACCCTGCAAGCCTTAGCGCGTTTTCATCGAATATATCTAAAACTGCCTATTATTGCATTAACAGGTAGTAACGGAAAAACAACAACAAAAGAGCTAATAAATTGCGTGCTATCTCAAAACTTTAAAACCACAGCAACACTAGGTAATTTAAATAACCACATTGGCGTGCCACTCACTTTGCTATCCATGAACCAAAATACAGAAATTGGTATTGTAGAAATGGGTGCAAATCACCAAAAAGAAATTGATTTTTTATGCAACATTGCAAAACCAGATTTTGGATATATTACAAACTTTGGTAAAGCGCATTTAGAAGGTTTTGGCAGTGTTGAAGGCGTGATTAAAGGGAAAAGTGAAATGTACAACTACTTAATAGCCAATAACAAAACGGTATTTGTTAACTCAAATGATAAAATACAAATAAATAAAACAGAATACGCCAAGCGTTTTACCTTTGGAACAAAAAATACAGATGCAGACATTAACTTTATAGAAGCGCAACCTTTTGTTATTTCCAAATTTGAAGATAGTATTATTACAAGTCAATTAATTGGCGATTATAATTTCAACAATATTGCTGCCGCCATCGCAATTGGTAAATATTTTAAAGTAGACACAATCTCTATTAAATCAGCTATAGAAAGCTACAGACCCACAAACAATCGCTCTCAAATTATTGAAAAAGCGAGTAACAAAATAATATTAGATGCTTATAATGCGAACCCAACAAGTATGCGTGCTGCTCTATTAAATTTAGAAAAACAAGAAGGTCATAAAACAGCTATATTAGGGGATATGTTCGAGTTAGGGTCAGAAGCTATTTCAGAACATCAAACCATCGCAGATTTAGCTATTTCACTAAACATACAATCTATTATTCTCGTTGGTGAAAACTTTTTCACTACAATTACTAAATCTGAACGCTTAAAAAAATACAACTCATATTCTAACTTAGAAGAAACTGTAAATATTTCAGAAATAAAGGATTCTACAATCTTAATAAAAGGTTCTAGAGGAATGGCTTTAGAACGAATTTTGAATTAACAAAAAAAGTGCCTGATTAAAAAACCAGACACCTCTGTTAAAATAATTCTCCCTAAGAACTAATTAATAGCACTGTAAAGATCAATGTTTTATAAAATTTGTGCAATACTCAATTTGAGTATTTTAAAAACTAAAGTAAGTTATTATTCATTTTGAGCATACCAACTAACTCTCCTGTAGACGAAATGTTTAATTTTTTTAAAATATTTCTTCGGTGTGTATCAACCGTATTAGAGCTAATATTGAGGCTATCTCCTATTTGCTTACTAGATTGGTTTAAAACCAGTAGCCTAATAATATCACGTTCTCTATTACTAATGCCTCCCTTTAATAATTTATGAGAAAAGTTTCCAAAATAGACAGTTTCATATTCATCGTTTTTGTTTAACAATTTAGCAGAGGCACAAACTTGCATTACCACTTGGCCAGATAAAACGGTATAATGGGCCAAGCCTATAATAGGTTTATTATCACTATCAAACTCAAGCGGTGTTGTTGTCTGGATAACATTAACATACTCGTTTTTTGAGTTTTTTAAACGATAATTCCAAGTATAACTCATGCGTTCTCTATTCTCCACAGAAATCTCTGAGAGCGTAAAATTCATCAATTCATTCAATCCTTGAAGCCACTGTTCCAAATCTGCTGGATGCATTCTACTCCAAAAATTGCGCATACCTCTAGCTTTTAACTCAGCCTTATCCAAGCCTAAACAAGCGTTCATATTTTTACTAATGTATTCAAAAGACAAATCTTGTGTGTTGGTAACACAAAAAAAAGTAGAACTATACGGCAAGTAAGTATCCAACTCAATAAATTTCTCTATATGCTTTTTGAGAGAGGGATTATCGTGCGATTTAAAGATTTCTTTATAAGTGTCCTTAATGTTAAATCTAGCCATGAGAGAGGATTAGTCTCCCTAAAATAGTAAAAATATGACAGTATTAAAAATTCAGCTAGATTTTTCGCATAAAAAAAACCTAAGAAGGTTTTCTTAGGTTTTTTTCTGTGGGCGCGAAGGGATTCGAACCCCTGACCCCTTGGGTGTAAACCAAGTGCTCTGAACCAACTGAGCTACGCGCCCTAACAATTATAAAGAGTATTCAAACTCCTTTTTCACGTATAAAAAAAGTCTAAGATATTATCTTAAACTTAATGTGGGCGCGAAGGGATTCGAACCCCTGACCCCTTGGGTGTAAACCAAGTGCTCTGAACCAACTGAGCTACGCGCCCTAATTATTAGGAGGTGCAAAGATACACTACTTTTTGACTTTTCAAAGAGTTTTTTTGAAAAAAATTTAAATTATTTCTGCTACAACAAAAGTACTCCCGCCTATAAAAATAAAATCATCTGCACATGCCATTTCTTTTGCCTGTTTATAAGCCTCATCTACCGAACTATAGGCGTCTCCGTGTAAATCATACTCACTGAAAACTCTCCTTAATTCATCTGCACCTAATCCGCGAGAAATATTTGGTTTACAGAAATAGTATGTTGCCGTTTTTGGTAATAAATCTATGATAGAAGATAAATCTTTATCATTGACAACTCCAAAAACAATATGCAGGTTATTATAAACTTCATTAGAAAGCTGTTTCATTACATAAATCAAACCCTCTCTATTATGTCCTGTATCACAAACCACCTTAGGTTCCCGATTTAAAATCTGCCAACGCCCTAACAAACCCGTATTTTTTATAACTTTAAGTAAACCTTTCTCGATATTATTTTCGGAAATAGTATAACTTTTCTGTTGAAGAATTTTAAGAACAGTTACAACCGTTTGAATATTTTTGACTTGATAATCTCCTATTAAATCAGATAAATAATTATTCGGTAATTGCTGATCTGCAAAGATAATATTTGAACTATTTCTAGTTGCTAACTCTATAAATACAGGTTTTGTTTCCTTTTGGGTTTCCCCTATTACAACTGGTACATTAGGCTTTATAATACCGCCTTTTTCAAAAGCTATAGTCTCTAAGGTATTCCCTAAAAACTGTGTATGATCCAACCCAATATTTGTAATTACTGAAACTTCTGGTGTAATAATGTTTGTAGAATCTAATCGGCCACCCAAACCTACTTCAATAATGGCGACATCTACTTTTTCTTCATAGAAATATTGGAATGCCATACCAACCGTCATTTCAAAAAACGATAATTGATTAGCCTCAAAAAATGATTTATTACGTTTAATAAAGCCCGTTACAAATCCTTCACTTACTTCATTACCATTTATTTTAATACGCTCTCTAAAATCTTTTAAATGAGGCGAAGTATACAGACCCACTTTATAACCTGCCTCTTGTAAAACAGAAGCCAACATATGGCTAGAAGAACCTTTTCCATTAGTTCCTGCGACGTGTATGGTTTTAAAATGTTGATGTGGATTATTTAAATGATTTATAAGTAAAACTGTGTTACTCAAATCTACCTTATAGGCCGATTTACCCTGCCTTTGATACATTGGCAGTTGAGAAAACATCCAATCTAAAGTATCGTTGTAAGTCATGTGTTATTGCCCCAATTTGAAGTTTACTTTCACAAAACCTATTTGTTTTGCTGGTGCTTTAGAATCTGCTGGCCATCTATGAGAAAGTGCTATTTTTTTTGCAGGCTCTAACAAACATTGTGCTGTGTTAGTCGTTCCTTTTACTCCTGGCTCAGCTTCAACAACCTCACCGCTTTGGTTTACAATGATTTTAACAATCACTAGTCCCGATTCATTACAATCTTGTTTTACTGTATTGAAAGATGCACGACCACGACCATTAAGACCGTAACCTATTCCACCACTTCCGGATCCTGACCCGAAGTAACTTGGCGCATATGGATTACCATCCAATTGCCCTTTATCTCCTGCTTTATTATCGTTGCCTTCGCCGCCAGATTCTGTTCCTTCCGATTTACTAACACCGCCAATTAAAGCATCTAATTTCCTTTTCTTTTCTTCTTGTTCGCGCTTTTCTTTCGCTACTCGTTCAGCTTCCGCTTTAGCAATAGCCTCTGCTTTCTTTTTAGCGTCAGCTTTAGCCTTTGCCTCAGCTTGCGCTTTGGCTTTTTCAGCCGCTTTTTGTTTTTTTATAGCAATCTCTTCCGCATTATCTGCTGTTAAAACCTCTTCCTTTGTTTCAGCGGGTTTAGCTGCTTCTGCCTGCTCAGGAACTGCTTCCGGTTCAGGAAGCTTTTCAACTTCACGCGGTTCAGATTTAATAGGTGCTTTGGGCTGTACGTCGCCTTTACCAAAATCGGTAGTTCCAAAATTTACAGCAACACCATATTCCTCAGGAGGATCCATATATGGCGGGCCGACAACAAAAAGAAGCAACAAAAGAATAACCATTATTAAAGTGGTTATTTTTGCTGAATCTTTTTCATGTTTGGTTTTGAAATATTTCATAGTAAACGACGTACCTCCTTTAAGTTACTAATTAGGCTGAACCGCCAAAATAACCTTAAATTTATTTCTATTGGCTATATCCATAACCTTTACTACATGCTCTACTGGCACCGATTTTTCTGCTCGTAAAACAATAGTTGGTTGTTCTTTTTTGGATAAAGCTGCAATCAATTCTGTTTCAAGAACGCTTTCGCCTACTCGACTTTGATCTATATAATAGGTTAAATCTTTTTTAATACTAACTGCTATTGATTTTTTATTCTCAGTTTTCCCACTCGCTTTTGGCAATAAAATATCAATAGCATTGGTAGTCACTAAGGTAGAAGCAATCATAAAAAAGATAAGTAACAAGAATACAATATCCGTCATAGACGACATATTGAACTCTGGTGTAACCTTATTTCTTCCTCTAAAATTCATACTAAGAAGGTTCGTTTAAATGGTCTAAAAACTCTAAGGAATTAGCTTCCATTTGATACACCACTTTATCTGTTTTAACCACTAAATGGTTATAAGTAATATAAGCAACAATACCCACAATTAAACCAGCAACCGTAGTTGTCATGGCTGTGTAAAGTCCGCTAGCCAAAACATCCATTTGAATACTTCCTCCGGCATTTGCAAGTTCGAAAATCGCCAAGATCATCCCAACAACAGTTCCTAGAAAACCTATCATTGGTGCCGCTCCAGAAATGGTAGCAAGTACACTTACATTTTTTTCTAGACCGTAAATTTCTAAACGTCCTGCATTTTCAATTGCCGTATTTATATCTGCTAAGGGTTTCCCTATTCTAGAAATCCCTTTTCCTATTAACCGTGAAACTGGCGAATTTACCTGCGTGCAAAGGGCTTGTGCCGATTCTATTTTACCATTACTTACGTGATCTTTTATTTGATTCATAAAGTTAGCATCAACCTGTGATGCAGCTTTAATAGCAAACAAACGTTCAAAATAAATATAAATGGCTACTACTAATAATAAAAACAGAATAGCTATAATAATTTGTCCAGCAAAACCGCCACTACTAATTAATTCTATTATCGAGAGTGTTTTTTCAACTGGTTCTCCGTCTGTTAACACCTCTGCACCTTCTTGTGCATTTTGTAATAATGTATTTAGCATATAATCTTAATTTATTGCAACTCTATAACGTACATATTCATATTAAATTATAGTCATTTTAATACTATTTTCAAACAAAGTATAAAACCTTTACACCTTATTTTTACATGTATCACTGAAACGACACTATAATCAACATGTATGCCATTTTTCCGCGAAAGCGAAATAAACTATATTTTAAAATAAAGTTCTGGTAAACATAAAGGCAACAGCACCCACCAAGAAACCAATTAAGGCTAACCAAGCAATTTTTTTAAGGTACCAGAAAAAATCTATTTTCTCCATTCCCATTGCTACTACACCAGCTGCAGAACCAATAATTAACATACTACCACCTGTTCCAGCAGAATATGCTATAAAGTGCCAAAGCTCGTTATCCATTGGCTCATGGAACATACCTAAACTAGCCGCTACTAATGGCACGTTATCGATAACCGCGGAACCTACACCTAACAATAATACCACTAAATCCGAAACACCTTCGTGTCCGCCTGGGTGAATTTCTGTTCCTAACATAGGCATAGAATCTTGTAATGATCCAGCAAAATTGAATAAGATCCCTAAAGATTCTAAAGCTGCAACAGCCATTAAAATTCCTAAGAAAAATAAAATACTTGGTAATTCAATTTTAGATAATGAATGATGCACAGGACTATGGTGAGCAGCAGCTTCACTTTCTTCAGAATCATGATCCGTCATACTAAATTTGGCATTACTATAAATTTCTGCAAAAATTGCAACAACAGCTAAAGACAACATCATACCAACATAAGGAGGTAAATGCGTTATCATTTTGAAAATTGGCACAAATACAATAGCCCCTAAACCTAAGTAAAGCATTTTACTACTAAATTTAGATTTTGGCTTTTCTATCGTTTCTTCCACATCTAAATCGCCTCTAAATGCAGGTAAGAATGATGCGATAAATGTTGGAACTGCCATACATAAAAATGATGGTAATAATAGGTAACCTACTAAATGTCCTGTTGATACTTTTTTACCAATCCATAACATAGTAGTTGTAACATCTCCAATTGGAGACCAAGCACCACCAGCATTGGCAGCGATAATAATTAAACCGGCATACCAAATACGTACGCTTCTATCTTTAACAATTTTCTGAAGAATTGAAATTAATACAATAGTAGCTGTTAAGTTATCAATGATTGCAGATAAAATGAATGCTAGAATAGCAAAAATCCATAGTATTTTACTTTTCTTCTTTGTTTTAATAAAATCTTTAATAGTTGAAAATCCATCGAAATAATCGATAATTTCAACAATGGTCATCGCACCTAATAAAAACACTAATATCTCACAAGTTTTACCTAAGTGGTGTAATAAGGTACTTTCCATTAAACTCATTTTACCAGATGTAACCACGTGGCCACTTTCATCTAAAACATCATTTAAAGGCAACCCACCAAAATTTTCCATTAAGCTATGGTTAGCAGAATCGAACCATTGAGTAAATCCATCTAAGCCTAAAGCAATTAAAGCCCAACAAATAGCCATCATGACTAACGCGGGTATTAATTTATCTATTTTGATACTATGCTCCATTGTTATGGCTAAATAGCCAAAAACAAATACTAAAATAATTGCTGCTTCCATATTAAATATTAAAATTGATTTTTTAGATTAGTTGACTTAGCGCAAGCTCGAAAGCTGTAGCGCTAATTTCGGTTTTTGATTTATTTTTTAAATATACTTTTTCTATCGCTTCTCTAATTTTATCTGAGGTATCATTGAAAATAGCCTCATCTGTCATTTGTACACGACGTTCCATAAAATATGCAAACACTCTTGCCATACCACAATTAGAAATAAAATCGGGTATTAAACTTACACGATTGTCGGTGTGCTCCATTATGGAACCAAAAAATATTTCTTTATCGGCAAATGGAACATTAGCGCCACAAGAAATAACTTCTAAACCACTATTGATCATCTCATCGATTTGATTTTGAGTGATTAATCGTGATGCAGCACATGGTGCAAATATCTCCGTTTGTAATTTCCAAATGTCTTGGTTTATCGTTTCAAAAGGTATTAAATTCTCCGCCTCCAACGTATTACCTGTTTTGGCTAAAAACAACTTTGTTATCTCTTCAAAGGTGAAACCTTCTTCCTTAATTAAACCTCCTGCAATATCGATAATTCCAACCACTTTTGCCCCCATTTGAGACAAATAAAATGCAGCCGCCGCTCCAACATTTCCAAACCCCTGAATTACAGCGCGTTTTCCTTTTACAGATCCGCCATAAATATTGTAATACTGCTTTACTGCTTCGGCAACTCCAAAACCAGTAATCATATCGGCTATGGTATATTTTTTTGATACACTCGGTGAGAAATCCGGATTTTCAATAACCTTGATTACACCCTGTCTTAACTGGCCTATTCTATTAATTTTATCGGCTTCGGTAGGTTTAAAATGGCCATTAAAAACCCCTTCCTGTGGATGCCAAACACCACTTTGCTCGGTAATAGGAATTACTTCATGAATTTCATCTACGTTTAAATCGCCACCTGTACCATAATAACTTTTAAGCAATGGCGAAACCACAGCGTACCAACGCTCTAAAACACCTTTTTTTCTTGGATCTTTTGGATCGAAATTAATTCCCGATTTGGCTCCGCCAATTGCAGGACCAGAAACGGTAAATTTAATCTCCATGGTTTTTGCCAAAGACAATACCTCGTTCATATCCAACCCTTTTCTCATACGTGTTCCGCCACCGGCTGCTCCACCTCGCAATGAGTTTATTACAACCCAACCTTCTGCTTCAGTTTCAGAGTCTTTCCAATTAAATATTATTTCAGGTGCTTTATCTTCGTACTTTTTTAATAATGCTTTCATTATTTTTATAATCTTAAATTTTTATGAATATTTTTAGTTTTTAGCTTACGCTTTACGAGTAATATGTCGATATCTGTAGCTAAAGTTGATTCATTTTATAAAAATTTTAAATTATTAATAATTAAGTAACAAATATAAAAAAACTAAAAATCTTGGAAGATTAAATTTCTGTTATTTTAAGAATAAATTCTACCAGAACTATGGTTTTTTGATGCCCCAGTAACCGATTTTAGGCAATTCACTTCATTTCGCAATTTTAACACACCTAGGAAGCCAAAAATTAAAGCCTCTTTAAACTCAACTAATTCTGCATTAGGAATAATAATTTCTGCTCCAATATTCGATTTAATTTTGGAAATTATGTAAGTATTATAAGCTCCTCCCCCTGTTACCAAAACCTTTGTTCTTGGTTTTAAAACATTCGAGATTTGCTCTGCGATATGATCGGAACATGTTCGCAAAACATCCTTTTCACAAGCTTGCGATGCTTCAATTAACGGAAGTACATTTTTATGCACCCACTCTAAACCTAAAGATTTTGGAGGCATTTCTTTATAAAACTCTAAATGATTAAGCTGATTTCCTAACTGAGTTAAATAGTTACCTGAGGCCGCAATTTTTCCACCATCGTCATAATTCAAACCTAGTTTTTGAGCATATATATTCAAAACTATGTTTACGGGACAAATATCATAAGCAACGCGTTCGTTATTAATTTCAGTAGAGATATTTGCAAAACCGCCTAAATTTAAACAAAAATCGTATTGAGAAAACAATAATCGATCACCAATAGGTACTAATGGCGCACCTTGCCCTCCGAGTTCAACATCTGCTACTCTAAAATCGCAAACTAAAGTTTCGTTTATAAGTTTTGCTAAAATGGATTTGTTTCCTATTTGATACGTTAATTTATTTTCTGGTCTATGCAAAGCTGTATGTCCATGAGAGCAAACGGCGTCAATATTTTGAATATTATTTTTTGCTATAAACGTTTTTATAACCTCCGACAATAAAATAGTATAGTCGTCGTCTATAATTTTTAAGGCTTCTAAAGAGCAGTCTACTAAACCTTTAAGTTTTTTGTGCCAAGCAATAGAATACCCTACCGTTTCGGCACAAACAATTTCAAAATCCCAGGTTTTATTAAAAACAAATTTCACCTCAACTAAATCTATTCCGTCTAAAGATGTTCCAGACATTACACCTACAACATGATATTCTTTTTTTTCCATCGGATGTAAAAATAACAATACCCATTGAAATATTCACACTAAAAACCTATATTTGAAAACATTTTTTACATTTTTAACACCCTTTAATTACGAATTATGGATTTTAAACTCTCAGAAGAACATATTATGATACGCGATGCTGCTCGCGATTTTGCTCAAACCGAATTGCTTCCTGGCGTAATTGAACGCGACAATAAACAAGAATTCCCAAAATCGCTTGTAAAAAAAATGGGAGATTTAGGCTTTTTAGGCATCATGGTAGACCCAAAATACGGCGGAAGCGGCATGGATGCCATTTCGTATGTATTAATTATGGAAGAACTTTCTAAAATAGACGCATCGGCATCCGTAATAGTTTCTGTAAACAACTCCTTAGTTTGTTACGGACTAGAAGCTTATGGTACTGAAGAACAAAAACAAAAATATCTAACAAAACTAGCTACGGGCGAGTTTGTAGGCGCTTTTTGCCTTAGCGAACCCGAGGCTGGAAGTGATGCTACATCGCAAGCAACAACAGCCATAGACCATGGTGATCACTATATAATTAACGGTACAAAAAACTGGATTACAAATGGTGGTCGCGCCGATGTTTACCTTGTAATTGCGCAAACGGATCGCGATAAAGGATCGCATGGCATAAACGCTTTTATAGTTGAAAAAGGCACGGAAGGTTTCCATATTGGACCAAAAGAAGATAAGCTTGGTATTCGCGGTAGTGACACGCATACGCTTCAATTTAACGATGTAAAAGTCTCTAAAGAAAACCGTATTGGTGTTAATGGCTCTGGTTTCCGTTTTGCAATGAAAACACTTTCTGGCGGACGTATTGGTATTGCTGCACAAGCCTTAGGTATCGCTTCTGGTGCTTATGAACTTGCATTAAAATACTCCAAACAACGTAAAGCATTTGGTACTGAGATTTGCAACCACCAAGCCATAGCATTCAAGCTAGCAGATATGTATACAGATATCGAAGCGGCACGTATGCTCGTTATGAAAGCTGCTTGGGATAAAGACCAAGGCCTTAATTACGATAAATCGAGCGCTATGGCAAAACTATACGCTAGTAAAGTCGCTATGGAGCACACCGTAGAAGCTGTGCAAATACACGGTGGTAACGGTTTTGTAAAAGATTATCACGTAGAACGCTTAATGCGCGATGCCAAAATAACACAGATTTACGAAGGCACTTCAGAAATACAAAAAATCGTTATTTCTAGAAGTTTAATTAAAGAATAACACCACCTTATTACATGATAAAAGCACCAATTATAAAAAAAGGCTCAAAATATTTGAGTCTTTTTTTGTTAAGAATCACGAAAGTGCTCGACAATTACAAATAGATTTCATTATTTCGTAAAAAATAAAATCATGCAAAAAACATATTACGATCCAGCCGATTTAAGAAAATTTGGAAAAATTACCGAATGGAGCAAAGATTTAGGCGAGAAATTTTTTGAATATTACGGAAAAGTTTTCGAAGAAGGCGCGTTAACAGCCCGCGAAAAATCACTTATCGCACTTGCCGTTGCTCACACCGAGCAATGTCCATATTGTATAGACGCTTACACCAAAGATGGCTTACAACGCGGCGTAACTAAAGAAGAAATGATGGAAGCCATACACGTAGGTGCAGCCATAAAAAGCGGTGCAACGCTAGTGCACGGCGTACAAATGATGAATAAAGTAAACAAATTAGACGGGTAGAAATTTTTGGGCGTTACCCGAAAAGGGTCGGGCTTTCGGCAGTCGCTTTTTTGTGTTGCATAAACGCAACAACACAAAAAGAGCTTCAACAAACGCCTCAATCCCTAACGCACCCATCCGCCAAGTACTGTTTATAAAAAGCGAACAGTATCTTAATTTATAAAAACTATTAATGGCAACAAAGTCCCTAAAAAAACGCGAAAGCGACTTAGCAAATAGCAATAGGCAACTCGATATTTTATCGAATGGTATTTTCAAAAACGGAGAATTACCAACCTTTAAAGATAAAATATCCGAAACTGGCCAATTTCCGCTTAAAGCGAAAAAATTAGAAATTCTACAAATAAATGTAGGCTACATGTGCAACCAAGTTTGCGATCACTGCCATGTAGATGCAGGTCCAGATCGAAAAGAAATCATGACGCGCGATACCATGCGTGAATGTTTGGAAGTTATAAAAAACACTGGTGCACACACTTTAGATTTAACAGGTGGCGCTCCAGAAATGAATCCTGATTTTCGATGGTTTGTTGAAGAGGCTGCAAAAGCAGGGATTAAAGATTTTATTGTACGTTCTAATCTAACCATAATTAGAGCCAACAAAAAATATTACGATTTACCAGATTTCTTTAAAAAGCATAACGTACATGTTGTGAGTTCTATGCCACACTGGACGCGTGGAAAAACAGATAAACAACGTGGTGATGGTGTTTTCGATAAATCTATTAGAGCACTGCAAGATTTAAACGCTATTGGTTACGGCATGCCAGGCAGTGATTTACGATTAGATTTAGTTTACAATCCGTCGGGAGCCTTTTTACCAGGTGATCAAGCTGCCATGGAAAAAGATTTCAAAAAAGCTTTAAAAGAAGATTTCGATATTCAGTTTCATAATTTATTTGCCATTACAAATTTACCAATCGCAAGATTTTTAGATTTTCTTATCGCTTCAGAAAATTATGAAGATTATATGTATTCTTTAGTAGAAGCTTACAATCCTTCTGCTGTAGAAAACGTAATGTGCACCAATACATTATCTATAAGTTGGGATGGTTATTTATTTGATTGTGATTTTAATCAAATGCTTAATTTACCCGTAAATAGCAAAGCAAAACACATTAGCGAATACAATGAAGAGCTTCTAGAAGGTAGAGACATTGTAATTTCTCAACATTGTTACGGTTGTACCGCAGGTGCAGGAAGTAGCTGTCAAGGCGTTGTTGCATAACGAATGAAAAACCATAAAGTAGCCATATTAATTTTTGCGAACTCTGCTGAAAAGGAGATGGTATCAAAACCATTATCCTCAACAAGCGGTTTGTTTGAAGCGTTAAACCTTCAAACTGTAAATGTTGCAAAAAAAACAGGCTTACCTTATTTTCATCTAAGCGAAAACCAACAAGTTGGATCAAATTTTGGTGAACGTTTTACAAACGCCATTCAATCTATTTACAACAAAGGGTATCAAGCCATTATCACTATTGGGAATGATACACCGCATTTAACTGCAAAACATATTTTAAAAACTGCCGAGCAACTAAAACATAATCATATTGTTTTAGGACCTTCTACAGATGGTGGATTTTATTTAATGGGCCTAAAAAAGCAACTGTTTAACAAAGACACTTTTTTAAAGTTACCTTGGCAAACGGCTGGTTTAAATAGAAGTATTTCAAAAGCATTAGCTTCCAATAACACCAAAATTCATTACTTAGAAGTATTAACAGATATTGATAATGCTTCCGATATAGAACGTGTTTTAAATAGTTTCAAAAGCATTTCGGCTGCTATCAAATCTATTTTACTTCAGTCTATTTCAATTTCAACTAAAATAATTGCTTACCATATTTCAGCCTTTAATAACTTCGTATTAAAAAGGCAACACAACAAGGGCTCTCCTGCTCTACTTCATTTACAATAAATCTTATTATTCTTTTAAGCCTTCCTGAAGGTTTATCTAACTTTTATTCAATTAAATGAAGCATATTTTACTATGCATGCTATTTGCCGTATATGGTTTTACGCATGCACAAACGACGATAACTGGTCGTGTTACAGACAAGGAAAACAATGAGCCTCTACCCTTTGTAAATATAACAAGCAACGCAACAGGTACTATTACCGATGAAAATGGAAATTACTCTATTGAAATTTCAACAGAAATAAAGACATTACAATTTTCATTTTTAGGATATAAAACGGAAACAATTTCAACAAAAAACAAAACGATTATAAACGTTAACTTAACAGAAGATGCTGCGGCACTTAACGAAATTGTAATAACAGCCTTAGGCATAAAACGAAACGCTAAAGCTTTAGGTTATGCTGTACAAGCTATTAAATCGAAAAGCTTAACAGAAGTAAAAACAGTTAACTTTTTAGACAATCTGCAGGGTAAACTGGCAGGAGTTACGGTAACGCAAGGTGCAACTGGAGTTGGATCTACATCGAAAATAACAATTAGAGGAGAAGCATCTTTCTCTAATAACAACCCTCTTTTTATTGTTGATGGCACTCCAATTAACAACGAAACTGTTTTTAATTTTACCAATCAAGCTGCCTCTGGTTTTCAGGAAATAGATTTTGGAAACGGCGCTATGGAAGTCAACCCAGATGATGTGGCTTCAGTAACTGTTTTAAAAGGCCCGAGTGCTGCAGCACTTTATGGCACAAGAGCATCAAACGGAGTTATTGTTATTGAAACAAAAAATGGAAGTAACAAAAGAGGTTTAGGCATTAGTTTTAACACCTCCTTATTTGTAGACACTGCGTTTCAACTTCCAGATTTTCAAAATGAATATGGACAAGGGCAATCTGGACAATTTGAGTATATTGATGGTCTAGGTGGTGGAACAAGTGATTTTCTAACCTACTCTTGGGGCCCTCGGTTAGATAGCAACACATTAATACCACAGTTTGATAGCCCCGTGCAACTGAATAATGGCACATTTGTTCGTGGTGGAGACACCGCATTGTACAACGACTTACCAATTACAGCAACTCCGTTCGTATCTAATCCGGATAACTTAAAAGATTTTTACCAAACAGGAACTACAACCATTAACAACATATCTATTTCTAATGGTTTTGAAAATGGTAACTACCGATTTTTCTTTACCGATTTACGTAGCGAATCGATTATACCGGGAGTTAATCTTGACCGTCAAACCATTTCAACAAAACTTAATTTTAAACCTAGTGAGAAAACCGAAATTAACACATCAATAAGTTATATCAATTCCAATAGTGATAATAGGCCTTCTAATGGCTACGGAAGTGAAAATGTTAACTATTCACTAGTTGCCTGGGGCCCAAGATCCTTAAATATTGATAATCTTAAAAACTATTGGCAACCCGGTTTAGAAGATGTACAGCAATATTCGTTTAACTACTCATTCTTTGATAATCCATATTTTATACTTAATGAAAACACAAACTCATTTGTGAGAGATCGTATTTTTGGAAATGTTTCTATCAAGCAACAACTATCAAAAAACTTAAGCTTAACGTTAAGAACAGGAATGGATTATAGCACAGAAACACGCCAACTAAAACGTGCCTACAGCTCTAATCGTTTTAGCAATGGTGCTTACGCAGAACATGATGTAAGTTTTAGAGAAATTAACACTGATTTTTTACTTAATTACAAGAATCAATTTAAAGATTTTACTATTGATGTTTATTTAGGAGGAAATCGCTTAGACCAAAATGCATCAACAAAGCAATCGCAAACGGTTAATTTAGCACAGCCAGGTATTTTTAATTTAAATAATGCGGCCTCTCCAATTGAAGTATTCCAATTTGAAAGCCAAAAACGCATCAATTCATTTTATGGCATTGCGAAATTAGGCTACAAAGATTACCTTTTTCTAGACGTTACAGGCAGAAACGATTGGTCTAGCGCTTTGGCAACACCATTTTCTGTTGATGGCACTTCATTTTTTTATCCTTCGGTATCATCAAGTTTTATTTTATCGAATGTCGCTAAGTTACCAAATGTATTTTCGTTTGCTAAGCTGAGAGCTAGTTTTGCACAAGTTGGAAATGACACCAGCCCCTACCAAACATCTGGAGCATTTGTATCGCAAACCACTTTTAATGGTGAAGCTACTTTTAGTAATCAAAATTTTATACCAAATTCTAATTTAAAACCAGAGCGTACAACTTCTTATGAGTTTGGAACCGATTTAAGATTCTTAAAAAATCGGTTAAGATTAGATTTCACATATTATACTAATACCACAGAAGATCAAATAATTTCCTTACCTGTAGCCATATCCTCTGGGTATAACGAACAAGTTGTTAACGGAGGCGAAGTAAACACGCATGGTATTGAAATTATTTTAGGAGTTACACCAATACAAACAGAAAATTTTAACTGGAATACTACATTCAACTTTGCAACAAACCAATCAGTGGTTAAAAATTTGCCACAATCTGATGGCAGATTAACATTGGCCTTTAGTAGAATTTACGACAGTGCGAACCAAACGGTTTGGTTTCAGGTTGAAGAAGGAGGGCGTATTGGTGATATTTATGGAACAGGTTACCTACGCAATCCTAGTGGTGAATTTCTTATTAATGACAGCGGTGAATTTATTGCAAGTGACGAGCTGATAAAATTAGGGAATTACAATCCAGACTTCACCTTAGGCTGGTCTAACAACTTCAATTTTAAAAATTGGAATATCAATTTCTTAATAGATTGGAGACAAGGTGGCGAGGTAATTTCGAGAACAAGGGCACTCGGAAATGTTGGCGGACAATTAGCCGAAACTAGCTATAGACCCGAAGCTGGTATTACAGCACAAGGTGTTAATATCAACACGGGGCAACCCAATTCTGTTGCGGTTTCAGCAGAAAGCTATTTCAGTCAATTTTACAACAGAAATCATGAAGAAAACAACGTATACGATGCCTCCTTTTTAAAGCTACGTCAATTTGCAATTGGTTACACATTTAACGTTAAAGATGGCTTTTTAGGATTAAAACAGGGCGCAGACTTAAGTCTTTCAATTATTGGAAACAACCTCTTTGCCTTTACAGAAAATCCGCACTTCGACCCAGAGCAATTAGCCGTGCAAGGGAATGGTTTTGTTAATGGTGTTGAAGATATGAGTTATGCCACATCGAGAAGCATAGGATTTAAAGCAAGTATTAACTTCTAGTTCTCACGAAAGTTAAAACAAATCAATAACGCTTCTCTCCTTTTTAAGAGAATGAAAATAAAATTTTAGATGAAAAGAACTATATACATACTTTCAATCTTTAGCTTAACACTGCTAATAAGTTGTACAAAAGATTTTGAATCCATAAACACAAACCCTAATTCACCAAGCTCAGTGCAACCAAGTCTTTTATTGAGGCAGGTTATTTATAATTTCGGGGAAGAGATGAGCTACGAAGGTTTTGTTGCCGGCGATTTATTATCCCAACATCGAACAGCCTTAGATTTTAATTTATTTGACAGACACGCCCTTAAATCACCGCAATTAGGAGGGAATCCTTGGCCAATATTTTACAAAAATTTAAGGGATAACGACATTATACTAAATCAATCTAGAACTATCGAGGCCTTTAAAGTTTACGAAGGACCGGCCTTAATTCTAAAAGCTTACATGGCTGCAGGATTAACAGATTTGTTTGGAGACGTTCCTTATTTTGAAGCCTTTAACGGTGCAACTAATATGGTTGCGCCTGCATACGATAAGCAAGAAGAAATCTACTTAAATGAAGGAGGCATTCTAGACAACCTCGATAAAGGTATTGCAGCAATCCAAAATTACACAAATGCCATTACTCTTGAAGGTGATATTTTATTTAATGGCGATTTAGAAGGTTGGATTCGTTTCGCAAATTCATTAAAAATAAAATACCTAATAAGAATTTCGGATAAAGAAAATGTTTCTGAAAGACTACAAGAACTTTATAATGATAATCTTTATATAACAGAAAATTCGGAAAATGCCATTTTTAACTTCACAAACTCCAACCCCAACAGCTTTAGACTATCCCAATTGAGAGCTGGAGACTTCAACAACTTTGTGCTTTCTAAAACAATGGAAGACATTTTAATTGGTTTAGAGGATACAAGAATAAGTACGCTATTTAAACCTTTTTCTAATTCAACTGCAAATGAATACAATGGTTTATTAAATGGTATAGACCCTACCTCAACATCGGTATCTTTAGGTAATTATTCTTTAGCAGGAACCGCTTTTCGTGAAGACTCTTCTACCCTAGACGCTAATTTTATAACTGCTTGGGAAGTCCATTTTGCGTTAGCTGAAGCTGCTGAAAAAAAATTAATTACAGCAGATGCTCAACAACTATATGAAACCGGAGTTACTCTAGCTTTTGAATATTGGAATACGGCATTACCAAACACTTATCTTATAGGAAATGCCGCTTATAACCACGTAACAAAAACACCATTAGAACAAATTATAACGCAAAAATGGATTGCAAATATTATAAACGGTTATGAAGGTTGGATTGAGTATAACAGAACTGGATTTCCTGAATTAAGAACTATTTCTGCAAGTTTAAATAATAATCTTATTCCACTAAGAATGCCTTATCCAGCGGAAGAAGAAACATTAAATGCAGAAAACTACTCGAAAGCTGCATTAAACACAGATAACAACAGTATCAATATACCCGTTTGGTGGAATGAATAATATAGACACAAGCACAATGCAATGGCTATTAATTATAACATCGAGTTTGATTTTATTTTTTATATCGCCATTTGCTAAAACAACAGATCAGTTTTTTAAAGCTACCAAAAGATTAAAAAAACCAGGCACCATAGTTTTAACGGGAAGCCTAATAATCTCATGGATTTTTGCTAAAAGCATTACCAATGCAGCAAACCTAGGTTTGCAATTTGGTCTAGTAGGTGGTGTTGCTTATGCTGGGTATTATCTATCTTTTGCTGTTGCAGGTATTTTGCTTTATCAACTAAGAGTAAAAGGTGGTTTTGAGAGTATTCATCATTTTTTAACTACAAAATTTGGAAAAGGCGCTATGGCTATTTTTTCAATTTTAATTGCTTTTAGACTGTTTAACGAAGTTTGGAGTAACACCATGGTTATTGGCAGTTACTTTGGAGAGCCAAGAAGCGACCCTTATTATTGGTCCATTATACTATTTACATTTCTAACTTTAGCTTATGCTTTAAAAGGCGGGTTGAGTAGCTCTATTTTTACCGACGTCATCCAAATGGGATTATTTTCGGTGTTACTTTTCATTATTTTATATCA
The DNA here is from genome assembly GCF_045066735.1 of Algibacter sp. Ld11. Lineage (NCBI taxonomy): Bacteria > Pseudomonadati > Bacteroidota > Flavobacteriia > Flavobacteriales > Flavobacteriaceae > Algibacter > Algibacter sp. Ld11. Next base: position 146,765 of record NZ_JBISHH010000007.1, on the reverse strand, counting down.
TATATTTTCAATCGAAGATTTCTCAACTCAAGACATTTTTTCATCTGGAACATGGAGTTTCGAACTCGGTTTAAACCTATTTTTCGCAGCTATTATTCAATCGTTTAGCTATCCTTTTCACGACCCTGTACTTACAGACAGAGCATTTATAAGCTCTCCTAAAGTTACAAGAAGAAGTTTTTTAATCGCTAGTGTTTTGGGTGCACTTTGCATTATTTTATTTAGCATCATTGGTGTATATGCGCAGACTCAAAATATGCAAGGCCAAGCTGCTGTAAAGGTTGGCAAAGCCTTTGGCGTATTTATTTTAATTATTATTAATTTTATAATGATTACCTCGGCTGCCTCAACTCTAGATTCCACGTTTTCGTCGTTTTCCAAGTTACTATCTATCGATTTAAACTTAGGAAAAAACGTAACATTCGGGCGTATTTCTATGATACTTATTGCAGTTTTGGGTACCATACCCGTTTTTTTAAATGCTGAAATATTATCGGCCACAACCATATCAGGAACTATGGTTATTGGTTTAACGCCTGTATTTCTATTTTGGAATATGGATGTTCCTAAAATAAGTTATTACCTCAGCGTAAGTTGTGGATTAGTTTTCGGCATCATTTTAGTATTAAACATATTCCCAGAATCACTCATTTTTACACAAGGAAAATATGCCAATTTACTTTGGATTAATTTCTGGGGCGTTTTAAGTTGTATCACATTATATATTATTCCAAAATGGATAAAAAAATAGAAGAATTAAGTCAAATTTCTGGTAAAGTTTTACTTTTTGGAGGTGTTTACAGCAACCTTCAGGCTCTAGAAGCACTCAAGCAAATTGCAGAGAAAGAAAATATTCCGCCAGAGCATTGCATCTGTACAGGCGACATTGTTGGTTATTGTGCACAGCCCGAAGAAACTGTGCAGCTATTTAAAATATGGAACGCCAAAAGTATTGCGGGTAATGTAGAAGTACAACTTAGCGAAGGTGCTACAGATTGTGGTTGCGATTTTCGAAAAGGATCACGCTGTGATGGTTTTTCGCAACAATGGTATCCTTATGCGCAAAGTAAACTTTCTAAAGATTCGCTAAACTTCATTAACACGATACCTGACCATATTACGTTTAATTATGCTAACAGGGAGGTTTTAGTCGTTCATGGTTCTTATGAAAATACATCAGAATTTATTTTCAAATCCACACCTTGGGATGCCAAAGCGCCGAGTTTTAATGGTAATGAATTTGATGTTGTTATTGGCGGACATTGTGGATTACCTTTCCAAGATAAGCACGACGATAAACTATGGCTAAACCCAGGTGTTATTGGTATGCCTGCAAACGATGGTAGCCCAAACGTGTGGTATGCTATTTTAGACGATTCGCAAAACACATTCAGTTTTAAGCATTATAGTTTAAATTATAATTACAGATTAACAAACAAACTCATGTTAAACGGCTTGCTTCCTAAAGAATATGCAAGAACTATTGTTACCGGAATTTGGGATAATACAGAAATTTTACCAGCCATTGAAAGTGGCTTACAAGGTTTTGGTGTTAATATTATTTAAACCAAAATCACTACCAAATGTAATTTTATTAAATTTGAGAGACTAAATCAACATGAAACAAACCTTATTCTTATTATTAATCCTGCATGGTTTTTCTGTGTTTGCTCAAAAATCAATTGACAAACTATTAAAACAATACAACGATAATAGCGTGCCCTACATAAGCGTGCAAGAATTAGCGATGCCAAAAAACAATGCTATAATTCTCGATTCTAGAGAACTAAAAGAATACGAAACGAGTCATTTAAAAAATGCAATTCACATTGGTTACGATCATTTTAAAATAGATAGTGTTTATAAAAAAGTACCGAATAAAGACACCAAAATAGTGGTGTATTGCTCCGTTGGTATTCGATCGGAATCTATTGCAGATAGCCTTAAAAAAGCAGGATACAAACATGTTGAAAATTTATACGGCGGTATTTTTCAATGGAAAAGCAATGATTTTCCCGTTTATAATAAACAAGAAAAAGAAACAGATAGTATCCATACCTTCAATAAAACATGGAGCAAGTGGTTACAAAAAGGAATAAAAGTATATGAATAAAGAACTCGTTATTGTTTTTGTAAAAAACATAAAACTAGGTAAAGTAAAAACCCGACTGGCAGCAACTATAGGAAATCAAGCAGCCTTTGATGTTTATGCTCAATTAGTAAACGTTACAGAAAAAGCGATTAAAAATCTAAAAACGGATAAGCGTATTTATTTTTCTGAAGCGGTAGTAAAAAATATGTGGCAAGATGAATACAAAACCGTGCAACATGGCATAGATTTAGGTGAGCGTATGCAAAACGCATTTAAGCAAGGCTTTCAAGATGGCTATGAGAGAATTGTGCTAATAGGTTCGGATTTACCCGATATCACGGAGTCTCAAATTAATGCTGGGTTACAAGAATTACGGACTAAAGATGTTGTTTTTGGACCTGCTGAAGATGGCGGATACTACCTTGTTGGTTTTTCCAAATTCCATGATTTTGTATTTCAAAATAAACCTTGGAGTCAGGATAATTTATTAGAAGAAACCCTGGCTGAATTAAAACAAAATCGAGTAACTTTTAGTACTTTAGAGACTTTAAATGACATTGATACTTTTGAAGATTTAATAGCTTCAAAATTTTATCAATCTAACATAGAGTTACAAGAAAAACTAAAACAATTACATGATTGAATTTATAGAAGAAACGGTTAATTATTTAAAAGGAAAAGGATTTGAAAGCCCAGAAATAGGCATTATTCTCGGCACCGGATTGGGCCAACTTGTAAATGAAATAAACATTATAAAAGAAGTAAGCTACAATCACATCCCAAATTTCCCCACTGCCACGGTAGAGTTCCACAAAGGGAAGCTTATTTATGGTGAATTAGAAGGTAAAAAAGTAATTGTTATGCAAGGTCGCTTTCATATCTACGAAGGTTACACCCTGCAAGATGTAACATACCCTGTGCGTATTATGGAAAAATTAGGCATAAAAACCTTGTTAGTCTCGAACGCTTCAGGTGCCATCAATTTAGATTACAAAAAAGGTGAGCTCATGCTTATCGACGACCATATTAATTTACAAGGCGGGTCTCCATTAGCTTTTAAAGGAGCTGAATTATTAGGAGAACGCTTTGCTGATATGAGTGCACCCTACGACACCGAAATTAACAACAAATTTAAAGCTATTGCTAAAGCAAATAACATAAAACTTCACGAAGGCGTTTACGCTAGTGTTGTTGGCCCGCAATTAGAAACACGAGCAGAATACCGCATGTTAAAAATTATTGGCGCCGATGCTGTGGGTATGAGTACAGTTCCCGAAATTATTGTTGCTAACCATTTAGGCTTAAAAGTTGCTGCTGTTTCTGTGTTAACAGATGAGTGCGATCCAAAGAATTTAAAACCGGTTGACATTAGTGAAATTATTGCTATGGCTGGTAAAGCAGAACCAGAAATGATTACGCTTTTTAAAGAATTAATAAAATCCATTTAATTTGAAAATAGTATTACCTCTTATTATAATAGCACTATCTATATATAAAGTATTGGCTAGTTTTCTGTTGGACGAAAAGCAAGGTGTGTTGTTTGATATGAAAATAAATATCTGGGTCTACAGAGTAATATGGGTTATAGCTGGTTTATCCTTTGCCTATAATTTATTTAAAATATATAAAGATAAAAAACGATTTGGCGTATAAGCTTAGAGCAACCTATGGAGAAATATCTAGATATTATAAAAAACGGCTATTCTGGTTATTGGAGTTATCTTAAAAACGAGATACTTTTTCAAAATAGTTGGGATAACTATTTTTATGGATTAATTGCTATTTCTCTAATAGTATGGGGACTAGAAATCATTTTCCCGTGGCGTAAAAATCAATCTATTTTTAGAAAAGATTTTTGGTTGGATACCTTTTATATGTTTTTCAACTTTTTTCTTTTAAATCTTATTATACTCATTGCGCTTTCTAATACAGCTGCGGAGTTTTTAAATGATGTTTTAAAAACAATTGGCTTATCGTTGAATGATTTCCAACTATTTAATGCTAACGATTTACCTAAGTGGTTAGGTTTGGTTATTTTCTTTTTAGTTTCAGATTTTGTACAATGGAACACCCATAGATTATTGCACCGTTTTGAGTTCTTTTGGAATTTTCATAAAGTCCACCATTCGGTAAAAGAAATGGGCTTTGCTGCACATTTACGCTACCATTGGATGGAGCCTGTGGTTTACAAATCTCTACTTTATATTCCTTTGGCATTAATTGCAAATTACAGCGCACAAGACGTTGCCATAGTATATTTTTTCAGCATCGCTATTGGCCACTTAAATCACGCCAACTTAGGATGGGATTATGGCATTTTAAAATACGTATTTAACAATCCTAAAATGCATATTTGGCATCATGTAAAAAGCTTACCGAAAGATGTTAGGTTTGGGGTTAATTACGGACTAACATTAAGTATTTGGGACTACATTTTTAAAACTGATTATATTCCTCACGATGGTAGAGATATTGAATTAGGTTTTGAAGATGATGAGACATTCCCAAAAGATTTTATAAGCCAAGAACTTTATCCGTTAAAGAAATGAAATACTTAATTTTTATTTGTTTTAGTTTTTTTTTGCTCAGCTGCCATACGCCCAAAAATATAACAGAAACATCACAAGAAGTAATATCGCCAGTTTTAGATAAAAAAACCACTACTAGTGCAGTAGAACAAGTAATTATTAAAGAAAATATTGCTGCAAAAAAAGACACATTAAACCCAGAAAAAGCAGCAGTAATAATTAAAGAAAGTACAAAAAAACCTGAGCTTAAAAAAAACATTTTAGCACCACATGAACTTTGGGAACAGCTTCTACAGAAAAACGTTTCGGCATCTGGCCATGTAAATTACAAAGAGTTTAAAACAGAACAACTTAAGCTTAAAACCTATATAAGCACTCTAAGTAAAATTTACGCAGACCAAAGTTTTCAAACGCTTTCAAAAGAAGAATTACTTGCGTATTGGATTAACGCCTACAACGCCATGACGGTAGACTTAATTTTAAAAAACTACCCAATAAAAAGTATAAAAGACATTGATAAACCGTGGGACCAACGATTTTGGAAACTAGGCAACAAATGGTTCAACTTAAATGATATTGAACACGAAATATTACGCAAAATGGACGAACCTCGCATTCATTTCGCTATTGTTTGCGCTTCTGTATCTTGTCCGAAATTACAAAACACCGCGTTTATTGCTTCCAATTTAGATACACAACTTACAAATGCAACTCAAGAGTTTTTAAAAGACCCTGAACGAAATGAGCTTTCGGAAAACACTATTAAAATTTCAAAAATTTTCCAATGGTTTTCCAAAGACTTTAAGAAAGATGGAGACATCATAGACTTCATAAACCAATACACAAACGTAGACATTTCCGCGAAAGCGAAAAAAAGCTTTAAAGATTATAACTGGAATTTAAATGAATAAAATCTCCATTATAATTCCTGTTTTAAATGAAGCTGAAACTATTGAAAACTTATTGTTCCACCTTATAGATTGCTCTGCAATACAAAACATTGCTGAAATTATTGTGGTAGATGGAGGTAGTACAGATGGTACTATACCAATAATTAAAAATTTAGGTTTAAGCATAATAGTATTAAATTCCGACAAAGGGCGGGCCAAACAAATGAATCTTGGCGCTAGTGAAGCAAAAGGTAGTGTTTTATACTTCTTGCATGCCGATTCCTTCCCTCCAAACCGATATGATCAACTAATACTATCTGCAATACAAAACGACAATACAGCAGGCTGTTTCAAAATGAAATTTGACTCCAACCATTGGTGGCTAAAATTAGCAAGTTGGTTTACACAGTTTAATTGGCAAATGTGCCGTGGTGGAGATCAAAGCTTATTTGTAACAAACTCCCTTTTTAAAAACATTGGTGGTTTTGATGAAAACTTTACTATTTATGAAGACAATGATTTTATTGCGAAGCTATACAAACGCAACCAATTTGTTGTGCTACAAGATTGGCTAACAACTTCGTCCAGAAGGTATGTTAAACAAGGAATTGGTAAGCTTCAATTTCATTTCTTGGCTATTCATTTAAAAAAACGTTTGGGTGCTTCACCAGAAAATTTAAATAGTTATTACTTAAAGCATATTGCATCAACAAACAACTAATATTCTCCCAACTACTCACTTGTCTCCCCTATTTTTCAAAATAAAACAAAACGAATTCTATCTTTTTTTTTTCAGTTTAACATGGATTTAATACCGTGTTAAAAACTGATAAAATTCACTTAAAGAAAAATTAAATGTTACAAATGGTTCGGTAATTCGTCTACTTTTATAAGAAACAAAATTTCATATGAAACAATTCTACATTTTTATCAGCACCTGTTTATTATCTTTTTACGGACAATCACAAGAGTCCATTAACGCTAAAATACTAGATTCTATTTCGAAAGAACCTATTCCCTATGCCACAATTTCTATAAATAATAATTCTGGTGTGATTAGTAATGCAAACGGAGATTTTCTTATTTATTTAAACAAAAAATCCGCTAAACAGGATTCTTTAAAAATTAGATGTTTGGGTTATGAAACTAAACAATTTCTAGCAAACACATTTAAAGACAGTATTGTTTTTCTTAGCGCAAAAGCAATGGAGTTAGATGAAGTTTTAGTTTCTAACAAAAATTATACACCAGAGGAAATTATTGAAAAAGTACAGGAAAACCTAGAAAATAATTATGACAATAACTTTATTAAAAGAAAGTTGTTTTATAGAGCTTCATCGTTTCAAAATTTAATAAAGAGCGACGTTGAAGTTAATAAATCGACTATTCCAGAATTTAATCAACAATTTATAGATAGCTTAATTGCTGCTATTCCAAAAAACGCCGATGATTACACCGAGATTCTAGCAGACACATACGGTAAACCCGGAGAAAATGATAAACAAAAAATAGATATTATAAAAGCTTCACATTTATATGATAAAAGTGCAGAAATGAGTTTTGAGACCTACGAAGAGAAACTAAATACTATTTTAAAAAAACATGTGAAACGTGATTCTTATTTCAAAATTAAATCGGGTTTATTTGGCGTAAAAACAGATATAGACTCTACCGCTTTTGATTACGGTGAGCAAAAAGAAGAGGTAGAAAAAACAGAAGCCATGATTGCTGAAGAAAAGAAGAACGAGGCTGCACGCAAAAAAGATTTTGCTAACTACCGTAAATCGGAAATTACTAGAATTGAACACAGTAGTTTTATTTATGAAGATAGTGATTTAAACTTTTTAGAAAAACAGAATCGTTTTGACTTTAAAGTGGAAGATTATAGCTTTTTAAACGATGAGTTTGTTTATAAAATAAGTTTTACTCCAAAACGAAAAGAAGATTTTAGAGGAACTATTTATGTAAACACTGATGATTTTGCTATTGTTAGAATAGATTATGAAAATGTAAAAGTTCTAAAAAGCTTTAAACTACTGGGTTTATCTCACGAGAGAAATCTAAAAAAAGGAACACTGATATACTCTAAAAACGAAACCGAAAAGTACACTTTAAAATATGCTGAATTAGAAGAAGGTAGCCAATTTGGTATTAAACGCCCATTAACCATTATTGAAAAAAATAAACACGTTATTGGTAGACGTAAACAAAATGAACTCGATACAGACATCCATTTTGTAATGGCTATTAAAGAAAAAAGTGAATTAGTTATTTTTGAAAACGAGCAAATAGCAGAAATTACTTTTACAGACTTTACCGAAAAGCCCAAAGTAGAACCCGTGTATTTACCAAAGTACGACCCTGAATTTTGGATAGGTTATAACGTGATTGAACCTAACCAAGCTATTAAAGATTTTAAGAGTTTGGAGTAAAACTCATTTTAACGAATACCAGTATAATCTGCGACGTAAAACTAGCTTGTATACAAAATAAAATTGGGTGAAACATTAAATCTTGTTTCGCCCTTTTTCATTGGGGTATAAACTGTAAACAGGATCGCTTTGCAAATATTGTTTTGTTTCGATATCCATACCGGATATTCTGCCTTTAAACGCAGCACCAGTATCTACATTCCAGATATTAACAGCATTCATTGGTATTTCAACATTAAAATTAGTTGTTGGCGTATGGCCAATATAAATTTCGTTGTAATGCTTTAATCTATTAGGGTAGAAATGCGATTTAGTATCTAAGTTATTATCTATTGCAAGAGCTAGCTCCCAAAGTGTTCTATCAAAATACAACGTTGGTTTATGCACTTCTTTCTCTACACCATGCATGGAGGTAAAACCAGCATGAAGAAACAATCTATTTTGCTCATCTAAATGATACAATTTGAGGTTCTTAAAAAAGGCAATATGCACTTCTTTTTCTTCTTCCGAAAAACCATCATAACTCGCCATAGTTTCCATACCACCATGTATATACCAAGTCATGTTCACCTCTCCTGTTTTCAACCAATCTTCACACCAAACATCGTGATTACCTCTAATAAAAATGCATTTTATTTTTTTCGATAAATCTATCAAAAATTGTACAACCTGAGCCGACTCACTCCAACCATCAACATAATCTCCCATAAAAATCAGTTCATCTTCATCTTTAACTTCTAACTTATTTAAAAGCTGAACTAACCCTTTTAATCCACCGTGAATATCTCCAATTGCTATTGTACGCATCTCTCTTTTCTTTTGAGCAAAGCTAAGAGAAAAGAAATAATTTAAAAAATTGTAAGATTAAATTTAGATTAAAAATCAAATAACTATTTTACAGCTAAAACACTAATATTATAATAATTATAAGACCGTATAAAGAAATATATTACAAATAATTTGGCTATATTTAATACCAATTAAACTAAATACTAATTAAACACTAGACACCATTGAAAATCAAAAAAATACTAGTAGCCAATAGAGGTGAAATTGCAATTAGAATTTTTAGAGCCTGTACAGAAATAAATATAAAAACAGTTGGTATTTACACGTTTGAAGACCGTTACTCCTTACACCGCTACAAAGCCGACGAATCTTACCAAATTGGTGAAGACAACGAGCCATTAAAACCCTACCTTAATATTGATGCTATAATAAAAACAGCATTAAAAAACGGAGTCGATGCCATACATCCTGGTTATGGATTTCTATCCGAAAATGCAGATTTTGCCCAAGCTTGTGAGGATAACAACATTATTTTTATTGGCCCAAAAGTCTCTGTTTTAAAAGCGTTAGGTGATAAAATTATGGCTAAAACTGTGGCTGTAGAAAATAACATCCCAATTATTAGAAGTAACGACAAACCGCTAACTGATATTGATGTAGCGCTTTCTGAGGCTAAAAAAATTGGTTATCCTATTATGCTTAAAGCTGCTTCGGGCGGTGGCGGACGCGGTATGCGCGTAATTAGAAAAGAAGACGAACTAAAAGGTGCTTTTAATGAAAGTAAACGCGAAGCTTTAAATGCTTTTGGTGACGATACTGTTTTTCTTGAAAAATTTGTAGAAAACCCAAAACATATAGAAATACAAATTGTGGCCGATAGTTTTGGCAATACCGTACATTTGTTTGAGCGCGACTGCTCGGTGCAAAGACGCTACCAAAAAGTGATTGAATTTGCACCTTCTTTCGGTTTAAAAAACGACACTAAAGAAGCCCTTTACAACTATGCTATTAAAATTTGTAAAGCTGTAAACTATAATAACATTGGTACGGTTGAATTTCTGGTAGATGATGACGATTCTATTTATTTTATTGAAGTAAACCCTCGTGTACAAGTAGAGCATACCGTTACCGAGGTTATTACCAACATCGATTTAATAAAAACACAAATATTTATTGCTGGCGGTTACAAACTAGCCGATGAGCAAATAAAAATTCCGAACCAAAAATCTATTAAAATTAGTGGTTATGCGCTACAGTGCAGAATTACAACCGAGGATCCACAAAACGATTTTAAACCCGATTACGGCACTGTCTCGGCTTACCGAAGTGCTTCTGGATTTGGTATTCGATTAGATGCTGGAAGTATTTATCAAGGCGCTACAATTTCGCCTTTTTTCGATTCTATGCTAGTGAAAGTTACAGCCCACAGCAGAACGCTTGATGGTTCAAGCAGAAAAATAAGACGAGCCTTAGCAGAATTTAGAATTCGTGGAGTAAAAACAAATATGCCTTTTCTAGATAATATTTTAAAGCACGACACTTTTAGGCAGGGCAAGGTTACGGTGAATTTTATTAAAGCAAACCCAGATTTATTCATATTTAAAGCTCCAAGAAATAGAGCAACAAAACTAATCACCTATTTAGGTGATGTTATCGTAAATGGAAACCCAGATGTTAAAAAAGTAGATCATTCTAAAACATTTATAAAACCGAAAGTTCCAAAATTTGATCCGGATGCACGATTTCCTAAAGGCACCAAAGATTTGCTTACAGAACTAGGTCCAGAAAAATTTTCGCAGTGGTTACTTAATGAGAAAAAAGTACATTTTACGGATACCACTATGCGCGATGCGCACCAAAGTTTATTGGCGACGCGTATGCGAACTTATGATATGCTTAAGGTAGCTGAAGGCTATGCCAAAAACCATCCTGATATTTTTAGTATGGAAGTTTGGGGTGGCGCCACCTTTGATGTTTGCTTACGCTTTTTACAAGAAAACCCATGGGAACGCTTACGCATGCTGCGTAAATCTATGCCAAATTTATTATTACAAATGCTTATTCGCGGCTCTAACGGAGTAGGCTACAAAGCATATTCCGATAATTTAATTGGGGAATTTGTAGAGCAAGCTTGGGAAAATGGTGTGGATGTTTTTAGAATTTTTGATTCTCTAAACTGGATGAAATCTCTTGGACCATGTATCGAGCATGTACGTACCAGAACAAACGGTTTAGCCGAAGGTTCTATTTGTTATACTAACGATATTTTAAACCCAGAAAACACAAAATACAACTTAAAATATTATGTTAACCTAGCCAAAGAAATCGAAAATGCAGGTGCACATATTTTAGGTGTAAAGGATATGGCTGGTTTACTAAAACCTTATGCAGCCTACGAGTTAATTTCAGCATTAAAATCTGAACTCAAAATCCCAATTCATTTACATACGCACGACACCTCATCTATACAATCGGCAACTTATTTAAAAGCTATTGAAGCTGGTGTTGATGTTGTAGACGTTGCGCTTGGTGGTTTATCGGGGTTAACATCTCAACCCAACTTTAACTCTGTAGTAGAAATGATGAAATTTCAAGATAGAGCAAGCAGTATTAATATTGATTCTTTAAATGAATACTCAAACTATTGGGAAACGGTAAGAGAGTATTACTACCCATTTGAATCTGGTTTAAAAGCCGGATCTGGAGAAGTCTTTAAACACGAAATTCCGGGTGGTCAATACTCTAATTTAAAACCACAAGCACAGGCCTTAGGTTTAGAAAGTCGTTTTCATGAAATTACTAAAATGTACGGCGAAGTAAACACCCTTTTTGGCGATATTGTAAAAGTAACACCAAGTTCTAAAGTAGTTGGAGATATGGCACAATACTTAGTGAGCAACAATTTAACAATACAAGATGTTATTGAGCGCGGCGATAGTATTTCGTTTCCACAATCAGTTGTAGATTTATTTAAAGGTGAACTTGGCCAACCTGTTGGAGGTTTCCCGGAAGCGTTGCAAAAATTAATTTTAAAAGACCAAAAACCTTACACCGACAGACCAAATGCGCATATTCCACCATTAGATCTAGATCAGGAATACAAGGCGTTCAAAAAAATATTCGAGCACGATTTAAGCAGAACTATAGATTATACAGATTTTCTATCTTATCAACTGTATCCTAAAGTATTTACAGATGCTTTCAATAAGCATTTAAAATACGATAACCTCATGAATTTACCTACCAAGAATTTTTTCTACGGAATGGAAATTGGTGAAGAAACCATTGTTGAACTCGATAAAGGAAAAACGTTACTTATTACTTTAGACTCTATAGGAAAAGCTAATGAAGATGGTATTGTAACCGTTTATTTTAAAGTGAATGGCCAAGGCCGTAGTGTTGAAATAAAAGACACCGCTATCAAAGTTGATAAAGTTGAAAACTTGAAAGCCGATAAAAACGATGCCAATGAAATTGGAGCGCCATTACAAGGTATGCTTTCTACTATTTTGGTTAAAAAAGGTGAAAAAGTAACCAAAAATCAGCCGTTATTTATTATTGAAGCCATGAAAATGGAAACAACAATTACAGCGGCTGCAGATGCCACTGTTAAAAAAATAGTTTTAAAAACAGGTTTTATGGTAAACTCGGAAGACCTCGTGATTGTTTTAGAATACTAAAGTTTTAAATATTGAAAGCGTTATTTTATCTATTCAATAAAAAAGCCTCTATTAAATAGTATTAATAGAGGCTTTTTTATTTCATTTTTACTTAGTATGATTGATATACACGATTTCTAGTATTGAAAACCTGCTTTACTTTTTCTAAAAAACTAGTATTCTCCTTTTTTTGATTATCCAATTTGGAGTTTGAATTCTTCTCTTCTTGTTGTAGGTGGTAACAGTGATAAGCTTGTGATATAAACATAATATTAGGTTTTGTAAAACATTGAACATTTTTGAATGTTCCGTTTTATTATTAATTTTTATTTGAGATTCGGACTTGTTTCTTTTAATATGATTAATACTGCAAACATATAACGCATCTTCACTTTTTAAAACACTGAAATTGACGTATTTGTATGCTTAATTATCTGTTAATTTTGCATCGTTTTGGGTTAAAAAAATTGTGTTTTATTAAAACAAAAGGCTTTTTACTAAACATTTATAGAACTCAAAAACATAGATTAAATAAGATAAAAACGCCATAAAACATTATGTTTTATGGCGTTTTTATCTTATTTAATGTGTTGTACACCACTTACTATTTTTGTACAGCACGCTTTATTCTTTTACCTCTGTATATCCGGGTAATCCATGTAAACATTTTAGTATTTGGTTTCCTCCAGGCTCACCCGCGTGATAATGATAACCTCTTTGATCATCAAAATGCCCTCCACATTCGTCTAAATCGGTTGGTGCTTTCCCGTTTTTATCTAACAAGCCATAAATTGCAAATCCATCAACAGCATAACCAATCATTGGAGCGTGAGTATCAGTTTGCTCAATTTCTTTTATTGAGCCAGTAACAGCATGATAGTGATAACCTCCATGCGGGTTTACATGTCCTCCATGATCATCTAAAGGCGCAATAGTATGAGCTGCTAATATGGCGTGTGTTGGTGCAGGCGGATCAAAATTTACCCCATTAAATGCAACACCTATTCCACCTCTTCCAAAACTTTGAGTAGAATTTAAATATTTTGGAGTTACAGGAATTACGAAGGTAGTTTCTTGGTTTTTAAAAAATTCCGGCAGGCATTCAACACAATAATTTTGATATTCTTCCTCGACATCTGGTTTTGCAGCTCCTAAACATTCCTCTTCTGTTTCTGTTACTTTTATAGTTCCATCGGCCCGAAACAATTCCCACTTATCATCACTGTAAAACTCAGCTAATTTGGCTATAAAATGCCCTGAAACATCGTATACCTTGCCATCTTCAAACCATATTCCAGCCTTATCCATGCCATCCTCAATATGTCTTGGGCACCATGGCCCCATTTGGTGCTCAGTTGCTCGAGAATTTGTTGTAAAAACGTAGCATAATGTCTCCACACCATTCAATTCAATGGTTTCTTTTTTTATACCATCTAATATGTTTTCTGAAATAAAGTAATCGGTATTTACAGGAATAACTTTAGCCGATATATTAATCTCGGCAGATAAATCTTTATTTGCGTTAGATCCTCTTGGAGGTCTACCGCCTTGACTCCCTTCTCCTTTATTTAATTCTTCCAAAGTTAGAAAGCCATCGCTATTACTATCAATATTACTAAAATCATCAGCTAAAGGACCTTTAACTTCACTTATGGATAACTTATTATCTTTATTACTATCCATTTCCGATACTAATTCTGTTGCTGTTGGCCGTCCGCCTTTAGGTGTTTGTTGCTCAATATTTTTTTCCTGATTCGATTTACATGAAAAGCACATCGCAACCGCAGCTATTACTAATAATATATTTTTCATTTATCTATATATGTTTAAATTTTGCGTTAAACTTAAATTTTCATTTTCATTAAAGCTACTTTCTCAAAGTGGCATAGTACAATTTACCACTATTATCTTTTAAAACAATTGTATCACTGCTTTTATATAGAATATTTACACCAGCTCCATTATTAACGTTATGAGCTTTAAATTTTGTTTTGGTATTTTTTATTTTTAACTCTATATAATTATACCCATAGTTATTATACCCTCCAACATAATGATTTCCCGACCAAGAATTGCCCAAAACAACTTTACCAAAAGAATGTGGTTCTTGTTCTAATTTCCAAATTGGCATTAAAGTATTAGTTCGCTTTTTTTCATCAATATCTTTGAATTCATCGAGATGGTGATAATCCGAATACAAAGCCACTTCTTTATTATCATACTTTAAAATACTCAAGTAGTTTGTTAACGGGAAAAAAGAAATTAAACCATTCTTGAGCGCATTCAATTTAAACTTAGTTTTTTCTATTTCGGTATTAGCCGCTATATTGATTAAACTATCTAAATATTCTGAACGAGGTTCTTTTTCATTCAAAGACTTAGATTTCCTATTAATAGAATCTCTAATTTCATAAAAATCTTTTGATAAAACTCGCAATATTTCAACACGCTCTTTTTTAAAATTATTACGTGGAGACATTTTATAAACATGGTTTAGCTTAATAATGACATCATCTTCTTTATCGACTGTATAAACCTCACCTGATTGAGTGATATCATAATCTAATCGCACACTAACATTGGTTTGTTTTATTTGATTAAACTTCCTATCCAAAATCAATAAATTATTGTCTGCATTGTTAGTAAAAATGTAGTCTTTATTATAATAAATTCCATGAGTCGAAACAGGAAAATCTGTTATTACAACTTCTTTATTTGTATGCTGCGGAAATATTGGAAGTTCGGGATATTTATCTTCTTCAGGACTTTTATACCCACAAGAAAACAAATTAAAAAGCGTAATTGTTAGTATAAAATATTTCATTTTAATTTTTTATGCTAATTACTTGTAAAGATTACACGTACACAACACAATTTAAAATAAAGTTTTTGTGATTTTGTTTCATACACAAGCAAAGATCATTAGCATGAGACATTCGCGTGTATTTATATAAGCAGGACTATTTTTATATTATTAATATTTCATTTTTTGGTGAGGCAAAATTTTGATAACGCTTCAAAAAACGACTAACCAGTCTGCACAACTAAAAATACTGACCGATACCAAATACCAAACCTTGTGTGGCATCTTTAGAAACTCCATAACCATAATCTATTCTAAAAACTGCATTATATATTTTTTTATGAAAAAAACGCAAACCAATTCCTGGGTACAACTTCATGTTTTTGCTTTTACTAAAATCAGAAAGCTCGCCTCCCGGGTTTCTCCAAGAACCTGCATCTATAAAGGCATTACCTTGTAAAACAAACCATTTTTTCTCAAAAAGCGTATGGCGGTATTCTGTATTTACAACAATGACACCCGTACCTCTATCTATAGTATTCCCTACACCACGAATATTTACGTTATTATCTACAGAAAAAGGCGCAAAAGGTGTATCGTTATTAGATGCTAGACCTAAACGTATTCTGTTTGCCCAATTCCCTTTCTGGCCAACGCGTTTGAAAACAAAAAAATCGTTCCAGCCAATATAAAAATCCTCCACACCATTTTGATTAGACGTTACAAACTGAAAATTAAACTGACTTCGGAATCCAGAAATGTACTGGTAATAATAGTCTAAGGTGTTATAATCGTAAATTCCCTTTATAAGCCATTTTGGAATATTGAGTTCTAGCGGAACATTTTCACTAGTTTCTCCATTTTGATATTGGTAATCTTCTTCAAAACGATTAAACCCAATTTCCAGTTTATTACTAAAATTGAATTCATAAAGCCCAGAAACCTCTACAGACTTATTATTATAGCTATAATTAGCCGATGTATTATTGAAAAACACAGGCTCCAATGTGGTTAAACTTTGTAAATTAAAAGCCAAACCTAGCCGTTTGGAAAACAAATAAGGCGCTCTAAAATTTAAAGCGTAACTTTTAAAAACATCTTTTTGATAAAAGCCTCCAATAGCAATATTTCTGCCAAAGGCATTGAACTCAGCCAAACCTAAACGGTAAGCAAACTCATCGTTATTAGTGGTATAAATATTAAGAGAAGGAATGAGTGTAAAATTTTCTTCAATACCATAAAACACATTATAATTGCCATCTTCCGCCAAAAAAACTTGGTAATAAGCATGTGCAACAGATGGTAACCTTTTTAACCGCTTAATATCTTGTTCAATAATAGTAGAATCTAAAGCGCTACCGCCTTTTATTGATGCTAAACGTTTAATAAAACTCGTTTTTAATTTATTATTCCCTTGAATTTTTAAATCGGCAACCATATGGTTTTGCGCCATACCATGAGCAAAGGTTATTAATAAAATAAAAAGAATTGTTTTTTTCATTATTCCACAGTAAATGGCGTCATGATCACTTGGTTTACCCAATTATCGATGCTCACGTCCATTACTGTAAATATATAATTATTTCCCGATATTAAATTTGGCGGTGTATTTGGAGTAATATTTAGCACCACATTATCTAGTTTATAATATTGAAATTGATTGTTATAGGTATAAGTTCCTGAGATTAAATCAGAACTCTCTGTAGTTAAAACTTCAAAGAAAATAGCATTGTTTTCTTCGGAAAGAATATCCCATGAAAATAAAGGCATTCCGGTTTCTTGCTGATTAATATTAACCTCATTAACCCATTGAGATGGTTGATTGCTTTTTTTATTTCGAATTGGGGTGGCTACTTTAACAACATCTTCTACTTGATAAACCACCGTAAACCAAGCGGCATTAGATGTAGTTTCGAAAAAACGTAAAGCACCATTAAAAAGAGGTTTAGTTTCTAAATTAATAAAATTATATCTTGAAAAATCTTTTCCTTCTATTTCAGACTCATTGGTTTCATATAATTTAAATTGACTCGCACCTTCTTCTGGATAAAAATAAACATTAACAAGATTAGTGTTCTTTTCACTGCTAGCGGCACAGGCTATTACAGCATCTTCTTCGTGAACTACCGCACTTAAAAACTGGGATAAAATGGTATCATTAATTAAAACTAATTCTGCATTATCATCGCTTGTACAAGCGTTAACAATTAAGCATATAATTACATACTTTAACTTACCTATATGCCTCATAATGCGATTTTATTATCTGTTCTACAGGTTTGTTTTGTGGTGTAAACCTGGAGTTATTTTCTCCACCCGCACTTTCATGGTTATGGAACCATTTCCAAATAAATCCGCCTGCAAACCAATCTTCTTTCCAAAAGGTTTTAAACAATGCTTCGGAAGTGTTGGTTTGAGCTTCTAAGTTTACAGAGTTCATTGCTCGATCACTACGCCAAGGTTCTTTACCAGTAAAATCGACACTTCTATAACCAAACTCGGTAAATAGTATCTGCTTTTTATAAGATTCCGATGTGCTTTTAATAACCGCTTTATGTGTTTCCCAGTTAGCCATGCATTCGGCAACTGTTGGTGTTTTGGTTTCACTAACTGGAAAATAAGCATCTATACCTATGTAATCCATTTGCTCCCAAAAAGACGTTCGTTTAAACTCATCCCAATTAGCAGCGTAAGTGAGTTTACCTTTATAGATTTTTTTAATTTCTACAATTAAACTACTCCAGTATTTTGGTCGGTTGGTAATAAACTTTTCTAATTCTGTTCCGATACAAAATATATCGGCATTAATCTCTTCGGCTAACTTGGCGTATTCTAAAATAAATTTAGAATACGAATTTTCAAAAACCTTCCAATTCGCTTCCGTATCCATTTCTATGTGCCCTGTATAAACACCACGACTTACCCAAATTTGGGGTTTAATCATTATTTTTATATCGTGTTTTTTAAGTTCTACGGCATATTGCTGTGCGCCATTTTTAGTTTCGCCTAACCACTGTCTTTGTGTATTAAAAGCAATTTCGGGATGCGCAATATCTCTAATAAAACCAAAGGGCATAACTGCCGCAAAATTGGCATTTACATTAACAACTGGTATTACATTTTTTTCAGATATAGCTTCTCGAGAGGCAACAAAACTAACACCATTTATTTTTTTTGGTTGAGCATTACAACTCTGTAAAATAAACAGCGTAAGTAAAAGCAGAAGTATATTTCTTTTCATTAAAAAAGTTTTTTAGCTCCTAATTTACTACTAAACATTAAAACAAGGCTCTTAAACCTATGTTAAAAGATTGCCCCAACCCGGTATCATTACCTCTCACAAAGCCTGTATAAAGGGTTTCTACATTGAGAACATCTGTTAATTGATATTTTAAACCACCACCAAGTGCTGTAAAATCCTGAGAGAAATCATTTCCAGCATCAATTAATTGTGAGTGTTGTATCAACCCTAATACAGTAAACTTAGAACTTGGGAAATAACTTAAAAATACACCCGGAGTTAAGCGCAGGCTATTGTTTGCAAAACTACCTCCTATTTGATTTCCTGTGATATCTCTTTCTAATTTTTTACCAAAGTTATACTCTGTGTTAAGTTCCGAGAATAACTGCCATTTTCCTCCAGAAAAACTGTAATCATAGAAAAAACGGTTCTGAAATATAAACCCTTTTTGATCTAAAAACACGCCGTTTTCTTTCTCATTATCTATTAAAGGGATATGAAAAGCCGTTTGAATTGTAAAATTCCCCACACCTTTAATAGGATTAAATTTTACGGCCGGAGCAAAAGAGGTTAAACCAGAACGTGCGGAATTTGTTTCTCCATCAAATTTAAAAACATCTAAAGCGTCTCTACCTCCAATAACATTGGAACGAAACTCTAATAACAAACCAATATTTAATTTACTATTAGCTGAAACTCCTGTAAAAACATCTAATGTAGACGTGAAAAAGGTTTCTCTATCCTTATCTTGTTTTGCCCCATTTTCTCCAAATAAATCTTTGGTTTCCGTATATAAATTATTAAACCATTTAATATCCCATTGGCCACTACTTAATAGTTTTGATGGTGTATAGGTTTGAATATTACTTTTTTTATTTTCAGTAGTATCTTCTTGAGCAAAGCCTACTAAAGATATAGTTAATAATAAAGTTGTTAGTATTTTTTTCATCATTATGTGTTTTAAAATTAGTATTACAGCGCGTTAGTTTTCCAGTTATAAGGAAAGTAACTCAGCTTAAAATCGGCAGCTATTTTCTCAGTTCTGTAAAGGTTTATAAAGTCAATTTCATTTTTCCCATTCATGGTAAAATCATCTTTATACCATTCCATAATTTGAGAGGCCTCAACACGTTTCTTTTTAGCATTTACCTTTAAAAAACTTCCGTTAAGGGCAATTTTAGTTTGCTTCGTCATTTGGCTATCTACTGTTTTAGGCAAATACGCTTTACTTATTAATGGAGGGCAACCTACAGCGCCACATACTAATACAAAGTGAAATCTTGCATCGTTAAAAACCTCACGTAAAAGTTTATGTTCTATATTATTTAGGGTTGTGTTTTTACCACCTAAAGCATATGTTGTTTTATCGAAAAATCCTTTTTTATCTAAAGGAGAGCTTAACGGATAGTCATCTATAATCCCTTTTATTACCGATAAGTTATAAGCGTTTATCCAGAATGCTTGGTAAACATTTGCATCTGTTTTTGATACAGAAATGCCTTCGGCTAGCTTTAAAACCTCATCTAAAGTTTTAGGTTCGCTATGTATTTTAGAATAATCTACTTTACCATTAACCACATAGGTATTAAAAAAAGCATCAGCTTTAGAAAAGAAATCGTTAGTGTTTTGAGCAAAACTAGCAACCGATAATATGCCCATGGTAAATACTATAATAATATGTTTTTTCATTTTATAAATTTTAATGGTACAAAGTAAAGGTTCTTCTTTCTTTTAATTTGTTAGCCAACTTACACTTTAAAAAAGTTTAATGAAAAGTCTGATAATTAAGCTTTGCCTTACAGATGGCTTCATTATTTAAATGCATTCTAAATTAATACCCTAAGTTAAGTTCTTATCTTTAAAACGACCTAAAGAATCACAATTCTAAAAATTATGGAACATATTGTTATAATCGGGAATGGAATTTCGGGTGTTACCGCAGCGCGACACATTAGAAAACTTTCTGACAAAAAAATTACTATTATATCGGCAGAAACCGAATATTTTTTCTCTCGAACAGCACTTATGTACGTATACATGGGGCATATGACGTTTGAACATACACAACCCTATGAAAATTGGTTTTGGAAAAAGAATAGAATAGAATTAAAAAAGGGTTTTGTTAAAACAGTTGAAACTGAAAACAAAACGCTTCATTTTCAAGACGGCGGATCTTTAACCTACGATAAGCTTATTATAGCTACCGGAAGTAAACCTAACAAATTTGGATGGCCTGGTCAAGATTTAGATGGCGTTATGGGCATGTACCATAAGCAAGATTTAGAAAATCTAGAAAAATATGCACCCAATAACAAGATGTGCAAACGTGCCGTAATTGTTGGAGGCGGATTAATTGGTATTGAAATGGCCGAAATGCTACACTCACGACATATTCCTGTAACTTTCTTAGTACGAGAGAATAGTTTTTGGAATGGTGTTTTACCTGAAGGTGAGAGCAATATGATAAACCGAGAAATTTTAAGTAGCGGCATAGATTTGCGACTTTCTACCAACTTAAAAGAAATAGTTGCCGATGAGAACGGTAATGTTAAATCGGTTATTATAGACGAAACAGGAGAAGAACTACCTTGCAACGTGGTTGGCTTAACAGCTGGTGTTTCTCCAAACATAGATTTTATAAGAGATTCTGGAATTGAAATTGGTCGAGGTGTAAAAGTGAATCGTTACCTAGAAACTAACGTTGAAGGTGTTTACGCCATAGGTGATTGTGCTGAGCAACGTGAGGGTATTGACCAACGTCGCCCTATTGAAGCAGTTTGGTATACTGGCCGTATGATGGGAGAAACCTTAGCACAAACTATTTGCGATAATAAAACACAATATAAACCTGGACATTGGTTTAACTCTGCCAAGTTTATTGATATAGAATACCAAACTTATGGTTGGGTTTGGGCACAAGCCAAAGAGCATGAATCTCGTTTTTACTGGGAACATGAGGATGGTAAAAAATGTATTCATATTAATTATGATAAAATCACTCGAGAATTTATCGGCATTAATAACTTCGGAATCCGCATGCGTCACGAATTTTTCGACAAGATTTTAAATGAAAAGCGCACGGTAGATTATGTTTTAGAACATTTAGCCGATGCTAATTTCGATCCTGAATTTTACAAGCTTTACGAAAAGGAAATCGTTGCAAAATTCAACCAAGAAAACAATACTAACATTCAATTAAAAAAGAAAAGCTGGAAACGTATTTTTAGCAAAGCATAAGATATGAAAGCAATAAAACAAACCGGTTTAGTACTTTTTCTATTAGGACTTGCCATATTTATAGGAACCATTTTCACAGGTTCTTTCAGTTTAACACAAGCTGAGTTAGATACGTTTTTAAAAGAAAAAAATTATAAAAGTGAAGTAATAGCAAGCGAATTACAAAAAGCCATTGTAACCTCTGAAGGTTTAAATATTTTTCAATTTTCTAGTGGTGTTATAGGTGCCTACGCCGCATCGAACAAACATTACGATGATCTTATTAAGAAGTATGATGCTGAAAAAAATTGGGACGAAAAAGGAAAACAATTTCAATATAAAATCTCAGGAAAACCGCATAGTTTAAGTTTTTCTTTAGCTAAATCTGCCGGAAAAGGTCCTGCTCCAGATAGCACTGGCCTTATGTGGTTTCTAACGTTTGGCTTAGCTATTATTGGTGCACTTATGTATATAGTTCCTGATGTTATTTTACTAGGAAAACCTGGTATTAAAAACAATGGTATTTTTCTGAATGCTGCCACAAACCGTGGTTGGATTGGTTGGTTTGCCTTTATCTTTTTAGTTACATTCTACATTCTACTTTATTTCTTTCCAGATTATATTGTAAACTGGGTATATTTAGTAGACCCTATTAGCAAATCTATAAGCGGAAATCCTGCAAGTCAATGGTTTTTATATGGCTTTCTATACTGTACAGTAATGTCGGTAATGGCCGTTAGAATGTATATTAAATACCGACATAACAAATATCAAATATTAAGAACAACATCTGTTTTATTCTTTCAAATTGTATTTGCATTTTTAATTCCAGAAATTTTAGTTCGTTTTGAAAAACCTTGGTACGATTTTAAAAACGCCTTCCCTTTAGATTACGATTTCTTCTTCAGATGGAATTTAGAAGAACTTCTTGCTAGTGGAGCATTTGGTTTATTCATTTTAGTTTGGGGTGTTGTTTTAACTATTGTAGTAGTACCTGTAATGGTTTATTTCTTCGGAAAAAGATGGTATTGTTCTTGGGTTTGCGGTTGTGGAGGTTTAGCTGAAACATTAGGAGATCCATACAGACAACTTTCGAGTAAAACATTATTATCATGGAGAGTAGAACGTATTATAATTCATTCTGTTTTAATATTTGTTTTAGTCATGACCGGTTTTGCCCTTTACACCTTCTTTTCTGGAGAAGGCCAAGTATTAGGTATTAAAACACAAACCATACAAGATATTTACGGCTTTTTAATAGGTTCTATTTTTGCCGGTGTAATTGGTACAGGCTTCTACCCTATTTTCGGCAACCGTGTTTGGTGTCGTTTTGGGTGCCCTTTAGCTGCATATTTAGGTTTTGTACAACGTTTTAAATCTAGATTCAGAATTACAACAAATGGAGGACAATGTATTTCTTGTGGAAACTGTTCTACTTATTGCGAGCAAGGCATTGATGTTAGAGCTTATGCACAAAAAGGAGAAAACATTGTACGCTCTAGTTGTGTAGGTTGTGGTGTTTGTTCTGCGGTATGCCCAAGAGGTGTATTAAAATTAGAGAATGGACCAGAAGAAGGCCGTATAAATCCAACAGATGTTTTACTTGGTAACGATGTTGATTTAATGGATTTAGTTAATAAGAAATAATGAAATATATCTGCTACCTGCTTTTAGTTTCTATATCTTTCAATAATTCTGATAACGAAAGTTATATAAAAACGTATTATAAAAATGGAAATATAGAGTCTGAAGGCTGGGTTAAGCAGAATAAAAAAGAAGATTACTGGAAATTTTACTACAATAATGGTCGAATTAAAAAAGAAGGTCACTTTTCAAACAATAATCCTATAGAATATTGGTATTTTTACACCCCAAACGGATTAAAAGAAAGCGAAGGCCACTTTGTTAACGGAAAAAAAACAAATTGGTGGGTGTTTTATGACCATTCCGGACAGATTAGCCACAAATGTCAACTTAAATTTAACCAGAAAAACGGATATTGCCTAAAGTATAAAAACGGTGATATTATTTCTGCTAGTAAATACAATGCTGGTAAAAAAATTAAAGAGTGGTACAACTTAAAAGATTTTAAAAAAGAAAACAACCTACTTAATTTAAGATGACCCAAATAAAAGTCATAATCCCTGCATACAACGAAGCAGATTCCATTACACACGTTATTAAAGCCATTCCTGAAATTGTTAACGAAGTTATTGTAGTAAGCAATAACTCTACCGACGATACAGAAGTTAATGCAAAAAACGCAGGCGCTACTGTTTTAAAAGAAACGAACAAAGGCTACGGATACGCATGCTTAAAAGGTATGGAGTATATTACTAACCAAACTACAAAACCAGATATTATTGTGTTTTTAGATGGTGACTATAGCGATTACCCTGAAGAACTCACTAAAATAATTGCGCCTATAATTAATGAGGATTTAGACTTTGTTATTGGTGCACGTGTAAAAGAGCTAAGGGAAGATGGCTCTATGACCATGCCGCAAATATTCGGAAATTGGCTTGCAACAACATTAATGAGTTTGTTTTTTAATGCCAAATTTACTGATCTCGGACCATTTAGAGCTATTAAATATAATAAGTTACTGGCTTTAAACATGGAAGACAAAACCTACGGTTGGACAGTGGAGATGCAGTTAAAGGCTTTAAAACAAAAATTATCTTACACAGAAATCCCTGTTAATTACAGAAACAGAATAGGCGTCTCAAAAGTGTCTGGTACGGTAAAAGGAGCTATATTTGCAGGCGCAAAAATCTTGGGATGGATTTTTAAATACAGCATAAAGAAATGATTTTAGAGAGCATAATAATTACAATTTACACCATTGCATTACTACTTATTTTAATGTATGCATTGGCGCAACTTAACTTACTTTTTAATTACTTATCGGCGAAAAGAAAAACCGATAAATCTGTGAAATTTGATTTATCCAATCCAGATGAAATTCCTTTTGTCACCATACAACTTCCCGTTTATAACGAAATGTATGTTATGCAACGCTTACTAGATAATATAGCAGAAATTGATTATCCAAGTGATAAATTAGAAATTCAAGTTTTGGACGATTCTACAGATGAAACTATTGAAACCACTAAAGCACAAGTAGATGCACTTAAAGCAACAGGTTTAGACATTAAACATATTACCAGAACAAATAGAGTTGGATTTAAGGCTGGTGCTTTAAAAGAAGGTTTAGAAATTGCTAAAGGGGAATTTATTGCCATTTTTGATTCCGATTTTCTTCCTAAAAAAGACTGGTTAAAACAAACTGTTCCCTATTTTAAAGACTCTGAAATTGGTGTTGTTCAAACCCGTTGGGGACACATCAACAGGAATTACTCTATACTTACAAAAATTCAAGCCTTTGCTCTAGATGCACATTTTACTCTAGAACAAGTTGGACGAAACAGTAAAGGACATTTTATAAATTTTAACGGTACTGCAGGTCTATGGCGTAAAACATGTATTCTTGATGCTGGAAACTGGGAAGGTGACACCTTAACCGAAGATTTAGATTTAAGTTACCGTGCTCAACTTAAAAACTGGAAATTCAAATATTTAGAAGATGTAGAAACTCCTGCAGAACTTCCGGTTGTTATTAGTGCTGCACGTTCTCAACAGTTTAGATGGAATAAAGGTGGAGCAGAAAATTTCAAAAAAATGAAATGGCGTGTTCTAAAAAACAAAAACATTTCAACCAAAACTAAAATTCATGGCTTATTGCATTTACTAAACAGTACCATGTTTTTAAATATTTTATTGGTAGCTATTTTAAGTATCCCGATGCTTTACATAAAGAATGAATATGCGCACTTAAAAACATATTTTATTGTAATGAGCTTTTTTGTAACAAGTACGCTAATATTTTTTATATGTTATTGGGTTATGTACAAAAACATTTATGGAGGTGGTGTAAAAAACTTCGTGAATTACATAGGCATGTTCTTTGTGTTTTTCTCAATAGCAATGGGCTTTTCGCTACATAATACTATTGCTGTAATAGAAGGCCATATAGGTAAGAAAAGTGAATTTGTGCGTACACCAAAGTTCAATATTAGTAAGTTTAAAGACAGCTGGAAAACAAATCAATATATAAAGAAAACAGTATCGATCAACGTGATTTTCGAAGGCTTATTAATGGCTTACTTTGGCTTCGGAATGTACAGCGCCTTTATTGTCGGTAATCAAGGTGGCGATTTCGGGCTCTTCCCGTTTCACCTAATGTTGTTTTTAGGCTTCGGATTTGTATTTATAAAATCGTTAGTTTCTAAAGTTTAATTTAGAGATTAAGTTGAGATTTTACAGCAATAAACCTTTCCTATAAAAAGAAATTCCAAACCACTCCAAAACGTATTGAGAAATCACGGTACGGATAGCTAGGTGCCGAAAAATAATCGTAACCAGTAAAAGCCGCATTAAAATGTTCTGCTTTTAAATAAATACGTGTCTGACGTATTTTAGCATTCAAGAAGAAGTCTAATCGAGGAAATTCGCCAACCTGCTCATCATTTTGAACATAAAACTCAGCCAAAACGGGATCATAAGCATTCATGTTATACTTTGAAAAGTAGTTTAATGTTACACCTGTTTGTAAAAACAACGCCTTTTTAAACATATGACTAGAATAATACAACGTACTACGTAAGTTTAATTCGGGTACATTTAAAACACCTTCACCATTTGTTACGCTTTGATACATAAAAGTATTATTTAAGGCAACTTTGCCTACTCTAATTTCCTTGTCAAGCTTAGCTCTTAAATAGTTGATGGTTCCACCGTATTGCGTTGGAGCTACTAAACCTGTTGTTTCATCCAAATGAAAATAAGCATAATCGGTAATGGTAGAATAATCTACACTAAGGTTTACGAGCTTATCCGATTTTAATTCGAAAGCCAATTGTTGGGTTTCTGTATTATTGAAATTATTAATCCAATTGTAGTTTAAATAATCAC
Organism: Algibacter sp. Ld11; assembly: GCF_045066735.1. Classification (NCBI taxonomy): domain Bacteria; kingdom Pseudomonadati; phylum Bacteroidota; class Flavobacteriia; order Flavobacteriales; family Flavobacteriaceae; genus Algibacter; species Algibacter sp. Ld11. The sequence continues at coordinate 120,141 of NZ_JBISHH010000007.1, read as the reverse complement.
TTTGATACAATAAGAAATTGAAATTTGGAGCTCGAGAGCTGTGATTTAGAGATGCAATAGCCTCGATATCATCATTTAACTTGAAACTAGCTTGTGCCTTCAGGAAATTCCCGTCAAAATCACCAGAAACATTTAAGCCTACTTCACCTAAAAGATTAAAACCTTTGTACTGTTTATGATATTTTCCGCCAGCAGAAAGAACATCACCCTTAATCCGGTTGGTAATTGTAGTCCCATTTAAAATTACAATTTTATCGTAACCATAATTAAAATTATCATAGCCTAAATTGAATTGTACATCGCCTATAATGTTGTTATTATAATTTAACTGAAACTGATTATGAAAATGTTCTAAAGTTGCACGATCTTTTAAACTCGAACTTTTAAAGGACTCTCCAAAAATATCGGTTTCAGCACTTGTTTGAGTATATTCAAAATATTTATCTTCAAACGAAATAACTTGACCTAAACTTAAATTATTTCGTGATAATGAATCTTTCTGATTAATAAAAGCATAGTTATGCTCTAAATGAAAACGCTTTGCTTTTAGCATACTTTCGGCATTTTCAAAATTCACATCTAAAATAGAACGATCTATAAATTCCTCATCTCCCGATTCAAAAAACTCGACACTTTCATCTTCAAGACCTCCATTTTCCTCGTTGTATAAATCTTGCGTTACAATATGGCCACGTGCATGATATCTATCATTCTCTGAGCGATAGTTTGATGTAAATCTAAAATTACCTGTACTTGTAACTATATGTTGATATTTACCAATAGAACGCATGCCTTTATAGGCTATAGAAAAATTAAACCGCGGACTTGTATTTACTGTAAAAAGCGCATCGAGTAACTGCCCTTGCTCAAAGGCTGTTTTATACATTAATTCTGTTAACGGTGTTGGTACGCGATAATAATTAATATCTTCAATTTCCATGTAATTGAAATGCCTAGCACGTGCACCCAAGTTTGGCACCAAATCTGTGTTTTGGAAATTATAAGTTAAGCTATTGTAAGTTTGACCTAAGTTTGAAAAGGCTATTAAGCCAAAATTATCCTTTCGTAAATAGTTAAATTTATACTCTTTTTTTATAGATAAAGTTGTGTCTACAAACGTTGTATCGTTTTCATGAGATATAATGAGATAATCCTGAATTTTGGGTTTATCTTCTTTATCTTCTCCAAATACCGCTTTAGATAATTTACTTTGAGGCTTTACACTATCCTGCTCTTCCATGTTGAATTCCTTACCCTTGGAAAATTCATGTGGTGTCTTTTGCGCATTTAACGTATTAAATAACAGCAAACAAAGAAATGACAGAATTATTTTATTCATAAATACAAAAATCTTGCTTTGGTTTTACTTTTACAAATATTACCGTTGCAAATGTAAATACAAAATATGATAACGCTTAAAAATGCAGAGAATTATTTAATTAAATAAAAAAAACGGAATTTCATAAAAAAGCCAGAAGACTTAATCTTCTGGCTTTAGTGTTAATTTATATATTTTTTTGGATTATAAGTTATATTCTAACCGAACCACAATCCATAAACTCGCAACGATGGGTTTTCAACACTTGTAAAAGTACCAGCGGTATTACTGAAACTAAACAAGGTAGACGAAAAACCACCCTCTGCAGAATATATTAGTCCTTCAGAACTACTAAAGAAATCGATTAAAGGCATAACCAGTGGCTCGAAAAATGGAGCATTCCCTCCTGATGGACCAGAATAAGTTAAAAACAATTTCCTGTCATTAATTACTGCTTTTTCAAAACAGTAAAAGGCAGTAAACGTTGCACCATCTGCTACTCTCAGTAATTGAATATACAAATATGTATCGCAATTATCACTTTCATAATCAATAGTAAACTGAACATCGTTAACCAACCATTCTCCTAAAGGAAATGCAGCGAAATTATCACTTATTTCTTCTAAGAGCGCATCGAAACCTAAACTGGTTAATGGGTTACTTCCTAAGCCTGGTCTATATAAAAAGCCAGTAGGCCCCAATTCTACAATATCATCAATATCTTTATCTATAAATGCAGGCTCATTCCCAAACAATATAGTTGCAGTAGTACCGTTTACTGTTGAAATATAACTCCCACTATCAGCATCATAGCTAAAATAGGTATAAGACTCCCCTTCAAATTCTAAGGTTGGATTGATTACTAAACCATTTTCTTCAAATAAGATACCAAAACTAAATTCAGTAACACTTCCATCATCAAAAGTAATTCTAGGTTTAGCAAATAATAAGTCTGGGTTATAATTTAAATTAAAGTCCGAATCACCATTAGAATTTTCAATTCTTAATAATTGAAAAACAGATCGTTCAGGAGTTGTTAACAGTTTTTCTCTTTCTGCTAAAGTTGTTTCAACCTTAGCAACACTTTCTGTTTCAAAATCTGTTAGCTGAGATGGCTCTAAAACAAAAGAAGCACTATCTCTATTTCTTATGTCTTTAAATGTAAGTTTTCCATCTTGACTTCCAAAATATTGAAATACAGAAGTCCCTTTAAATCCAGTTCCTACTAGCCCCGGTAACTGAGGATCACTTACCTTCTGAATATGATTACGAGTTGTAAAAACCAATTCATTTGTTGTTCCATAACGTACATCATAGGATGAAGATTCTATAGCTGTATCAGAATCAAAATCTGAGGTCATATCTACGCTTCCATCAGCATTAAACTTCATGTAAAATGTAAATCCTCCAAACTCATCATTTTTGGTAAAATAAGTTCCTTTATAGCCGTTCTGTTCGGATGTTAACAAGTTTAACAACTCACTATTTTGCCCAGCAATTCTTTCTGCTGGTGATTCTGCAAACAGCACTTCTCCATCATCATTATTGCATGATAGAAAACCTAAAAACACTAAACATATTAACCAATAATTTTTATATATCTTTTTCATATTTTTTCTTAATTTACTAGTTCTTGGGTTGCTGCATCGATTATAGTTTGTAACTCATATAAATCTATATCAAAATTTGTTTTGTAATAATCGACTACCATTGCTTCTTTTTGTCTTATCATTTCTTTAGACTCTTCATTTGAAATACTCTCTACAATAGCATCAAAATCTTCTTTAGAATTAGTAAGCATTTCAGAAACCATTTCAACAAAATCCTCACCTTCTTGACTTGATCCGTAAGCTGTTATATACCCTAACTCTCTAGCTTCAGCATCTGTTCTATTAAACCATTGTGCTGTATAATCAGCTGGATTTATTTGCCCATAAGCAACATCAAATGGAATATTTTGATTTAAAATATGCCCGTATTCATGTTGTACTGTTTTTAGAGGTTGTTTAATACTATTAATATCTGTGAAATCTAAAAAGTCGATATTAAACAATGTTATTTTTGTTCCTGCCTCTGCGACACCTAAGGTAATTGTTGGACTATTGGGGTTGTAATTAAAACTACCTGCTAACGTAAATTGTCGAGGCGCAATTTTTTTAATAAAATCAATTCCTCCTACTTGCATGTAAGGCTCTATCCAGGCTTTTAATAGAGCATTTGCTACCGGTTCAACACTAGATTCGTAAGGAGGATGCAAAAACCTATCTACATCAGTATCGTTGATATCCCATTTATAAAGTACCTCAATGTTATAAGGACTGACAAACTCACTCCTTAACCAGATATCCAAATCGTTTAGAATAGGTTCACTTATGTCTATTTGGCTTGGACCCACACTGTCTGAACCATCAGTACACGCTGAAGGAAAGGCCAAAACCATGATTGCTAATGTTATATATAAATATTTTTTCATTTTGATGTTTTTTTAAATTAAATACTACCTAGGGTTTTGCGGAATTCCAAAAGATTGCGCTGCTTCAGGTATTTGCAATAATCTTCTATTATCTCCTTTTGGTAAAGTATTAATATTACCAAATATATCTTCATGTTCAACAACCATATTGTGTCGTTTAATATCAAACCATCTTAAACCATCATTATAAAAAATCGTTCTTTTAATGGTTAAAACCGCATTTACAAATGCTAACGACTCAGCAGGAATACTGTAAAAAGGTGTATACAATGTATTGTCCGTAACTGCAAAACGATCTTGAACATCTTGAGCACTTAACTCATCAAATGCAGCATCATAAAACCGTGTTTTAACCGAGTACGACATGTTAATATCCGCAACTGCATTATCTAACTGCCCTAGCATAGCATAAGCTTCTGCTCTGTTTAATAAGGCTTCGTCTGTTGTTAATAAAACGTAAGCAACATAAGCTTCACCCGTACCAGCTGCTTGATTTGTAACTTTAAAATATTCTTGAAATTTTGGTATATTGTAATACAAATCGCCACTTCCAAATACAGAATAAGACCAAGGTTGACCTGTTCCATTAGAACCTGGGAAAATCTCATCTCTTTTATCACTATTCAACTGATATCTTGCAGCGTAATGGTACCTATCATAAAGCGATGCCGCTGAAACTAACAATAAATTAGCAGGCTCAAAATTAGAAGAGGTATAATTAGCTATTTGTTGAGAATATGTTGCTGGTCTATAATCATTTTCCCAATCTCTTAAAACCGAAGCGCCTCCACCTGTTAAGGCCAAAGTACTGTGATTAATAACTTTTTGCCACTCGCCAGTGTTTAAATAAAAACGTGATGCGAAGGCATTAGCTGCTTTTTTTGTGAAATGATAGGCTGCAACATTGTAATCATCTCCTACTAGAGGTATTCCCAATTCGATATCTGCTCTAATTTTATCATATACTTCTTGAACCGTACCTCTATCATATTCACCTAAAAGTACAGTTTCTGGTTCGGAAATATAAGGTATCCCAACATCTGAACTCGCAGTTGACGAATTATAAGCTTTTGAAAAAATGCTTACTAACATGAAATGAGCATATGCACGACTGATAAGAGCCTCACCCTTTAAGTAGTCTAGCTCTGAGCCTCCACCTAATTCTTCAATAGATACTAAAGCTTGATTTGCTTGCGCTATAGCTTTATATGCTCTATTCCAGTAATTTGTTGGCGTGTCTGAATCGGTATCATTTAAATCATCCCAAAAGAACATGCGTTCATTAATGGTTGTTGCAATATCTATTCCTGTTTCTGCACTCGGCCCTTTATCTCCGGCATTATCGGACATGGGTTCTAGAAAGGTAACATAAGCCGCATCTGGGTATGCACCTACCAATAATTCTCCTATTTTCTCAGCAGAATCGATGGTTGTTCTATTATCTGGTGCTTCATCTAATATATCACTACATGAGGATACCATTAAAAATACAGCAACTGTTTTTATTAAATTATATTTTATGTTTTTCATAGTATCTGTTTTTAAAATCCAACATTAAGTGAAAAAGTGTACATTTTTGATATTGGGTAAGCAACACCTCCAGATCTAAAAAATTCAGGATCTTGACCACCTAATTTTGAATCTGAATAAATCAAAAATGGATTAGTACTTTGTAAACTCATTCTAACATTGGACAAACCAAGTTTTTTTATAACATCTTTATCTAAATTATAACCTAAAGATATATTTTTCATTCTTACAAACCCACCATCTGCAACACGTTCGCTAGAATAATTATAGGCATTGTAAGCTCTTTCTAACTCGTTACTTCCGTAAGATTGAATTAAACTTTGAGAGGCAATTGTAGGAACATTAGTTATGTTTTCATCACCTGGTGAAATCCACCTGTTAACAAACTCTCTTGGAAATACATCTAAATCATCATATTGAGAATCATAAACAGGTGCTAACCTCACTTTATTACCTGCAGAAAAGGATATAAAGAAGCTAAAGTCCCAATTTTTATAATTAAAATTATTAGATAAACCTCCCGAAACATTTGGCTCGGTAGCCCCTTCATACTTTAAATAATCAATTACATTATCTGTATCTTGAAAATCTATTAAATCGTAAGGTTTTGTAGGATCATAATCTGGATCTTCAGTTAAGAAAACGGGTAAACCAAACTCATTGAGTCCTTCAAATTGAAAAGAAAACAAAGCACCTTTTGGGTACCCAATAGCATTACCTCTTCCAACTCCTGTAACCAAATCAAATACATTTGATTCTTGTTTTAACGACGTAATTTCTTGACTAAATTTAGATAAATTTAAACCTGTTCTCCATCTAAAATTATCCGAATCGATATTTACTGTATTTAATTGAAATTCTACTCCATTAGTAGTCATTGCAGAGTTATTACCTAACTTAATAGATTCGCCTCCAATACCAGTTGTTCTAATTAAATCAATTAAATCTTTACCTTTTCTAAAGTAGGCATCAAAATTCATACGGATTCTATTATTAAAAAAACCAATATCTAAACCTAAATTCAGTTCTAGAGTTTTCTCCCAGGTTAATTCGCTATTTTGCAAATCTTCGATATCAATAAAGTTCTCCCTATCATCATTATACAATCTATCAGTAATTTGATTTCTAAATACAGCAAGGTTATTAGTAGCATTGTCTGCCAATAAAGCAACTAAACCATAACTCGGTCTAAATGCTAAACTAGAGATAACATCAGATTTTTGAATAAAAGACTCCTTATCTACATTCCATTTACCACCAATAGAATATGTTGGCAACCATCTTGTATCGCTAGATTTACCAGCTCTGTTAGATCCTTCGTAATTTCCAGTAATATTTAAAACGTACTTCTTCTCAAAATCATAAGTTATATTTGAAAAAAACGACACTTCTCTTTGTCTTGTTTCAGATGAAGAAAAATATGGATTACCATCCAAAATGGCTTTCTTTAAAATATCAGGGTCCGTAAACACTGTACCTCCTCTATCAAATTGGTAACCGTATCCCGTATTACTACTTTCGCTTCTGTCAGAATACCTGTATTCTTGACCACCATAAATTCTAAGACCATGAGCGTCATCCTTGAAACGTTTTGTCCAATCTAAAGAGTTTCTGAACGTATAAGTTGTAAGAGTATTTTTAGACGTTATTAATATACCTCCAACAGGCAAAACAACTCTTGGCGGAGCATTAGGATCATCTGGATCAGAAAACAAAAAGTTATTTGCATCTCTTACAATAGTTGTTTCATTGGATCTATAAGCTGCAGAAACATTTGAGTTTTCGGTAATAGAATGCTCGTTATTAGAAATTGCGTATCGTGCAGAACCTAAAAAGTTATAGGTTAAATTATCGTTTATCTTATACTCTGCTTGCCCCTGAAACTTAATATCAGAAACATTTATTTCAATTCCGTTATTCTCCAATTCATCAATAATATTAAAAGGAGCCCAATTATATCTAGAATATTCCAAATCTCCATTTTCGTCTCTTGGACGCAAAGCTCTACTAGTGTTAAGTGCATAACTGAACGGATTGATATCGAAATCTCTCGTGTATGAACCACTAACTAAATCTTCTTCTCTAGCAAATGTTCCCGGAGCTAATTGATTCCTAATGGATCCTTGTAATTGTGTAGTTATTTTTAATTTATTATCGTTTGAGTAAAAGGAATTTCTCAAATTCCCTGTAATTCTTCTTACTCTATCGGCAATTGTCCAACCACCATCTGTGTAATACCCTAAAGATGCATAAGTTGTAGAGTTCTCACTACCACTAGAAAAACTTAAACCGTGTGTTTGAGTTGGAGCAGCATTAAACAAGGTTTTAAACCAATTGGTATTTGCTAATTCATATTTACGTAAAAAATTAGCTCTGGCCTCTGGAGTGTTTTCTAATTGATATTGTCCGGTATTGGAGTCATAATTATCGATAGCTCTATACATTATATTATAGATACCTCCATATCTTCCCTGAAAAGATGATGGTAAATCTAAAAAGCCTTTAGTTTCCATTTCTCTGTAAACAGAAACTGTTTCTTGAGAGTTTAATAAATCGTAATTGGTATATCTTGGTATATCTCTAACGGCATATTCTGAATTATAATTAAATGTAGGTTTTTGATTTTTTTTACCAGATTTAGTAGTAATTACAACTACCCCATTTAGAGCTCTAGCACCATATTGGGCTGACGCTGATGCATCTTTTAAAATTTCAAAACTTTCAATATCTGAAGCGTTTAGCCCCGCCACTGCAGAACTTAATAAGGTACTTGCATCCCCAGAAACCAAATCGGAAACAGATAAATTTACAATCTCTTCTTGAATTACTCCATCTATAATCCAAATAGGCTTGGTGTCTCCTAAAATAGAAGACGATCCACGAATAGTAATTCGAGGTGCAGCTCCAAAAGTACCTGTTACATTTTGCACACTTACCCCTGCCGCTCTTCCTTCAAGCGCTCTAGAAATGTCTGCAACACCATCAAGCTTAATTTCTGCTGCTTTTATAGTTTGAGATGCTCCAGTAAAAAGCTCTCTTTGTACATTTTGATAACCTGTAATAACAACAGCATCCAAACTTTCAACATCTTCTTTCATTACAACATCAATAGTACTTGAGGCACCTACTGTAATAAGTTGTGTTGTTAAACCCACGAAACTCATTTTTAATACCTCTCCTGTTTTAGCCATTATAGCATAGTTCCCATCAAAATCTGAAACAACCCCGCGGCTACTACCTTCCACAATAATAGTTACTCCCGCTACGGGAACACTATTTGCATCAGTAATTTTACCCGAAATTGTTTTTTGTTGAGCATAAGAGAACTGATTTGAAAACACCACAAGCAGCATCAACAAACATGTCAATTTTAATTTCATAAAATAATTATTTGAATTAGTCAACAACAAACATCACATTATAATCTCACAAAAACAAAGAAATATGTTAAAAATTTAACAAAAACAATGAATTTAATGTGATTTACAAATAACATATCTATTATTTATTGAATATTGAAATATAGATAACAATAAACACTTAATTTTGATAGTTTCACAAAACAAGGGTATACTCCAATAAAATTAGTTGAATTTTATACTTTTGAAAAAAAAATTCGGCATGCTTTTAAACACACACTCAAAACTAATTCTAGAATGTGGCACAGATGAAGCTGGACGAGGCTGTTTGGCCGGACCAGTTACCGCTGCCGCAGTTATCTTACCTAAAAATTTTAAAAACATCATCTTAAACGATTCTAAACAGCTTAGTGAGAAAAAGCGTGATATTTTAAAACCGATTATCGAGGCACAAGCATTAACCTTTGGAGTTGCTCATGTTTTTCAAGAAGAAATTGACGATATAAATATATTAAACGCATCAATTTTAGCGATGCATAAATCTATTGAACAACTAGAACCACAGCCAGAATTTATTATTGTGGATGGTAACAGATTCAAACCTTTTAAAGACATCCCTTTTGAAACCATTATTAAAGGTGATGGCAAATACTTGAGTATTGCTGCGGCCTCTATTTTAGCAAAAACATATCGTGATCTATACATGAACCAAATACATGAAGAATTCCCTATGTATAACTGGAAACAAAATAAAGGCTATCCGACTAAAGAACACAGACGAGCAATTAAAGAGTTTGGAATTACAAAATACCATAGAAAATCATTTAGACTTTTGCCTGAAGAAATATAAAAACTACGCATCTTCCGTTACTAATTAAGACTTTTTTAATATTATAAAACCGAAAAAACCGTAGGTTTGTAAAAACTAACTTTTTCATGCGATTTTTTTCATTACTAACTTTACTTTTTATCACCTTAAGCTGTGCTAATACTAAAAAGAAACGGACTAGCTTAATCGATTTTGTTCCAGAAAATAGTGCCGTAATATTGAAAGCAAGAAACATTGAAAGCTTACAAAATAGTATAAATAACAACGAGCTTATTCAAGAGTTTTCAAAATCTAATATTTACAAGAACTTAGAACGTAAATTTGAAAATATAGACATTATAAAATCAAACACCCCTATACTGCTCTGTTTTGCTAAAGATAAAAATGATAGTTTAAATTACACCTTGATTACTAAGTATCACGATAGTTTATTTGTTACAGACTCTTTAAAAAACTACAAAGAAGAAACTCTTCTTTTAAAAAACAATGCAATTAGAAAGAGTACAATTAATAAAAATGTGTTTTTTAGTATAATTATAGATAGCGTATTTATCGCCTCATCGTCAAAAAAAATTATAGAACTAGCTTTTAATGATGTTAAAATAAATCAAGAACAACATAAGATTTACAAAAGTACAGATAAGGAGAACCTTTCAATAATAATTAATAGTGAAACCAATATTTTAAAATCTATATTTATTGAAGATTCTATTCCACTAAGTATATTTACCAAGCAATTAGCTTTAGATATAGACGCAAGCCACAACGCCATACTTCTCAATGGAATTACAAAAGCTACGGATTCTACCAAAAGCTTAATAAACGCGTTTAAAAATACCATTGCACAAGTTAATACTATTCAAAATATTACACCAGCCAATAGCGATGCATTTATGAGTTTCACCTTTAATAATTTCAAAATTTTAAAAAACAACTTGGCTTTTTTTAAAGAAAAAGGCAGCATCCCTATTGCAACTAACCTGTTTGATGATGTTAATGAAATTGGCATAATTTATGAAGCACAAAACCGAGCTATTGTTTTAAACTCCAGAGATATTATAGCTACTAAAGATGCTTTGGTTGCAGAGCAAAATCTAGCCGAAACTTATAGAGATATTTCAATTTATAATTTTGGTGATTCCGAGATATTTTCTAAAACATTTTCTCCATTAATTTCTAATAATCAAGTTAAATTATATTGTAATTTGGATGAGTTTTTTGTTTTTGCTGAAGATATAGAAATGCTCCAAAACATTATCTCGAGCTACCAAAACAAAACAACTTTAGGCTCTCGAAATTATTTTCAAGATGTTCAAGAAGAATTAAGCGATGCCGCTTCGATTTTAATGGTAACTAACTTAAATAGTTTAGAGAGCATTATAAAAAATAACATGAGTGATGATTTTAACCTAAACCTAGAACCTTATAAAACATCTGCTCTTCAATTTATATACGACACCAATTTTGCCCATGTAAATGCCATTATTAAAAAGAACAAAACTAAGGCTATAGAACAATCCATTTCCGAAGAGTTTAACATTAAACTCGATGCCGATTTACTGAACAAACCTCAATTTGTGACCAACCACATTACAAAACAAAAAGACATTGTAGTTCAGGATATAGAGAACAACTTGTATCTAATTTCGAATACGGGAAAAATACAATGGAAAAAACAATTACAAGGCCCTGTTTTAGGTGAAATTAAACAAATTGACATCTATAAAAATGGCCGTCTACAATTAGCTTTCGCAACGCCAAACCTTATTTATATATTAGATAGAAAAGGAAAAAATGTATCTTCATTTCCTTTAAAGTTTAATGATGCTATCACACAACCACTTTCTGTTTTCGATTATGATAAAAACAAAAATTATCGTCTTCTAGTTACTCAGGGTAAAAACATTTTAATGTACAATGTTCAAGGAAAAATTGTAAAAGGATTTACATTTAAAGCCGCTAAAAATAAAATTATTGCCCAACCACAACATTTTAGAATTGGTAATAAAGATTACATTACCATAAAAACGGAAGACCAACTTTTAATATTAGATAGAATTGGAAAAACACGTATCACCCCAAAAACATCCCTTTCCTATTCAAGCAAACCCATTTACATCTACCTTAGTAAATTTACAACTACAACCAATAAAGGTGATTTAATAAGTATTGATACAAAAGGTAATGTTACTACCCAAAACTTGAATTTATCGAGTAAAAATAACATCGCTACAACAAGTAAAACCCTAGTTTATCAATCAGAAAACAAACTAACCATTAGAAATAAAACCATAAATTTAGATTACGGAAATTATGATGATGCAGAAATATTTTATTTGAATAATAAAATCTATGTATCCATAACAGACTTGCAGTCTCAAAAAACCTATTTATTTGATAGCCAAGCCAATTTACTACCAAATTTCCCGGTGTACGCCAATTCTAAAATAGATTTATCAAACAGCGACAAAGACCAAAATCTAGAATTTATCGTAAAAGGAGACACGAATTCTGTTTTACTTTATCAAATTAATTAATTTATTCTTTGGTTAAAAACTAAAACTGCTCCACTTAAAAAAACACAAATGATTACAAGAAAAAATGCCGAAATATCAAAGTTCATCATCCATAAGGTTGGTAATAAATTTAACGATACAAAAAATGCGTTTTCTGATAAAACCGTTGAATTCGATGAAGCTAGTTACGAGCTTATGCTCCCCTTTTTACTTCGTCCTTTTGGGAGTGTTGTACAGAGTTATCGCTTTAACCACCACGCCAATATTACACTAAACGAAATTAACAGCTACTCAGCACAAATGTTTAATGATGAAGAAGCTTTTGTCGAAGTTTCTAAGCACATTGTTACGCACCTATACGAGCAATCGAGTTCTGCACAAATAAAAACAGGTGATGTTTTAATTGTGATGTTTGAAGGTATTGAGTTTAGAGATATTACTACAAATGCTATTGGTATTTTTAAAATTGAAAGCAAGGTTAACTTCTTTCAAACCTATTTAGAAAATAATAGTTACGATGTTTTAGTACAAAATGGAATAAGCTCAAAAAAGGTTGATAAGGGTTGTTTAATTTTAAATCAATCGGATGGTGAAGGCAATATTATACTAAGTGTAGACAATAATAGTTATGATGCGGCTTATTGGTTAAATCACTTTCTAAATATAAAATATGCCGATGATGCTAACAACCACACACAGCAATATATTGAGCTTCTAAAAGATTTCTCTACCGATGTTTTAAAACCCAATTATGGTGCTAAAGAACAGAATACATTTTTAGCCAAATCGATAGACTTTTTTAAAGAAAATGAAATCGTAAATATTGAACGTTTTAAGGACGAATTATTCGAAGAGGATAAGCATAAAAAGGAATTCGACTCTTATAAAAAAGAATTTGAAGGCGAACAAAGCTATATTATTAGAAACCAATTTGATGTTGCTGAAGCTGTTGTTACCAAAGAAAAAAGGAAAATTAAAACTGATATAAAACTAGACACCAACATCCAAATTAAGTTAGATATAGATGCGCCCGATGCCTCGGAGGAATATTTAGAACGTGGTTATGATGAGGAAAAGAAAATGCACTACTATAAAGTGTTTTTTAATGAAGAAGCTTAGCAAGTAAGCAATTATCAAAAAAAAAAAAAAAATCGGCTTTCCTTTAAAGAAAAGCCGATTTTTTTTAATCTATATTATTAAAACCATGGTCCTACATACGTTCAGGAACTTGAATTCCTAACAATGAAAAGGCATTTTTTATAGTGTTTGCAACCGTGTTTGATAATTGTACTCTTAATTGTTTTTCAACATCGTTATTAGCACCTAAAATAGATACATTTTGATAAAAAGAATTAAACTCTTTAACCAAATCGTAAGTGTAATTTGCAATTAAAGCAGGACTATGCTGGTCTGCCGCATTTTGAATAACTTCTGGAAATAACTGCAATTGCTTTATTAACTCTTTTTCTTTTGAATGTAATTCAGTACTTTTTATTTCAGCATTACCCATATCTGCCTTTCTTAAAATAGACTGAATTCGAGCATAAGTATATTGAATAAACGGCCCTGTATTCCCTTGAAAATCGATAGATTCTTTGGGATCAAAAAGAATACGTTTTTTTGGGTCTACCTTTAAAATATGATATTTTAATGCGCCTAAACCAATGGTTTTATATAGTTCTTCCTTTTCTTCTTTAGAATACCCATCAAGCTTTCCTAATTCTTCAGAAATCTCTCCAGCCGTTTTTGCCATTTCTTCAACTAAATCATCAGCATCAACAACCGTTCCTTCTCTACTTTTCATTTTTCCACTAGGTAAATCTACCATACCATAACTTAAATGATACAGGTTTTTAGCCCATTCGAATCCTAGTTTTTTCAGAATTAAAAACAACACTTTAAAGTGATAATCTTGCTCGTTACCTACGGTGTAAACCATACCACCTACATCTGGAAAATCCTTAATACGTTGTATAGCTGTACCGATATCTTGAGTCATGTAAACTGCCGTCCCGTCAGATCTTTGCACAATTTTCTTATCAAGTCCATCTTCTGTCAAATCACACCAAACCGACCCATCGCTTTCCTTTACAAAAACACCCGATTTTAAACCTTGCTCAACAAATTCTTTTCCTAATAAATAGGTGTTACTTTCATAGTATAAAGTATCAAAATCTACTCCTAAATTTTTATAAGTCACGTTAAAACCATCGTAAACCCAACTATTCATCTCCTTCCAAAGCGCAACAACATCGGCATCTCCAGCTTCCCATTTTAAAAGCATACTTTGTGCTTCCAATAAAATAGGTGCATTTTTCTTAGCTTCCTCTTCTGTACTGCCTTTAGAAATTAAATCTTGGATTTCTTTTTTATACTCTTGGTCGAACTTCACGTAATAATTCCCAACCAATTTATCACCTTTTAAGCCTGTACTTTTTGGTGTTTCGCCTTCTCCAAATTTCTGCCAAGCCAACATACTTTTACAAATATGAATTCCACGATCATTAATAATTTGGGTTTTATATACTTTTTTACCAGAACCTTTTAAAATTTCAGCAACACTGTAACCTAAAAGATTATTTCTAACGTGGCCTAGGTGTAAAGGTTTATTAGTATTAGGTGAAGAGTATTCTACCATCACAGCTTTCTCGCCTGCTTTTGGATTAACCAAACCATATGCGCTTTCATCTTTTATTCCTCTAAAGAAGTCGATAAAATATGAATCGCTTATTTCTATATTTAAAAAACCTTTAACAACATTAAACCCTGTAACATTACTCACGTTATCCACCAAATAATTTCCGATAGTTTCACCAATTTGAACTGGATTTCCTTTTACCACGCGTAACATAGGAAAAACAACTACCGTAATATCTCCAGCAAATTCTTTTCTTGTTGCTTGAAATTCTACAGTTGCTAATTCTACTTTATATGAAGATAAAACAGCCTGCTTTACTTGATTTGATAAGGTTTCTTGAAGATTCATGTATTATAACTTTAAGTGCGCAAAGATAAAATTTTTATTCATGCTTAATTATAAAAACTTATCTTAATATAGAAAAGTAAACTTGTATTGATTTACATAAAAAAAAGCTCTATTTGTAGCCATAACCCTATGTTATTAACGGGATTAGCAAAAGTAATTCAATGAGTCAATTACTTAATTAAATTGCATTTCATCAGAATTTATAGCTTTTAAACTATTCGTCGAATATTCGATAAAACTAAAGCCGTATTTCATCTAATATATCGGTAATAAGCCTTAAAAATTAGATTATAAACACGCTTTTTATAAAATTAGCAACGTAATGCTATTTGCAACAAAACCAAAATTAATATTTTATAATACCTAACTAACAGTTCTCTAACAGTCAAAACAACTGTAACCACTCTCAATACTACATGGTTATTTTTTAGTTTAGCTCGATGCGATTGTGACGTTTTATGAGGAAAATAATCACGTCTTTTCTATTTTTTACTATGTTTCTTGGTTTCTCTCAAACTAAAGAAATAGATAGTCTGTTTATTGAACTCGCCTTTCAAAAACAAGACTCAACTAAGGTAGTGCCCTATTTACATTTAATAAAATCTCTATATGCTTTAAAGGAATACGATAGAGGAATGAAATATGTTCAGGCCAGCGAAAAGCTATCTTATTCTTTCAATTACCAAAAAGGTATTGCAGAAACTACATTTTACAAAGCGTTGTATTATGCAGAAAAAAATGATTACATAAATGCCATAAGTGGCTTTGCCAAAGCAAAAAACTTATTTAGAGAACAACGAGATACTATTGCTGTTGCCAAAGTAAATAATAGTATTGGAACATTAGAAAGTAATCGCGGAAACTATACAAAAGGTATAGAGTATGCTTTGGAAGCAACCAAATCACTAGAACATAGCGATTTAAAAGAGGAGCTTAGCTTAGCATATAATACATTGGCTAAAAGCTATTACCATACTAACACCCAAGAACTCGCAACAACCTACAACATAAAGGCCCTGGCTTTGCAAGAACAGCTAAAAGATTCTATTGGTATTAATAGCACTTACCAACGACTTTCTGATCTTTACTATAAGAAAGAGAACCATAAAAAGGCCATTTATTACTTTGAGAAACTATTAAATTCAAATGAAAATTCTGACACGCTAAGAGCCTCTATTTACCCTAAATTGGGAGGCGAGTATTTAGCAATTAGAAATTACGATAGAGCAACAAGTTACCTTATAAAAGGATATAATCTAAATAGAGCAAGTAATAACAAGCGTAATTTACTTACGGTACTAAATAATCTTGGTGACTTAAATTTACAGAAAAACCGATTAAAGACTGCAAAAAACCAGCTTCTTGAAGCTGGGGAAATTGCTAAAGACTTAAATAACAAGCCTGAGCTGCTTAAGCAATATAAATTAATGAAAGCGGTAGATTCCACACAACGGAATTTCTACAATGCCTATATTTGGCAAAGTAAATATTACGAATTAAAAGCTGATTTAAAAGCACCTCTTGAAGTTGTACAAGCCCCAATTGCTAATTCGACTGAAGATTTAACATTAAATATTGAAGATAACACATTAGCAATCTCAAGTTTAATAGACCAAAAATCAGACACTAACGAAGCTTTATCCGGTAGCCGTTTAAAATTTAACCATTATAATTTCTATGTTTACTTTTTAATATTCTCATTATGTGTAGCCGTTCTAATTCTAACAATTCTATACATTAAGAACAGAAAAAAGACTCAAAAAGTAACAGAATTAAAAGAAAAGAATACTTTAATTCAGTTAGAAAACGCTGCATTTTTAGAGGAAACACAAAATCTTGAAAATGTAATAAATGTAAAGGATAAACTATTCTCAATTATCTCTCATGATTTAAAAGATTCACTGTCATCAATAACCGGTTTTATTAATTTACTTAAAGACGGTTCTTTAACTAAAGACGAGTTCGATGCCTTAATCCCTGAGTTAAGTGAAAACGCTAACAACGCATCATTACTCCTTTTCAACCTATTAAATTGGTCTAAATCACAAATGCAATCCTTAGAGCCTAAACCAACACTGTTTGATGTGCAGGAAGTCTTTAAGGACAAAGTGCAGCTTATTGAGCAAAGAATGGAAAAGAAAGGTATAACTTTAATGAACAATTCGCTTCGCGACTTTGCTTACGCGGATAGAAGTATGTTTGAAATAGTAATACAAAATCTTTTAGCCAATGCGCTTAAATTCTGTAAAAAAGGCGATGTAATAAGCATTACAAATCATATAAATAATGGTAGCTGTATAGTAAGTATCGCTGATACAGGTATTGGTATTGCCGAAGAAAACATTAACAAACTCTTTAAAAGCACCCCATTTACTACATCGGGTACTAATAACGAAAAAGGCACAGGCTTAGGTTTACCCATTTGTAAAGAACTTGTTGAGTTAAACAATGGTAGAATATGGGTAGAAAGTATGGTAAACGTTGGTAGTACCTTTTATATTCAATTACCTAAATCGAAGCCCGAAGAATAAGTTTTTAATCTTTTGGTAAAAATACTTCGGCCATCATACAGCGTGCACTTCCACCACCGCAAAACTCAATAGTACTCAAAGAACTCGATAATATTTTAGTGTGCTGCTCTATAGTTTGTATTTGTTGCTTTGTTAAGCTATCGAAAGCCGACTGACTCATTATTAAATACGATGTATCATTACTTCCTTTTACCTGAAGCATATTGCCAGCAAAATTATTAACCTGATCTTCGGTAATATCTATAATGGTTTTCCCATCCTCTTTTAAATGCTTAATTACATTTTTTCGTTCCTTTTTATCATCAATACTACTCAAACAAATTACAGCAAAGGTTTCACCTACACACATCATTACGTTGGTATGGTAAATAGCTTTTCGTTTATCTTCGACAGTTTGGTTAGCTGTGAAAACAACAGGAAAGAACTCAAAATCTTCACAAAATTCTATAAACAAATCTTCGTCGGCTCGAGGAGATAAAGCACAATATGCCTTGCGATTTTCTCGATCTAAAATAACACTCCCAGTGCCTTCTAAAAACACACCTTCCTCTTCTGCACTTGTATAGTCGATAACATTATTTATAACAAAACCATTTTCTTCAAGAGTTTCCAAAATATCTTCACGGCGTTCAACTCTGCGGTTTATAGCAAACATAGGGTATAAACCAACATTCCCGTTTTCATGAAACGACACCCAATTATTAGGAAAAATAGAATCTGGCGTATCGGTATCTTTAGTGTCATTAACAACAATTACATTTACGCCTACAGCTTTAAGCTTTTCTACATAAACATCAAATTCTTGTTGAGCTTTTGCATTTATAGTATCTGGTAATACATTATCTAAATCTTTTTGATAATAATTGTTTACAGCAGTTTGCTCATTCATTCTGAAACTAACAGGACGAATCATTAAAATAGTATTTGTAGTTTGTTGCATAACTTAATATAATTATATTACAAAAGTGAATTAATTGATCGATATACTTTAATCTCGAATTAAAGGCATTGTTGTACAGCGCAATAAACCTTCTTGTTTGCTTATTTCCGCATATGGTACTTCTTCAACTGTGAAACCTTCAGCCCTTAACCATGTGTTTAGACGTGTAAAGTTTTTTTCTGAAATAATAACATCTTCGGAAAGTGAAAACACATTACTATTCATTTGATACATTTCTTCTTTTGTAATTTCAAAAACATTATCACTTCCAAAGAAATCTACTAACCATTGATACTCTTTTTCAACTAAAAAACCATTTTTATGAATAATAGCTTTTCCTTTACCAATAGGTTGAAAACAACAATCTAAATGCAGTGCATTTTCTTTAGCATTTGTATTAGATTTTCTAAGTTCGAAAGATTTGACTGTTTTTTCAGGAAATAATTCTTGTATAGCAATAACGGCATCCATATTGGTACGCGCTGTAATTAGATCTGCATAGTCTTCACCAGAATAGGTGCCAATAAAAATATAATCGTTCCATGGCATTACATCACCTCCTTCCACGTGGCAATCTTCTGGAAGTACAATTCTTTTACTATCATCTATTTGATCACAAATGTATTGTATGGCTTC
Organism: Algibacter sp. Ld11; assembly: GCF_045066735.1. Classification (NCBI taxonomy): domain Bacteria; kingdom Pseudomonadati; phylum Bacteroidota; class Flavobacteriia; order Flavobacteriales; family Flavobacteriaceae; genus Algibacter; species Algibacter sp. Ld11. Next base: position 101,023 of record NZ_JBISHH010000007.1, on the reverse strand, counting down.
TACCTCTTCTTCTCTATTAGGTAAAATATTAGCTCGTATTATTTTATCTTCAATTACAAATGCAATATCTCTTGAAAATATTTGATTGCAATTTTCTATAACCTCAGGTCTATAAACCTTAACATCGTACTTTTTAAAAATATCCAAAACAGCATTCATTTCAGAAATCATATCATCTTCAGTTGGGTACGTGCCAGATAACACATGCTCTACGCTTTTTGGATCATAACAATCTTTCACCGACGGAACAGGGCCATTGCTTTGAGCAGTTCCTAAAACAACAGCACGAAGCCTTGATGTCTCGTTTTTAATATTAAGTTTAATCATGGTGTAAATATAAAAAAGCTTCATAACAATTAAGTTATGAAGCTTTCTTTATTTTTTGATAGATGTAATTTTATCTTTTTTCTACAGGAACAAAACTTCTTAAAGTTTCACCCACATATAATTGTCTCGGACGACCAATTGGTTCTTTCTTTAAACGCATTTCACGCCATTGAGCAATCCAACCTGGTAAACGGCCTAGAGCGAACATTACAGTAAACATATCTGTTGGAATTCCCATACCTCTGTATATAATTCCTGAATAGAAATCTACGTTTGGATATAATTTTCTATCCACGAAATACGGATCTTCTAAAGCTTCTTTTTCAAGACCTTTTGCAATATCCAAAATAGGATCTTCCACACCTAAATCTCCTAAAACTTCATCGGCAGCAACTTTAATTATTTTTGCGCGTGGATCGAAATTTTTATAAACACGGTGTCCAAATCCCATTAAACGGAAAGGATCTTCTTTATCTTTAGCTTTACCCATGTATTTTTTAGTATCTCCACCATCGTCTTTAATAGCTTCAAGCATTTCTAAAACGGCTTGGTTTGCTCCACCATGAAGTGGTCCCCAAAGTGCAGAAATACCAGCAGAAATTGAAGCAAATAATCCAGCATGAGATGAACCAACAATTCTTACAGTAGATGTTGAACAATTTTGCTCATGATCTGCATGAAGAATTAATAATTTATCTAAAGCATTTACTAATATTGGGTTTTGCTTATACTCTTCATTAGGCTCTTTAAACATCATTTTTAAGATGTTTTCTACATAACCTAAATTTTTATCACCATAGTCAAGTGGTAAACCGCTCTTTTTACGCATAGTCCAAGCTACTAATACCGGAAACTTGCCTAATATTTTTACTACTGAATGATACATATCTTCTTCCGAATCTACATTAACAGATCCTGGGTTAAATGCTGTTAGAGCACTTGTTAAAGAAGATAAAACTCCCATTGGATGAGCTGCCTTTGGAAAAGCGTCTAAAATTTTATGAACGTCTTCATCAACTATAGAGTTTTTCTTAATATCATTATGAAACTTGTCAAGTTGCTCTTTGTTTGGAAGATCACCAAAAATTAAAAGAAAAGCAACCTCTAAAAAGTCTGCCTTTTCAGCTAGCTCCTCAATAGAATACCCTCTATATCTAAGAATACCCTTTTCACCATCTAAAAAAGTAATAGCACTTTCACACGACCCTGTATTTTTGTAACCTGGATCTATTGTTGTTACACCACCAGTAACGCTTCTAAGCGTTTTAATATCCATGGCTACTTCATTTTCTGTTCCCGTAACTAATGGAAACTCGTGTTTTTTGCCGTTTATTTCTAGTATAGCTTTGTCTGACATAATTTTTATAAAAAGTTTTAATTTAAGTTCTGCTAATTTACGAAATATCTATTTATTTATTTCAGAATTACGCAAACGATTTAGTCGATTTAAGAATTATTAACATGTATAGGAAATAAAAAAGCGATTATTAAAAAATAATCGCTTTTTTGATATAAACTTAAAAATCTAGTTTACTTTACATTGAACGCATTTCCCTGCGGAAAATAAGCTACTTCCCCTAACTCTTCTTCAATACGAAGCAATTGGTTGTATTTTGCCATACGGTCACTACGTGATGCAGAACCAGTTTTTATTTGACCGCAATTTAATGCTACTGCTAAATCTGCAATAGTATTATCTTCTGTTTCCCCAGATCGGTGAGACATTACAGTTGTATAACCAGCATTTTTAGCCATATTTACAGCAGCAATAGTTTCAGTTAAAGAACCAATTTGGTTTACTTTAATCAAAATTGAATTTGCAATGCCTTCTTTGATACCACGTGCTAAACGTTCTACGTTAGTTACAAATAAATCGTCACCCACTAATTGTACTCTATCGCCAATTAATTCGGTAAGATATTTAGTTCCTTCCCAGTCGTTTTCATCCATTCCATCTTCAATAGAGATGATAGGATATTTAGTTGCCAATTCAGCTAAATATTCAGCTTGCTCTTTTGACGTTCTAATCATACCCTTATCTCCTTCGAATTTAGTATAATCGTATTTTCCATCTACAAAAAATTCAGCAGAAGCACAATCTAAAGCAATTTTAACTTCGTCACCAAATTTATAACCTGCATTTTCAACGGCTTTTGCTATAGTCTCTAAAGCATCTTCTGTTCCACCTGCTAAGTTTGGTGCAAAACCACCTTCATCACCAACAGCTGTACTTAAATCTCTATCGTGTAATACTTTCTTAAGATTATGGAAAATTTCAGATCCCATTTGCATAGCATGAGTAAAGCTTTTAGCTTTTACAGGCATGATCATAAATTCTTGAAATGCGATTGGCGCATCACTATGAGAACCACCATTGATAATGTTCATCATTGGTAATGGTAACGTGTTTGCAGAAACACCTCCTACGTAACGGTATAAAGGTAAGCCTAACTCACCTGCAGCAGCTTTAGCAACAGCTAAAGACACTCCTAAAATAGCGTTTGCTCCTAATTTAGATTTATTTGGAGTTCCGTCTAACTCAATCATCATCTTGTCGATTAGATTTTGTTCAAATACAGAAACACCTAATAATTCTTGAGCTATAATTGAATTTACATTATCAACGGCCTTTAAAACACCTTTTCCCATGTATGCATCTCCGCCATCTCTTAACTCAACGGCTTCATGCTCTCCTGTTGATGCACCAGATGGTACAGCAGCTCTTCCTAAAACATCATTTTCTGTTACAACGTCTACTTCAACAGTAGGATTTCCTCTAGAATCAAAAATTTGTCTAGCATGGATATTAATTATTATGCTCATAATTTTGTGTTTTTTAACTTTTATTATTTCAAATTTACGGTTAAATCTTGTTATTTTTTATATGTTTTAGAAGAAATTTCTAAAAACATATCTACAACGTTTTAGTAAAAGAAAACCCCAAATAATCGGTTGACTATTTGAGGTTTTCTTTAATTATTTATTCTTAATGTTCTCGATGAATTGATCAAAAAGATAATCTGAATCGTGTGGTCCAGGACTCGCTTCAGGGTGGTATTGTACAGAAAAACAGTTTTTACTTTTCATTGCCAAACCAGCCACAGTGTCATCATTTAAATGCACATGAGTAATTTCTAAATCAGCATTGGCTTCAGCTTCTTTTCTATTTACAGCAAAACCATGATTTTGAGATGTAACTTCACCTTTTCCTGTTTTTAAATTCTTTACAGGATGGTTAATACCTCTATGTCCGTTATGCATTTTATAGGTAGACACACCGTTTGCTAAAGCAATAACTTGGTGCCCAAGACAAATACCAAATAAAGGTAAGTCTCTTTTTATTATTTCTTTAGCCACTTCTTGCGCTTCTAATAAGGGTTCTGGATCTCCAGGTCCGTTAGATAAGAAATACCCATCTGGGTTAAAACCTTCTAAGTCTTCGAATTTAGCATTATAAGGAAACACTTTAATATAAGCATCTCTTTTAGCAATGTTTCTAAGAATGTTCTTTTTTATTCCAATATCTAAAGCTGCTACCTTGTATGTAGCATTTTCATCTCCGAAAAAATAAGGTTCTTTTGTAGAAACTTTAGAGGCTAGCTCCAGACCTTCCATATTAGGCTGCTGTGCTAATTGTTTCTTTAACCCTTCTACATTATCAACTTCTGTAGAAATAACCGCATTCATAGCTCCGTTATCACGAATATAGCTTACTAAAGCACGTGTATCTACATCAGAAATAGCTAAAAGATTATTCTTTTCTAAAAACTCTTCCAATGAGCCATCAGAATCATCTCTGGAATACTCGTAGCTAAAGTTTTTAACGATAAGCCCTGCTATTTTAATAGAATCTGACTCCACCTCATTTTCATTAGTTCCATAATTTCCAATATGTGCATTGGTGGCAACCATTAATTGACCATAATATGATGGATCAGTAAAAATTTCTTGATAACCAGTCATTCCAGTATTAAAACATACTTCTCCAAACGCAGTACCTTGCTTGTTAGCTACTGCTTTTCCGTAAAAAATGGTACCATCGGCTAATAAGATGATGGCTTTTTGTCTTTTTTGATATTTCATATAGTTGAGATAAAATTCCTTGCATAAGGAACAAAAGTTTTACAAATTTGCGCAAAAAAAAGGATAAACTAAAATAGTTTATCCTTAATATATTAAATGCTTATTAACATTTATTCTTCTTCGTTTGATGCTTGATTTTCAACTGGAGCAGCTGCTGGTTTAGAACCACCTCTTCTACTTCTTCTTGTTGTTTTCTTCTTAGCTTTATCAGCGTTATAAATCTCGTTGTAATCAACAAGTTCTATCATTGCCATATCAGCGTTATCACCTAAACGATTTCCAAGTTTAATAATTCTTGTATATCCACCTGGTCTATCAGCTACCTTTGCAGCAACGTCTCTAAATAATTCTGCTACAGCATCTTTTTGTCTTAATCGAGACATCACAATACGTCTGTTATGTGTTGTATCTTCTTTAGACTTAGTAATCATTGGCTCAACAAATTGTTTTAAAGCTTTTGCTTTTGCAACTGTTGTGTTAATACGTTTGTGCTCTATTAAAGAACAAGCCATATTAGCTAACATTGATTTTCTGTGGGCAGTTTTTCTACCTAAGTGGTTTATTTTTTTTCCGTGTCTCATGACATTTGTGTTATCATCTTGCTACTAAACTCGACATCGAGGAGCAAAATATGATTAATTAATCTTTATCTAATTTATATTTACTTAAGTCCATTCCGAAGTTTAAACCTTTAACATTTACAAGCTCTTCAAGCTCAGTTAAAGACTTCTTACCGAAGTTTCTAAATTTCATTAAGTCATTTTTATTGAAAGATACTAAATCACCTAAAGTATCTACTTCAGCAGCTTTTAAACAGTTAAGAGCACGAACCGATAAATCCATATCGATTAACTTAGTTTTAAGTAACTGACGCATGTGAAGAGATTCCTCATCATAAGTTTCAGTTTGTGCAATTTCATCAGCTTCTAACGTAATACGCTCATCAGAGAATAACATGAAGTGGTGAATTAATGTTTTAGCGCCTTCCGTTAAAGCGTCTTGTGGAGTAATTGATCCATCGGTAATGATTTCAAAAACTAATTTTTCATAATCAGTTTTTTGTTCAACACGATAGTTCTCAATACTATACTTAACATTCTTTATTGGCGTGTAAATTGAATCAGTAAAAATAGTTCCAATTGGTGCAGAAGCTTTCTTATTTTCTTCAGCAGGAACATATCCTCTACCTTTTTCAATTGTAATCTCCATATTGAAATTAACTTTTGGATCTAAGTTACAGATTACTAATTCTGTATTCAATACTTGGAAACCAGAAATAAACTTCTGAAAATCACCAGCTGTAATTTTATCTTGACCAGAAATTGAAATAGAGATAGACTCGTTATCAATATCTTCAATTTGTCTCTTAAAACGAGCTTGTTTTAAGTTTAAGATGATTTCTGTTACATCTTCCACTACTCCAGCAATTGCTGAAAACTCATGATCTACACCTTCTATTCTAACAGATGTGATAGCAAAACCTTCTAAAGAAGATAATAAAACTCTTCTTAGCGCATTACCTACTGTTAGACCGTAACCTGGCTCTAATGGTCTGAATTCGAATTTACCTTCGAAATCAGTAGAATCAATCATGATTACTTTATCAGGTTTCTGAAAATTAAATACTGCCATATTGTTCTTCGTTTTAATTGTTATTTAGTTGCGCGATTTAAAAGTATGAAGAAGACTAATAAATCCTTTGGCTAAATACCAATATAATTAATTATTATTTAGAGTATAATTCGACGATGAATTGCTCGTTGATATTTTCTGGAATCTGAATTCTAGCAGGAACAGAAACATAAGTCCCTTGCATCGTAGCAGTATTCCAAGTAATCCATTCGAATACTTGACTTGAATTTGAAAGTGATCTATCGATAGCTTCTAAAGATTTAGACTTTTCTCTAACAGCAACTACATCACCAGCTTTTAATGAGTAAGATGGAATGTTTACCAATTCACCATTAACTGTAATGTGTCTGTGAGATACTAATTGTCTAGCACCACTTCTTGTTGGAGCAATTCCCATTCTAAATACTACATTGTCTAATCTAGACTCGCAAAGTTGTAATAAAACCTCACCCGTAATACCTTGAGCAGCTCTTGCTTTCTTAAATAAACCTCTAAATTGACGCTCTAAAATACCATAAGTATATTTAGCTTTTTGTTTTTCCATTAATTGGATTGCGTATTCAGATTTTTTTCCACGACGTCTAGCGTTTCCGTGTTGTCCTGGAGGATAATTTCTTTTTTCAAAAGATTTATCTTCTCCAAAAATTGCCTCGCCAAATTTACGAGCTATTTTAGTTTTAGGACCAGTATATCTTGCCATAATAAATTGATTTTGAGAGTGATTATGAATTAAGGTCTTAATCTTATCCTTCGATAATCGTTGATCTCTCGTATTGATACTTGTTAATAATTTCAGTTTGCAAATTTACACAAAAAATTAATACCACCTACATACGAGGTGATATTAATTTTTCTATACTTGCTTCATCTAAAGCACGCTATTTAAAACGTGATTAAACTCTTCTTCTTTTTGGAGGACGACATCCATTATGTGGTAATGGTGTAACATCAATAATTTCTGTTACTTCAATACCTGCATTGTGAATAGAACGAATAGCAGATTCTCTACCATTTCCTGGTCCTTTAACATAAACCTTTACTTTCTTTAAGCCAGCTTCAGTTGCTACTCCCGCAGCATCTTCAGCAGCTAATTGAGCTGCATAAGGAGTGTTTTTTTTCGACCCTCTAAATCCCATTTTACCAGCAGAAGACCAAGAAATTACGTCTCCTTTTTTGTTGGTAAGTGAAATAATGATGTTATTGAAAGAAGCTGTAACGTGTGCTTCTCCAACTGCATCAACAATAACTTTACGTTTTTTTGTGCTTGTTTTTGCCATTTTCTTTTAGCTTTTAGTTTTAGTGATAGTCGCTAGAATCCTAAACTATTATAATTTCAAACAGATTCCTTCCAACGTCTAAATACCAAAGACTAATTATTATTTAGTTGCCTTTTTCTTGTTAGCAACAGTTTTTCTTCTACCTTTTCTGGTTCTAGAGTTGTTCTTAGTACGTTGTCCTCTTAAAGGAAGACCAGATCTATGACGAATACCTCTGTAACATCCAATATCCATTAATCGCTTAATGTTTAATTGAGTTTCAGAACGTAATTCACCTTCAATTGTAAATGTTCCCACAGCATCACGAATGGCTGCTATTTGATCATCATTCCAATCTTGAACTTTAATACTTTCATCAACTTTAGCGACAGCTAAAATCTCTTTTGATCTACTTCTACCTACTCCGTAGATATAAGTTAAGGAAATTACTCCTCTTTTGTTTTTCGGTATGTCTACACCTGCAATTCTTGCCATAATTACCCTTGTCTTTGTTTAAATCTAGGATTCTTTTTGTTTATCACGTAAAGTCTGCCTTTTCTGCGCACGATTTTGCAATCTGCACTTCTCTTTTTAACTGATGCTCTTACTTTCATCGTATTCGTATTAGTATCTATAAGTTATTCGAGCCTTAGTTAAATCGTAAGGACTCATTTCTAATTTCACTTTATCACCTGGTAATAACTTAATGTAATGCATACGCATTTTACCAGAGATGTGTGCTGTCACAATGTGACCGTTTTCTAATTCCACTCGGAACATCGCATTTGATAATGCTTCTATAATTGTTCCGTCTTGCTCTATTGCTGCTTGTTTTGCCATAGTATATATTAAAGCTACTGCTTTTCTATTTTTACCTGTCTTCATCAAACCATCATAATGTCTATTTAACAAATAAGAATTTATTTGTTGCATAGTATCAATAGCAACACCAACCATAATTAATAATGATGTTCCTCCAAAAAATAAAGCCCAACCTTGTTGTACTCCCATCAATTTAACAATAAATGCTGGAAATACAGCTAATAGTGCTAAAAATATAGAACCTGGTAAGGTAATTTGAGACATTATTTTATCTAAGTATTCTGATGTTTCAGATCCTGGACGTATACCTGGGATAAATCCTCCACTACGTTTTAAATCGTCTGCCATCTTGTTTGTTGGAACCGTAATTGCAGTATAAAAATATGTAAACACAATAATTAATAAAGCAAATGTAACATTGTACCAAAAACCAAATATATCAGAATAATTAGTTTGCATCCATATTCCCGTTGCAGTTTCTTTTAAGAATGAAGAACCACCAATTAAACTAGGAACAAACATTATCGCTTGAGCAAATATAATTGGCATTACACCAGATGCATTCAGCTTTAACGGAATGTATTGTCTTGATCCAGCCATTGCAGCTTTTTCATAACCTCCTGTTGCTGTTCTTCTAGCATATTGTACGGCAATTTTTCTAACTCCCATAACCAACATAATAGAACCAAGGATAATAACAAACCAGATTACTAATTCAAAAAGAATAAGCATTACATTATTACCTTCTAATCTAGTAGCAGCATTTTGTAAAAACACTTGTGGTAATCTTGCGATAATACCAACCATAATTAAAAGAGATATACCATTACCAATACCTTTATCTGTAATTTTCTCTCCTAGCCACATAGCGAATATACAACCAGTAACTAAAATTGATACAGATGAAAAATAAAATAATGGACCTTGCCCTAATAAGAATGCACTTTCAGGAATACCTAAAGCTGGTAAACTAGCTAAATATCCAGGGGCTTGTAACAAACAAATTGCTATTGTTAACCAACGCGTAATTTGAGTTATTTTCTTTTGACCACTTGCGCCTTCCTTTTGAAGCTTTTGCAAATAAGGAATTGCAATCCCCATTAACTGAACAACAATAGAAGCCGAAATGTAAGGCATGATACCTAAAGCAAATACCGAAGCATTAGCAAAAGCACCACCAGTAAAGGCATTAAGAATCCCTAATATTCCACTATCTGTTTTATCAGCTAAACTACCTAATAGTGTAGCATCAATTCCAGGTAAAACTATTTGAGCTCCAAAACGATAAACTAATAACAGACTTAATGTAATAAGAATTCTGTTTCTTAGTTCCTCTATTTTCCAAACATTTTTTAACGATTCTATAAATTTCATACTTAAAATAAGTCTTATAAAGTTACAGCTTCTCCTCCAGCAGCTTCAATAGCAGCTTTTGCTGAAGCAGTAAACTTATGAGCAGTTACTTTTAATTTTGCTTTCAATTCTCCACGTCCTAAGATCTTAACTAAATCGTTCTTATCTACTAAACGGTTTGTGAATAATGTTTCAAAATCAACTGTACCTTCAATTTTCTTGTCATCAACCAATTGTTGCAAAGTATCTAAATTGATACCTTGGTGCTCAATACGGTTAATATTTGTAAAACCAAACTTAGGAACACGTCTTTGAAGAGGCATTTGACCACCTTCAAAACCTAATTTCTTAGAATATCCAGAACGAGATTTAGCACCTTTGTGACCACGTGTAGCAGTCCCACCTTTACCAGAACCTTGTCCACGACCTATTCTTTTTCCTTGATTTTTTACTGAACCTTCTGCAGGTTTTAAATTACTTAAATCCATTTTCAGTTATATTATTTTGTTTCTTCAACAGAAACTAAATGTGAAACTTTAGCAACCATACCAAGAATATTTGGTGTAGCCTCATGCTCTTTTACCTGACCAATCTTTTTAAGACCAAGAGCTTCTAAAGTTCTTTTTTGTCTTAGCGTACGATTGATTGCGCTTTTAACCTTTGTTACTTTAATTTTTGCCATCTCTGTCGTTATTAAGCGTTAAAAACTTGTTGAAGTGAAATACCTCTATCTCTTGCAATGGCATTCGCATCTCTTAACTGTAATAAAGCATCAAAAGTTGCTTTTACTACGTTGTGAGGGTTTGAAGATCCTTGAGATTTAGATAATACATCGTGAATACCAACGGCCTCTAATACTGTACGTACAGCACCACCAGCAATTACACCTGTACCAGGAGCAGCAGGAATAATATTTACTCTTGCTCCACCAAATTTACCTTTTTGTTCGTGAGGTAAAGTTCCTTTAATGATAGGAATTCTAACTAGGTTTTTCTTAGCATCTTCGACAGCCTTTGCAATTGCACTAGCAACATCTTTAGATTTACCTAAACCTTGTCCTACAACACCTGCTTCATCACCAACCACAACGATTGCCGAGAAACCAAATGCTCTACCACCTTTAGTTACTTTAGTAACTCTTTGCACACCAACTAAACGATCCTTAAGATCTAATCCACCTGGTTTTACTAATTCTGCGCTTTTATATTTTTTGAACATAATTTCTTAAAATTTAAGTCCTGCGGCTCTAGCGCCATCAGCTAATGATTTAATTCTTCCGTGGTATAAATATCCACCTCTATCAAAAGCAATAGTTTCAACACCCGCTTTTAAAGCTTTTGCTCCTAATGCCTTACCAACTAGTTCAGCGATTTCAGATTTATTACCTTTTGCAGCACTTATGTCTTTATCCCTAGAAGAAGAAGATGCTATCGTTTTACCGTTTACATCATCAACTACCTGAGCATAAATTTCTTTATTACTTCTATAAACAGCCAATCTAGGTCTAGCTTCTGTTCCAGAAACTACCTTGCGAATTCTGTTTTTTATTCTTAGTCGTCTTTCGTTCTTTGTCAATGCCATAACTAAATTATTATGCTGATTTACCAGCTTTTCTTCTTAATACTTCACCAACAAACTTCACACCTTTTCCTTTATAAGGCTCTGGTGGTCTAAATCCGCGGATTTTTGCAGCTACTTGACCAACTAATTGTTTATCGAATGATGTTAATTTTATAATTGGGTTTTTCCCTTTTTCTGAAACTGTTTCTACCTTTACTTCTGGAGCAATATCTAAAACAATATTATGAGAAAATCCTAAAGCTAAATCTAATTTTTGTCCTTGGTTTGAGGCTCTATAACCTACACCAACCAATTCTAATTCTTTAGACCATCCTTTAGATACACCTTCTACCATGTTATTCATTAAAGATCTATATAAACCATGTTTAGCTTTTTGATCTTTAGAATCTGAAGAACGTGCTACCATCACATTACCATCTTCTACTTTAATTTCAATAGAATCGTAATTTTGCGTTAATTCACCTAATTTTCCTTTTACAGTAACTACGTTATCTTTAACGTCTACTGTTACACCTTCTGGAATGGCTACTGGATTATTTCCTATTCTTGACATTTCTTTCTGGTTTAAAAATTAGTGAACGTAACATAATACTTCGCCACCTACGTTATCTCTTTTAGCTTGTTTACCTGTCATTACTCCGTGAGAAGTAGAAACAATAGCAACACCAAGTCCATTTAAGATTCTAGGCATATCATTAGAACTAGCATACTTACGTAAACCTGGAGTACTAATACGTTGAAGTTTTTTGATTACTGGCTCTTTTGTCTCTTTATTATACTTAAGTGCTATTTTAATAGAACCTTGTACTGAAGAGTCATCAAACTTGTAACTTAAAATATATCCTTGTTCGAATAATATTTTAGTAATGTCTTTCTTTAAATTAGATGCTGGAATCTCTACCACTCTGTGGTTAGCACGCACCGCATTTCTAATTCTTGTCAAATAATCCGCAATTGGATCTGAGTACATAATGAATTGATTTTGTGATTTTGGTTTTCAACGTTGGTGTTGAACCTTAAATCTGATTATTTAAATAATATTACCAACTAGCTTTTCTTACACCAGGGATAAGACCTTGATTGGCCATCTCTCTGAATGTTACACGTGAAATTCCAAAAGTTCTCATGTATCCTTTTGGTCTTCCTGTTAATTTACATCTATTATGTTGACGAATAGGAGATGCATTTTTAGGTAACTTTTGTAGTGCTTCGTAATCTCCAGCTTCCTTTAAAGCTTTACGTTTTTCAGCATACTTAGCTACTGTTTTTGATCTTTTTACCTCACGGGCTTTCATTGATTCTTTAGCCATATCTTAGTTCTTTTGAAAAGGTAATCCTAATTCGGTTAATAATGATTTTGCTTCTTTGTCAGTTTCTGCAGTCGTTACAAATGTAATATCCATACCCGAGATTTTATTAACTTTATCAATATTTATCTCTGGAAATATAATTTGTTCAGTAATTCCTAAATTGTAATTACCACGTCCATCAAATCCTGTAGCTCTAATTCCATTGAAATCTCTAACACGTGGAAGTGCAGAAGTAACTAAACGATCTAAAAACTCGTACATACGTTCTCCACGTAAGGTAACTTTTGCCCCAATTGGCATACCTTTACGTAATTTAAACGTTGCAACATCCTTTTTAGATAATGTTGAAATAGCTTTTTGTCCGGATATAGTACTTAATTCTTCTACAGCGTAGTCGATAAGTTTTTTATCTGCAACAGCAGCACCCACACCTTTAGATATTACTATCTTAGTAAGTTTAGGAACTTGCATTACATTTTTATATCCAAATTCGTCTGTAAGAGCTGCAATTACTTTGCTTTTATACTCTTCTTTAAGTCTTGGTGAATATGCCATAACTATATTACTTCATTAGATTTTAATGAAAATCTTACTTTTTTATCGCCTTCTACTCTGAATCCAACTCTAGTTGCTTCTCCTTTTGAAGTAAGCAAAGATAAGTTAGAAATATGAATAGCGGCTTCTTTTTCTACGATTCCTCCTTGAGGATTTTGTGCACTTGGTTTAGTGTGTTTCTTCACCATGTTTACACCCTCAACAATCGCTTTATTCTTTTCTATTAATACTTTTTGAACAGTACCTTCAGATCCTTTGTGATCTCCAGCAATTACTCTTACAGTATCTCCAGTTTTTATTTTAAGCTTTCCCATCTTAATATTTTCTGTATTAAAGCACCTCTGGTGCTAATGATACAATCTTCATGAATGATTTATCACGAAGCTCTCTAGCAACAGGACCAAAAACACGAGTTCCTCTCATTTCACCCGTTGGGTTCAATAAAACACAAGCATTATCATCAAATCTTATATAAGATCCGTCTGGTCTTCTTACTTCCTTCTTAGTACGCACAACAACCGCTGTAGAAACAGCTTTCTTCTTAATGTTTCCATTAGGAGTTGCATCTTTTACAGAAACAACTATTTTATCTCCTACAGAAGCATATCTTCTTTTAGTTCCTCCTAAAACACGGATAACTAAAACTTCTTTTGCTCCGGTGTTATCTGCTACTTTTAATCTTGATTCTTGTTGTAACATAATTATTTAGCTCTTTCTAGGATTTCTACTAATCTCCAACATTTAGATTTAGATAAAGGTCTTGTTTCCATGATCTTTACTTTATCACCAATATTACAGTCGTTTGTTTCGTCGTGTGCTACGTACTTTTTCGTTTTTAATACGAATTTTCCATACATAGGATGTTTTACTTTTTTAACCTCTGCAACAACTATTGATTTTTGCATTTTGTTACTAGTAACAACTCCTATACGTTCTTTTCTTAAATTTCTTGTTTCCATCTTTCAGCAGAATTATTGTAATTCTCTTTTAGTTAATTCGGTCGCAATTCTAGCTACAGTTCTTCTTACCGAACGTAATTGAATTGGATTTTCTAAAGGAGATATTGCATGAGCCAATTTTAGGTCTGAATAACTCTTTTTTGTTTCACCAAGTTTCTCTTGTAACTCAGCTACAGATAATTCTTTAATTTCTGATTGTTTCATAATATCAAATAAATTATGCTTCGTAATCTCTAGCGATTAAAAACTTAGTTTTTACAGGTAGTTTCTGTGCTGCTAAACGTAATGCTTCTTTTGCAACGTCTAAAGGCACACCACCTATTTCAAATAATACTCTTCCTGGCTTAACAACAGCTACCCAATATTCAACGGCACCTTTACCTTTACCCATACGTACTTCAAGAGGTTTCTTTGTAATAGGCTTATCTGGAAATATCTTAATCCAAAGTTGCCCTTCTCTTTTCATGTAACGTGTAGCTGCGATACGTGCTGCTTCAATTTGACGTGATGTTAAAAAATTCGAGTCTAACGATTTTATTCCAAAAGTTCCACTTGAAAGTTGGTGCCCTCTTCCGGCATTTCCTTTCATACGTCCCTTTTGTTGCTTACGAAATTTTGTTCTTTTAGGCTGTAACATTTTTCTTTATTTATAAAAAATTACTTTCTACGACGAGGTTTGTTATCTCTGTTTCCGCCACGTCCTCCGGCTCCACCTTTTCCTTGCTTCTTAGATAATCCAACAAGCGGAGAAAGTTCTCTTTTACCATATACTTCACCTTTCATGATCCATACTTTTACACCCAATCTACCATAAGTAGTGTGTGCCTCAACTAAAGCATAATCAATATCGGCTCTAAAGGTTGATAAAGGAATACGTCCTTCTTTGTAGTGTTCTGAACGTGCCATCTCTGCCCCGTTTAAACGACCACTAATCTGGATTTTAATCCCTTCAGCATTCATACGCATTGTAGCAGCAATAGCCATCTTAATTGCACGTCTATATGAAATTCTATTTTCAATTTGACGAGCGATACTTGATCCCACTAAAAATGCATCAAGTTCAGGTCTTTTAATCTCAAAAATATTGATCTGAACTTCTTTTTCAGTAATCTTCTTAAGTTCTTCTTTTAACTTGTCTACCTCTTGACCACCTTTACCAATAATGATACCTGGGCGAGCCGTTGTGATAGTAACGGTTACAAGTTTAAGAGTTCTTTCGATAATTACTCTACTAACACTAGCTTTAGATAAACGCGCGTGAACGTATTTTCTAATTTTATCGTCTTCGGCAAGCTTATCTCCATAGTCATTACCTCCGTACCAGTTAGATTCCCATCCTCTGATAATACCTAAGCGATTTCCGATTGGATTTGTTTTTTGTCCCATACTTCTATCTTAGCTTTGTGTGTTATTTTTTGCTCCAACAACGATTGTTACGTGGTTTGAACGTTTTCTAATTCTGTGTGCACGACCTTGAGGTGCTGGACGTAATCTTTTTAACATAGATCCGCTGTCAACAGTTATTTCCTTTACAATCAATTCAGCCTCTTCTAAATTAGCTTCTTCGTTTTTAGCTTGCCAGTTTGCAATTGCAGACAGTAACAATTTCTCTAAACGTCCAGAAGCTTCCTTTTGGTTGAATTTTAAAATATTAAGTGCATGTTCTACCTTTTCGCCTCTTACTAAATCGGCTACTAAGCGCATTTTTCTCGGTGATGTAGGACAGTTATTAAGTTTAGCAAAAGCAACGTGTTTTTTTGCTTCCTTAATAGCGTCTGCCATTTGTTTTTTACGACTTCCCATAGCTTACTACTTTTTACCTTTATTTTTAGCACCTGCATGTCCACGGAATGAACGCGTTGGTGAAAATTCTCCTAATTTATGACCTACCATGTTTTCAGTAACGTATACTGGAACAAATTGACGGCCATTGTGTACTGCGATAGTTTGTCCAACGAAATCTGGAGTTATCATACTTGCTCTAGACCAAGTTTTGATAACAGTTTTCTTGTTAGACTCAACATTAACAGCTACTTTCTTTTCTAACTTATAATGAACGTAAGGTCCTTTTTTTAGTGATCTTGCCATGTCTTATTTCTTTCTACGTTCTACAATATATTTATTACTTGCTTTAGTCTTAGAACGAGTTCTGTAACCTTTAGCTGGTATACCATTTCTAGAACGAGGATGTCCACCTGAAGATTTACCTTCACCACCACCCATTGGGTGATCAACTGGATTCATTACTACTGGTCTAGTACGTGGTCTTCTACCTAACCATCTTGTTCTACCTGCTTTACCACCTACTAATAATTGGTGATCAGAGTTAGATACAACACCGATAGTTGCCATACAGTTAACAAGAATTAATCTTGTCTCACCAGAAGGTAATTTTACCGTAGCAAATTTACCATCTCTTGCCATTAATTGAGCAAAAGCTCCTGCACTACGCGCCATAACAGCACCTTGACCAGGACGTAACTCTAAACACGAAATTATAGTTCCTAATGGAATTTCACTTAATGGCATTGCGTTTCCAATTTCTGGAGCGATACCTTCTTTACCAGATACTACATTTTGCCCAACTTGAAGTCCATTTTGTGCAATAATATATCTCTTCTCGCCATCTTGATAGTTCAATAATGCAATAAAAGCTGTTCTGTTTGGATCGTATTGAATTGAAGCAACTTCACCAGGAATCCCAGCTTTGTCTCTTTTAAAATCGATAATACGATACTTTCTTTTATGACCACCACCAATGTAGCGCATAGTCATTTTTCCTTCACTGTTTCTACCACCAGATCTTTTGTTCGGAACGAGTAAACTCTTTTCCGGCTTATCAGTAGTAATGGCATCATATCCATTTACTACTCTAAATCGCTGTCCTGGGGTGATTGGTTTTAATTTTCTTACTGACATTTGTCTTTAATTACATGTTACTGTATAAATCAATCATTTCACCTTCCGCCAGTTGTACAATTGCTTTTTTAACTGCATTTGTTTTACCATGTTGAATACCAGTTTTAGTAAACTTGGTACTACGATCTGGACGGACATTTATAGTACGAACTTTTTCAACAGAAACACCATAAGCAGCTTCCACCGCTTTTTTGATTTCTACCTTGTTCGCCTTAGTCTTCACTGAGAACGTATAGCAGTTTCTCAACTCGCTATTAGCTGTCGCCTTTTCTGTGATTATAGGTTTAATTAAGATACTCATTGTTTCTATTTACTTAAGTTTGTTTCAATTCCTGCTAAAGCGCCTTCTAAAAGAATCACTTGATTTGCGTTTAGTATTTTATAAGTGCTTATTTCTGAAGAAGTTACAACCTCAGAGCCTTTTAAATTACGTGACGACAAATATACGTTTTTATTAGCCTCACCCAACACAAACAGTGACTTTTTGTTCTCTAAACCTAGAGCTTTTAAAACCGCTGTAAAGTTTTTTGTTTTTGGAGATTCAAAACTAAAATCTTCCAAAACTACGATAGACTTCTCTCCTGCTTTGATACTAAATGCTGATTTACGAGCTAGTCTTTTAAGACTTTTATTAAGTTTAAAGCTATAGTTTCTTGGTCTTGGACCGAACATACGACCACCACCTTTGAATACACCAGACTTAATAGAACCCGCACGAGCTGTACCAGTACCTTTTTGCTTTTTAATCTTACGAGTAGATCCAGAAATCTCAGCTCTTTCTTTAGCTTTGTGAGTTCCTTGACGTTGGTTTGCTAAATATTGTTTAACATCCAAGTATACCGCGTGATTATTAGGCTCAATAGCAAACACATCGCTAGAAAGGTCTGCCTTTCTACCTGTGTCTTTTCCGTTTATATCTAAAACTGCTACTTTCATTATTTTCTAATAATTACATAAGAGTTTTTATGGCCAGGAACACATCCTTTTACCACAAGTAGATTCTTTTCAGCAACTACTTTTAAAACTTTTAAATTTTGAACTTTAACTGTGTCGCCACCCATTCTACCTGCCATTTTCATGCCTTTAAAAACACGAGCAGGATAAGATGCAGCTCCAATAGATCCTGGCGCACGTAAACGGTTATGTTGACCGTGAGTAGCTTGACCTACACCACCGAAACCATGACGTTTTACAACACCCTGAAATCCTTTACCTTTTGATGTACCAGCTACGTCAACAAATTCACCTTCGGCGAAATGATCAACAGTGATTGCATCACCTAATTTGTACTCCGAGTCAAAACTTTTGAATTCAACGATTTTGCGTTTCACAGAAGTACCCGCTTTTTTAGCATGACCTAAGTCTGCTTTAGTAGCGCTTTTTTCTGTCGCGTCATCGAAACCAAGTTGAATAGCTTCATAGCCGTCAACCTCTTCAGTTCTGACTTGGGTAACGATACATGGTCCAGCTTCGATTACTGTACAAGGAATATTTTTCCCGTTTTCATCGAAGATGCTGGTCATACCGATTTTTTTTCCAATTAACCCAGACATATTTAATTATTTATTAATTATTTACTATTTATTAAAAACATTTAAGGCTGAAAAATACGTTTCAGCCTTGAAGTGTATTTTTGCCGTTTTTCCCGCAACCGCATTGGTGGGACATGTAAATATGAAGCAACACTCCACATTTTAGGAGTGCAAATGTAGTGTTTAATTTCTGTTTAACAAAACTATTTAAGTTTAATTAATTGATTTTAAATCAAAAAGACATATTATCTTTTGATAAATCAATGAGAGCAAAAAACAAATTGCATAAATAAGCACAAAAAAATGATACTATTACATAAAAATTAATACAAATATTAGGAATGTTCGCACTTACTTTTTTATAAAGCAAATAAAAAATAGTCCTAAAAAAAGGAATTAAATGAATTGTTACCTCGGCGCTTTGTTGGTTTACTATTGAAGTTCTGGTATATCCCCTTGGCTTTAAAGTTTTTAATACTGGAGAAGACAACTAATTCTTATGCTGCACGCCATAATACCCGCCGCTACATCTGCTTTTTTTAATTTATCAATTCATACAATGTAATCGCTAGCAGTATCAAAAACAAAAAAGCATCAAAATAATTTCTTATTTTGATGCTTAATTTATCATGTATTACAAGTTAAAACTTGTAATATAATTATACTTTAATCTCTACTTCAACACCACTTGGTAGCTCTAATTTCATTAAAGCATCAATGGTTTTAGAAGATGAAGAGTAAATATCTAATAATCTCTTGTAAGAGCTTAATTGAAATTGTTCTCTAGACTTCTTGTTAACGTGAGGTGAACGTAAAAC
This sequence comes from Algibacter sp. Ld11, assembly GCF_045066735.1. Lineage (NCBI taxonomy): Bacteria > Pseudomonadati > Bacteroidota > Flavobacteriia > Flavobacteriales > Flavobacteriaceae > Algibacter > Algibacter sp. Ld11. Next base: position 81,876 of record NZ_JBISHH010000007.1, on the reverse strand, counting down.
AGTGAAAATTTTCTTGTGTGTTGGTAATGGAATTGGACCAGTTACCACAGCACCTGTACTTTTTACGGTTTTTACAATCTTATCAGCAGACTTGTCTACTAAGTTATGATCGTAAGACTTTAATTTTATTCTAATTTTTTGACTCATTTTCTTAACTTTTTAAGATTGTTCTCCTTTAGCTGCTTTGATAACTTCTTCTGATACATTAGAAGGTGTCTCTGCATAATGTGAAAATTCCATAGTTGATGTTGCTCTACCTGAAGACAATGTTCTTAGAGTAGTTACATAACCAAACATTTCAGAAAGAGGCACAGTAGCTTTTATTGTCTTTGCACCTGCACGGTCACCCATACCTTCCATCATACCACGTCTTCTATTTAAATCTCCAACAATGTCACCCATGTTTTCTTCAGGAGTAATAACCTCAAGTTTCATTATTGGCTCCATGATTACAGCTTTTGCAGCCTTAGCACAGTTTTTAAATCCTAATTTAGCAGCTAATTCGAAAGAAAGTTGATCAGAATCCACATCGTGGTAAGACCCATCTCTTAACGTTACTTTCATAGCGTCTATTTCGTAACCTGCTAAAGGTCCGTTAACCATTGCCATTTTAAATCCTTTTTCAATTGAAGGGATAAATTCCTTTGGAACGTTACCACCTTTAATTACAGATTCAAATTGAAGACCTACTACACCTTCATCAGCTGGTTCAACCGTAAACACGATATCAGCAAATTTACCACGACCACCAGATTGTTTCTTATAAACTTCTCTATGATCAGCAGATTGTGTAATAGCTTCTTTATATTCAACTTGTGGTTGACCTTGATTTACTTCAACTTTAAACTCACGACGTAAACGATCTACAATTACATCTAAGTGTAACTCACCCATTCCAGAAATAATAGTCTGTCCTGAAGCTTCATCTGAACGTACAGTAAAAGTAGGATCTTCTTCTGCTAATTTAGCAAGACCCATACCTAATTTATCAACATCTGCTTTAGTTTTAGGCTCCACTGCGATACCGATTACAGGATCAGGGAAATCCATAGACTCTAAAACAATAGGATGTGCTTGATCTGAAAGTGTATCTCCTGTTTTGATAGATTTAAATCCAACAGCAGCTCCAATATCACCAGCTTCAATAAAATCAATTGCATTTTGCTTGTTAGCATGCATTTGGTAGATACGTGAAATACGTTCTTTTTTACCAGAACGGTTATTTAACACATATGAACCTGCATCTAAACGACCAGAATATGCTCTAAAGAATGCTAAACGACCTACGAAAGGATCAGTAGCAATTTTAAATGCTAATGCAGCGAAAGGTTCCTCTACACTTGGCTTACGTAATTCTTCTTTTTCAGTATCAGGATTCATTCCTTTGATACCTTCCTTATCCATTGGAGAAGGTAAGTAACGACAAACTGCATCTAATAAGAACTGTACACCTTTATTTTTGAAAGCAGATCCACAAATCATTGGAATGATAGCCATATCCATTACAGCAGCTCTAAGTGCAGCATGCACTTCATCTTCAGTAATAGAATCTTCATCTTCCATGAATTTTTCTAATAAGTTCTCGTCATAACCAGCTACTTCTTCAATAAGTAAGGCACGGTATTTACGAGCTTCTTCTTTTAAATCTTCAGGAATCTCAATAACATCAAAAGTTGCTCCTTGAGTTTCATCATGCCATACAATAGCACGATTTTTTACTAAATCTATAATACCTTTAAAATCATCTTCGTCACCAATGTTTAAAACGATTGGCACCGCGTTAGATTTTAACATATCTTTTACTTGTTGACAAACACCTAAAAAGTCAGATCCTTGACGGTCCATTTTATTAACGAAACCTATTCTTGGCACTTTATAGTTATCTGCAAGTCTCCAGTTAGTTTCAGATTGTGGCTCAACACCATCAACCGCACTAAATAGAAACACTAAACCATCTAATACACGTAAAGATCTATTTACCTCTACAGTAAAATCTACGTGACCAGGAGTATCAATAATATTAAAATGGTAATCTTTAGCATCAGCAGTTGGCTCACCATTTTCTATTGGGAATTTCCACTCACAAGTTGTAGCAGCAGACGTAATTGTAATACCACGTTCTTGCTCTTGCTCCATCCAGTCCATTGTTGCAGCACCATCGTGTACTTCACCAATTTTATGAGAAACTCCTGTATAATAAAGTATACGTTCTGTAGTTGTAGTTTTTCCTGCATCAATATGTGCAGCAATACCTATATTTCTTGTTAATTTTAAATCTCTTGCCATGTCTTAGAATCTAAAGTGAGAGAATGCTTTGTTTGCCTCTGCCATTTTGTGAGTATCTACTCTTTTCTTAACTGCTGACCCTTCTTCTTTAGCTGCTGCTAAAACCTCTGAAGCCAAACGTAAAGCCATAGATTTTTCATTTCTTTTTCTTGAATAGCTAATTAGCCATTTCATAGCCGTAGATACTTTACGGTCTGGACGAATTTGCATTGGAATTTGGAATGTTGCTCCACCAACACGACGACTACGTACTTCTACGTGAGGCATAACGTTAGATAAGGCATCTTTCCAGATTTCTAAAGCTGTTTTTTCTTCGTCTGTTTTCTTTTCTTCTACAATTGCAATTGCATCGTAAAATACTTTAAAAGCTACCGACTTTTTTCCATCCCACATCATCATATTAACGAAACGAGTTACTAACTGGTCGTTAAACTTAGGGTCTGGTAAAAGCGGTCTTTTTTTCGCTGCTCTTTTTCTCATGTCTTCTTCTTAAAGTTTTAATTACTTCTTAGGGCGTTTTGCACCATACTTAGATCTACGTTGTGTTCTACCTGCAACACCTGCTGTGTCTAAGGCACCACGAACGATGTGATATCTAACTCCTGGCAAATCTTTTACCCTTCCACCTCTAACCAATACTATCGAGTGCTCTTGTAAATTGTGTCCTTCACCACCGATGTATGCATTAACCTCGTTACCGTTTGTTAAACGAACCCTTGCTACCTTACGCATTGCTGAGTTAGGTTTTTTAGGTGTCGTTGTGTAAACACGAGTACACACACCACGTCTTTGTGGACACGAATTTAAAGCAGCCGATTTACTCTTCTTGGTTATTTTGGCTCTTCCTTTTCGTACTAATTGTGAAATTGTTGGCATATATTTCTATATAATTTTTGTTAATCCTCTTCTTAGAGGGGTGCAAATGTAGTAATTAAAATTAATTATTCAAATCGTAATTCGTTAATTTTTAAGAGTTTTAGAAAAAAGAATGCTTCCAGATATTAATTTTACACTTTTTCCGTTAGATTTACATTAAGAATAGGTACTTCCATAAAAAAGAAAAACCAGTTGAAAATTCTAAAAACACTCTGAATTAAAAAGTTAAACCAATACAAAATCTGACTAAAAACAAGATTTCAAATAGAAACTACATTTTGCAAAAAACACTCTTTACCTTTATATTAATAATTTTATTCTTTTCAACTGAGGTGTTTTGTCAAACTTTACTTTTAAAAATTAACGGATCGAATGACACTGAGACTAAAATTATAGACGCTCTCAACTACACAAAAACCCATAAAGATTATTTTTCGATTAAATCGGAAGTTCTAAATATCCAAAAAGAGCTTTCAAAAAATGGATATATTGAAAATAACGCTTCCGCTATTCATAAAGTAAACGATTCTATTTTTTCAACTTTCATTAATTTAAATAATAAATATTCAACAATTCGTATTTATTACGATAATAATTTAATTAGCAAAAACATCTTATATCAAATTTCATCTCTTGTATTTGATACTTATTTTGAATTACCTTTAAAGGAAACAGAAACCGCTCTAATATTTCTTAATTCTAAAATAACACAAGATGGCTTTCCTTTTTCAAAATTGAAACTTAGCCATATTTCGATTGAAAATAAAACACATTTAAAAGCAAATTTAAATATTGACTACCCTGAAGAAAAACGCATAGTAGATGAAATTATAATAAAAGGTTACGAAAAATTCCCCCGCTCCTACTTAAAGCATTATTTAAAAATTAAGAAAAACCAAATCTTTGATTTAGCAACCATAAAAACAAAAACAGAGCAATTAAATGATTTACGCTTTGCTAGTCAAATAAAATCACCAGAAGTATTATTTTCAAAAGACTCAACGTCTTTATACCTTTATCTAGAAAAATCACAAAGCAATAATTTTGACGGCTTCTTAGGGTTTGGAACTAACGAGAACACCAACAACATTGAATTCGATGGCTACTTAAACTTAAACCTGAATAACAACTTAAATTTTGGAGAGTCATTTCGCTTACTTTACAAAAGTGATGAAAACGATCAAAAAACATTTAATATCACCACTACCCTTCCCTATATATTTAAAACCCCAATTGGAATTGATTTTGAATTACAAATTTTTAAACGCGACTCCTCGTTCACAACTGTAAACCAATCCCTAAAGCTGCATTATCAAATAAACTCTAAACATAAAATATACACAGGGCTAACAAATTTAGAATCTAACAATTTATTATCTCCGAACACAACATATAATATTATTGACTATAACACATCTTACTACACGCTAGCTTACGAGTATATAAAACTACAATCTTATAATTTGCTTTTTCCTATTAATAGTAATTTTTATTTTGAAACCAATTTTGGTAATCGAAAACAAAGTAATTCAACGCAAAAACAAACTCAACTTTATTTTGATGCTTCTAAAATTTTCAATTTAAATTCTTCCAACAGTTTTTACACACGAATAAATGGCTCCCTACTATCTTCAGACAACTATCTTGAAAATGAACTTGCAAGATTTGGAGGCATAAACTCAATAAGAGGATTTGAAGAAAATAGCCTTTATGCTTCAATCTATGGACTACTAAACACAGAATATAGATACCAAATTAGTAACTCTATTTATGTTCACTCTATAATAGATGCAGCATATTTCGAAAACAACATTTTAAATACCCAAGAAAAACTCTTTGGATACGGCTTCGGATTTGGAATTTTAACTAAAGCTGGGGTTTTTAAATTAAATTATGCCAACGGCAAATTGCAGAATCAGAAATTTAAACTATCAAATTCTAAGATTCACATAAGTTTAACTACAGTTTTTTAGTCTTATTTTGATTTATACATAAAACTGTTACCTAAATACTAGATTTTAACTATTTTTTATTGTTTTTCCTACATATTGTAGTCATTTTTGACATTAATTAATTCAAATAATCATAAAATGAAAACAAAGCTTAGTGGAATGCTAACGCTATTACTAGCGTTTGTTGTGCATCTAACATTTGCACAAGAAAAGACAATTTCGGGAGTAATCTCAGACAACGCAGGTTTACCCTTACCCGGAGCTACTGTCTTAGTAAAAGGAACTTCTTCAGGAACTTCAAGTGATTTCGATGGTAATTATTCAATAACAGCTAACCAAGGAACAACCCTTGTTTTTAGTTTTGTTGGATATACTACAACAGAAATAACGGTTGGAGCATCCAAAATTATTAATGTAACAATGGACGAAGATGCGGCAACTTTAGATGAAGTTGTTGTAACCGCATTAGGTATTAAAAGAAGTAAAAAATCTTTAGGGTATGCAACTCAGGAAATTGGAAACGAAGAAATCTCTACTGTAAAAGAAGCCAATGTTCTTAATCAACTTTCTGGTAAGGTTGCTGGTCTTTCTATACAAAGAACTAATAACCTTGGTGGTTCTACCAATGTTGTTATTAGAGGTCAAACTTCATTAACAGGATCAAACCAAGCTTTATTCGTTATTGATGGTGTACCTATTTCTAATAGAAACACAAACACAGGAACTCAATCTCAGGGAGCTACTGGTTACGATTATGGTAACCCTGTTTCGGATTTAAACCCTGACGACATCGAATCTATGAATGTTTTAAAAGGTTCTGCTGCAACGGCATTATACGGTTCTAGAGCATCAAATGGTGTTATAGTTATTAATACTAAAAAAGGTAAAGGATCTAATACTAAAGATTACTCTGTGACAATATCTTCTAATGTTAGTACTGGAAGTATAGACAGAAGTACTTTTCCTGAATTCCAAACCGGTTATGGAGCTGGTTATGGCGGAAACGATTATAATTTCGAATCATCAGACTTTAATGGAGATGGAATTATTGATAATTACGCTAACGTAAACGATGATGCTTCTTTTGGACCTAAATTTGACTCTAGTTTATACTTAACTCAATGGGATGCATTATACCCTCAATTAACAGACACCTACGGAGTTGCAAGACCATGGGAAGCTGCTAAGAACGGACCATTAACCTTCTTTCAAACTCCTACGTCTTTTACAAATTCTGTTTCTGTATCTAAAAGATTCGATGCCGGGTCATTTAGACTATCATACTCTAATTATGACGCTAGCGGATTACTTCCTAATAGTTCTCAAAACAAAAACACATTCTCTTTAGCTACAACTGCCCAATTAACAGATAAACTTGAAGCAACGGGATATGCTACATACATTAACACTGAAACTGTAGGTAGAAACTCAACAGGATACAATGATAATATTGTTGGTTTTATGCGCCAATGGGGACAAAATAATGTTGATTACCAAAGACAAAGAGAAGCGTATTTTCAAACAGGTGAAAACATTACATGGAACCCAAAATCTCCAACAGACTTAACACCTATATATTGGGATAATCCATATTGGACACGTTACGAAAACTACCAAAGTGATGGTAGAAATAGATTTACAGGATACGCTCAATTAAAATATGACATTATAGAAGACCTTAGTATAACAGGAAAAGCGTCTGTAGATCAATATAGTGAAATACAAGAAGAACGAAGAGCTGTTGGATCTGTACCTACTGCTTTTGGTATTAATGAAGGAAGTGATGGTAGTTACAACAGAAATGACCAAACTTCAGGATATTTAAGAAGAAACATTAATTCGAGAGAAACAAATTTAGATGTGATTTTAAACTACTCTAAAGACATTACTGATGATTTAGATTTTAGCGCATTTTTAGGTGGAAATATTAGAAATAACACTTTAAATATGGTTACTGCCGCTACAAACGGTGGACTTAAAGTACCTGGCGTATATTCACTTCAAAACTCAACTGATGCATTACCTAACCCTAAAGAAAGAGATGAAACAATAGAAGTTCAAAGTTTTTATGCTGGAGCAACCCTTGGTTATAAAAATTTCTTATTTATAGAAGGTACATTGCGTAGAGACAAAACATCCACACTACCTGCTGCTAACAACTCATACTACTACCCTGCAGTTTCTGGATCGTATATATTTTCTCAAAACATCGATGTACCAGCAATCAAGTTCGGTAAACTAAGAGCTAACTGGGCACAAATTGGAAACGCTACAGGTTTTGATCAAATTAATGATACTTACACAAGTTTAACATCTTTCCAAGGAAATGCTGCTGCTGCCGTAAGTAATTCAAAGAAAAACCCAGATTTAAAACCAGAAATTTCAAGATCTTATGAAATAGGTCTAGAAATGAAGTTTTTAGAAAAAGCAAATCTTGGTTTTGATATTGCTTATTATAAAACAAATACAACAGATCAAATTGTACCTGTTTCAGTAAGTGAAACTACGGGTTACTTAAGTAAAATTATAAACGCCGGAGAATTAGAAAACAAAGGTATTGAACTATCTGCTTTTACCGAATTTGATATAACAGACAATTTTAAATGGAAAGTTAACGTAAACTGGTCTAAGAACGAAAACACTGTTGTGTCTTTAGCTGAAGGATTAGACGAATTATTATTAGGTTCTTTTAACGCTCAGGTTGTAGCAAGAATAGGTGAATCTTACGGAGCTTTAAAAGGAAGTGATTATACATATAATGAAAATGGTCAAAAAGTAATAGATGCAGATGGTGTGCCATTAGCTACCGCTTCAGATCAAATTATCGGTAATGGTAATCCTGATTGGTTAGGAGGTATAAGAAACACGCTTTCTTATAAAAACTTAACATTTAGCTTCTTTATAGATATTAGAAGCGGCGGAGATATGTTCTCTTTAGATCAACGTTACGGGCAAGCTACAGGAGTTTTAGCTAGTTCAGATTTTATTAACGATTTAGGTAACCCAGTAAGAAACACATTAGCTAATGGTGGTGGGTTTATCTACCAAGGTGTTTTAGAAGATGGAACACCAAATACTACAAGATTAGATGCTAGTGGTTTTGGTAGTACAGGTTACCAAACACTTCCTTTAAGTGAGTTTGTTTACGATGCCTCTTTTGTAAAATTACGTGAGGCTAGTTTATCTTATAACTTCCCAAAAGATATTACATCTAAGTTATCATTAGATAATCTATCTATAACTCTTGTAGGTTCTAACTTATGGATTATCCACAAAAACATTCCTGATGCAGACCCTGAGACAGGTTTTGGGGCTGGTAATATTCAAGGTCTTTCATCTGGTTCTTTGCCTACAACGAAGAACTACGCACTTAATGTTAAACTTCAATTTTAATACATAGAAAAATGAAAAAAAATATAATAATAGCACTTTTGGCTTTAGTCGCACTTTCTTGTACTAAAGATTTAGAAGAGCTTAACGTAAACAAAAAAGATTTTGCAGTAACCACTGATGCATCTCTTTTTACAAGCGCACAGTACAAGTTATTTAATCAAATGACGGAAACAAGTGTTAATGAGAACATTTTTCGTCTCATTGTTCAAAATTGGACAGAAACTACATATACTGATGAAGCTAATTATGATTTAAAAACAAGGAATATTGATGAGTTTCATTGGGAAACTTTATATCGTGATGTTTTAAAAAACTTTAAAGAATCTAAAAGTTTAGTTTCAGGTCTTCCAGATGTGCAAACAAATAAAATAGCAACTATAGAACTTTATGAGATTTATACTTACTACGTTTTAGTCACTTCTTTTGGGGACATTCCATACACAGAGGCATTAGACATCGATATTTTAAATCCTGTTTTTGATAATCAAGAAACTGTTTTCAATGATTTATTAGATAGACTAGATACAAACGTAATCTCTAAATTTATAACTGATGAAGTTGGTTTTTCAGCATCAGAAGATATTGTCTACAACGGAGATATTGAAAAATGGCTAAAATTCGCGAACTCATTGAAACTTCAAATGGGTATGTTAATAGCCGATTCAGATCCTGCAAAAGCAGAAACAGTTGTTAGCGCTGCAGTTACTGCGGGTGTTTTCACTTCTGCTGATGATAACATGAAAATAGCTTTTGAAACTGCCGCACCATATACAAACCCTGTTTATGCAGCATTAGTACTATCTGGTCGTGATGATTATGTTCCTACAAATACTATTGTGGATATGATGACAACATTAAACGACCCTCGTAGAGATGACTATTTCACACTATACAATGGCATTTATAAAGGTGGTGTTTCTGGAGAATTAAACTCATTCAGCCAATACTCTCATGTGTCAGACAAAATTGGAAAAGATCCAACATTAGAAGCACCACTAATGACTTATTTTGAAGTTGAATTTTTATTAGCAGAAGCAATTGAAAGAGGCTTTATTACAGGAACTGCAGAAACAAATTACAATAACGCAATCGCTGCCTCTATTAAATATTGGGGAGGAACTGATGCAGAAGTTGACACTTACTTAGGTCAAGGAAGCGTAGCATACAGTAGCGCTGCAGGTAATTATAAACAGAAAATTGGAACTCAAAAATGGTTAGCACTCTATAATAGAGGTTTTGAATCTTGGACTGAATGGAGACGTCTAGATTTCCCTGTATTAACAGCACCTGCAGATGCAGAAACAAATAACGATCAACCCCCTTATAGATTTACATATCCAACGGTTGAACTTTCTTTAAACGGAGCTAATTTAAACGCCGCTAGTACAAGTATTGGTGGAGATGAATTAGAAACGAAACTATTTTTTGATAAACTTTAATTAAAACAGTCATAAAAATATAAATTATGAAAAAACTTAAAATATTTTTTATTTTACCTATATGTGTACTAATTTCTTGTAACGAAGACGAAGGAGAAATTGACTACGCAGATTTAGGCGCTAACATAGTATTAAACACGTCTAGCATAAGTAATCTAGACGAAAATCACACTATGGAATTTTCGATTATCACAGCAGATGACGTTATTGTTACAGATATAGCGGTGACAAAAGGAATAAATACTGTTAATGCAAATGTTTCTGCAGAAACAGCTACCTTCAACTCGTCTCTTCTTGGTACATTAAGTGGTAATGAAGAAGACGGAATTGATATTAGCGCTGTTTCTACACTTTCTAATGGAAAGCCTTATTCAAAAGACTTTAATATAGCAATCACTAAAGCGCTTTCTTTAGAAAAAGGTTTAGACGCCATTATTTATGACACGGCAGTGGAAGATACTTTAATATTTGAAGCATCTACAAAATCTGCAGTAATTGATAACATATCTTTAGAGTGGAAAAAAGGAAAAGAAGGAACTTATGCTGCTACTACTCCACTTGGCTCTCCTTTAAATGTAGATGGTGATACTATTATTTTCACCAATTTCACAGATGCATCATACGGATACAATCTTGCTGTAAAAGACACATTGTATTATAGATTTATAGCTACCAGTGGAACACTTACAGATTCACTAGAAACCTATATACCCATAATAAGTCAAACTTTTGATACAAGTTCAAAAGTTATATTAAGTTCAGATCTTACCAAAAACAAATTAAACTTGGACACTGCTACTTTTTACACAGACACTAATAATGAAGATGCGGAAATTAAATTTAAAAGCCCAACTGGTTTTGAAAAAGAAGGAACAACTGATATAAATTTTGTAAAAGTTGGAGATTTATCTGGTGAAAGTGAATACTATAATACTATAGACAAACTTTTTGCAGAAAAAGATTTACTAATAGCCCAAAGACTTTATGACGCCGGAACGAAAGAAACAGAAGTTACCGCTGCTACAAATGGCGATTTGTACATCTACAAAATTACACGTGATGTTACAGAGTACGGTATGATAAAAATAGGAGATGTTGTTTCAACGAACGGAGGAACAAGCCTAACTGAAATTAATATTGAATTTGGTGAAGCCGAAATAAAATAGTACAATTTAATTGCAAAATGTTAAAAAGAGATTATCTGAGAAGATAGTCTCTTTTTTTTGTTCAGGACTTATCAAAATTAATACCTTTTAAAAGTTACCAAACTATTTTATAAATAGGTCATTCTTATCAAATTAAACATGATTAAAATTTCAATAATCAAAACTTTTCAATAAAAACTGATAGCTAACCACCATAACACCAACTGTTACATAGTTAAAATCTTACGCAAAGACTGCGTTTTGAAGAAACTCTTATTAATATCTTTTAATCTCCACATTAAACAAATTACAGAATACTAAATTTAGCATGTATATTTTTATCATTTCATTAAATCTAACTACAATTTCCTAACAAAGACCACAATTTTCAGTAAAACTGACACCTAAAAAGCAAATTTTAACCATTATTTATTGTTTTATTAACTTTTTATTATGATTTTTGACATTGACTAATTCAAATAATTATAAAATGAAAACAAAGTTTAGTGGAATGCTAACGCTACTATTAGCGTTTGTTGTGCAACTAACGTTTGCACAAGAAAAGACAATTTCAGGAACAGTATCAGATGACTCTGGTTTACCGTTACCCGGAGCTACAGTCTTAGTTAAAGGTACTTCAACAGGTACTTCAACAGATTTCGATGGAAAATATGCAATTAAAGCAACCCAAGGTTCTACTTTGGTATTTAGCTTTGTTGGGTATGCAACGAAAGAAATTGCTCTTGGATCGTCCAATACAATTAATGTAACAATGGCAGAAGATGCCGCTGCTTTAGATGAAGTTGTTATTACAGCATTAGGAATTAAAAGAAATGCAAAAGAACTTTCCTATTCTGTATCAACTTTAAAAAATGAAGACATTACAAAAACAAAAGCTGTCAACGTTGCTACCGCTATGGTTGGTAAAGTTGCAGGTTTGCAAATTAACACTACCAATAATGGTGTTAACCCAAGTACGAGAGTTGTACTAAGGGGTAACAGATCTCTATTAAATGACAACGAAGCGCTTGTGGTTATTGATGGTTTTCCATCAGACAGAGGAACCTTAGACCGCATTAACCCGAATGACATTGAAAACATTAGTGTTTTAAAAGGTGCTAACTCTGCTGCACTTTATGGTTCTGAAGCAACAAATGGTGTTGTTTTAGTTACAACTAAGCAAGGTAAAGGAAAACTAAAAGTGAGTTATAATGGATCTTTCCAAGTAGAGAACGCGGCTTACTTACCAGAATTTCAAAATGAATTTGGTGTTGGTGGTTTCCCTGATGGAACACTATACCCGTTAGAAAATGTTGCTTGGGGACCTCGTTTTGATGGTCGTTTAGTTGATGCTAGTGAAACTTTAGACAATGGTGATGTATGGCAAGTACCTTTTACTCCTATTGAAGACAACCATAAAGATTTTTTTAGACAAGGTAGCACTACTAGACATGGTGTAACAGTAAGTGGTGGAGATGACGCCGGAACTTTTTTAATGTCTATTGATCAAACAAACACAACTGGTATTGTGCCAAACGACGCTTACAACAGAACAAACTTTAGATTAAAAGGAAGTAAAACATACAACAAACTTAGTGTTGGTGGTAACTTATCATTCTTTAGATCTCATTCAAATGTTGTTGGTGCAGGTGGACGTCAAGATAGACCATTATACTGGAATATCATAAACACACCATTACACTTACCAATGGAGCAATTAAAAAATTGGAGAACTGGTGAATTTACTAGAAACGAAACCTCTTACTTCGCTTTTTATGAAAATCCTTACTTTATTGTAGATACACAAAGACTGAAAAGAGATATCAATGAATTTAATGTTATTGCCTTTGCTGATTACGAAATTACAGATTGGTTAACAGCATCTTTAAATGTTGGTTACACAGGATCTACTACCACTACTAAAAGAGAATACGGAGCATTTACATACGCTTTCGAATTAGAAAACACGTATGCTAGAATGGATGAATACGGTGCTCGTACTGCAGATGCTATGGAAAACTCTTCTAGATTAAACACAGATTTCTTATTAAAATTTAATAAAGATCTTTCAGAAGACTTTAATGTTCAATTAACAACAGGTCAAAACACAAGAATTCAAGATAACAGTGCAATAGCTGTTGCTGGAAACGATTTAATTATTCCTGATTTCTACAATATCTCAACCATTACAGGTAATATTTTATCAGCAGACTTTCCAACTATAGGAGTAGGTAGAAGTTTTGCAGAAGGCAATCAAAGAACTCAAAAATACAGAAGAATGAGTGTTTATGGTGATTTAACTTTAGGCTATAAAGACTATTTATTTTTAACTGGTACTGGTAGAAATGATTGGTCTTCAGCTTTACCAAAAGATGGTAACTCATTCTTTTACTATGGTGTAGGTTTATCTTTTGCTGCTACCGATGCATTTGATATTACATCTGATAAAGGATTAAGCTATTTAAAAGCTGCAGTTAACTTAACAAAAACTGGTAATGACCCAACCATTTATAGAACGCAAGGTACATTCTTTGCTCCAACAGGTTTTCCTTACGGAACAACAGTTGGTTTATCTCAAAGTTCCCAAGTTCCAAGTCCTAGTTTAAATCCAGAGTTTACTACATCTTTAGAAGTTGGTTTAGAAACTGGTTTTTTCAAAAACAGACTTACTGCTAACTTTACAGGGTATAAAACAAACTCAACAGATCAAATTGTAGCTGCTGATGTATCTTATGCATCTGGTGCTTCATCAGCTGTTGTAAACGTTGGTGAAATTGAAAACTTAGGTATTGAAGTTGATTTAAACGGAACCATTTTAAAATCTGATAACTTTAAATGGGATGTTGGTTTAAGTTGGACAGCAATTAAATCGGAAGTGCTTTCTTTAGCTGATGGTGTTGATGAGTTAGGGCTTGGTGGTTTTGATTCTGCTCAAGTTATCGCTAAGGTAGGAGAACCTTACCCACAATTAAGAACAACTGCTTACTTAAGAGATGATGAAGGAAGAGTTATTGTTGGTGACGACGGAGATCCAATTCAAGATCCAACTAACCAAATTCAAGGTAAAACAACTCCTGATTATATCTTAGGGATGAACACTAACATTAGCTACAAAAACTGGAATTTATATGCAGTTATGGATTATAGAACTGGTCACGTATTTTATAACGCTATTGTAGATGCTATTGAATTTACAGGTTTATCTCAACACAGTGCAACTGCTGGAAGACAAGCTTTCGTTTTCCCTAACTCTTCTTACTCTGATGGTAATGGAGGTTATGTAGCTAACGACAATAGATTAACAAGTGGTGGTGGTAACGCTTTCTGGGATGAGTACGGAGAAATTAAAGAAAACTACGTTTCTGATGCAACTACGTTAAAACTTAGAGAGGTTTTATTATCTTACACGTTTGATGGTGATGTTTTAAAAACTATTGGTGTTGACGATTTATCTATTGGACTTTTCGGAAGAAACTTAGTGACTTGGAGACCAGCAGAGAATGTTACAACCGATCCTGAATTCAACTTTACTACTGGAAACGCAGTTGGTGTAGGTGACCAAAATCAAACAGCTCCTACAAGACAGTTTGGTATGAGTGTAAACTTAACATTCTAAAAAAATAAAAATGAAAAATATAAAAATGAAAAAAGCAATTTTATCCCTTTTTGCACTAGCCATAGTTAGTGTAAGTTGCGATGACTTTTTAGATGTCAACGAAAACCCTAATGACCCGGCAATATCGACACCGAGTTTAACTTTACCTGTCGCTCTTGAAGACTTTGGCGAATTAAACGGTCGTACTATGACTTACTTAGGTAACGAATTAGTAGTTAACTGGGCAACACCATCTAACTGGTCTGCAAACGCTATATATAGCAGATACAACTTCAGTGCTGATGATTTTTCAAATATCTTTGAAACGTCTTACGCAACAATTTTCAAAAACCTTACATATATTGAAAATTACGAAGATCCTACCGGTGCAGTTGATTATTCTAACTATAAAGCAATTTCTAAAATTGTAAAAGGTTTTCAGTATCAATTATTAGTTGACTTATATGGAGATATTCCTTATACAGAAGCTAACTTAAGAGGAGACAATGCAACTCCTGCGTATGATGATGCTGAAACTATTTACAAAAGTGTTATTGAAGATTTAGGAGCAGCTGTAACTTTAATTAACAGCACTGACACAGCAGAAGATCCTGGAACACAAGATGTTTTATTTGAAGGTCACATGGATTACTGGGTTGAATTTGCTAATAGCATTAGATTAAGGATGCTTGTAAGAATGAGCAATACCGGTCAAGATGCATACATCGCTTCTCAAATAGCAGATATTACTGCTAATGGTGGTGGTTTTATACATGCTACTGCGGGTGTTAATCCTGGCTACACAGCAAATGAAAATCAACAAAGTCCTTTCTACGATTATTTTGTACAACCAAACGGAGCACAACAAAACAGAAAAGATTTTACTGTTGCTTCAGAATATACTATTTCATTTTTAACGAATGCAAACGACCCAAGGTTAGAAAGACTTTACGAAGAAGCTGCTAATGGCGGTTACAAAGGTGCAGAACAGTCTACTATTCTGCCAGGAACAGGATTTACATCTGATGATTTATCTAAAGTAGGACCTGGACTTTTAGTAAGTGCAGATCAAGATCAAATCGTAATGTCTGAAGCTGAAGCTTTATTCGTTCAAGCAGAAGCTACTGTTAGAGGATACTTACCAGGTGGAGATGCTGCTGCTCAAGCTTTATATGAAGCTGCAATTGAAGCATCATTTGTACAATTAGGCGTAGAAGATGCTGCTACAGAAGCTGCTACTTACTACAACCAAGACATTATAAATGTTGGTTGGGACAATTCTACTAATAAAATCCAAGCTATCATGACTCAAAAATGGATAGCATTAAACGGAACATCTTCTATAGAATCTTGGATTGATTTAACAAGAACAGGTTACCCAGCTGGCTTACCTATTCCTGCTGAATCTGATGGTGTTAGACCAGTAAGATTATTATACCCATCTTCAGAATATTCTAGAAACGTGAACAACGTACCTACACAAGCTGCAGGAGATGTATTTACTAACGCTCCATTTTGGAAATAAAAAAATATGAAAATGAAAAAAATTAAATTTATCAGGACATTTTTTGTTCTAGCTTTAGGGAGTCTTATCACCCTAAGTTCTTGTGATGCGTTATTAGACGACACAAAAACTGATTTTGGACAAGGTCCAATATTAGCTCAATTTGAAAATACAACTGACGAACTAAATATTATTTTAGACCCAGCTGTGACATCAATAGATTATGAAATTCCAATTACGTTCTTTGGAGGAAAAAATGTTCCTTTAGATAGAGATGTAACTGTAACCATTGCAGCAAGTCCAGATTCTCCAGCAAAAGAAGGTGTTGAGTTTGAATTAGGTGAAACTACTTTTACAATTCCTGCAGGTGAAAAAACTGCTAATGCAGCAATTATTGTATTAACAGGTAACTTAGTTCCTTTTGATTTTAAGGACATTGTTCTAGAAATTGTGGAATCTTCTGAAGCTGTATCAGATGTTAACTCAATAGCTTTAACATTAAAAGCGCTTCCTGAGACTACATTAGCTGGAACTTATGATGTAGAAGTTGGTGAGTATTATAACTCTGGTTCTTTCATTGCGAACTACTCAGGTACTGTATCTATTGCAGCTGTTTCACCAGATCTTTATAAGCACGTTGGTATTGCATTTTGGCCAGATGACAACGATTTCTACTTTACAGTAGATCCTGACACTAATGTTATTACTGTTTTAGATGTTGATCTTGCTGGAGAACCAACATTATTAAACGGATCTCCAATAATGACTTGCAAGAAAAGTGTATTTGAAATGATTACTTGTGATGATACTACAAATAAGCAAACACTTATGTCTGATGGAAGTCATATTGTAGAATTAACTACAGGATATGATAGAGGAACAGGTGCAACAAGAGAATTTTTAGAAAAACTAATTAGACAAAACTAATTATTTTTATAAAGTTATACTTAGTAAATAAACGGTCGGTAAACATAATGTTTACCGACCGTTTCATTTTATTCCCTATATTTTATAAAAATAACCCCTCAACAATAATTTATTTACAACACCCCTACATCGGCTACTATAACTACAAACAGTAATAAATATTTACTATACCCATAGCAGATATTACCCTAAACAGCTTTAATGGTATGGATTCCAAATTAATCCCGACTCGTAGCGCAAATCCAACTAACACATCCGTTTTAACTTATTATCGAAACCCAAGCAACACTTA
The DNA here is from genome assembly GCF_045066735.1 of Algibacter sp. Ld11. Taxonomy (NCBI): domain Bacteria; kingdom Pseudomonadati; phylum Bacteroidota; class Flavobacteriia; order Flavobacteriales; family Flavobacteriaceae; genus Algibacter; species Algibacter sp. Ld11. Next base: position 64,467 of record NZ_JBISHH010000007.1, on the reverse strand, counting down.
CGATTTAGAAGTAAATGGTACTCTAGACTTTACTTTTGATAGCTATGCAAGTAAAATATCTTATGAGATTATTCATCTTGAAGTTTATAGTTGTTCTCGATCCAAGTACAGGTTCTCTAAATTGAACTACCTCAACTAGTATCACTATAACTCTATGCGGCGGTAGATACTAAAACTTAATTATAGTTACATACAGAGATGGTTTAGCCAGTACATGAGTATTTAATCTAACTCTCAAAAACACAGACTAAACTTCAAGATGAGATAATCTTGTAAATTCAGATTCAACTTCATTTCAAGCTTTCAATTAAGTAAACTTAATCCATCTAAAAAAGGAGATTTATTAGAATCATTAAAGAAAATTGAACATTATTATTCGTTATTAAAAACAACTACAACTAATATTTACTGATATTTTACAACCATTCACTATTTATTCAATAACAAACAGTAAAATACTGAAACCTTCCATATTCAAATTTGAATTTGAAAAAAAATTACTCAAATAATTAGTTACTAACGAATTACCACAGAAATCTCTTAAACATCAACTTCATTCAAACTACATATTTAAACCATTTACATTGTATTACTCAAAATTTGTAACACAAAAAAAGGATTTTTAACAATTATTTATTGTTTTATTAACTTTTTATAGTGATTTTTGGCGCCGACTAATTCAAATAATTATAAAATGAAAAAAAAGTTTAGTGGAATACTAACGCTATTATTAGCGTTTGTTGTGCAACTTACGTTTGCACAAGAAAAGACAATTTCAGGAACAGTATCAGATGATTCTGGTTTACCGTTACCAGGAGCTACAGTCTTAGTAAAAGGTACTTCAACAGGTACTTCAACAGATTTCGATGGAGCATATGCTATTAAGGCCAATCAAGGAGCTGTTCTTGTAATTAGTTTTGTTGGATATGCTAGCACAGAAGTAAAGGTTGGACAATCCAACACAGTTAATGTAACAATGCAACCAGATGCAGCAGCTTTAGACGAAGTTGTCATTGTTGGTTACGGTACAAGTACAAAACAAGCATTTTCTGGTTCTATTAAAGAAATCAAAGCAGGTGTTTTAGAAGCTAAAACCTTCTCAAATGTATCGCAAGCCCTTGCAGGTGAGGTTGCTGGTGTAAATGTAATTAACACTTCAGGCCAACCAGGTACTGTTGCAACAATACGTATTAGAGGTTTTGGTTCTGTTAACGGAAACAGAGATCCTTTATATGTAGTTGATGGTGTTCCAATGACAACATCATCTTTTGATTCTGATGGAGATCGTTTTGATAACGGGAGTTTAAATTCAATAAACCCATCGGATATTGAAACTACAACAGTTTTAAAAGATGCTACAGCTACAGCTATTTACGGAGCTAGAGGTGCAAATGGAGTTATTTTGATAACTACAAAATCAGGAAAAAAAGGAACTTCTTCAGTAGAAGTTGATGTAAAAACTGGTGTAAACATCCAATTAATTCCTAGATACGACGTTATCGATAGCGCTAACGAATATGTAGAATTATCATGGATGGCTATGGGAAACAGATCGTTAAGCTTAGACCCAACTAGTGATGCTGTTGCTTATGCTAATGAATTTTTATACTCTTCTAGAGGTATTAACTCAGAATATAACAACTATAATGTAAATAACGTTTCAGAATTAATTGATCCTGCAACGGGAAAAGTTCGTGCTGGTGTAACAACAAAATACACTCCAGAAGACTGGGCTGATTATGGTTTCCAAGCATCTTTCTTAACTGAAGCTAACTTAAAAATGAGTGGTGGTACTGAGAAAACTAAGTACTTTTCATCTTTTGGTTACTTAGACCAAAAAGGTTTCTTAAAAAACTCATCTTACAAACGTTACTCTTCTAGATTAAACGTAACACATAAACCTAAAGAATGGTTAACAGCTACAGCTAACTTAGGTTATACTTATGGCGAAACTTTAGCAAACGGACAATCTGAAGATTCAGGTAGTGTGTTTTGGTTTTCAGATAATATTCCTTCAATCTACCCATTATTCACAAGAGATGCTAATGGTAATACAATACCAGATACAAAATATGGTGGAAACCAGTATGATTACGGTGTAAATAGAGGTTTTGGTGGATTAACCAATGCTATTGCAGATTCTCAATATGACCAAGATGGTAACAATCGTCATTCGGTAAATGGTAGTTTCTCAATGAAATTTGATATTACTAAGAACCTTACTTATGAAACACGTTATGGTGTTCAATATTACAATAGAGTTAGAAATGTAATTAACAATCCTTTTTATGGATCTGCAGCCGGACAAAGCGGTAGTTTATTTAAAGTTAACACAACAGATATTACACAAAACTTATTGAACTTACTTAGATATTCTAATACTTTTGGATCTCACAGCATAAGCATTTTAGCTGCACACGAAACAAACAAAAACAAATACGAATATGCTACAGTAAGTAAATCTAATGTTGTAAACCTTCAAAACGGACTTGATCAAGCAAACAACTATGTTGTAAGTTCTTCTCCTCCTACAGGATACAGATTACAAAGATCTATTGAAAGTTACTTCGCGCAAGCAAACTACAACTTCGCCAACACTTACTACTTAACGGGGTCTATTAGAAGAGATGGTTCTTCAAGATTCTTTCAAGATAAATGGGGCACATTTGGTTCAGTAGGAGCTTCATGGGTTATGAGTAATGAGCAATTCTTAAAAGGTTCTAACGCAATAAACTTTTTAAAAGTAAAAGCGAGTTATGGTTTAGTTGGTGATGAAGCTGGAGCTGATTACTACAGTGGACAAAACACTTATGAAATAAACAACTTATTAGGTGGTATTTCTTTAGTGCCTAACTCTATTCAAGATCCTAATTTAACCTGGGAAACATCAAAAATGTTCCAAACAGGTATTGAATTTACAGCTTTCAACAATGTCGTTGATGTTAACATTGATTACTATGTTAAGAATACTGACGATTTAGTATTTGATAAGCGATTAGCACCTTCTTCTTCGGAATCTTTAATTACAGTTAATGACGGTTCTTTAGTAAATAGAGGATTAGAATTTGATATCACTACGCATATTATTAACAAAACTGACTACAGTTTAGACTTTGCTTTTAACGGTGAGATATTAAATAATGAATTAACACAAATGCCAATTGAAACAGCAACTGGACTTGAAAAAACTCTAGATCAAAGTGGAAATTATGGTCGTTCAAAAGGACATAGCTTATATGATTTTTACATTAGAGAATGGGCAGGTGTAGATACTGCTAATGGTGACCCACTTTGGAATCAATATTATTTTGATGCTAATGGTAATGACGCTGTAGATTCAGGTGAATCTATCGCAAGTTTATCTCAATACCAAAATGATAACCCGAACAACACGGACATCAAGAAAACAACAACAAATGTTTATGCTGATGCTACTCAAAAATACACAGGACACTCTGCAATTCCAGATATCCGAGGTGCTTTTAGACTTAATGCAAGAATCAAAGATTTCACAATTAGCACGCAATTTGCATATAGCTTAGGTGGCTATGGTTATGATGCTGCTTATGCTAGATTAGTAAGTAATGATCAAGCAGGTTCTAACAACTGGTCTACAGATATTAGAAACAGTTGGAAAGCTCCTGGTGATGTTACTGACGTTCCTAAATTAATAAGTGATGTAAATACTCAAGTAAACTCAACATCTTCTCGTTTCATTACTTCAACAGATTACATATCTTTAAACAATGCTAGAATTGGGTATAACTTACCATCTCGTTTCCTAGTAAATAACACAATCAAATCTATCAATTTATGGGTTTCTGGTGATAACTTATTTATTAACAGTGCAAGAGCAGGTTTTAATCCTAATACTTCTGAGACTGGAGCAACAACATCATATACTTACGCACCATTATCTACAATTACAGTAGGAGCGAGAATTAAATTCTAATTTTAAAAAAAATAATATGAAAACACAATATATAAAATCACTTTTGGTAGTAGCGGTTGCTACGCTTACCTTTAGTTGTGGAGAAGATTTTCTTGAAGAAACTCCTACACAATACGTTTCCATTTCGGATGTTGGTGAAACTGGAGAAATATACCCAGGCATACTAGCTGGTACACTTAGTGGTCTTTTTAATTCTATGTACACAACTGGAACTGGAGGAACAACTGACCATGCCGATTTTGGACAAAAAGGTAATGACATTTATTCAGATTTCCTTTCAGGAGATTTAGCTCTAACAGCAAATAACTATAACAGATATAGCAATTTTGCGGCATTATTAGTTACTGTAGATAACACGTTTACAAGAGCAAATTATTCAGCTTGGAGATATTACTACAGAATTATTGGATCTGCAAACAAAATTATTGATGCATTAGGAGGTAACGATGCTACTATTACAGACTCTAATAAAACAACAATGGGACAAGCTAAAGCTATGCGTGCATATGCGTACTTTTACTTAACTCAACTTTATATTCCAGAATACACTCCGACTTCTAAAGTATTGCCATTATACATAAACACAAATGGAGATGCTTTAGAACAAAGTGAAACTCAAGTGGTTTACGCACAAATGATTGATGATTTAGAGCAAGCAGCAACACTTTTAGAAGGTTACAGCAGAGCTGAATTATTTGAAGTTAATGAAGATGTTGCAAACACATTATTAGCTTATGTTTATGGATCTATGGATACTAACGCTACAGATATTTTAGCTAGAGATTTAGCTGAAAAAGTTATAGCAAATTCAGGTCTTCCTATTACAACAAAGGCAGAAACTATTGGAGGATTCAACTCTGTAGAAACTCCAAGTTGGTTATGGGGTGCAGATATTACAACAGATACTGGCTTAGATTTGATATCATGGTGGGGCCAAATGGATATCTATACATATAGCTACCAATGGGCTGGTGATAAAAAAGCAATTGATCAAGGATTATACGACCAAATTAAAGATACAGATCAACGTAAAATTCAATTTGCTACTCAAGCAGATATTGACGATGAAGTAAACCAATTACAAGATTCAGATCTATTAATCCCTTTCAAGAAGTTTTACAACGCTGGAAGAGTTAGAGGTGGTCAAAGAGTTATTGAAGATGATTATATTTACATGCGTATTGATGAATTATACATGTTATCTGCTGAAATGAATGCAAAAATAGGAGCTGAAGAAGATGCTAAAACTCGTTTAAAGCAAATTTTAGCAGAACGTTTTGACTCTGCAGCTGACTATGCTTATGTTGACACCTTAACCGGACAAGCATTAATAGATGAAATATATTTACAAACACGTATTGAGTTTTTTGCTGAAGGAAAAAGTTTATTCGCTCTTAAAAGAAACAAAGCGAATGTTGTAAGAGGAACTAACCATTTATACTTAGCAGGCGAAGTAATTCCCTATAATGACGATCGTCTTACTTTGGAAATTCCTTTATTAGAAGTACAAAACAATCCATTTATCAACTAATTATTTATACCACATTGCTATAAATAACAGATAATGGTTTAATTTAAAAATCTCCAAGAGTTTCATGCTCTTGGGGATTTTTCTATTTATATCATTATGTAAATATGATACAACGTTTGGTCTACTAATTATAATTAAAAATAATCATTAAAGCTCAATGTAAATCTATAATCTCAACTTAAAATTCATCTATTTATAAAACAGTTTCTAGAGTAACGATTTCTTTTAATAAAAAAATCAACTTCCAATCTGCTATTAATTTTTTTGAGCAGTACCGAAGTTAAAATAAATGAAAACGTTACAATTTTCGTCATAACTAAAGATAACTCCTTAATAATTAGGTTTTCTCGTTGAATTAGTTATATTATCCTTTAGTATAACTTTAAAAACACTACATGAGGCAATTAAAAATTACGAAACAAGTTACCAACCGCGAGTCAAAATCCCTAGACAAATACCTTCAAGACATTAGTAGAATACCCCTTATCACAGCTGAAGAAGAGGTCGAACTAGCCCAATTAATTAAAAATGGCGACCAAAAAGCTCTAGATACGCTCACAACTGCTAATTTAAGGTTCGTAGTTTCAGTCTCAAAACAATATCAAAATCAGGGTCTAACTCTACCCGATTTAATCAACGAGGGCAATGCTGGCCTAGTGAAAGCGGCAAAACGCTTTGACGAAACTAGAGGGTTTAAATTTATTTCTTATGCCGTTTGGTGGATTCGTCAAGCAATTCTTCAAGCTTTAGCTGAACAATCTCGAATAGTTAGATTACCTTTGAACAAAATTGGCTCGATTAATAAAATTAATAAAGCCTATTCATTTTTAGAACAAGAGAATGAAAGACCACCAAGTGCGCAAGAAATTGCGAGCAAATTAGATCTTTCATTAACCGATGTTAAACAGTCTATGAAAATTTCTGGGCGCCATGTTTCTATGGATGCTCCTTTTCAAGAAGGTGAGACATCAAACTTGTATGATGTAATGAATTCTAGCGAATCGCCTAGACCAGATTCTGGTTTAATGCAGGACGCTTTGAATATAGAAGTTAACCGTGCTTTAAATTCCCTTTCGGACAAAGAAGCAGAGGTTATTCGTCATTATTATGGTATTAGTAAAAAACAACCTATGAGCCTCCAAGAAATTGGTGACTCTTTTGGTTTAACACGGGAACGTGTAAGACAAATAAAAGAAAAAGGTATTCGTAGATTACGACAAACCTCAAAAAGTAAAGTATTAAAAACGTATTTAGGATAAGCCTAAAACTTAAAATCAATTAATTAAAAGAGTATCTATGTTAAAGATTATTGTAAAAGATGGTGAAAATATAGAGCGTGCCTTAAAACGCTACAAAAGAAAACACCGTAACATCAAAGTAATGCAAAATTTACGTGAAGGGCAGTTTTTCACTAAACCATCTGTAAAAAGACGTCGTCAAGTAAAAAAAGCAGCTTACATTCAAAACTTAAGAGACCAAGAAGAAGTATAGCCTTTACTTGTTTTAAGCTTATAAAAAATCCCATTCGATTCTATCGTAATGGGATTTTTTAATTTATTATACTGATATTTTTACCACAAGCCCTTCGTTAGACCGAATATTGAATACCGTCTCATCTTCAAAAATGAGATATTGTCCTTTTATCCCAACGACTTTCCCTGTGTATTTTAATGCCTTTTTAATATTTAGACTCTTTGGCTTAAGCGGGTATTTATTAACCGGAAACTCCAAATGTGTTTCCGAATTATTCTCAATAAAATACTCTGCAGCTTCATCTGGTATATGTTGCTTTAAACGATCTCGCCATTCCACTAAATTTTCATCTTCATTATCATTTTTAAGCATTTTACGCCAGTTAGTCTTATCTGCTACATAAGACTTCAAAGCGACCTCTGTAACGCCCGCTAAATACCTATTAGGCACCTCTACAATTTCTAGAGCTTCGTGTGCTCCCTGATCTATCCAACGCGTTGGAACTTGTGTTTTTCTAGTGACCCCAACCTTTACATTACTAGAGTTCGCCAAATACACAATGTGCGGTTGTAATTGCACACGTTTTTCATACTCTAGATCACGATCCTCTTTACCTAAATGTGCTGTACTTAATTCGGGGCGCATAATCCAATCTCCCGCCTGCGCCGTTTCAAAAAAGCATTGCTTATCATACCCTTGCCTGTAAATTGGTTTATCTAATCCGCAATTTAAACATTGATATTTTACAAATTCAATAGAAATCTCTTTCCCTATTAACTGATTCATACTTATAAAATCCGAATCAAAAACCAAGTAATACTGAATTGGGTTAGAAAATTCGGTTTCCATTTTTGTTAAAACACCTTGGTAAGTCATAAAAAAAAGTCTTATTTTTAAAAAATTAAAGATAAAAATAATTATGCCAATCCCTATAGTAAATTCAATTGCTTCTTGGTTTTTAAAAAAACGATTTCATCAAATAGAATTGTTCCTAAAATACCCAAATGAAGTTCAAAATGAATTGCTACAAAGCCTTATACATATGGCTAAAGACACTGAATTAGGTAAACAATACGATTTCAAGTCTATAAAAAATTACAAAACATTTGCAGAGCGTGTCCCCATAAAAAATTATGACGGCTGGCAAGATATTATAGATCGCTCTCGCAATGGTGAAAACAACTTGTTTTGGCCTACACCCATAAAATGGTTTGCAAAATCTAGTGGCACGACCCGTGCTAAAAGTAAATTTATCCCGGTAAGCCAAGAATCTCTGGAGAACTGCCACTATGCAGCAAGTAAAGATTTACTATGCATGTACTTAAACAACAACGAAGATTCGCAATTATTTACAGGAAAGAGTTTACGCTTAGGCGGAAGTAAAGAACTCTCTAGACAAAAAGGCACTGTATTTGGTGATCTATCGGCTATTTTAATTGATAATATGCCCTTTTGGGCAGAATACAGCAGCACCCCAAGCAACAAAGTGTCCTTAATGAGTGATTGGGAACACAAAATGCAAGCCATAGTAAACGAAACTATAAATGAAAACGTTACCAGTCTAGCCGGCGTACCTTCTTGGATGCTTGTACTTTTAAACAACGTTCTTGAAACCACAGGAAAACAAAGCTTACACGAAGTTTGGCCAAACCTAGAAGTATACTTTCATGGTGGTGTTAGTTTTACGCCTTATAAAGATCAATACCAAAAAATACTACCGCAAAAAGATTTTAAGTACTATGAAATTTATAATGCTTCGGAAGGTTTTTTCGCCATTCAGGACCAAAATGACTCAAATGAATTATTACTAATGCTAGACTATGGTATTTTCTATGAGTTTATACCTATGAATATTTATGCAACATCTGAAGAACAAGCTATCCCTTTAAGTGATGTTCAATTGCACACAAATTACGCCGTTATAATAACCACTAACGCTGGATTATGGCGTTACAAAATTGGAGACACCATTAGGTTCACCTCGTTAAGCCCCTATAGAATAAAAGTTTCTGGACGTACAAAACACCATATTAATGTTTTTGGTGAAGAACTTATTATTGAAAATGCTGAAGAAGCTCTAAAAAACGTTTGCTCCAAAACTGAAGCAGAAATAGTAGATTATACAGCTGCCCCTATTTTTATGGTTGGGAAAGAAAAAGGTGCTCACCAATGGCTTATTGAATTTAAAACCCCTCCAAAAGACATAGATTATTTTAATGAACTTTTTGACAATGCCCTGAAAGCTTTAAATTCTGATTATGAAGCGAAACGGTATAACAGCATTACATTAAACAAACCTAAAATTACAATAGCTCGAAAAAACCTTTTTCACGATTGGCTTAAACAAAATAACAAACTAGGCGGACAACACAAAGTACCTCGACTTTCAAACACCAGAGATTACATCGATGAACTGCTTGAATTAAATGTGTGTTACGCTTAAGTAGTTTTAAATAACGTAATTATAAAAATAAGATTTACATCTTTTATCGAAAAGCTAATAAATTGATTTCTATTAAACTTATAGTAAACTAAGCCGGTTTTATTGTCCTTAAATTTTTAATTAAATCATCAGGATGAGATAAATATATAATTCTTTCATCATCCATGATACCTTCTAAATTTATGGGGTTACCAGAAATAAGTAAAGGCACATTTCCTTGCTCGAGTATCGCTTCAACTTTAACTTTCGCTGGATGCTCAGTAGGTGTTACAAACATAGAAAGCATCAAATCTGGATTTACTTCTTGTATAACTTGTTTAATATTTTCTGTCGGCACATCTTGCCCTAAATAATAAACGCACCACCCCATCTCTCGTGCTATGTAATACGCCAGTAAGAGCGCTATTTCATGATATTCGTCTTCCGTTAAAAACATCAATATACTTGGTGCATTTTTTTGAGGATAGGCCAACAAATCAATAGAAGCATACATTTTCCTTTTAATTAAATTGGAAATAAAATGTTCTTGAGCAGGCATAACTTTATTAATTCCCCATAACACTCCTACCTGATTAAGAAAAGGGTAAATAAGTTCTGTTACCGTTGCTAATAAGCCTTTTTTTACTATTTGCGTTCTTAAAACATCATTAAAACCAACCTCATCCATATTAAGCATACTAACAATTAGTGCACTAATTTCACCTTCATAATGTCCTTCTGTAATACCATCAGAAATGGTTTCATGAATTTCATCATCTGTCATTTTATCGATTTTAGAAATACGATATCCATTTCTAGTTAGAACGGCAATATTCAATAATTTCTTTAATTGTTCACCTGAATAATACCTGATATTAGTGTCCGTACGCTCAGGATCCAAAAAATTATATCGTGTTTCCCACTTGCGTAAAGTATGCGCTTTAATTCCTGTTAAAGCCACAATCTGTGCCATTGTATACTTACTCATGTCTAATTGTTTACTAAACAAACTTAAACAAAAAAAAATAATCCAAATCATTTTTGAAAACAATTTTGTCTATGTTTAATTTTTAAATGTTGGACATAAATAAAATTTTATATATATTTGTCTAACAATTAACAAAATAAATTAGACAGTATGAAAACGAAACATTTTATTATCGCACTTTTTAGTCTATCATTAATAACCACATCATGTAGCAATGATGACGATGGCACTAAAACACCAGAACCAACACCAAACATTGTGGAACTAGCACAACAAACTCCGAGTTTAAGCTCTTTAGTAGCAGCATTACTGCGAGCAGACGGCGACTTAGCCACTGTACTAGCCGGTAATGGTCCATTTACAGTTTTAGCTCCTACCAACGATGCTTTTGCTACTTTTTTATCCGATAACGGATTCAATTCATTAGAAGAGCTACCAACAGACGTTCTATCACAAGTTTTATTAAACCATGTAATTATGGCAGATGTATCAGCTAGTGATTTAATATCTATGGGATCTGGCTATACTTCAGGAAGCGCAACTGGAGCTGGAGACGAAAATATTAGTATTTATTTTGACGCTACAAATGGAGTTACTTTCAATAACATTGCAACAGTTACAACAGCGGACGTTAATGCTTCTAATGGAACAGTACACATAATAGATGCTGTTTTAGGATTACCAAGTGTTGTAGATTTAGCAATATCAAATTCTGATTTTTCAAATCTGGTAGCAGCACTAGGAGCGGCAGACGGAGATCTGGTTAGCGTTCTAAGTGGAGATGGTCCATTTACAGTATTAGCACCTAGCGATGCGGCTTTTAGTACTTTTTTAGACGGTGCTGCCTTAGGAGATGTTGATACCGGCGCTCTTTCTCAAATACTACTTAATCATGTAATAATAGGTTCAACAATAACCTCTACAGCTCTGTTAGATTTAGGTGCAGGATACACCAATACAGGAGCCACTGGACCAAGTAGTAATGCTCTTAGTTTATATTTCAATACAACAAATGGCGTTATGTTTAATGGAATCTCTACTGTAACAAAAGCAGATATCGTTGGTACTAACGGTATAATTCATGCGATAGATACGGTTATTGATATTCCAACAGTAGTTACATTTGCCGTTGCAGACCCAAACTTTTCAACCTTAGTAGATGCTTTAACAACATTAACACCTGCAACAGATTTTGCAACTATATTATCTAGAACTGAAACAGGTAACTCTGATATGTTGGATCCAAACTTTACTGTTTTCGCTCCTACAAACGATGCCTTTGCAGCCTTAACCGCTGTACCTGAAGAAGCTGCCTTAACACAGATATTGTTACATCACGTTATAAAAGAAGCTAACATAACTTCTAGTATGCTAACCAACCCTGGCGATACAACAGCAGCAACCATTGAAGGAGACGATATTACTATTTCACTTCCGGGCACAGGAAACAATATCGCTAACATAACTGACGGATCGGGAGCTACCGATATAGGAATTGTAGCTGTAGATGTACAAGCTGAAAACGGAGTAATACACGCAATTAATAAAGTAATGATTAATAACTAATATTAACTTATTCCCTAAAACTAGTTAATTTAAAAGCCGGCTCTAACTCCTTGTTAGGTCGGCTTTTTTTTTGATAGACAAAAAAACAAGAATTAATCAATTACTCAAAAAAAACATATATACTAAGTACTATTTTTTTAAGCAATTTCAAAATAACAGTAAAACAAAAAGCCATTTGTAAATAATTTTACAAATGGCTTTTTAAATTATAATACAGCTCAACTTTAAGAAACCGCTTTTAGCTTTTTAATAGTTGTTTTAGTCAATTTTCTTTCGGCGTAAGTTTTAGTCACATTCAAGACCTTATCCTCACTACTTGGTAATTCAAACATAGCATCAGTTAAAATTTCTTCACATAAAGAACGTAATCCCCTAGCTCCTAATTTATATTCAATAGCTTTACCGACGATAAAATCTAGTGCACCATCGCTAATAGAAAAATCTACTTCATCCATAGTAAACAGTTTTTTATACTGTTTAATTATAGCGTTTTTAGGTTCTGTCAAAATTGCTCTTAAAGTTTTAGCATCTAAAGGATCCATATACGTTAACACAGGAAGTCTTCCAATAATTTCAGGAATTAAACCGAAATCTTTTAAATCCTTTGGGATTATGTATTGTAACAAATTACTTTGATCTACATTCTCGTCAGACATAGAAGCACTATACCCTACTGCTTGCATATTTAGTCGCTTTGAAATATGTCTTTCAATACCATCAAAAGCTCCACCAGCAATAAACAAAATATTTTCAGTATTAACCTCTATAAATTTTTGATCTGGATGTTTACGTCCGCCTTTAGGTGGCACATTCACAACTGTACCTTCTAATAATTTTAATAAAGCTTGCTGCACACCTTCACCAGAGACATCTCTAGTAATCGAAGGGTTATCACTTTTACGTGCTATTTTATCAATTTCATCAATAAAAACAATACCTTTTTCTGCTTTCTCTAAATTATAATCTGCAGCTTGCAATAAACGCGTTAAAATACTTTCAACATCTTCACCAACATAACCAGCCTCGGTTAAAACCGTTGCATCTACAATAGCTAAAGGTACATTAAGCATTTTAGCAATAGTTTTGGCCATTAAAGTCTTACCTGTACCGGTTTGCCCAACCATAACGATATTTGATTTTTGAATTTCAATATCATCGCCAGTTGGTGGTTGTAATAAACGCTTATAGTGATTATATACAGCCACAGACATTACTTTTTTAGTCATGTCTTGACCAATAATATATTCATCTAAAAATTCTTTAATTTGTAAAGGCTTGCGTAGTTTTAATTCCGCTGATAGATCGCTACTATCGTTTTGCTTAGATTCCTCTATAACAATACCATGAGCCTGCTCAATACATCTATCGCAGATGTGTGCATCTAATCCTGCTATTAACAAATTTGTTTCAGGCTTTTTACGACCACAAAACGAACATTCTAATTCTTCTTTTGCCATTAATCTTACTTGTTTTGAGGCATATAAATTTCAAACCCCTTTATACCAACACTTTAAAGTTAGTGAATTTTTATTAATTACGAGCTAAAATTTCATCGATCATACCGTATTCCTTAGCTTTATCAGCTTTCATCCAGTAATCTCTATCACTATCTTCATATACTTTGTCGTAATCTTGCCCAGAATGCTTACTAATAATATTGTAAAGTTCTTCTTTCAAAATTAAAATCTCTCTAGCTGTAATTTCAATATCGCTTGCTTGTCCTTGAGCTCCTCCTAAAGGTTGGTGAATCATAACACGAGAATGTGTTAACCCACTTCGTTTTCCTTTTGCGCCTGCACATAACAAAACAGCACCCATAGAAGCAGCCATACCCGTACAAATAGTTGCTACATCTGGCTTTATAAACTGCATGGTATCGTAAATACCTAGTCCAGCATATACACTTCCTCCTGGAGAGTTAATGTAAATTTGGATATCTTTATTAGCATCTGTACTTTCTAAAAATAAAAGTTGTGCTTGTACAATGTTTGCAACTTGATCATTAATTCCGGTTCCTAGAAAAATAATACGATCCATCATTAAGCGCGAAAACACATCAAAAACGGCAATATTCATTTGGCGTTCTTCAATAATGTTTGGCGTTAAATTAGTTGGATACATGCTACTAATAATTTTATTGTAGTATGTACTGCTAATACCTTGATCTTTTATCGCGAATTTTTCAAATTCTTTTGCGTAATCCATAATATTATTTTGATATTAAATTCTATTTAACACATTGAATTAAAAGTATTTGTGCTAAATAAAACTATTTATATAATTTGTTTTGAATAAAAAAGCGCTTAAATCTAATAGATTTAAGCGCCTAAAGATAAACATTTATTATTTATTTTATTTATCGCCGTAAACTTCTTTAACAAAGTTTTCGTAACTTAATTCTTTAACTTTAAGATTTGCTTTTTCTTTGTAAACAGATAATAATTTCTGACTTACTAATTGTTCTGAAATACGACGCGCCTCTTCTTGGTTTGATAACACACGTGCAGCAATATCATCTAACTCTTTATCCGAAGGGTTTAATTGACCAAATTGAGCCATTTGCCCTTTAATCATTTCTCTAGCATGATTTTTAATATCGTCCATAGTTACTTGCACGTTATTAGCCTCGATTAACTTACCTTCTATTAATTGGTAACGTAAGCTTTTTTCAGACTTCTCATACTCTTCTTTAGCTTGGTCAGCATCCATTTCTTTTTCACCTGCAGTTTGCATCCACTTCGTTAAAAACTCGGCTGGTAAATCGAATTTAGTATTTTCAACTAAATGCTCAGTCACATCGTTTAATAACTTTTGATCCGCTTGTTGCACGAATTGCTTTTCAGCATCTTCTTTAATTTTTTCTCTTACTTCGGAAACAGATTTCACTGTACCTTCGCCAAAAAGCTTATCAAACAACTCTTGGTCTAAATCGGCCAACTCTCTTTTGTTAACCTCAGTAATAGTAAAAGATACTTCAATATCTAAACCATGAACTTCATCGTGACCTAATTTTAACGCATGCATTAAATCGTGATCGTCTTCGAAAAGCCCTTTAGTTTTTAAAACAATAACATCTCCTGCTTTAGCTCCAATAAATTGTTTTGCTGTTGCTTTTCCTTTAAACTTATCTAAAGTTAAAGTTACCGTGTTATCAATTTCTTTTTCTTCGTTTGTATAAGCACCAGTAATTTCGCTATCTGCTTCTACAACATCTTGAGGAATTAATTTTCCGTATTGTTTTTGAATACGTTCAATTTGTTCATCAATCATTTTATCATCAGCAACAATATTATATTGAGTGATGGCTTTTTTACTTTTTAATTCAACATCAAATTGAGGAGCTAAACCTAATTCAAATTCAAATGAGAATTGATCGGCATCCCAATTAATTTCGTCTTGCGTTTTTGGTAACGGTTGCCCAAGAACATCTAGTTTTTCTTCGGTTAAATACTTATTTAAAGCATCTTGTAAAAGTTTGTTTACTTCATCAACCAAAACTGCTTTTCCGTATTGTTTTTTCACCATGCCCATTGGCACATGCCCTTTTCTAAATCCAGGAATATTTGCTGTTTTGCGGTAATCTAACAATATTTTCTCAACTTTATCGCTATAATCTTCTTTAGCGATATCTACTTTTACCACAGCATTTAATGCATCAACGTTTTCTCTTGTAATATTCATTTTTAATGATATAAGCCTGAAAAGGCATTTAACAATTAGGTTTAAAACCTTATATTTCTTTGAGTTTACCTTACTTAGCAGGAAAACTAAATTTTAGTAAAAAATTAATCTGAATCTAAGATTAGATTTTTTAGCAACTAAAATCGGGATGCAAAAGTACAATATTTTTACATCCTAACAAAGTTTTTAATTTGCCGAGTTTCCGGGGTTTTCTCCACAGGCACTACCGCACCACAAGCATTTATATTCGTATAAAGTTTATTAAACTATTCTAGATTTCTAGTTAACTCTTTTTATCGGTGGTAAAAAAGGACTGTAAAATAGATTGCAGAATGGATAACAGTATACTAAAGAGTATAGCCCACCAAATATTATCAACAGAAAAACCATTGATAAATTCATCGGCTAAAAGAATAATTAAACCATTAATGACTAGCAAAAATAATCCTAAAGTTATTACTGTTACCGGTAATGTAAAAATAACCAAAATAGGTTTTACCAAAAGATTTAAAATTGAAAGTACGATCGCAACTATTATGGCAGACAAATAACCGTCTACCTGAACGCCCGAAAGCACGTTTGCCAAAACAAATACAGCTATAGCATTTACTAAAACTTTTATTATTGTGTTCATGATATTTTTATTTTAAAATTAAATAAAATTAAGTAAGGCTGCAAAAAAGTCCTTCGGGTTTTCTGCATGTAACCAATGCCCCGCGTTTGCAATAGTAACGATTTTAAAATCGGAAAAATGGTTTTTAATTATAGCTTCATCACCAACACCTATATATTCCGAACGATCGCCACGCATAAACAGCGTGGGTTTGTCAAAATTTAGATAACTTGGCAAAGCCTCTCCAACTTCTGACACTTCTTCTTTTAAGATATCAAGATTTATTCTCAATGCTAATTTTCCTTTTTCAATCCAATACAGGTTTTTTAATAAAAATTGGCGCGTTCCAACATCGTCCACATACCCACTTAATGCACTATCTGCTTCATCTCTGGTTTTTATAACATCAAAATTTAAAGCACTTAACCCTGTCAAAATTCCGTCGTGATGTACAGGGTAAAAACGTGGAGAAATATCGGCAATTATTAATTTTGAAACCAACTCTGGATATTCGCAAGCAAAGAGCATTGCAGTTTTACCTCCCATTGAATGGCCAAGTAAGGTAATCTCTTTTAAGTTATGTGCTTCACAATAGCCTTTTAAATCTTCCGCAAGTACTTCATAACTAAAATTAGCATCCCAAAAACTTCTACCGTGATTTCTTTGATCGACCAAATGAACCTCAAAACCTTGCTCAGAAAGATGTTTTCCATGTGTTTTCCAATTATCGCTCATTCCTAAAAAACCATGTAAAATTACAAACGGTTTTCCTTCACCTAAAATATTTGAATATAACAACTTCTTTTCTTCCATAATTCTCCATTAACCCTTCTTAGAACTTATTTTTCCCTGCTTTATTTGGTTGTAATTACTTTTTATTTCAATTTACGTAAATACATTTGTATTACATTCTCTACGCCTAAATATAAACTTTCGGCAATTAAGGCATGCCCAATAGAAACCTCTAATAACCCTGGTATATTTTGTTTAAAAAACGCAGTGTTATCTAACGATAAATCGTGACCTGCATTTATCCCCAAACCTAAACTGTTTGCTAATTCGGCACTTTCAATATAAGGCTTTATTGCAGACTTGTTACCCAAACTATATTGATGTGCAAAGGCCTCGGTGTATAATTCAATGCGGTCGGTTCCGGTAGCTTTAGCACCTTCAATTTGCTCTAATACAGGATCTACAAAAATAGAAGTTCGAATCCCGTTATTTTGAAATTCCTTAATCACATCAATTAAAAAACCTTTGTGTTTTATAGTATCCCAACCGGCATTACTTGTAATAGCATCAACCGCATCTGGAACTAAGGTAACTTGTGTAGGCTTGACTTCTAAAACAAGTTTTAAAAATGATTCTACAGGATTACCCTCTATATTATATTCAGTATAAACTTCTGGTTTTAAATCACGTGCGTCCTGATATCTAATGTGACGTTCATCTGGTCTTGGATGTATAGTAACACCCTCTGCACCAAAACGTTGTA
This sequence comes from Algibacter sp. Ld11, assembly GCF_045066735.1. Classification (NCBI taxonomy): domain Bacteria; kingdom Pseudomonadati; phylum Bacteroidota; class Flavobacteriia; order Flavobacteriales; family Flavobacteriaceae; genus Algibacter; species Algibacter sp. Ld11. Next base: position 46,746 of record NZ_JBISHH010000007.1, on the reverse strand, counting down.
CGTCTTTCGCAAACCCAACAACATTAGGCACATCACCACCTCTAGAGTTCCTCAACGTGGCAATTTTATTTATATTAACACTTAACTTTGTCATAAATACATTTTAAAACACAAAAATACAAAGTAGAACAAGCATAATTGCTATTTTTTTGATTAATTTGCATACCTATTAAAAGGCGTTATGAAACTTTCTGAATACATTATAAACGATATAAAACCACTAAAAAACACCAGTAAAATTAGTGAAGTACAACTACTGTTTAATCAGTTAACGTTTTCACATATTCCAGTTTCTGATGATATTGGCACTTATTTAGGTAGTTTTTCAGAAACAGATGCGCATTGCTTTGATAGTGGTAAGCCTTTATCTGAATATCAATATGCATTCGAAGATTTTTTTGTTCGTAACGATACCGTTTGGCTCGATGTTTTAGAGGCATTCGCAAAAAACTCAACCAATATTATGCCTGTTTTAAGTGAACAAAACAAGTATTTAGGATATTACGAACTAAACGACATTATTAGCCTTTTTAACGAATCGCCTTTTTTCTCCGAAGCTGGAGGTATATTGGTTATAGAAAAGGGAGTTAACGATTATTCTTTTAGTGAAATTAGCCAAATTGTAGAATCTAACGATGGTAAACTGCTTGGCGCATTTATATCTAAAATGAATAGCGACTTAGTACAAATCACCCTAAAAATAGGCAATACAGGCCTAAACGAAATTATACAAACCTTCAGGCGTTACAGTTATAATATTATTTCTGGTCACGAAGAGGACAGCTATATTGAAAGCCTAAAAGAACGATCGGATTATTTAAACAAGTACTTAGATATATAATTTTATGAAAGTTGCAATTTTTGGACGTTTTTACAACAAAACAACTACCACCTCTGTAGAAACGCTTCTAAACTATTTACTCAAAAAAGAATTCGATGCCTATATTGAAACCGAATTCTCGAATCTTATAAAAAGTGAATCGCAAAACGAAAGCGACTATTCATCATTTAAAACCTTCGACAAACTCGATAACTCCTTCGATTTACTAGTAAGTATTGGTGGCGATGGTACAATTTTACGTGCCATAACCTATGTAAAAAACCTAGACATTCCAATAATTGGTATCAACACAGGTCGCCTTGGTTTTTTAGCAACCATACAAGTAAACCAGATAGAAAATGCCATGCAAAACATTATAGATGGCAATTATAAAATATCCGAACGCACTTTACTTTCTGTAGAAACATCGCCAGAAAACGACGATATATTATCTATGAATTTCGCCTTAAACGAAATTGCAGTAAGCAGAAAAAACACCACCTCAATGATAACCGTAGAAACCTATTTAGACGGCGAACTACTAACCTCCTATTGGAGCGACGGCCTCATTGTATCAACACCAACCGGCTCAACAGGTTACTCATTAAGTTGCGGCGGACCAGTAATAACACCCGGCGCTAACAGTTTTGCATTAACACCAATAGCACCGCACAATTTAAGTGCACGCCCATTGATAATACCAGATTCTACAGAAATACAACTTAAAGTAAATGGTCGTGAAGAGCAACATTTAGTCTCTCTAGATTCAAGAATTGCAACTTTAGATAATGGCACATTAATCACCATAAAAAAGGCGGATTTCAGAATAAAAATGATCGATTTACCTAGCGAAAGCTTCCTAGTAACCCTTAGAAAAAAACTACTTTGGGGCGAAGATAAACGTAATCAATAATTCCCTTTTTGGGCGTTACCACAAGGGTCGGGCTTTCCGCTATATCTTTTATTGTGCACAATACGCCTCGTCCAAAACGATAAAACAGTCTTAAAACATAAGGCGCGTCTTCATTTGTAAAAATAAGGCGCGCACAAAAAAGGATGCCGCATCAATCCCTAACGCGGGTACTTGCTATGTTTTTAGACAAACCAAAGTTCCCCAAAAAATAAAACAAATTTGTTCAAGAAATAAACTCTTCATCTAATTACAAAACAATAATTTTAAATAAAAACAGTTTTAAACTCATACTGTTAACCTCAAATTGCAACAGTCCATTCTTATTTATTATATTTGCAAACTTTTAAACATCTATGAGATATTTAATCATATTGGCATTAAGCCTATTAAGCACCCAAATAAACCATGCTCAAATAAATGAAATTGGTGTATACCTAGGTGGCAGTAATTTAATTGGCGATGTTGGGGAAACCACTTTTATTGCTCCTAATACTCCAGCAATCGGTCTACTATATAAATGGAATCGAAGTTCTAGACATTCGTATAGAATATCCTTAATTTATGCAGACATTCAAGCAGAAGATAGTAAATCTAAAGATCCGCGCCGTATAGAACGTGATTATTCATTAGATTCTAATCTGCTAGAAATTGCTCTTGGAATGGAACTAACCTTTGTTGATTTTAATCTTCATTCAGGTGAAACTATTGGAACACCATATTTGTATAGTGGTATAACTGCTACGCAATATAGCACCAATCATTTTGAACGAGGCTTGCAAATTCCAGACAATGGAAAAGACTGGACCATAGGCATACCAATGGCAATTGGCTATAAAACTAATATACTAGGTAATTTTATACTTGGCTTTGAAGTTGGAGCCCGTTATACCTTTACAGATAATATAGATGGTAACTTTCCGGAAAGTAGTGCCAACCAACAATATCAATTCGGCAATATAAATAATAACGATTGGTACACCTTTACAGGAATTACACTAACTTACACCTTCGGAATTAAACCCTGTTATTGTTACGATTAAAATGGACTTAAAAGAAAACATACAACTCGAAAAATTACCCAAACACATTGCCATAATTATGGATGGTAATGGACGTTGGGCCAAAAAACAAGGTATGCTTCGTGCTTTTGGACACGAAAACGGCACTAAATCTGTAAGAACAACTGTTGAGGCTTGTGCAGAACTTGGTGTAGAAAACTTAACATTATATGCCTTTTCAACCGAGAACTGGAACCGCCCAAAACTAGAAGTACAAACCTTAATGAAACTATTGGTTTCAGCATTAAGAAAAGAAATAAAAACATTACAAGACAATAATATTAAACTCATGGCCATTGGTAATTTAACAACATTACCTAAAAAAGCTTACAAGGAACTACATGAGGTTATAGATAAAACCAAGAGTAACTCACGCATGACGTTAACCTTGGCACTTAGCTACGGTTCCCGCGAAGAAATCATAAATACTGTTAAGGAGATTAGTATTAAAGTTAAAAATAATATAATTTCGCCCGAAAATATTGAAGAATCAATTATTAATGAGCATCTTTACACGCAAAATTTACCCGACGTAGATTTGCTAATAAGAACCAGTGGGGAGCAGCGTATAAGTAATTTCTTGCTTTGGCAAATTGCTTATGCCGAATTATATTTTACAGATATACTTTGGCCCGATTTTACAAAGCAACATTTGTATGAAGCTATTATTGAATATCAAAAAAGAGAACGACGATTTGGGAAAACAAGTGAACAACTTAGTTAATTTATTAGCTTTTAAAACATACTCAAAATGCTATTTAGCATTTTTACTTTTTATAAGTTGTTTTAATATTCAGGCTCAAGATTTAGATTACAAAAACGGTAAAACGTATACATTAGGACAAATTACCGTTTCCGGAAACACCAGTTTTAGTGAGCAAACTATTGTTGCTTACTCCGGTTTAAGCAAAGGAAAAGAAATAAAAATTCCTGGTGAAGACATTAGAGATGCCATTAAAAAGCTTTGGAAATCCAATCTTTTTAGTGATATTGAAGTATTTGTAACCAACATTGAGGGGGATGTTGCTACTCTAGAAATCCACTTATCCGATTTACCACAACTTAACGACCTAAAGATTAATGGCGTTAAAAACGGTAAAAAAGAAGGCATTATAGAAGATAACAAATTAAAAAAAGGTGTAAAAGTTACCGAAAACCTTTTAACTACAACAAAAAACTACCTTACTAGTAAATACAAAAAGGATGGTTTTTTAAACACCAAAGTACATATTAATACCATTGATGTAAAAGATTCTATTCAAACAAGTAGAGTAAATATGGTATTAAATATCGATAAAGGTGAAAAAGTAAAAATAGACGATATTATCTTTAGCGGAGATTCTGTTTTGAGCGAAAAGCAGCTTAGAAAAAGTATGAAGAACACGAAGAAGAAAAACCCGATTCGTCTGCTTAAACGTTCTAAATATATCGAAGCTGATTACAAAGAAGATTTAGTTAGCTTAATCGACACCTATAAAGAAAATGGTTATAGAGATGCACGTGTATTGTCAGATAGTATTATTGTTAACGACGATAAAACTATATCTCTTAAAATTAATTTAGAAGAAGGTGAGAAATATACATTTGGAGATATTACTTTTATCGGAAATACGGTTTACACCAACCAACAACTAAGCCGTTTGTTGCGTATTGACAAAGGGGACACTTACGATGGTGTTACACTAGCAAAACGTATAGCAGACGATACAAAACCAGACGCAGCAGATATTACCAACTTATATCAAAACAATGGTTATTTATTCTCAAACATCAATGCCGTAGAGGTAAGTGCCGATAACAACATTATCGACATGGAAATTAGAATAACAGAAGGAAAACCTGCATATTTCAATAGTGTTTCTGTAGTAGGTAATGATAAAACAAACGATCACGTTGTATATCGTGAAATCCGTACGCGTCCCGGCCAACTATATAGTAAAGCCAATGTAGTACGTACAGTTAGAGAACTTGGTCAACTGGGTTTCTTTGATGCTCAAGAAATAACTCCTAACTTTAATAACCCAAATCCAAACGAAGGAACTATCGATATGGAATATGTGGTTAAGGAAACTGGATCCAGCCAAATTGAATTGCAAGGTGGTTACGGTGGCGGTGGTTTTATTGGTACCTTAGGTTTATCATTCAATAACTTTTCTATTAAAGATATTTTCAAGAAAGATGCTTATAAGCCAATACCAATGGGTGATGGTCAAAAATTAGCTTTACGTTTACAAGCCAGTCAATTTTACCAAACGTATAGTTTTTCATTCTCCGAGCCATGGTTAGGAGGAAAACGACCGGTACAATTCTCGACATCTTTATCGCATACTAAGCAATTTTTATACGATTACACAAACTACGAAGCAGATAAAAGTAGAAGTTTCAATATTACAGGTATTACTTTTGGTTTAGCAAAACGCTTAACTGTTCCAGATGATTTCTTCGTATTATCTCAATCAGTATCATACCAACGTTACGATTTAAATAATTACAACACAGGCTTATTTACTTTTGGAGATGGTTTTTCAAACAACTTATCTTACACTATTGGCTTAAGTAGAAACAATACAAGTGTAGACCCTGTTTATCCAATAGAAGGTTCTAGCTTCTCTGTAACAGCAAAAGCATCTTTACCATACTCTTTATTCAACGGTACAGATTATGCACAATTAAAAGAAGACTATGATGCTTTAGACCTTTCTGATGCTGATGATTATGAAAGAGCAGGTGAAATAGATCAAGAACGTTACAACTGGTTAGAATTTTACAAGGTAAACTTTAAAGGAACTTGGTATACACAAGTCTCTAAAAATTTAGTATTAAGACCTAATGTTGAATTCGGATTCTTAGGAGCATACAACCAAGATCGTGGTGTAATTCCTTTCGAAAGATACTTTTTAGGTGGTGATGGTTTAGCTAACTATAGCTTAGATGGTCGTGAGGTTGTACAACTGCGTGGTTACCCTAACCAATCACTTTCTAGTGAAGATGGAGGATCTATCTACAATAAATTCTCATTAGAATTACGTTACCCAATTACCTTGGCTGCATCTGCTAAAATTTATGCTTTAGGATTTGTAGAAGGAGGAGCATCATTTGATAACTTTAGAGATTACAATCCATTCGATTTAAAACGTTCTGCAGGTTTAGGTATCCGTATTTTCATGCCAGCATTTGGATTATTAGGTATTGATTTTGGTCATGGTTTCGACGCTTTACCTGGAGAAACAGTTAAAAACGGATGGGAAACACACTTCATTATTGGTCAACAATTTTAACCTGTAAATTATTTTGGCACGATATTTTCTATTAACACTATGATGATTTGAATATGAATTGAAATTTTTAAGATTAAATTTCGTTAATTTTGAAATGAGCAATTAAAAATTTTCCATACCAACGAAAATGTTTATTTTGCGAGTTCCGACAGGAACCATAAAAAAATTAATAAATTCAATCGAATAAAAACAATTCATAGAAGTGACAGCAACAATATTAATCGTCTGTCGTTTTTAGAATTTATAAAACATAAATGATAAAAATATTTAAACAGATGAAAAACAACGTTCTTTTTTTATTGACCCTAGTTTTTATGTTAACCCTATCGGTAAGTGCACAACGTGGCGTAAGCCTAGCCTATATTGATAGCGAATATATTTTAGAAAACGTACCAGAGTATCAAGAAGCTACAGCCCAATTAAATGAAAAAGCTGATAAGTGGAAAAACGAAATTCAAGCACAATTATTAACTGTAGAACAAAAGCGAAAAGACTTAAGTAACGAGAAAGCGCTTTTAACAGCAGAATTAATTAAAGAACGTGAAGAAGATATTACGTTTGAAGAAAATGAAATATTAGACTATCAACAAAAAAGATTCGGCCCAAATGGCGATTTGTTTATTCAGAAAAGGCAATTAATGCAGCCCGTTCAAGATCAAATATTTGCAGCCGTACAAACTATTGTTGCCGCAAGAAAATATCAGTTAGTATTAGATAAAGCTAATGGAGGCATGCTGTATGTCGCAAATTCTTTAGATATTAGCGACCAAGTTTTAAGAAGCATAACCAGAACATCTAAAAGAACGCAAGCACAATCTAAATCGGAACGTAAAGCTGCTGAAAAAGAAGATATCGTTCCTGAGGTAAATTTAGAATTAGAAGCTAGACAAAAAGTTTTAGAAGAAAAAAAGGCCGAAAGAGAAAGTGCTATTGAAACAGCGAGACAAAAGAAATTAGCTGCTCGTGAAGCTAAAGTAAAAGCAGCAGCAGATAGAAGACAAAAAATATTAGACGATCGAGAAAAAGCAAAACAAGAACGATCGGGCGCGGAACCAGAAAGTACAGAATCCGCAGCCAAAAGTACAGCTACAAAAACAGAAGGAGAAACAAAAACAAGAGCTGAACTTATTGAAGAAAACAGATTAAAAAAATTAAAAGAACGAGAAGAACGTAAAAAAGCATTGGAAGCGAAAAGACAAAAAATATTAGAAGATCGCCAAAAAGCAAAAGACAGCTTAAACAAAAATTAATAATTTATAACACACAAATACTATTTACAAATGAAACACTTTAAAACACTTTTATTAGCAACTGCATTATGTATTGGAACAATTAGTTTCACACAAGCTCAAACTAAAGTTGCCCATATAAATACACAAGAATTAATTAAAGCGATGCCTGAAATGAAAACGGCTCAAGCAGAATTAGAAGCTTTAAGCAAAACATACCAAACAGATATGCAAGGTTCTGTTACTGAATTTCAAAATCTTCAAAAACAATACGAAGCTGAAGCTAAAAACAAAACAGACGAAGAGAATCAAAAACGTATTTTAGAGTTACAAGAAAAACAACAACGTTTACAACAATTTCAACAAGATGCTCAAAAAGATTTACAATCTAAAGAAATTGCTTTGTTACAACCTATTACAGAAAAAGCTAAAGCAGCTATCTTAAAAGTATCAAGAGCACAAGGGTATGATTATGTTTTAGACTCAGGAGTTGGTGTAACTATTCTTGCTGACGGTAAAGATTTATTAAACGATGTAAAGAAAGACTTAGGGATCTAATTTCTTTTTTTAAAAGCATAAAAAAAACCTATGAATTAAATTCATAGGTTTTTTTTATGCTTTTAACTCTAACACTTTTGTCTTACCTTCCTAATTAAACCAAACGGCATAACCTTGACGACGCAATTCTAAAGCTAAAATGCGCTCCATTTTTAAAGCATCGCTTCGTGTTGTAATTGGATCAATATGGTTGTATAAACTTGGTCTTAAATAAGCGCCGTATTTCTCTACAATATTTGCAGACAGCTTATACCCCTTTTTATTTCTATAGCCTGTTTTATGCTGCACAAAACGCTCTCTAGGTGTTTTACTGGTCATGCCAACGTACAAACATTGCAACACCCCATTAAATTGCGGATTCGCTGCTCTAAACTTTACATTTTCGGTATAACACCGTTTCGATAATTCAATAACATAAATTCTATAAGGCATCCAATCAAGATTTAAGCATAATAATATATTATAAAACTAAAAAAGTTCACCCAAACTTCAGGTGAACTTTTAAATAAGTATTACAAATTTAATATTTAATGAGCACGTTCATCATGATTACCCTCTTTTTTTTCGTCAATATGATCATCTATAACCTCATTATCTCTGTATCGGCAACATGGATGTACTGTATTATAAGCTTCCTCTGTTGCTTTAAGATCCATCGTGTCGTGCCCAACTTTTAAAACACTAGATTTAATAGAGTCTAAATTTGTTTTTCTTCCATCATAAATTAATTTCAATTCATGAGTTTTCACACTCCATACCGCTGATTTAACTCCCTTTGTTCTAATCGCCGCTTTTTCTATTCTAGCTTTACACATCATACAAACGCCATCTACTTCTATAGATGCTCTTTCGTTTTTACTCTGTGAAAATGATGTTGTTACCGCAAGTAACAAGGTAATAATTAATAGTTTTTTCATAATATTTTTTTTTAAGTTGTTAGCATTAAATAATTTTAAATCGTAATCCCATATAGTAATTAGAACCAAAAATTGGACCATAAACAAAAGTAGAATCAAAATTAGAACCAAACGGATCGTCTGCCCCAAGTATAGGATTGTCTTGCCTTATATTCGTAATATTTTCGCCACCTAAATATATCTCAAATTTAGGAGAAAACACATGTGTAATTTGCGCATTTAAAGTTCCTACCGTTGGTGAGTATTCTGGTAATTGATACTGTAAAGGGTTTGTAACTGTAGAAGTAAAACGTTGCTGACTTATCCAATTAAACGTCGTATCGAATCTCCAATGAGAATTATTCACACCTTGTTTAGCTGTTTCGTATGATGCATTTGCAAAAAACCTGTTTTTAGGTACCAAAGCTTTCTCTAATTCGCCAGACTTATAATCGGTTTTGACATCATAAAATTTATAAGCCAAACGTAAATCAAAATTTTTAAACATATTATAATTTAATTCCGCTTGAAAACTATTAGCGTAACTTTTACCTTCTAAATTATAAAAATTAATTTCCTGAGGATTTTCATAATCTACAACCACTTGGTTTTTAAAATCTGTTTTATAATAATCTAGAGTAACATCAGCCTTTCGTCCAAATAGATTAAAACCCTGAAGATAAGAGAGTCCGTAATTCCAAGCAATTTCTGGATTCAAACCATAAATATTACCTCCAGAACTCAAAATATTTATATTTCGAGACGTGGCAAACATTTGTTGATTTTCGGTAAAAATATTAGCACTTCGCTTACCACGACCAAAAGAAGCTCGAATAGCAGATTTCTCCCATGGTGTATAACGAGCATGTAATCGGGGTGTTACAAAATTCCCCAATAAATTATGATGATCAACTCGCAAGCCAGCGGTAATATTAAGCTTATCTAAATTATCAAAATTATATTCAAAAAAAGCACCAACCGAATGCTCCGTACGTCCATAATCTTCCAAATTAACAACTTCATCATAATCATCATAAGTATAACTCACTCCTGTTTTTACCTTATGCCTAGAATCACTAATTATAGTGTTATAAATGGCATTAGCATATAAACTATTATGAGTAATATCATATTGATTTAAACCAAAATAAGATTCTTGAACGTGATGGCTAAATGCTGTTTGGACACCAATACTTTGATATGGAATTTCAGGATTAACATAGCCCAATTTACTCGAAACCTCATAACGTTTCGTGTTTATTTCACTACCCCAAGCATTGGTTGTTAATTTGTCGGTTTGTGGATTAAAATCCAATTCACCCATTTGCTTTTCATCATTTAAAACCTTCAAATTAATAAAACTAACAAAGCCTTTTTCTAGGTCGGTATACTGCCAGCGGTTCATTACATTTATCTGGCTATATAACGGCATATCCAAAAAACCGTCGTTGTTTACATCATGTCTTTGATTATGCACATTACCATGTAAATATAGACCTGTACTCCATTTATCGGATACTTTTGTGTTTACATGCGTATTTAACTCAAAACGCCCTGCAATGTTTCCAAACAAATTAACAAATAACTTGTTATCACTATTAGGTTTAACCAATTCCGCATTAATTTGCCCAGCAATGCTCTCATAACCGTTAACCACCGAACCAGCACCTTTAGTAATTTGAATACTCTCTACCCAAGTACCAGGAATAAAACTAAGTCCGAAAGCTTGAGATGCACCGCGAATAGAGGGAATATTTTCGGTTGCAATTAAAATATATGGACTTGTAAGTCCTAGCATTTTTATTTGTCGAGTTCCAGAAACAGCATCAGCAAAATTAACATCTATAGATGGGTTGGTTTCAAAACTTTCAGATAAATTACAGCACGCCGCCTTTAAAAGTTCATCGCTACTTACAGTAAACACGTTTTGTGCCTGCATATAAGATTTTGATGTAGCCTGTTTTCTAGAGGTTAATGTCACCTCATCCAAATCGCTAGTTGGATTTAACCAATGCTTAATGGGCTTTAAAGAATTAACAGTAAGCGTATCGGTTTTAAAACCAACATAACTTATCACCAGTTTTTTATAACTCGTTTCATAAGGCAAACTAAATTTACCATCAATATCGGTAACTGCACCAATAGATGTATTAATCCAATAAACATTAGCTCCCGCTAATCTCATTGGTGTGTTATTATCATTAGCTTCCAAAATAGTTCCTGTTAATTTTTCTTGAGAAAACAGAAATACGGGAAAGCATAACAATATATATATTATATTTTTCATATTATTTTTATAAGAATTTAGAAAATAGCGCAACTTTACCAAGACATAACTAGCATAGTAATTGCCATAATAATCATGATACTATTTTCAATAAAAGTGGCTTTGGTCATGGGCAATTTTAAAGCTGTTCCCAAACACGCACATTGAATAGATTTTTTATCTAAAAGCGTTTTTACAACGCCAATTGTAGTGATGCCTAAAATTACCAATGTTGCAACTAATGCCAACATAACCTCTATTCGCATTAAAAACATAATACCTAAAACAACTTCAATAAATGGATATATCCAACCATAACTAGGTATCGCCTTTGCAAGCGGATCGTACATTTTAAAACTCTCCGGAAAGCCTTTTAAATCCAGTAATTTAAAAAAGCTAAATACCACATAAAACAAGCCCATAAAATCGAGCATAAAACCGGTAACATTCCATGGCGAAGTATTCAATAATAAGGCTGCAACAGAAATGTATCCGAAAATTAAAAACAACGGAAACAGTTGTTTTAGCTCAGATTGTTCCGTAGCCACTATGCCAGCATTATTTGCCTCACTTTTAACAATGGTATATTTATTAGATAATACGTTTTGGAAGTTTTCTAAAGGAATATGGCTATGCATTTCAATTACGGCTTCAGAATTTTCTAGTGTAACCGCAGCCTTTTTAACCAAAGGCATAGCATTAAGCTTCTCTTCTACCGAGGTACGGCAGCCATTGCAAGTCATACCTGCAACATTATATGTATGTATCATTTTTAGAAATTTATTTGAGTAAAATTAGAACATGTTGAAATTTACGCTTTCGCGGAAAAAACAATAAACTACTTTATCAAATAATAAAAACTTGGTCTAGCACCAAAATATCAGCAACCAAATTAGGTGGAGAATAATCTTTATGCGGAATAACTCGCTGTTCTAAGCCTTCAAAAAGATTAATAAAAGTATAAGTAAAAGCCGTGATAATTTGCTGATGAATAAAATCCAAATCATCAAAAGATGAAAATTTAAGTTCACTCTGTCCTTTTACAACATCAACCTCATCTTTACAGCAACTTTTACTTTTAAGCATTGCATTATCGGTATCCATACCGCATTTTTGAGCTTCAGAAAACACAGAAACATCAATTAAAACATCTCCACAAAAATGCTTTTCAATAGTAAAAGATACTGTTGAAAACAATACTAAAAAAGTCATTAGTACAGCGAAGCCTTTATGTAAAACTGTTATTATCACGATACAAAATTACAAAAAACTAAAGTTGAAATTACCTTTTTCACTTTCTTTAACATTTACTTTCACTCTTTTCTATTTTAAAAGAATGATTTATAAAACTCGTACTATTTAAGACTGCTTTTTTTATACCTTTGCAGCATGCAAGAACAAACACAAATTTTTGGTATTAGAGCCATTATAGAAGCTATAAATGCTGGCGAAACGATTGATAAAGTATTTCTTCAAAAAGGGTTGGATGGCGATTTATTTAATGAGTTAGAATCTTTATTAAGTAAAAAATCGGTTAACAAATCTTATGTTCCTGTAGAAAAACTGAATAGATTAACCAAAGGTAATCACCAAGGAGCTGTTGCTCAAATATCTCCAATAGAGTTTCAGGATATGGAAACTTTAATTACCGAGGTTATAGAATCGGGGAAAACCCCGCTTTTCCTGCTACTAGATCAAATAAGTGATGTTCGTAATTTTGGAGCTATTATCCGTACTGCAGAATGTACTGGTGTTAATGGTATTATTATTCAGAAAAAAGGTGGAGCTCCAGTAAATGGCGATACCATAAAAACCAGTGCTGGCGCTGTTTTTAAAATTCCAATTTGTAAAGTAGATCACATTAAAGATGCTGTATTTTATATGCAAGCGTCAGACATAAAAGTGATAGCTGCAACCGAAAAAACAAATGATACGCTTTACGATGTGTCTTTTGTAGAACCTTGTGCTATTATCATGGGATCGGAAGGCAGAGGAATTAATCCATCGACTTTAAAAGTTGTAGATGCAAAGGCTAAATTACCCTTATTAGGTGAAATTGAATCGTTGAACGTTTCTGTTGCGTGTGGTGCTTTTTTATATGAAGCTGTGAGGCAAAGAATGGTAAAATAGAACTATTTTATTTTAATGAGCTCTAAAACACCGATAATTAAACAGACGAACTGGGTTTCATCTGCAATTCATTTATTAATAATAGGCGTATTTATGCTTATTTGGTATGTATTCCATTCTGAAAACGCCATTTTCTATGGTGCCCTAACCTATTTTCTTATTTCATATTCTTTAAAAAACCTTATTCCTAGAGATCATCGAAAAGGTGTTAAAAAAACCAAATTAGAAAAATTTGAAGATGCTATACCTTATTTTGAAAAAAGTTATGCCTTCTTTAAAAAACATGAGTGGCTTGATAAATATCGTATTATCACTCTATTAAGTCCTTCCAGAATAGCTTACAGAGAAATGGCTCTAGCAAATATTGGTTTTTGCTATGGACAAATTGGAAATGGAAAACAATCTAAACTTTATTACGAAAAAACACTAATAGAATTTCCAGAGAGTGGACTAGCCAAGACTGCACTAAAACTTATTAGTGCCGCTGAAAAAAACGCTTAGTATTAATATTAAGACTGTCCATTACTCCTTATTTTCTTTAAAAATGTACTTAATGGAAAGTGGCTCTAGCTCCTCTTCTACTTCTGGGTCTTCTTGAGTTTCTATAAAATTTCCGTTTTCATCAAAATGTTGTAAAAACGGATCATTCTCTTCATTGAAATTGTCTTGTTCCCATGCATATTTTTTAGGTTTTGCTATTTCTTTTCTAAAGAAAAGTGCAAAAACTAACCCTGTTATTAACCCCGAAAGGTGACCTTCCCAAGAAATTCCTTCTTCTATCGGGAATGTATACCAAATCATGCTACCGTACAGAAAAATAACTAAAAGCGATAAGGCAATAAGCCGGTAATGTTTTGCAAAAACGCCTTTAAAAAAAGTAAAACTTACTAAAACATAAATGAGCCCGCTAGCTCCAATATGGTAAGATGGACGCCCAATACACCATGTTAAAAACCCCGAGATTAAAATCCCAAAGACAATAACACGCCACGCTATTGGTCTATAAAAATAAAAGAGCGCAGTAGATAATACAAACAGAGGAATAGTATTGTGATAAATATGATCGATGTTACCATGTAAAAACGGACTAAAAATAATACCTCTAAGTCCGTTTAAAGTTTGTGGATAAATACCATACTTACTTAAATTATACCCGAAACGAACCTCGAACCAAAAAACCAACCAAATAGTAAGCACAAAAAATACGGGGTATACAATGACTCCTGGTGAGAATTTAAAATGTTCGTGCTCTTTCATTAGCATGAATATAACAAATAGTTATCCAAGTTTATAAAATGTGCTAAATTGGCAGATTAGCCCGCTTGAGGGATAGAACGGCCTGTTTGAGCTCCCGACCTTAGGAGGAGCGAGTAGTGATAGCCCGACCCTTTAGAGGGCACGCCCAAAATAACTAGAAATTGGATGTTGAAGTATTCTAATTTGACAAGAATTTACTTTAATTTTACATTTATGAACGCACCTTTAGCAGAACGATTACGCCCAAGAACTTTAGAAGACTACGTTAGTCAGACACATTTGGTGGGCAAAAATGGAGCACTTACGCAGCATATAAAACAAGGATTAATTCCGTCTATGTTATTTTGGGGACCTCCGGGAACTGGAAAAACTACGTTGGCAAACATTATTGCATCGGAATCTGGGCGACCATTTTACACATTGAGTGCAATAAATTCTGGCGTTAAAGATATTCGTGATGTTATTGATAAAGCCAAACAAAGCGGTGGATTGTTTACCACCAAAAACCCTATTTTATTTATTGATGAAATACATAGGTTTAGCAAATCGCAACAGGATTCGCTTTTACAAGCTGTTGAAAAGGGTTGGATTACGCTGATTGGTGCTACTACAGAAAATCCAAGCTTTGAGGTAATTCCTGCTCTTTTATCACGTTGCCAAGTTTATATTCTGAATGCTTTTGATAAAATAGATTTAGAAACGTTGCTGAAGCGTGCTATTGAAAATGACGAAGTTCTATCTCAAAAAAAGATCACTTTAAAAGAAACAAATGCCTTATTAAGAATTTCGGGGGGTGATGGTCGTAAATTATTAAACGTTTTTGAATTGCTGGTGAATAGCTTTGGTGAAGATAAAATAGTAATAACCGACGAGGCTGTATTGGAACGTGTACAAAACAATACGGCGCGCTATGACAAAACAGGCGAACAGCATTACGATATTATTTCGGCTTTTATAAAATCCATTAGAGGCAGCGATCCAAATGGCGCTGTATACTGGTTGGCGCGCATGATTGAAGGTGGTGAAGATGTTAAATTTATTGCGAGACGTTTGTTGATTTCGGCATCTGAAGATATTGGAAATGCAAACCCTACGGCATTGGTTATTGCTAACAATACCTTCCAAGCTGTGAGTACTATTGGGCATCCGGAATCTAGAATTATACTTAGCCAGTGCGCTACTTATTTAGCGTGTTCTCCAAAGAGTAATGCGGCTTATATGGCTATTGGAAATGCACAACAATTAGTAAAACAAACCGGCGATTTAGGTGTACCGATAGAACTTAGAAATGCACCTACAAAACTTATGAAAGAGCTTGGTTATGGTGATAATTACAAATATGCACACAACTACAAAAACAACTTTGCTGAGCAAGAATTTCTACCTAAGGAAATTGAAAACACAAAGCTTTACGAACCTGGAAATAATGCTAGAGAAAACGCACATCGCGACTTTTTAAAGCAACGCTGGAAGGATAAATACGGTTATTAAAAACGGTTCTAAAGAAAAAATCCTGCCAGATTATAAAAGCCAGCAGGACTATATATTATTAGTAAAGTTTACTTGTTTTTTTTCGGCTAAGCCTCATTAAATTTAATAGCACCAAAACAAGACTTTTATCTCGATGTTGTTCTGAAATCTTACGATATCCCCATGAAGGTTATTGGAAGAATTAACCGCGTCGATGAGGGCATACCTCTAGTTTTATAAGGGATCATGGTAGGGAATTTTTTAAATGTTTTTTTGATGGCTTTGGTTATTTTCTTGTTGTCAGAATTTGATTCTAATTTAGAAATCTCTCCTTTTCTATCAATAGTAATAGCGACTTTAACACGGTGTTTTCCTTTCAACCCTAACTTTACAGCAATCTCAGGATCAATGTGTTTACCGATAAATTCATAAATTTTTCGATTTGTACACTCCTCTCGTTTATAACTTGTTCCCATTTTTTCACAACCAGGAAATATAGCCTTCTCTTCTTTTATAGCAAAGCTAACCTCTCTTGGTTTATCCTCTTGAGAAATAGCATTAAAACAACAGAGAAAAAGAAATGCGGTAAATAAAGTTTTCATTGTTTTTGTTTAATTTTTTAAATAAAATTGAACTTTGAAATTAAAAAATATTACTAAATAAAAACAGGAATAATATTTTATAAAATATTATTCCTGTTTTTATTTTCATGGGTTAATGCTAACCTATTATAGAAAATAAATATACTAGAGTTTTTAAAACTTAATATTTAAAGTTTCTAATTTTAAAGTTCCATTCTCATATTGTTCTAAATACCATTTATTATCTTTTTTAAAGATAATAGCCGATTTGTTTTCTACTAAAAACACATTGCTCATTTGCGTACTGTGCATACGGTAAAGCACTTTTGGAGAGCTATCTACTAGTTGAAAACCGTTTTTAATGGGTTGCGCATATAAAATACCTGCCACTCCTACTTCTTTTATAGTTACCTGCTCTGTTATAGCCACTGGTACTTCTACTGGAGTTTCTTTCTCTTTTACAACAGCAACAACTTTTTCTTCTTTAAGAGATTTAATTTCTTCCTTTAACTTTTCTATTTCTTTTGATGTACTTGGTGTAGCAGCAGCAACCTGAGATGTTGAAGTAACCATACTTCCCGACTTTGGCTCATACTTATATCCTAAGTTTTCGAATGAAGAAAAAGCTGCACGAACAGCCTCTGTATAAGATTTTTGATATTCCTTTTCACGACTCTCGCCTATACCCGAAGTGTACACAAGTTTATCATTACAATCTGTAAGTTCTACTTTCAACTTAGTTTTAAACATGCCAGGTTCTTTTAAAACATCAGCATCTAAAGCTAAACATCTATTCCTAGCTAAATCTTCAGGATATGACTCTCCTTCTATTAATGCCTCAAAACCATACTTATTTAATAAAAACTTTGACAACTCATTCAATTGATATTGATTTGCCGATTTTAAAAAATCAAACTTTTTAGAAACGATAACGTATTTATAGTTATTCAATTCAGTTTGAGAGAATGCGCTTGCTATAAATATGCATGCAAAAATTGTTGTTAAAAATTTAGTTTTCATTTTTTATTAAATATATAATTAAATCCTAATTGTAAAGATACACTTTGCGCATCATATACATTTTTATATTGCAATAAATTATCGGCCATAACATAAAAGTTGGCGCCCCAAATATGAGCCGACATACCAAGCCCTAAATTATTAAACGAGTAAGAATCTAGGGTATATGCAGCTTTAAATCGTAAACCATTAAAGATGCGTCTGTAATAATAAGCAGTTAAAGCCATTTGAGGTCGTTTTGGCCTACTAATACCATAGAGTTGTAGCCCAACCGCATTGAGATAATCACCTTCATCTACAGCACAGTTACAATCTTCACTTTGCTTTTTTCCAAAAGCATAATTTATAGATGCATTAAACTTTACTGGTCGCCATTTGGTATATTTAGTCGCAGTAGTATCTACTGTAAAAATGTCTTCAAAATCTTCTTCAATTTCACTCCAATAATCATCGGCCGTCTGTCCATCATCAGCAGCAGAAAAAAGTGGGTTAATACCATTGTAAGTATACGTTCCGTTTATAGCGTAATTTTCAACATCTTTTGTATGACTAATAAACCCTAAATCGAGTAAACTAGCATCTACACTCCATTGGTCGGTTAATTGATATGTAAAACCTACATCTACACCTAAACCTAAATTTCCTCCAAATAGCACACGTTTTTTTAATGTATTTACATCATTCGATACATCTGAATTTTCATCATCAATTAAACTGGAAATCCCCGAAGTTTGAAGCGCTAAGTCTAAATCAAAAATATGATTGTAAACATTATTTTCACCGGGAACAGTAACAAAGCTTCCTTTATTTTTAGTGGAACTAACGTTTGCTATACTTGAGTAAATTTTCCCTCTAACACCATAGGTAAATTTATCATCAACCTTTTTATTATATCCTACATGAAGTACCGAAACCACATCTGCAGCAACACTTAAATCACTAGCATCAAATAATCTATTAATATTGCTTTGGTTTCCTTCTAAAGCTAAAACAGCAAAATCTTTTGGAAAATAAAGTAGAAAATCTAATTCTTGATACATTCCGAAGCTGATGTATTCATTTTTATTAAAACTACTACCAAAAGCAAAACCACCCGAAAAAATTTCTAATTGCTGATTAAATCCATAAAAATCGGTTGGATCCATGCTATCTACAGCATTTCTTAACTTCACATTAAAATCAACATCATTGTCGGCAAAAACATCATAAACCGTACTTCCTGATACACCAAAATTAAAATGAAAATGAGATAACAATGGAATACCTACATACCAATCGTTTTTTACATGACCTCCTGGATTCTGTAATAAAGATTGTGGAATTTCGGAAAACCCATAGAGTAATTGCTTGTTTTGAGAAAACGAAAACAAACATAATTGTAATGTAAACACTAAAAATAGTTTCCGCATTTCTCTAATTGTTTAAATTAATATAAAATGCAGCGTACGATTTGTATTGAATTCTACCTGCCGTATTTTCATCAATAGCTTCACCGGGTAAAAGACGCAATGTAAAAACTATAGCTACTGTACGCTTTAAAGCTATTAGCGTATTACCTTCAAAAACTTCGGTATAGACGGTTGCAGTATCTGTATTATCTAGAGCTGCATCTTCTGTTACCGTTAGGCTATGTTGTAAATTACCAGCTCTATCTAAAAAGTCTACTTGCAACTCAAAAGTTCTATTTATTGTATTTTGAGTTTCGAAAACAAACTCAGCCTTTTCTAAATTATCAACAATAAATTGATCGTTAAAAAACTCGACAGAAATAAAATCTTGAATGCTTGAAGTAGTTGCTCCATTATCAACAAAACGACTTGCAGGTTCATCAAAATAAACAAGGCTTGCTTCCAATGCTGGCGCCAATATAATATCATCGGCCTGATTGAAATCTATAGCTTCGGTACAAGAACTAGCCATTAAACCAATGCAGAGTAATAAAATTATTTTACTGGTTATACTTTTAATCATATCAATTCACAACGATTTTAAAACACGACTTAGTATATCGAGCTATTATAAATACTCTTTTAAGCTTAATAGGTTATCTATTTGTTTTGTATCATCTTCTAAAATTAAATTATTTACATCGAAGAAAATAACATCCATACCTATATTTTTTGCACCAAGAATATCGGCTTCAAAACTATCACCAATCATGATACTAGTTGCCGCTTTAGCATTAGCCAATTCTAGAGCATAATTAAAAATTTCAGGGTTTGGCTTTTTAACACCAACCATTTCAGAATTTGTAACGGTCTTAAAATAGTGTAAAATATTTGATTTTGCCATTTTTTTATGCTGAACCTCATCGAAACCATTGGTTATTATATGTAAATTATAGTTTTTATTTAAATAATCTAGAATTTCAAAAGTGTTATCAAACAAATGATTAAAGCTTGATAAATGGTCGATATAATCATCTGATAATTTATCAATGACATCCCGACCAACCTCTACTTCTAAAGCTAAAAAGGCTTCATTTAATCTACCAAAACGCAAGGTTTCCTTAGAAACTTTATCTTCTCTATATAGTTTCCAATATTTCAAATTTATAGGAAGATATATATCTAGAAATTTATTTATTTCAACTTCTAAGTTGTTAATTTCGAATATTCTTTCGAATGTTAGCGCCGAGTTTTTATCGAAATCCCAAAGCGTATGATCTAAATCGAAAAACACATCGGTTATATTTTTAATTTTCATTATTTCCTGATTCCAAAATAATATTAAACAATTCTTTAAAGCCTTCCCATCTATCGCTGTAACTTAAAGTATAGTTATGAAAAACGGGCACAAACTCGCCGTTAACTTGTTTTACTTCATTTATAATATTGTTTAACACGCGCTTTTTATCTAGTAAAGATTTATTTTTTAATAGTGCAAAATCCATAACATGATAGGGACAAATTTTAAGAGGCGTTTGTATTTCGTAATCTAAATCGTAAAATAAAAATGGTGTACACGAGCCAGCTCTAAAACCTATTTCGTTTACATATCCCATAGTGTAATCTTCCTTTATGTTTAGCTCTATTAAATTTCTGTATGTTTCTGGTAAATTTAATTTCGAAAATGATTGGCGAGAAGCTCTCAATGGTTTATTGATTATTTCTTCAATTTTAGCTTTTTCTTTCTTTAAAATTTCAGCTTCATCAATAGCAAAATATGATATTTTCAATCCCACATTACTATAATCGCCAACGTGTTTTATCAGGGATATAAACGATTTATTATTCACATTTGCCCCTTTGTCGTAAGTAGAATATTCAGCCAATAAAAAGAAAAAAATAAATTTAAACTTGGTTTGTTTTTGCTTGTTAATAATATATTTAAACGTATCGTAAGGATCATGACTAAAATGCATGAGCACCGTAAATCGGGTATACAGACTTTTAAATTTAAATCTAAAAACATCTTTTAAAGTTCCTCCAACCGTACGCATAATACCACTTAATTTGTAACGGTATGGATTAGGCACATCTATTATTGGTTTAATTCTATATGTTTTTACAGGAAATTCAAAATCGGGAAACTGCTTCTCTAATGCTTCCTTAAATTTATAAGCCCAAATATCGACAACAGGTTGGTGCAAAAATTTATGCTTATAAGCAATACTTTCTGATGCTGTAAACCTGCCAAACTCATCTTTTACATGTGGCAAATACTCCTCATATCTAGATAATAAATAAAAAGATGCAGCAAAAATATCAAAAGGAATAGCGCTTTTATCACCATTAAAAAAAAAGCCTTTGCTATGGCCCCAATCCATAATATTTATTTCAATATCGTTTAAGCCCTGCTCAAATAATAGCTCGTTACTTTTTACAAAGAACTCGTTACCTAGCGCTTGTTTAGTGTAGGACATTTTTATACTATCGTGAGCAATAAAATTTTCGACCTTAGTTGTAAATGTAACGTCTATGCCTAATACACGTGTACAAATATGCTTAAAAACATAGTTTAATCTTGGTGAAATTTTATGAGTATATACTAATAACATAACTTTTTAAAATCGGTTCTAATTTTTGATTTGCATTACGCTTTCAACATGGCTCTTTACAACACATTTTCGTCTGCAAAACTAAAGTATGCCTTTTCGGTAATAATAAGGTGGTCTAGTACTTTTATATCTAAACTTTGTGCTGCCGTTTTTAATTTTTGGGTAATATTTTTATCTGCTTCACTAGGCCTTAAAGTTCCTGAAGGATGATTATGCGCCAAAATTAAGCCTAATGCTCCAACTTCTAATGCATTTTTAAGCACTAACCTCACATCGACCAAAGTACCTGTAATGCCGCCTTTACTTAATTGATTTTTATGAATAACTTTATTAGAATTATTTAAATAAATAATCCAGAACTCCTCATGCTCTAACTCACCAATTATAGGCTGCATAAGCTCGAAAACCGATTTACTCGATGTAATTTTCTTTTTCTCGAGCGCTTCTTCTCCACGGCGCCTTCTACCTAATTCTAGTGCAGCAATAATAGTTATAGCTTTAGCTTCACCTATACCCTTAAAGTCTGTAAGTTGCTTGATGGACATTTTCCCTAAGGCACTCAAATTATTATCTGTACTCGATAAAATTCGTTTACATAAAGCTACAGCACTTTCTTCACGATTACCAGAACCAATTAAAATAGCCACCAATTCTGCATCGCTTAGCGCTGCTTTACCTTTGTATAATAGTTTTTCGCGTGGCCGATCGTCCTGACTCCAGTTTTTAATAGAAAATGCTTTTTGTTTATTCTCCATTCGATAAATCTACATATTTTTTTAATACTTCCTTTTTGGAATTTCAAAAAATCTAATGTTATTAAATAGTTTTGGACTTCAATTTAATTTAAGAAGAATGACTATAAGCCTCTAAAAGCGTATATAATTTATTTGGCTCAAATGGCTTTCCCATAAAACCATTCATTTTATGCAATTCTGTTTTTTCTTTAACATCAATTTGTGCCAATGCTGTTAAAGCTACGATAGGAATATTAGCCTTTTTGGGGTCAGCCAACTTTCGAATTCTTTTTGTAGCTTGATAACCATTAACTACTGGCATCTGCAAATCCATTAAAACTAAATCGAACTCACATACTTCTTTTTCAAAATGCTTAAGTGCTTCTTCCCCATTTTCGACCACCGTGAAAGTTACACTCCACTTCGAAAAAAACTTCTTTAAAATAAGAACATTCATTTTATTATCCTCGGCAACCAAAACATTAATATCCAAAGGTTTATAAGAAGATTTTAAATATGCATTTTTACTCGTTAATACCTCACTTGTACTATTTATTTTAAAATCTAACGTAAAGAAAAAGGTAGACCCTTTACCCAATTTACTAACCACATGTAAATCGCTATTTTTAAACCTCAACAACCGCCTACAAATTGAAAGCCCTAAGCCAGTACCTCCATATTTTATAGCTGTTTCTGAGCTCGCTTGAACAAAACTTTCAAAAATAGTTTCTTGCCTGTTTTTTGATATTCCAATACCGGTATCTATAACTTTAAACCTCAATGTTGCTCTATCACCAAGAATACCACGATTTTTTACACTAAGTGTAATACATCCTTTTTCTGTAAATTTGAATGAATTGCTCAATAAGTTTTGTATTATTTGGCTAAGTACTAGTTTATCACCAATGATACTTTCTGGTAAATCATTTTCTTCAACTAATTTAAATCGAACATCTTTCTTAACGGCTTGTAAGGTAAATTGATCTCTAATATGGTCTAAAAATGAGGTTAAGCAAAATTCTTTCTCGATAACATCAAGCTTGCCCGATTTAATTTTATTAAAATCTAATAAATCATTTATTAACCCAAGTAAATGCTCACTAGAATATTTTAAAGCTTTTAGCGTATCTACTTGTTCTGGCAAATAATCTTCCATAAGTAAAATATTAGACAGCCCTGTAACAGCGTTTAATGGCGTTCTAATTTCGTGCGACATAGTTGATAGAAATTCATCTTTAGAAATGCTAGCCTTATGCAACGCTAGTTCTATTTCTTTAAAATTAGTAATATCGGTTATGGTACCAATAAAACCATAGGCTTCATTATCTGTATTTTTAAAAAGCTGCGCTTTTAATTCAAACCACATAACATGAGAACCTTTTTTAAACTTGAACACAAATACTGTTTTCTTTTTATTAAAGAAATTGTACTGTTTCTTATTTTCCTCTACATTTTTCTTTGGAATAAACTCTTTATAATTTCTTCCTAAAGTATCTTTTACGGAAACCCCAATATATTTTTCCCATGCAGGGTTTAGATAAGTAAAGTTACCTTCTAAATCGGTTTCAAAAATGACACCTCCAATATGGCCTACAATATGCTCTAGTTTAGACTTAGTGTTATCGTAGTTTTTAGTTAATTCTTCATTTAAAGCAAAAAGTTCTTTAGAGCTAAGTTCAAGAACATTTTCTAGGTGATAAACATCTTTATCAAAACTATTGTATGCGTCGTTAACCGATTTTATAAAACCAGCAAACTCGGGGCTATCCGTTTCGCTTAAACCAGCTTTTAAAAGCTGTCGCTTTAATAATCTATGGTAATCGTTTTTCAGCATTCAGACAGTGTTGTAATGGTCATGGTTTGATGATGGAGTTCGCACAACGATTCATCCAAAGGTGCTATTTCTCCATAGGAATAAAAACCTGTTATTTTCGGTTCACTACCTATTACACCTCGTACTGCATCAATTTCTTCTTCAACTAATTGCTTTAAAACCAAACGGCGCCCTACGCAACTAATTAAAATAACCAATTCTAATGTTTCTTTTAAATCT
Source organism: Algibacter sp. Ld11 (assembly GCF_045066735.1). NCBI lineage: Bacteria > Pseudomonadati > Bacteroidota > Flavobacteriia > Flavobacteriales > Flavobacteriaceae > Algibacter > Algibacter sp. Ld11. Next base: position 22,483 of record NZ_JBISHH010000007.1, on the reverse strand, counting down.
TGACTAACTGAAATAGCCGATTCCTCTGCTCCTACAATCAATCTATCAATATTGCCTTTCATAAGGCGCAAATAACTTCCTTCTTCAATATTGGCTCCAAAAATTAAACTTTGCTCCGCTTCATTTATACCTGAAAGACCACGAACAACAGCTCTAGCATATTTATCAGGTCTAATACTTACAGGAAATAAAAGACCTGAACTCGGTAATTTTTGAGCATCTTCCCCTAATAGCTCTTTATAAAGTTTTAACACTGGCTTTCCGTCTAGTTCGTACAATATATTTTTGTTTGATTTTGTAACCAAACGCTCTATACCAAAACCATCCCATCCACCTTTTGAACTATAACTTACGCGTAAATTATCTCCATAAAAACCTAAACCTAAAACTACATTTTCTAACCTCTCATTATTTCTAATAACAAACGTTTTCTGAAAATCTTCGCCATCTGCAGCCAAACCACCAGTAACACTAATGTTTGGTAGCGTATATTTTAATCCTAGAACTAAATCGGCACCATTAATATTTAATCCATCACTTAAAATCATTACATGCTTTAAACTATCCATGTATAGCATGTTACCAATACGTTCACCAGCCTTACCGCTATCTACGGTCTCGTTTAATTCTACCGCAACTAGTTTTAAGCAGGTGTTATCGAATTGAATAGCCGTTAAGGAAATGGTTTTGTCTTTTACCGCTACATCTGAAATTTCTCCTGCTGTAGAGCATCCAAATATTGTTGCTTTAGGAAAAACTCGATTTATTCTAGATAAAACCTCATCGATTATTCCAAAGTCTGGTGAAACAAAAAGCATAATCAAATTTGGATTTATAACTATTGAATCTAAGCCTTGTTTCCAATTATTTTCACTCAAAGAAATCTGATTAACCTTCATATATAGTTATTAAAAATAAAACCAAACGAACAAAATTTCTTTTATAAAAGAAAAAGATAGCCTTTAAATTAATCCTAAATTTTGTAATACAAAACTTTTTTTTAACAATTATTTCTCTTGAGTCTTGAAAACACTAAAAACTAATATTTCATCGAAGTTTTCATCTTAAAAAAAACTTTCTTCTAACATAAAAGCATAATCCCTTGATTTACAGAAAGCGTAGATGCACTCTAACAAAACACAACACTTAATCTTAAATTGCAGCTCCCAAAGCATTTTAATCGTAATTATAATTACAAGGTTAGTCACTGTGTAAAAAAAGACACTGCCCGTTTAGCTATAAACAGACAGTGTCTTTTTTTATTAAAAACGATATTCTAACTACAGAATTATTCTATTAAATTTTTTAATTCTTCAAAATCCAAACCGCCATAATTACCAGAACTCATTAAAAGCAACGCTTTATTATCAAAATTTTGTTTGAATAAAAAGGTTTTAAAATCATCTGGGTTGGTGTAAATAATCAAATCGTCTCGCTCAAAAGCTGTTGCTATTTGTTCATGGGTTACTGCTGCCAGTTTTTTAATCTCTACAGCATGCGGTGAATAAAACACTACGGCAACATCGGCCGCATCTAGAGCCCCTTTATATTCTTTTAAAAACTCAGCATTTAAACTACTATAGGTATGTAATTCTAAACAAGCCACTACCGTACGATTAGCATATTGCTCTTTTACTGCGTTTGTTGTTGCTTCTACTTTACTAGGCGAATGTGCAAAATCTTTAAACGCAACACTAGTTTTACTTTCGGCTATTTTTTCTAAACGCTTACTGGCTCCTTTGAAAGTTGCTATAGCTTCGTAAAAATCATCTTCATCAATACCCATGTGTTGGCAAATCCATTTGGCACCTGCCAAGTTATTCAGGTTATGTTTTCCAAAAACCTCTATTGGTAAAGCCCCTTCTGGTGTTTCTAAAAACGTTTCACCATCTTCTACTGTGTATTCTGGTGTTTGGTAAGCTATTTTTCTAATTGTATTTTCGCTAGCTTCTACAACACGTTTTACTTCTGGATCTTCTTCATTATAATTTATGCTTCCACCACTAACAATAGAATCTATAAAAATACTGAATTGTTCTACATAATTTTCGTAAGTAGGAAACACATTAATATGATCCCAGGCAATACCACTTAACAAAGCAATATTAGGTTTATACAAATGAAATTTTGGTCGTCTATCTATGGGTGAACTTAAATACTCGTCACCTTCTAAAACTATAAAGTCATTATCTTCCGTAAGTTTTACCATAACATCAAAACCTTCCAATTGGGCACCAACCATATAATCTACGTCCCGATCATGATAATGCATAACATGCAAAATCATAGAAGTAATAGTTGTTTTACCATGGCTTCCACCAATAACTACACGAGTTTTATGTTTAGATTGCTCGTACAAAAACTCTGGATAACTATAAATTTTTAAGCCTAATTCTTGAGCTTTAAGCAACTCAGGGTTGTCGGCTTTAGCGTGCATTCCTAAAACGATTGCATCTAATTGTGATGATATTTTTTCTGGAAACCAACCAAAAGCTTCTGGCAACAAACCTTTTGCTTGCAATCTAGATTTAGAAGGTTCAAAAATAGTATCGTCGCTACCTGTTACTTTGTATCCTTTGTTATGAAGCGCTAAGGCTAAATTGTGCATGGCCGAGCCGCCAATGGCTATAAAATGTACGTTCATGTGCTGATTTTGAATGTTTCAAAGATACTTTTTTGAGATGAATTGTTGAAGTGTTGTTAAGGAAAATTGTTTGATTATTTTATTGAGGTATTTACTTAAATAACACCTTTGACAGGCACAAAACTTTAAATAAAAAACAATACTTTCGTAAAGTACTTTTTTCAATACACACAAAAATGAATTGGATTTTATTAATTATTGCTGGACTTTTTGAAGTAGCCTTTGCGGCATGTTTAGGTAAGGCCAAAGAAGCATCTGGAATAGAGACAACTTATTGGTATATGGCATTTCTTGTGTGCTTAACGTGTAGTATGCTTCTGTTAGTAAAAGCAACTCAAGAGCTCCCAATAGGCACGGCTTATGCTGTTTGGACTGGAATTGGAGCTGTTGGAACCGTTTTGGTTGGAATTTTTATTTTTAAAGAGCCCGCTACTTTTTGGAGGCTCTTTTTTATTTCAACGTTAATTATTTCTATAGTGGGTTTAAAATTTGTTTCTCATTAAAAGATTTTAAAAAATTACGCGATAAAAAATACATTAACAAGTATTGCGTTAGGGATTGAACGGCATGTTTGAAATCCTTTTTGTAGCAGAAAGACCTCAGCAATAAACCATACCTTACTTTAATTGATTTTGGTTATTAGAAATTCACGAAAACTAATAGCAAAAAGATTGAGTAGTGAAAGCCCGACCCTTTTCGGGTAACGCCAAAATTATTTAAAAAAACACTTTATTTATCTATTTCTCCAGAAAAATGGCGTGAATAAAATAAGCACCGTAAAAAGTTCTAAACGCCCAATAAGCATTAAAAATGCCGACCACCATTTTGCTAATGGCGGTAATGCCGAATAGTTATTCACCGGTCCAAAATCGCCCAGTGCAGGACCAACATTTCCGAGGCTAGATGCAGCCAGACCGATTGCCGCGTCGAACTGAATACCAAACATAGAAAACACGAGCGCTCCAATAATAAAGGACAACATATAGAGAATAAAAAAGCCTAGAACATTAAACACAATGTCTCCAGAAACGGCACGTTTATTATAACGAACCGGTAGAATGGCATTTGGATGCAAGGTGCGCTTAAACTCTAAAAATCCGTTTTTTATTAGTATTAAATGGCGTACTACTTTTACACCTCCAGAAGTACTTCCTGCAGATCCACCAAGGAACATGAGACCGAAGAAAAACACCACTAAAAATGGCGACCACAGTGTGTAATCTGCCGAAACAAAACCTGTAGTTGTTATTACAGACAGTACTTGAAAAAGCGCATGCCTAAAAGCACTTTCTGCTTTTCCCCACACCATGGGATGTTCTATAGTAGAGATTGAAGGATCGGCTTGAAAATATATAATAAGTGCCGCTATTAAAGTAAATATGATAATAAATTTACTGTAGAGTTTAAACTCTTCATCGGCTATAATTTTCTGTACTTTTCCTTTAAATGCAAAGTAACTCAATACAAAGTTTACACCTGCCAAGAACATGAATAGAATAATAATGTATTGTATTATAGGCTGATCATTCCAATAAGCCACACTTGCATTTTTAGTTGAAAACCCTCCTGTAGACAAGGTACACATGGCGTGATTTATAGCATCAAAAAACGACATTCCTGCTAAGTTTAACAGTAATGTTTCGGCTGCTGTGTAACCAAAATAAATAAGCCAAAGTCGCTTTGCTGTATCTGTAATTCTGGGGTGTAACTTATCGGCACTTGGGCCAGGTGCTTCGGCTGCAAAAAGTTGCATACCACCAATACCTAGTAATGGCAGAATAGCAATGGCGAGTACAATAATACCCATACCACCAATCCAGTGCGTTAGACTTCTCCAAAACAGCACACCTTTTGGTACGGCTTCAATATCATTTAAAATAGATGCTCCCGTGGTTGTATAACCAGACATAGTTTCAAAAAACGCATCGGTAAAACTTGGTATTGCTCCTGTAAAAACATAAGGTAAAGCACCACAAAGCGACATAATTACCCAGCCAAAAGTTACTACTATATAACCTTCCCGCTTGTTCATTTCTTTGTTATGGTTTTTGGTTAAAACCATAGCAACAACGCCAACAATTAAAGTTGCTATACCTGCTAAAAACAGTTCAAAAGTTACACCGTCTTTATAAAGTAGACTTACTAATGCAGACAGTAGCATGAAGCCACCGTTAAACAAAAGTAACAGACCTAAGAAATGAAAAATGATTTTGTAATTTAATTTCATTTGGAAATTTATGTTGATTATGTAATACTAAACCTTAGCAGCTATTACACTTTTTAACGAAATAATTTTTCTACGCCTTTTATTGATTGAAGTAAACTGCAAACTACTACACGATCGCCTGCTTGAATTTTAAAATCGCCTAAAGCTATTACTCCCAAACCGTCGCGTATAACACCTCCAATAATGGCAGAACGAGGAAAATCTACGTTTTTAATGACTTTATTACAAATGGCCGATGTAGGCTTTACTTCAAACTCAAGAAGCTCTGCGTTCATGTTACTAAGCTTCGTCATGGCAACCACTTCGCCTTTTCTAATGTATCTAAAAATATTATTAGCCGCTAGTAATTTTTTGTTAATTAAGGTTTCTATACCAATGGAGTGCGATAGCTCAAAATAATCCATATTCTCTACTAACGCAACCGTTTTTTTAACACCTTTAGATTTAGCTACTAAACAAGTCATGATATTAGTTTCAGAGTTTTTCCCAACAGCAATAAAAGCATCCATATCACTAATATTTTCCTCTTCTAACAAATCTACTTTTCGACCATCACTATGCAATACTAAAACATTTGGTAACTCGTCGGCAATATCAAATGCACGTTCCTTATTTTCTTCTAAAAGCTTCACATTAAAGCCTTTTTCGGAAAGTGATCTCGCCGTTTTAAAACCGATTTGACTTCCGCCTAAAATCATTACATTTTTAATAACCCTATTCGGTTTCCCCGTAAGTCTACATAATTCTTCGTTTCCTCCTTTAGAGGTTATAAAAACCACATGATCGCCACGTTTAAATTTGGTATCTCCGCGTGGAATAATAGTGAATTGTGTACCAAAACGCTGAATGGCAATAGGCACAAAGTGAAGTTCTGGAAATATTCTAGCTGCTTCTTTTACTGTTTTACCAACAAAAGATGCAGAGCTTCTTAAGGTTAAACCAATCATGGTTAATGCTCCACTTTCAAACTCGTAAGTATCATTAAAAGACGATTGTTTAAGAGATAATTCAATTTCTGAAGCCGCTAATGCTTCAGGAGAAATTAATTCATCGATACCAAATTTGGTAAACCCAACTTCGTCCTTATGGTGTATAAACTCCGTATTTGTAATTCTTGCAATAGTACGTTTAGAACCTAACTGCTTAGCCAAAACACAAATAGTAATATTAGTAGTCTCGCTTGCTGTTACCGCTATTAATAAATCGCTCGCCTCTACTCTAGCTTCTTTTAGAATAGCAATAGAAGTAGCGTCTCCTTTAATAACTCTAATATCCAAATGTGTGTCTGCGTAGGCCAAACTATCCTTTTGGGTATCGATTAAAGTAATTTCTTGAGACTCGTATGATAGGAGTTTTGCTAGATGAAATCCAACTTCGCCAGCTCCTGCTATAATTATTTTCATTTGTAATTCTTCATGATAAAGTGGTGCAAAGATAGTGCAAAATTAATATTAGTTATTTAAAATGAAACTTTATAACAGAATACAAACCTATTTAAAATCTGCATTATAAACCTAAATGTAGCTTAATTATACCTATAAATTTAATAAATTTGACACTGTAAAACAGTATAACCTTCTTTTCACTTTTGAGTACACATTATAAAGTAGAAATAAATTATGTAGGTTTGCCAAAAAAATAAAGATTTGTCGAAAATTAAACCATACAAAGACAGCGATTTAGGTAAAAAAGAACAAGTTACCCAAATGTTTGATACCATTTCTGGAGATTACGACGGCTTAAACCGTGTAATTTCTTTTGGAATTGATATTAAATGGCGTAAAAAAGTTGTTAAAATAGTTAAAGACAGTAACCCAGACAGTATTTTAGATGTTGCTACAGGTACGGGAGATTTAGCTATTAATTTAGCAGAAACCAATGCTAGCAGAATTGTTGGTTTTGATATTAGTAGCGGCATGCTTGAAATTGGAAAAACCAAAGTGACTAAAAAGGCTTTAGATTCTAAAATTGAAATGATTTTGGGCGATAGTGAAAATATGCCTTTTGAAGATAATAGTTTTGATGCCATAACTGTAGCATTTGGAGTTCGTAATTTTGAATCGCTTGAAAATGGTTTAAAAGAAATCTATAGAGTTTTAAAACCTAAAGGTACCTTTGTTATTTTAGAAACCTCTATGCCAGACAAAACACCTTATAAACAAGGTTATAATTTTTACACTAAAAACATTTTACCGCTTATCGGAAAAATGTTTTCTAAAGATAGAAGTGCGTATAAATATTTATGCGAATCGGCATCTGTTTTTCCTTATGGAGAAGCTTTGAACAATATTTTGCGTAAAATTGGGTTTATAGATGTTGAAGATTTGCCACAAACTTTAGGTGTGGCCACAATTTATAAATCGAGTAAGTAATAATATGAAGCAGGTTTTTGCATTATTAGCATTTTTATTTGTAATCCAAACATCGAGTGCACAGCTTTTCAAAAAAGAAAAGATAACCTACGATGCCAACCAAGGACGCGGCTCTACGGAATACAAACTATTACGTTGGGGTTATTTTTTAGGTTTTAATAACTACGATTTCAACTTTGATTACAACCAAGATTTACAAGATGTTTATGTAAAAAGCACTACCGGTTTTAATGTTGGTTTAATAGGAAACTTAAGAATTAACAAGTTTATAGATTTACGTATTGAACCAGGTTTATTAATTACTACTAGAGAATTAAATTACAGTTCAACTTATTTTTTGGATGAAGAACCTCGGGCTATCGATTTAATTCGCGAAGTAAAATCGACCTATATTCACATCCCATTACTTTTAAAGGTTTCTACCAAACGTATTAACAATTTTAAACCATTTGTTGTTGGCGGATTCTCGACAGCTTTAAACCTCTCAAGCAACCAAGATAACCCCAACGATAATAAAAACGGACAGTTCCGTACAACTAAAAACTCGGTATTTTACGAGTTGGGTTTCGGTATCGATTTTTACCTTTATAACTTTAAATTTACGCCATCTATACGTGGTGTATTTGGTTTAAATGATGAGTTGGTAAGAGATGAGGATCCAGAAAGTCCATGGACTAGCAATATAAACAGCATGAAAAGCCGTGGTGTTTTTATTAATTTCACTTTTCAATAGGACGACGGATTGAGTATATTCTATTGCTGGCAACAATATGACAAAACCCAAAGATAACAGCAAACGAAATCGGTTTTTGATTATATTCCTAATTCTGACAATATTCGGATTTGGAATTACTGCCGCTATATTTACAACATCTGAAACGAATAATAATTATAGTTTAGATGGCATAAGAAATAAAATAAAAGATTCTATAAAAGTTTCCGAATTAAATGGTACTACAAGTAGGTGGGTAAGGAAAAACGCAACGGAATCCGAACTTCTTAAACTGACGAAATATCCAAACGGAATAGTAAAAGCAATCGCTTACGAAGGTCTTTTAAGAAAAAAAGAGTTTGCACAAAAAACTGAATTAATATTAAGAGCAATTAATGACACAGCCTACATTATAGACAATCAATCCCGGTGTGTAATGAATGTAAACATTGGCGAATATATTGTGCAAAACGTTTTATTGATTGACCACGAAATTCCAATACCTGAAAAATTACCAGATTTTGGTTTAACCAAAATAGAAAAAGAAAAAATTCTGACTGAATTTAGAAAGTTACGAGTTAAAAAAAAAGCAAACAAAATGTTTTAACGATTTGCTAAAAACTAACCACGTCTAAATTCACTTATTAAAATTGCGGTTGCTGTAGCCACATTCAAACTCTCTGTAGCTTGTAAATCGCCAAATCTTGGGATACTAATTTTTTCAGTAATTAAAGCCTCTACGGCTTTCGATACACCATTAGCCTCATTACCCATTACTAAAACGCCATGTTGTGGTAATTGCTTTTTATAAACATTTTCGCCATCCATAAAAGCACCAAAAACAGGGACATCAGTGTCTTTTAAAAAAGTTTCTAAATCCACATAACTAATATTTACTCTTGTAATTGAGCCCATAGTAGCTTGTATCACTTTTGGGTTAAAACAATCTACGGTAGCTTTACTACAAACCAATTGTTTTATACCAAACCAGTCGCAAAGTCTAATTATTGTTCCTAAGTTTCCCGGGTCGCGAACATCATCTAAAGCTACAATAAGTCCTTTGGTTTCAACAGGGGTTTGTTCAGGGATTTTAAAGACTGCTAAAGCTGTATTAGGCGTTTTTAGGAAACTAATACGCTTTAAATCGGTTTCAGAAATTAAAACTTCATCTTTGGCATCAATATTGAACGATTCTGTCGTATATAATGCGTAAAGCTTTAAATTAGACTCTAATAATTCTTTTATTGTTTTAACACCTTCAACAACAAAAAAACCAAGGTCTTGTCTATATTTTTTTTGCTTTAAACTCGTTATTAATTTTATCTGGCTTTTACTAAGCATGCCTATTATAATTTTTTGATAAAGAAAAAGAAAATATTAGTAACAATAGCCTAGACATTAATTTTTCAGTTGAAAAAACAGTATTTTTGAACGCGTAACGCATATTTTCAGCATTTTATTAAATTGAAACAAATTAAAAACAAATTTAACCAAAACTAAGGACTAGTACATTTGAAACTTCAATTCAAAACCATATTAATTTTACTAGGCGGCTTTGTATGTATTACTGCATGCAATAGCTTAAAGCGTGTCTCTAATGATGAGCATGTACTTTCTGAAAACACCATTCTTATTAATGGTAAAAAGGAAAGCAACGAAACCTTAAACAATTTGCTTTACCAAAAACCGAATACTAAAATTCCGTTTTTAGGGACACCTTTGCGATTGCATATTTATAATTTAGCACGACCTAATATCGATTCTATTATAAACGCTAACCTCAATAAGAGACCCAATAAAAAAAAGCATCTCGAAAATTTTCTTTCAAAAAAACAATTGGATAAATATCTTGAGTCTAAAAGAGATTTTAATGCGTGGCTAAAGAAAACAGGTGAAGCACCCGTGTTAGTTAACGAATTAAAAACACAAAAATCTACTACACGACTTAACAGCTACTATATCAATAATGGTTGGCTCGATGTGAAAACCGATTACAAGATTACTAAAACCGACGATAAACGTGCTAAGGTTGAGTATAAAGTTGAAACAGGTAAACCTTTTTTAATCGATACGATTACCGAGAATATAAAATCGCCTATTATTGATACTATCTATCAAAAAATAAAAAAGGATGCGTTAATAAAAAGCAGCGAACAGTATAAAACAGTTAATTTTGAAAAAGAACGTGAGCGCCTCGCTACCATAATTAGGAATTCGGGTGTTTACCACTTCTCGCAAGATTATATTACCATGGACATTGACACCATTGGTACAAATAAAAAAATGAATGTTGGCATTAACATCTTAAACCGAGCCATTAGAAATCAAGATTCTGTAGCTCGTGTTCCTTTCAAAATATATACCATTAGAGATGTAAATATAATTACCGATTATTCTTTTGAGAACAGAGGTAAACCATTTCTAGATTCGATAAAATATAACGGTTATAATATTTACGCTTATGATAAAATAAAATATAGACCACGAGCACTTACCGATGCCATGTTCACGAATGCTGGTACTATTTTTAAAGATCTGGATAGAACCAGAACTTATAGACATCTTAATGAGTTAAAAACCTTTAAATACCCCAACATTGAGTATTACGAACATGAAGACAATACCTTAACCGACACCATTAGGCTTACACCATTGAAAAAGTTTAATTTTGGTTTTAGTGCAGATATTTCTCAAAGTAATATTCAAAACTTTGGTTTTTCATTAAGTCCTAGTTTGCAGATAAGGAATATATTTAGAGGTGCGGAAACCTTTCAAATATCTGGAATAGCTTCTATTGGTTCTTCTAAAGATAAAAATAATATAGACGATCCTTTTTTTGATATTAACGAATATGGTATCGATTTAAAATTAACCATTCCTAGGTTGTTTTCTCCATTTTATACTGAGCGTATTATTCCGAAATACATGTCTCCAAGTACCAACATTAGCCTATCATCCACTAGCCAAACTAATATTGGGTTAGACAAAGAAACCTTTAGCGGCGCTTTTAATTACAACTGGCACCCTAATAATAATGTAACGAATAGGCTAGACATTTTCAATATTCAATATATCAATAATCTAAACATAAAAAATTATTTTAGAGTTTATACAACATCTTTTAACACGCTAAATAATATTGCCCAGGATGTTGGTTATGTTGGCCCAGATGACGAATTAAATATTCCCAATTCCGATAACCCAAATAATCAGGCCGATGAGTTTATAGCTTATGCTTTGGGAGACATTACACCTTCCGAACTATCTACCGACCAAGTATCAACCATACAAGCTATAGACGAGCGTAAAACACGTTTAACAGAAAACAACTTAATACTATCGTCAAGTTTCAGTTTCACAAAAGATGGTAGAACTAATATTTTTGATGAAAACTTTTCAATTTTTAAATTTAAAATTGAACTAGCCGGTAACTTATTGGCAAGTGCATCTGATTTTATTGGCCTTAAGAAAGACTCTCAAGACAGATATGAACTTTTAGGCGTTGCCTTTTCTCAATACGTAAAAACAGAGTTCGATTATACAAAACACTGGGATTTAGGAGACAAAAACGTACTTGCAATGCGAAGCTTTTTGGGTATTGCGGTTCCATATGGAAATTCCTCTAGTATACCATTCTCTAAAAGTTTCTTTGCAGGAGGACCAAACGACAATAGAGCCTGGACAGCTTATAGTTTAGGCCCAGGAAGTTCACAAACCACAAACGAATTTAACGAAGCTAACCTAAAATTGGCCGTAAACCTTGAACACCGTTTTAATTTATTTGGAAACTTAAATGGTGCCTTTTTTGTTGATGCAGGTAACATTTGGAATGTTTTTGACGATGTTGAAACCGAAGGAGCCACCTTCGATAATTTTAGTTCCTTAAAAAATATTGCAGTAGGTTCGGGTGCAGGTTTACGTTACGACTTTAGCTTTTTTGTTTTTAGGTTCGATGTAGGTTTCAAAACCTACAACCCTGCTAACGAAACACAAAACCGTTGGTTTAACGAATATAATTTCACCAATGCCGTATATAATATTGGTATAAACTATCCTTTTTAGACCTAATTTTAGTTTACTATTTCACTATAACGTTTTAGTGTTATTTTAGCACTTTCAATTCTAAAAACCCAAGTTTTTTATTTAAAAAATGATTACTTTTGGTAACTTAGTAATTAATAATAAATAAATTAAAATGGGACACAATATAAAACCAGGTGTAGCTACAGGCCTAGAAGTACAAGCAATTTTTAACCATGCAAAAGCAAACGGTTATGCTTTACCTGCAGTAAATGTTATTGGATCGGACACTATTAATGGTGTTTTAGAAACTGCAGCAGAATTAAATGCTCCAGTGATTATTCAATTTTCTAATGGTGGTGCGCAATTTAACGCTGGAAAAGGTTTAAGCAACGATGGTCAAAAAGCTGCTATAGCAGGAGCTGTTGCAGGTGCAAAACATGTACACACTTTAGCTGAAGCTTACGGTGTTCCAGTAATTTTACATACCGATCACTGTGCTAAGAAATTATTACCTTGGATCGACGGTTTATTAGATGCTAGTGAAGTACACTTCAAAGAAACTGGAAAATCATTATTCAGTTCACATATGATTGACCTTTCTGAAGAACCAATCGAAGAAAACATTGAAATATGTAAAACGTATTTAGAAAGAATGTCTAAAATGGGCATGACTTTAGAAATAGAATTAGGTATTACAGGTGGTGAAGAAGATGGTGTAGACAACTCTGATGTAGACGATTCTAAATTATACACACAACCAGAAGAAGTAGCTTACGCTTACGAAGAATTAAGTAAAGTAAGTCCACAATTTACAATTGCAGCAGCTTTTGGAAATGTACACGGTGTTTACAAGCCAGGTAACGTTAAATTAACTCCGAAAATCCTTAAAAATTCTCAAGAGTTTATCACAAAAAAATATGGTGTTGAAGAAAATCATATCGATTTTGTATTCCACGGTGGATCTGGATCTACAGTAGAAGAAATTAGAGAAGGTATTAGCTACGGTGTAATTAAAATGAACATTGATACAGATTTACAATATGCATTCATGGAAGGTATTCGTAACTATATGGGTGAAAAATCTGAATATTTAAAAGCGCAAATAGGAAACCCTGATGGATCTGATTCGCCAAACAAGAAATATTACGATCCAAGAGTTTGGTTACGTGAAGGTGAAAAAACCTTTGTAGCTCGTTTAAAGAAAGCTTTTGAAGATTTAAACAACGTGAACACGCTATAACTATAGATGTTTTTATATAATATAATTAGGCTCTGCATAAAGCGGAGCCTTTTTTGTATATTATACTCTAAATCAGAAAATTAAAGGATAAAAACCAATAAATTCACTTAGGCGTTACCGCAAAATTAAAAAAAGGTTTAATTTTGCCGTCAGGCTTTCCGCTGTATCTTTGTGCTTTTAGTTAAAATCACTACGCATTTTAACCAAAAACAAAAAGGATGCCGCATCAATCCTTAACGCAGTTAACGGCTTAATATTAAAGCTTTAAACTTTAAAACACACATAACTATGTCTTGGTTTAAAAGAAAAACAAAAGGTATTACAACTACTACGGAAGAGAAAAAAGACACTCCAAAAGGACTGTGGTATAAATCTCCAACAGGTAAAATTGTAGATGCCGAAGAATTAGAAAAAAACTTTTACGTAAGTCCAGAAGATGGATATCACGTTAGAATAGGAAGTAAAGAATATTTTGAAATCCTTTTTGATGATAACAATTTTAAAGAACTAGATAAAAACCTAGACTCTAAAGATCCATTAAAATTCGAGGATACAAAAAAATATCCTGACCGCTTAAAAGCCGCTCAAGAAAAAACCAAACTAAAAGATGCCGTACGTTGTGCTGTAGGTAAATCTAAAGGAAAAGATTTAGTAGTAGCTTGTATGGATTTCGCTTTTATTGGAGGCTCTATGGGTAGTGTTGTAGGTGAAAAAATTGCACGTGCAGCCGATTACGCCTTAAAAAACAAATTACCATTAATGGTTATTTCTAAATCTGGAGGAGCTAGAATGATGGAAGCTGCATTGTCATTAATGCAATTAGCAAAAACATCTGTTAAGCTTGCGCAATTAGCTGATGCAGGTTTGCCATACATATCTCTATGTACAGACCCAACTACGGGAGGTACAACAGCATCTTTCGCTATGCTAGGTGATATTAATATAGCCGAGCCTGGTGCGTTAATTGGTTTTGCAGGACCTAGAATTGTTAGAGATACTACTGGTAAAGAATTGCCAGAAGGTTTTCAAACTTCAGAATTTTTACTAGAACATGGTTTCTTAGATTTTATAACATTAAGAAAAGATTTAAAGGATAAGGTTAATCTATATGTAGATTTAATCACCAATCAACCACTAAGAGCATAAATAAAAAAGCGAGCCATATGGCTCGCTTTTTTATTTATGCTACTCTAGCTTTTAATATTACTTTAAGCTAGAAAAAACCTTATTAAACAGCTTTCTTAAGAGATACTGTAAACTCCGTTCCTTTGCCTAATTCACTTTTCACTTCAATCTTTCCTCCCAGGGATTCTATGTGGTTTTTGGTTATAAATAAGCCAACACCTCGCGCGTCTTTATGCTTATGAAATGTTTTATACATTTTAAAAATTTGATCTCCGTGGGTGTCCATGTCAATTCCTAAACCATTATCCCTAAAAGTAATTACAACAAAATCATCATTTATTTCACTTAGCAAAAATACTTCAGCAATTCTATCTTTGGCACTATACTTTAAAGCGTTGGTTAAAAAATTCAAAATTATACTATCTAAAAAAGCAGGAATAGCTAATACCGAATGTTTAGGATCTACATTATTCTCTATTTTACATTTTATATTTTTAGCCAACCCACTTACATTATAAATAGCTCTATTGCAGTACTCGTGGAGGTTTAAAGACTGTACTTCCTCCTTATTCATTGACTTTATTTTAGCAACTTCACTTAAGTGAGATACAGTATCATTTAAATTTTGAATAGATTTCTTTAAAAATTCAAAATTCTCGCTTTTATAAGCTTTAGAGGTGGCTTCCTCCTCAGAAATAAACCCAACGAGCGTTTCTAAATTCGAAGAATGTGTTCTTAAGTTATGCGTCACTATATCGGCGAAATTAGACAATCTATTGTTCTGTTCTTTACTTAAATCTAATAACACTTTTAACTCCTCACGATCCAATTTTTGCTGAGATATATCGTGTATTTCAGAAATAAAATATTCTGGATTACCAGCATCATCTCTAACTAAAGATACAGATAGTCTTACCCAAACTATAGATCCGTTTTTATGAAAGTAACGCTTCTCTATTGTATAATTAGAAATATCGCCACGCAGTAAAGCCCGCATGGCTCCCAAATCTTTATTAAGATCGTCTTTATGTGTAATATCCTGAAATGTCTTTTCGTAAAGCTCTTCCTTTGGATAGCCTAGATATTTAACGATACTATCATTAACTTTTATCCACTCGCCACGCATACCAACAATGGCCAGACCACCCATGGCATAATTAAAAATATTCTCGAATAATTTATGTCGTGAAAAACTGATCGCCATACAATGCTCGCTAATTTATACAAGGAGAAAAGTTAAACGTTTTTTTTTAATTATAAAAAGATTTTACTAAATAATATCGTAATTTACTTACACCATGCGATTTAACCTATATTTAACACAGTAAAACTTCAGAAAATATATTAATGTCAAAAACAAAAACGAGCTACATTTCTAAAAGAAATATAGCTCGTTTGGCTGGGCGAAATAATAAATTAAACTTAATTTCTACCTGGCTTTTTATCTACTTTATGTAATGGTGCAACGGTTGGATCGGTTGCTTTTACATTGGTTCCTCCACTAACAATAATAAACTTTGATCGACGATTACGTTGGTGCTCTTCTTCTGTACAATTATTTGTATTTGCATCATCACAGTTGTTTAATAATTGATCTTCACCATAACCTATTGCGCTTTGTATTCTAAATTTAGAAATACCTCTAGTAAATAAGTAGTATTGTGTGAACTTAGCTCTTTTATCTGATAATTCCCTGTTATAACCTTTAGATCCGCGACTATCTGTATGCGACTCTATTTTAATAACCATATCAGGATGATTATTCATCACCGTAACAATTTTCTCTAATTCATATTCGGCATCATCTCTAACAATGTATTTATCAAAATCAAAGAAAATTGGATTAATAATAATTTCATTTCCAACAATTAATGCTTTCAGTACTAAATCGGCCTGATTTACCTTACCTCGTTCTAAATTGGTGATAACACTTTCTTGATCCGAAACATAATCTAATTTAGACCCGATTATGGTATACTCATTATCGCAAGCCACTTTTGTAAAAGTGTAATTTCCTTCAGCATCACTTAACACTTCTTTTAAAACCTTACCGCTTTTATCGATTAACTTAACTGTTGCTTCTGGTAAAATTGACTTACTTAAACTATCCGTAACAACGCCTACTATGGTCTGTAAACATGGAGACGAAGAACTAAAACTATAAACATCATCATCACCTTTACCTGTTACTCTATTTGATGAGAAATAACCAGAATTTTCATCTTTTAAAGTAAAGGCAAAATCGTCCATATTACTATTAATAGATGCTCCTAAATTATATACATTCGTTTCTTCTTTATTACTTAAATCGGTTTTATAAATATCTAAAAGCCCAAAACCAAAACGTCCGTTCGAAGAAAAATACAATGTATTATCTTGGCTTATAAACGGAAACATTTCCATGCCTTCCGTATTTATTTGAGGACCCAAATTCTTTGGTGTTCCATAAAGGTTTTTATCTATATCTAAAGCTACTTTAAAAAGGTCAGTTCCACCAATTGCTCCAGGCATATCAGATACAAAATACAGCTCCTTTTCATCTAAACTTAATGTAGGATGCCCAACAGAATACTCGTCACTGTTAAAAGGTAATTCTTTTTCATTAACCCATTTGCCATTTTCTAAGTCGGCTCTATATAATTTTAAGTTTGTAGTTTTATCTTTTGCTTTTCTCAATTTTTTACCATGATAATTATCTCTAGTAAAATACATGGTATTTCCATCTTTACTTATCACTAAGGTCGCCTCATGATATTTTGTATTCACATCACCATTTAGATAATCCAACTCACCTAATTGTGCATCTTCTCCAACACTACCTTTATAAACATTTAAAAAAGGCTGACGGTTCCACTTATATATTTTTTGACTTTTCCCTGAAAATGGTTGAGTTGAAAAAATGAAAAGTAAACTATCATTCACAAAACCATTAAAATCGGAATAGCTCGTATTTATATCTAAGTTCGTGATGTTGTTATAGGTAATATTACTCTCATCTTCTACTAATCCTAATAATACCTGTTTTGCTCTAACATCATCTTTCTCCAAAACGGCATATTGAGCAAACATTTCTTTAGCTAAATCCTTTTCTCCTAAAGCATTAAGCGTTAATCCATATTTATAATAGTATTCGCTATCTAACTGTACTTTATACTTATCAAATAGTAGCTCGTACCAAACTTGGGCTTCCGTTACATCTGCGTTGTTGTAATAAGAATCTGCTAAGCGCTGCAGCGTAACTTGTGAAGAGTCACCTTTTTTTACTATATCACCATATAATTGGGCAGATTTAACATAGGCATATTCATTAAAATAACGCTCTGCTACAATTTTACTTTGACCAGACATGCCGGAAAAAGTAAAGCAAAAACCTATAATTAATAGTATCTTAATTTTATTCATAATATATTTTTTAGAAGAATCTTGGAGATTTAATTTTTCCTTGTCTTAAGATATTGAATCTTAACATAATTTCGTGCGATCCGCTTGTATATTCATTTATTGGAGTTGTTGCATAATCATAAGCATATCCAACAAATAACTCGGGAGATATTTGAAAGCCAGCTAAACCACTAACAGATCCATTCCATCGGTATGCCAAACCTAAAGTCAACTTTTCATTAAACAAAAAGTTAGCAGAAAGATCTACAGATATTGGAGCACCAGAAACACCTTTTCCTAAAAAGGCTGGTTTGAATTTTAAATTTTCACTTAAATCGAATATATATCCACCAATTAAAAATACATGCAAGCGCTCTTCTGCAACACTTTGGATAAACTCATCATAATGCTGTGAGCTAATAATATTAGGAACGGAAAGACCTAAATACCATTTTGTATCATGATGATAAAAAATACCACCACCTATAGAGGGTAAAAATTTCGAATCTATATTTTCCAAATTAGGATCATTCATTTGCTCAGCCGTTCCTTTAGAAAAATCGACATCTAAAAATCTAACACCAGCTTTAATACCAAATGATAAATTAGTTTCTAAACCAACTGGTATGGTGTATGAAAAATTACCATCTAAATAAACTTCGTTAGATGGGCCTAATTCATCTTGAATAATATTTAGACCTAAACCTACACGTTCACCTGCCTGAGTTTCCAACCCAAATGTTATTGTTTTGGGAGCTCCATCGACACCTACCCATTGTGTCCGATATAACCCTGTGGCAGTAAAATCTCCACCCGTACCAGCATAAGCTGCATTTACACTCATGGTATTGTACATGTATTGCGTATACTGCGGGTCTTGCTGTGCTTCCACTTCTTCTACTATAAAGGAGAAGAAGCAAAACAGAACTAAGAGTTTTAATATATTACGTTGTATTTCCATTTTTATTTTTTTATAATTTACGTATTCAGCTCGTATTAGTTTACATATAACCATCCTATTCTTGGCTCATCTCCTTGTCCTAAATCTAAAACGTAGTAATAAGTTCCTACTGGTACTTTATCTTCTTCATTTACTGTTCTAGGTCCGTTTGACACACCATCCCAAGTGTTATTATATCCGCTGGCAGTATACACTTCATACCCCCATCTGTTATAAATTTTTAAGGTGTTTTTTGGATAGTTCTCAATACAATCAATAGTGAAATAATCATTTATTCCATCAACATTATGCGGAGTGAATGTACTATATACTTCTATACATGTTGTTGAAAGCACAACTCCTAAAGTAACTTCATCTGTATCATTATCATTATATAGATCTACCTGATCGACACTTAACACTGAAGCTACGTTTGTATAATCTGTAGCGTTTAAGACTCTAACCGTGATTTCTAATAATTCTACACCATTATACTCTAAAGCATCTATTGACCATATACCAGAGGTTTCATCATAAACTCCGGATGTTGTTAAGTGAGAAATATATTCGTAACCACTAGGTAATATATCTTCAATTACAATGTTAGTTCCATCTTGAGGACCAAAGTTTTGAGCAGTGATTGTGAAAGTCACTTCATCATTTACAAGAGCAGATTCTACACTTGCCTCTTTTGTTACACCAATATCGGATGCAGGCTCAAGTGTATTTACATCTATACAATCTGCACAAGTTGGATCAGGGTCCATAGTGTCGCTTGTTACAGTTACTGCATTGATTAAATCTCCCGTAAACTCAAATGGTACACTTAGTGTTACTGTATAAGTCACTGAATCTCCATCTAAAAATAAATCTATTGTATCAGTCAATGCACCCGTTCCACTTGTTCCGTTATCGCCAACCCATACGGCATCAATGATACCTACTGGTAATGGATCGCTAACTATTACATTAGCGGCATCACTTGGGCCATTATTAGTTACAGTAATTGTATAAACTACGTCTGTACCTGCTATATAAGTAACTTCACCATCGTCTTTTACAGTTACAATATCTGCCATTGGAATTGGTAATACTGTTACTGTTGGACCATCTGGTTCTCCATCGCCATCAACATCTGTTGTATCTGTATCGTTAGGATCATCTGATATATCGCTTACTGGGTTTCCGTAAGGATCCAATCCATTCGCTGTTGCTGTGTTTACAATACTTCCTGCTGCAATATCTGCATCAGTAATTTTGTAATCAAATGTATAAACGCCTACTTGACCAGGAATTAATAATGGTGACACTATTGGTTGATCTATTACTCCTAGCATAGTATCTGTAACTGTAATTCCTTCTATGATTGCATTTCCAGTATTCACTACTGTGAATGTATAAGTAATGGTATCACCTTCTTCTACAACCCCATCTCTACCTATATCAATAGTTGCGGTTTTTCTCAATTCCATTTGTGGACTTGTTAATGGTGTTACTGTACAGTCTGGACATGTAGGATCGTATGCTGGATGCGACGGACCAACTGGTGTTGGATCTTCCGACTCATCGCTAACAGGACCTTCACTTGTTGTTCCATTTGCTACTGCTACGTTGTATACAACTCCCGCATCTAAATCTGCTTGAGTAAGGGCATATTCATAAGTTACAGTTCCTATAGATCCAGGTGTTAAATCTGCTGGTGAAACAGGTAAACCTGTAACTCCTAATTTTGCATCATCAACAGTTAATCCTGTTACATCTATATTTCCTGTGTTTCTAACAGTAAATGTATAGGTAATAATTTCTCCTACTTCTACAACATTATCTCCATCTGCATCGGCATATACTCCATCCTTAGTTAATTCTAAATAAGGACTTTTTAACAATGTGACTGTTGGAGCATCTGCTTCACCATCACCTTCTATATCTGTTGTATCTGTATCATTAGGATCATCTGATATATCGCTTACTAAATCTCCATATGGATCTGTTCCATTTGCAGTTGCTGTATTTTCAATTCTTCCTGCTACAATATCTGCAGCAGTTATAGAATAATCGAACTCAACTGTTCCTGTTTCTGTAGGATCTAGCGTTCCTGAAATTACCGCTAAGTTAGATACACCCAACATATTATCAGTAATTGTAATATCACTCACAGTAACATCTCCTACATTTTCAACAGTAAATGTATAAGTAATAATGTCACCTTCATTGATAAGTCCATCTGTTCCTCTATCTACAATTGCAGTTTTCAATAACTCAATCATTGGATAAACAATAGGGTTTACTGTAATATAAACAGTTGATTGATCACAAGCTTCCGGTACTCCACTATCACAAACTTCATATACAAAACTATCTGTTCCGCTAAAGTCTGGATTTGGAGTGTAAACAAACGTACCATCAGAATTTAATACTAATGTACCATTATCAACACCAGTAACTGGTATTGTGTTCACCGTTGGTGTATCTCCTTCTGGATCGGTATCATTATCTAATACGCTACCTGCGATGTCCATATTTGGGTTACCATTATAAGCATCATCATTTGCATAGGTATCATTATCTGTTCCGTTTGATGGATCCACAGTTACAGTTACCGTAGCTGTATCACAAGCTTGTGGGCTACCTGTATCACAAACCTCGTATGTGAATGTATCTTCACCTACAAAACCGGCATCTGGTATATAAGTAATAGTTCCATCTGTATTTTCTACTATCGTTCCGTTTACTGGGTCGGTAATCGATCCTGGAGTTATACTTAATGGATCACCTTCTGGATCAACGTCATTTGCTAAAACAACAACATCTACAGGACTTCCTGCTTCCGTTGTAGCAGTATCACTATTAGCAATTATTTCGTTCTCCGCTGTATTTGGATCGGCCAAAACTTTAATAGTCACCGTAGCCGTATCACAAGCTTGTGGGAAACCATCATCACATACAGTGTAAGTGAAGGTATCTGTTCCGGTAAACCCTTCAGCTGGTGTGTAAACATAATCACCATTTGGACTCATAACTACAGTTCCACCTTCCGTACTTAACGGACTATAATCTGATACTGTTTGCGTATCGCCTTCAGCATCGATATCATTAGTAATCACATTTCCATTTACTGCTACGTCTTTAAATGTATTATTAACGTCATTGATTGCATCCGTCGTTACAACAATATAAGTAATCGTTACCGTGGCATCATTAGATACATTACCATCATTATCTTCTACATTATAACTGATAACCGTTGGATCGTCTGTAAACGTTGATAACGGTGTGAATGTGATTGCGCCTGTAGTTTCATCTACACTCCATGTTCCTTCGTTTGGTACTGCAAAACTAGTAACATCGCCATTGGCATCGGTTACAATACTTGTGGCATTTGTTGGTGCTACTAAACTTACCGTTGTTGGGTCTAATTCTCCATCTGGATCGGCATCTACGCCGCCGCCATTAGCTACTAATGGATCGATAGTTACTGCGCCTGCTACATTTGCTAAGCTCTCATCATTCTCGGCTGTTGGTGATTCGATAACGTAATCTACTGTTACAGTTGCGGTATCACTTAAACCAGTTTGTGTTTCGGTTAAGGTATATTCTATTGCTGTTGGATCATTCGTGAATCCTGCTTCTGGTGTGAATGTTAAATCATCCGTTGCTGGATCGTAAGTCCAAGTTCCCTCTCCTGGTACAATTAACGTTAATGGATCGCCATCGCCATCTGAATCCGTTGGATCTAGACTGATTACGGCATTACCTGTTCCTGGTGTCGTATCTACTGGGCTACCATCACTTAACGTATCGTTTGATGAAATATCGGCT
>NZ_JBISHH010000006.1:0-56046 GCF_045066735.1 Algibacter sp. Ld11 | reverse complement strand
TTAGTAAGGTAAACCCTAGTTATAAAATTATTTATTTCAATATGTTTTTATTCTAGGATAAAAACGTAATAGAAGAATATTGTTTAAAAATTAACTGCTTTTTTATAGGTTTTTAACACAGTTCTTGGATAGTTGCGGATTTGTGTGCGAGGATTTTCCGAAGGAAAATCAGAAGCTAGCAAACAAGCAACTAACTTTGGTTTAGCTAAAACTAGCAATTTTTTTTATACGGTGTTAGCAATAGTTATTTTATTTCATATCGCTAAATTCAGAAAACCCAATCGTATTATCTAAAATCGAAAATTGCGGATTTCCATGTTTTTTACCTATATCTATTCCACATCTTACATAATATTCTTGTCCTTTTTGAATATTTATTGAAATCTCTTTTTTAGGGTTGTCCTTAGTTTTTGCTGAAAAAATATGGTCTCTAAAATCAGATATTTTGTATGATATTTTTTGTCCGTTGGACATATTTGTAATGAGTGTTTTATCATCCATATAGATGTCGTATTTTACAACTGAGCCAACCGCAATTTTAGGTCTATAGAAATTTATTATTGCATAATCGACACTTTTGTCTAATTTGGAAATGTTTCTTGAATTATTATAACTTTGGATGCTTTCTGTTAAATTTGTATCCAAGTTTCTAAACAGTTTAGCCTTTATTTTGTAGCAATTATTAAGAGAACTTGGTTTTTTTAAATCATATATCTTTATAATATTCGCACCTATTTCTTTTGCCTTTTTTTTAAATTCACTTATTGTTTCCGAATATCCACACCCTTGCATTATTTTATTTGGAGAAGAAATTGATTTTTCAAATGGTCCTGAAATTTCGCCAATGAAAACAGCTTTGCTAAGGTCAATGTCCGACTCTTCACTTAAAACTAGAATTTCTTTATTTTCTTTTAAGGGGGTATTTTCTTTGTTTTCTAAAACTACCTTAAATCTTGGAGAACAGCTTGCTACTAATAGAAAGACTGATATCAATTTTATTCTCATTTTTGGTTTTAATTATTGCTAACGGTTTTGTGTATGGTTAGTTGCGTGTTCCAGCAACTAATTTAGTAAACAAAAACGAACGCGAGAAAATTCCGAAGGAATTTTCCAAGTAGGTAACGACCAAAGCAATTAATTATACACGATGTTGTAAGCAGTTTTTTTATCTATAATAATAGAACCAACTACTTTCATAGTTTTCGTCAAAATTCTGTTTTGAATCAATTCCAATTTTAAATTTATCTCTTTTCCAATAATTAAATTCGTCATATTCTTTTAGTAACTCGAAATATCTATTTTCAAGTTCTTTAAGAAAATCCGATTTGCCTATTTCCGACTTTTGCTCATCTTTTAAAACAAACAAAGTCGTACTTCCAAAACATCTGGATAAAGTCCAAACTTTTTTATTTTTCAGTTCAATCAATAATTCATCAAATCTTACTTTTGGAATCAAGCCATTTGCCTCTTCTTTTGCTATTGGTTCAAATGCTGAAGTTGATACAAAAATATCATTCAATTTTGGTTTCTTTTTTTTTGTTATTCCAAGTAAGCTTTTTCCATCCGAAAGTTCAAGAATTTTGCAAATATTCAGATATTTTTCCGCAATTTCATTCTGAATCTTTTCATTGTAATTTGCCCATCTTTCATCACTTTCCTTGAATTTGTTTTCGTCTGCTTTAAATTCCACCACGATTCCGATTCTAATTCGGTTGTCGTGATTCATTATCTTGTGAGTTATGTTCAAAACATTAACCTCATATTTTTTTGAAATCCATTGAGCAAGTTGAACAAAGTCCGAATCAATTTCCTTTATTCCTTGTTTAATGAGTTTGGCTAATTTGTATTCTTTGTCTGAAGATGTTACCAAATTTTCTTGTTTTCTTAAATTGCTTACAACGTTTATGTATAACTTAAGTTTGATTATTGATTAAAGATATTAAATTTAAGTATATAAACAGAAAGAACAAAAAGAGAGGATTAAGGTTATTTTGTATAGTGAGACAAGATCTCGATTTTCTTGAGAATCCCCTCTCTTTAAATGTAATGAATTCGTTTATATTAAGCATAAAAAAACGGTTTAGAGTGAACTAAACCGTTTGTTTTGAATCGATTAAATGTTGTAGCGAGAATGGGGCACGATCCCATGACCTCCGAGTTATGAATCCGACGCTCTAACCAGCTGAGCTACCTCGCCATATGCGTTTCCGCGGGTGCAAAGATAAAAACATAATTAGATTACACAAACATTAGTTGCTAAAAATATTATTAAAATTTCTGTGGTACTTCTTAATTAATGTATATATTGGTCAACATAAAGATTAAATCATATATGGACGAGAAAGTAAAATATAATATAGAGTTTCCTATACAAGCATCACCACAACTTTTATATCAGTATATATCAACACCTTCTGGGTTGTCTGAGTGGTTTTCAGACAACGTAAATTCAAGAGGAGAGTTGTTTACATTTATATGGGATGGTAGCGAAGAAAAAGCAAAACTATTAAATAAAAAAAGTGGAGAACGCGTTAAGTTTAGATGGTTGGAAGATGAAGAAGAAGGCGATTCTTATTATTTTGAAATTAGAATTCAGGTAGATGAAATAACAAAGGATGTGTCTTTAATGGTTACGGATTATGCAGAAGAAGATGAAGTAGACGAATCTAAAATGCTTTGGACCAATCAAATATCAAGTTTAAAGCAAGTATTAGGCTCAGCGTAATATAAAAAACATAATATTCAATTATATTTGTCCCGTTTTTACAATTAATGAAAACGGGACTTTTTTTATGGTAAATTTTAACGAGAATATTTTAGAAGATAATACGCTTTTATCAATTAATAATAGGGGTTTTGCATATGGTGATGCTTTATTTGAAACAATAAAAGCCTCTTATGGTAAATTATTGTTTTGGGAAGATCATTATTTTAGACTTATGGCCTCAATGCGAATTATGCGCATGGAGATTCCTATGAATTTTACCATGGAATATTTAGAAGAGCAAATACTAAAAACCTTAACGGAAAACAATTTAGCAAACGCATCTTCTAGAGTAAAATTAACTGTTTTTAGAAATGAAGGAGGCTTTTATTTACCCGAAACCAACGATATTAGTTTTCTAATTGCTGTAAAACCTATTGATACCGATTTTTATATTGTGAAAGACACCCTCTACGAGGTCGATTTATTTAAAGATTACTATGTATCACCAAGTTTGTTATCGAGCTTAAAAACAAACAATAAGGCTTTAAATATAGTTGGTAGCATTTATGCCAAAGAGAACAAGTTAGATAACTGTTTAATATTAAATACAGAAAAGCAAGTTATTGAAGCTTTAAACGGTAATGTGTTTGTTGTAAAAGGAAATACAATAAAAACACCACCAATAGAAAACGGGTGTTTAAAAGGTGTTATGCGAAAGCAAATGATAGAAATTATAAAAAGCTTACCAGAATATGAATTGGTAGAAGAAGCAATTTCACCATTTGAACTTCAGAAAGCAGACGAAATTTTTATTACCAATGTTATTGTTGGTATTCAGGCGGTAAGTAAATACAGGAAAAAGACTTTTAAGTCAGAAGTATCACAACATTTAATTCAAAAATTAAATATAAAAATAAGGGTGAGTTAATTTAGTTATAACTCGGATTTTCCGGAGCGTTAGACCAAATACTATATTCTCCACCAAATTCTAACATTTTTTCTTTCCAGAAAGATTTATAACTTTTTTCTATAACATCTTTTTTATAGATATTTTCGGTAACAACCCAAGAATTAGCTTTGAGTTCATTGGATAATTGGTTAGTATCCCATCCAGAATAGCCTAAAAAGAACTTTATGTCGTTTTCGTTAATGGTTTTATTAGCGATAAGTTCTGCTACTTCATTAAAATCTCCACCCCAATAAATACCTAAAGATATTTCAATACTATTTGGTATAAGTTCTGGTATTTTATGAATAAAATAAAGATTGTCTTGCTCAACAGGACCACCATTATAAACTTTAAACGAAGCATCAAGCTCTGGTATTAAGTCGTTTATAGTGTATTCCAAAGGTTTGTTTAAAATAAAACCAATAGAACCTTCAACAGTATGATCGGCTAATAAAACAATAGAGCGATTAAATGAAACGTCTCCAATAATAGCTGGTTCTGCTATTAATAAATCACCTTTTTTTGGTTGTGTAGTCACCATATTATCAGGAATTAGTAATTAAATCTAATATTAATTTATTAAAAAAGCAAGTCTTTAATACATATATACAAAAAAAGCCTTCAAATTTTGAAGGCTTTTCTGAATATTTATGAAGCAAATAATTAGTTTACTGCATTTGATAAATCTGCACCAGCTTTAAACTTAACAACGTTTTTTGCTTTAATTTGGATAGTATCACCTGTTTGAGGGTTTCTTCCTTCTCTTGCAGCTCTTTTAGAAACTGACCAAGAACCAAAACCTACTAAAGAAACTCTGTTACCTTTTTGTAAAGCACCTTCGATTTCAATAATTGCACATTCTAAAGCTTTTTTAGCAGCAGCCTTAGTAATTCCTGCGTGTTCTGCCATAGCATCGATTAAATCTGTCTTGTTCATAATATAAAATTTAATTATTAATAAATTGGTTAAACATTTTGTTATATCCTATACAAATTTATACGGATTACTCAATAACACAAGTAATAGCAAGGGAAATCCGTGGTTTTGTTAATAACTTATGGCATTTGTTAATAAAGACACGTTGATTTAACATATTTTTAATAACAACAGCAGGAATAAGGCTTTACAGCATTTTGGCATCGCTTTCAAAATGGTAGCCATTTAAAAGTGATTTTACATCCATAGTTCGTTTCCCAGGGAGCTTAATATCGTCTATCAAGATGTAACCATTAGTTACTGCGACTTTTAACTCTTTTTTAGTGGAAATGATGTTTCCAATCAAATCACTATGCGTAATTATTTCTTTTTTTGCACTGTAAATTTTAATATCTAAGCTGTCGTCGCCGTTTATAAGCGTGCACCAAGCCGCTGGATACGGACTTAAGCCTCGTATTTTGTTATGTATATCATCAATTGAAGCATTCCAATCTATTTTACAATTATCTTTATTAAGCTTATACGCCGTTTTTATATCGGCTGTGTCTTGTTGTGGAACAGTTATAACCGGGCCTTCTTTAACAAGGTTTACCGTTTTTAAAACGAGATCGCTTCCTAAATGCATGAGTTTGTCGTGCAGACTTCCTACATTTTCTTCAGCGTCAATGTTTATTTCTTCCTGAAGAATCATGGCGCCAGTATCAATTTTTTCATCAATAAAGAAGGTTGAAACTCCTGTTTTTGTTTCTCCATTTATAATAGCCCAATTAATTGGGGCTGCTCCACGATAATTTGGTAATAACGAGGCATGCAAGTTAAATGTACCATATTCTGGCATTTGCCAAACTGCTTTAGGTAGCATTCTAAAGGCAACTACAATTTGAAGATTAGCATTTAAGGCTTTTAATTCTTCTAAAAACGCTTCATCTTTTAAATTGGTAGGTTGTAAAATATTTAATCCGGCCGTTTTTGCATATACTTTTACAGCGCTTTCGTTTATCTTACGGCCGCGTCCAGCAGGTTTATCTGGAGCCGTAATTACCCCAACAATATTTTTTTTGTTTTCTACAAGTGTTTTTAAAATGGTAACGGCAAAATCTGGCGTTCCCATAAATACTATTCTTAAATCTTTCATTTTTAATCTTATTTTTTCACCAATTTGCTTGTAATTCGTTTTAGCGTCTATGATACATCGTTTTGTATTTATATAGCATATTAATATATGCATGAAGTTGAAGCTTCAGAATTTAATGTAATAGTTGCTATTAATTATAGATGGCTTAACTTATATGTGTTCTTTGTTGTTACGGTTACTATTTGATGTTCTAAAAGTAGTTTTAAAACCTTTTTAATATTTTCTTCGGAAGTGTTTAATACTGAAGAAATTTGTCTGGAAGATTGATCTCCATTTTCTAAAAGCTCAATAACTTGCTTTTTTATTATTGTAATATCATTTGATGAAGTCTTAACTTTTTTAGTTTGAGTGCAAACCGAACAAACACCACACGGACTTATTTCTGTTTCTCCAAAGTAGGCGAGGAGTTGCATGCTTTTACAAACCGTATCATTTTCAACATAATCGAGCATGGCTTTTACTTGCCTTTGTTTTAAATTATTTTGCTGTTCTATAATTTTAGCAATTCTATTAATGGTTTTATCATCTTCTCGAGGCTGAATAAAAGTAACTTCCGCATCGGTTTTAGAGAGTTTTAAGGTTATGATGCCATCGTGTTCTAGTTGTTGTAAAGCATTTACAATTTTAGCTTCACTTATAGAAGACTTCTCCGTAATTTTAGCCAACGCAATTTTTGTAACTTGTTCAAAAACGCCACCATACATGCGTAAAATAGATTTTACAATAATACTAAATTCTGTATGCGTATCTAAATAATTAAATAATGCAGCGTTAGAAATAATGAACTGTACGGTTACCTTGTTTTTAAATTGTTTAGAAAGCGTAATAATACTATTTCTGTCTAAAATCAATAAAGCGTTGTAGCACGAGCTTGGGCTAAACTTGTACGTTTTGCAAAAGGTATTAAAATCGAACTCAAAAGTTAAATATTCACCTTCACCATAAGGCACCTGAAAATAATTACATAGTTTTCGATACACTTGCTTTACAAAATCGACACTAGCCAACGATCCTAAAAACTGTTTTTTAATACTAGCTTCGTCACTTTTGTTTTTCAAAATCACAGCAAAAGCCTTATCACCATTTCGTCCAACCCGTCCGGCTTCTTGAAAGTAACTTTCTATACTTTCTGGTAGACTAATATGTATCACGGTTTTTACATCGGGTTTATCAATCCCCATTCCAAAAGCATTTGTAGCCACCATAACCTGTTTTTGGTTATTTATCCAGGCATCCATGTTTTTATTCTTCTCGCTATTATTTAAACCACCGTGATAAAAGGTGGCAGATATGTTTTTCGATTCTAAAAAAGCACTAAGTTCAATAGTTAGTTTTCTATTTCTAACATAAATAATGGAAGACTGTTTATATTTTTTTAATATGGTCTGTATCCTGTAATACTTATCATTTTCATTGTAAACTAAATAAGCCAAATTGGATCTTAAAAAAGACTGCTTAAATATTTTAGGATTAATAAAATCGAGTTGTTTTACAATATCATCT
Source organism: Algibacter sp. Ld11 (assembly GCF_045066735.1). Lineage (NCBI taxonomy): Bacteria > Pseudomonadati > Bacteroidota > Flavobacteriia > Flavobacteriales > Flavobacteriaceae > Algibacter > Algibacter sp. Ld11. Next base: position 48,816 of record NZ_JBISHH010000006.1, on the reverse strand, counting down.
ATAACCTCTGGTTTGGCCGATGCTGTTAGTGCAATGGCATTTACGGTAGGTTGTAACTGTCTTAAAAGTGCAATATTATTATAAGCTGGTCTAAAGTCGCTGCCCCATTGAGAAATACAATGTGCCTCGTCTATGGCTATTAAATTAACATTCATTAACCTAATACGATCTTGCACCAATTCTTGTTGAAGTCGCTCTGGCGATAGGTATAAGAATTTATAATTTCCGTAAACGCAATTGTCTAAAAGCGTATCTAATTCTTTATATGAAATACCGCTTGTAAGCGCCATAGCCTTAATTCCTTTGTTGTTCAAGGATTGCACTTGGTCTTTCATTAAAGCAATAAGTGGCGAAACAACAATACATATCCCTTTCTTTACTAGTGCAGGAATTTGGAAGCATAACGATTTTCCGCCACCAGTTGGTAAAAGCGCAAAGGTGTCCTCTCCAGCCAAAACGGAGTTGATAATCGCTTCTTGGTTAGGTCGGAATTCGGTAAATTTCCAATAACGCTCCAATATATTAATAGGATGTTCCATTATGGGCGCTTACATCTTTAAATTATTTAAAATAAAATCGGTTCTATTTTCAACAGTATCAAAAGGTACATCAATTAAGTTGTAATTGTAATTCTCGTAAGTTTTTACTAAGTGATCGTGAATTTCTAAAGCTTGATCAAAGGTTTCGTAGCGCTCATTATCACTAGTGTAAATAGCTTCCCAAGGTTTTAAAATAAAAACGGTGTGGTATTTAGATTGGTTGCAAGTTTTAATAAAATCTTTTGGACATTTGTCACCAATAAAATCCATATAAGCTAAAACATCTGGCAAGCCACGGTCGAAAAACACAATATCATTTTCAAATAATTCGGCATCTACAAATTGTTTTTGTCGACCTTTTAAAAGAAGTTCGCTAAACATGAGTGGGTTGGTTAAAAAAAGCTGATCGATGCCTTCTTTTTTTGCATCTAAAATTACTTGTCGCGAAATTTCTTCTAAACAAGTATAGCCTCTTTTTATTAACTCATTAATTAAAGTTGATTTTCCAGTTCCTGGACCGCCCGTAATAACAATCTTCTTAGTGTTCAATGCTGCTTTATTTTTGTGTAAAAATCGGAATTTATAATCTATAAAAAAAATGGAAACTAAACTGTATATTTGCAGCCAAATAAATATATAATGAGTACACCTCCAAATTCAGAAGAATTTTACGACAAATTAAAAGAACAATTATACGATACAGACGTTTGGCCTGCAGAATATTTATACAAATTTATTGTGCTTACAAACAAGGAGAAAATAGATAAAATTGAAGCTATTTTTGATGGTCTAGGAGCTGTAATCAATACAAAAGAATCTAAAAACGGAAAATATACAAGTGTTTCTATTGATGTTGTTATGGACAAACCTGAGGCTGTAATAGATAAGTATAAGGAGGTTTCTTCAAAAATTGAAGGCGTAATAAGTCTTTAGGTTTTACAGTTTATATTTCCGTGAAAACGGAATTTTTATTTGTAGGTGTTTATAGTGTGCCGAGGTCGTTTATTTTACTTTGCTTCTCCGAAATTTAAAAACTTTATTTTTGTTTTGAAGCAACCTTTTACACAATTATGCATCTTGAAATAAAATATTTAAGATGAAGAAAGTTACTTTAGTTTTATGTTCTGTTTTAATGCTCTTTAGTTGCGATAGCAATATGAGTGATGGTGATGAGAGTTATGAAGTTGATGCACTTTCTTCTACGTCAAAAGATTCAGGTGGTTCTTCGGGATCGGGTAATGAGGGTAACGGTGAAAATCCAGGTCAGATTACTGCTGGCGAATGGAACGATTTGGAGCATTGGGATTTTTGGAGCGATTTACTAAATTCTCAAGATTATACTGAACATCAGGAAAACTGGAGTTTTAATACTTCAAAACGTATTGCTTTTCAAATTTTTGATCAAAACACTTCGGAACCTTTAAATAATGTCACGCTCTCTCTTTTTAAAGAAAATGTAGTTATCAGCGAGGCTAAAACTGATAATTTAGGTGAAGCCAATTTGTTTGTAAACTTGTTTAATAGTGAAAATGCAAGTTCTACTGTAAACCTTGCTGATTATGATGTTGCAATTAATGGAGAACTTATAGATGAAACAGTTATGCCGTTTAATGATGGTGTAAATGTTTTTAACATTCAAAATACAATTACTACCCAAGATAAAATTGAAGTGTCATTTATTGTGGATGCTACAGGATCGATGAGCGATGAGTTAGAATTTTTAAAAAGCGACTTAACCAATGTAATTAGTCGTGTTCAAGAAGATAATCAGAATTCTACAATTTTAACGTCAACGGTGTTTTATAGAGATGAAGGAGACGAATATGTTACCCGACGTTCAGATTTTACATCGAGTATTGCCTCTACTGTCAATTTTATAAATAAGCAGAGCGCAGGTGGAGGAGGAGACTTTCCGGAAGCTGTAGAAGCGGCCTTGGCAGAAACATTAGACGATTTGCAATGGAGCACTAATTCTAAAACCCGAATAGCCTTTTTGCTTTTAGATGCACCGCCTCATCAAACTGAAGAAGTAAACCAAAGTGTTAAGAAATCATTAATTACGGCCTCAAAAAATGGTGTAAAATTAATTCCAGTAACAGCCAGTGGTATCGATAAATCTACTGAGTTTTTAATGCGCTATTTTGCAATTGCTACCAACGGAACCTATGTTTTTATAACAAACGATAGTGGAATTGGTAACGAACATTTAGAGCCTACTGTTGGAGCGTATGATGTTGAATTTTTAAATAATCTATTAGTTAGGTTAATAAATAAGTATGCCGAATAATTGATTTGGTAATAATAATCGTGCTATTCAATTTTTTTTGTATTTTGCGCAAGCATAACAACTACATGCAACAATATAAATTCTACACATTATTTTGATAGACGATTTAGAATACAACACAGAGCGTGAGCATTTAATCATTCCGGAGTACGGAAGACATATGCAGAAAATGATTAATTACGCTAAAACAAGAGAAACAAAAGAGGAGCGCAATAAATTGGCAAACGGTATTATTGCTGTAATGGGTAATATGCAACCACATTTGCGAGATGTTCCCGATTTTAAGCATAAATTGTGGGATCAGCTTTTTATCATGTCTAATTTTGAATTAGATGCCGACTCTCCTTACGATATTCCTACTAAAGAAATTTACGAAGAGCGTCCTGAGCCTTTGAAATACCCACAAAACTTCCCAAAATATCGTTTCTACGGAAACAATATCAAAACCATGATCGATGTAGCCAATACATGGGAAGATGGTGAATTGAAAGAAGCGTTGCTTTATACCATTGCAAACCACATGAAAAAGTGTTTTTTAAATTGGAATAAAGATACCGTTGAAGATGCTATTATTTACGGTCATTTATATGAGTTGTCTGACGGTAAAATAGATCTTCGTGATTCTAAAGAGGATTTATCAGATTCTACCAGCTTAATGCGAACAAAATCTAAGTTTGCAAATAATAACAACAAAAAAGGTGGGCCGAAAAAGAATAATAATAACGGTCGACAAAGAAAACGCTACTAATTTTTACGCATGGGAACATTTAAAATTGAAGGAGGACACCAATTAAAAGGGAGTATCCAACCTCAAGGAGCAAAAAACGAAGCTTTACAAATTCTATGTGCCGTTCTACTTACTCCAGAACTGGTTACAATAAATAATATTCCAGACATTATAGATGTTAATAAGCTTATAAACTTGTTAAGAAAGCTAGGTGTTAAGGTTGAAAAAATAAATAAAGGAAGTTATACATTTCAAGCGGACGAAGTTGATTTAGATTATCTAGAATCTGACGCTTTTAAGGTAGATGGTCGAGGTTTACGAGGATCTATAATGATTGTAGGGCCTTTATTAGCTCGTTTTGGTAAGGGATATATTCCAAAACCAGGAGGAGATAAAATTGGTCGTCGTAGATTAGATACGCATTTTGAAGGCTTAATTAATTTAGGTGCTAAATTTAAATATAGTAAAGAAGATCAGTTTTACGGTGTAGAAGCCGAGTATTTAACTGGAACTTATATGTTGCTTGAAGAAGCATCGGTTACTGGAACAGCAAATATTGTAATGGCTGCTGTTTTAGCCCGAGGAACAACTACAATTTACAATGCGGCTTGCGAGCCTTATTTGCAACAGCTTTGTAAAATGCTAAACAGAATGGGCGCCAAAATTAGTGGTGTTGGTTCTAACATGCTTATTATTGAAGGTGTTGAAGCTTTAGGAGGTACGGAACACCGTATGCTTCCTGATATGATTGAAATAGGGAGTTGGGTTGGTCTTGCCGCTATGACGAAAAGTGAACTTACTATTTCTAATGTAAGCTGGAATGATCTAGGTGTAATACCTAGCGTTTTTAGAAAGTTAGGAATTACCGTTGAAAAGCAAGGGGATGATATTCATATTCCTGCACATACTAACGGTTACGAAATTCAAAGTTATATAGATGGTTCTATTTTAACTATTTCCGATGCGCCTTGGCCTGGTTTTACACCCGATTTATTAAGTATTATTCTAGTTGTGGCTACACAAGCTAGAGGAAGTGTTTTAATACATCAAAAAATGTTTGAAAGTCGTTTGTTCTTCGTGGATAAATTGATTGATATGGGTGCAAAAATTATTTTATGCGATCCGCACAGAGCCACAGTTATTGGTCATGATTTTAAATCTACTTTAAAAGCAACAACGATGACTTCGCCAGATATTCGTGCTGGTGTATCTTTGCTTATAGCAGCGCTTTCAGCTAAAGGGACATCTACTATTCAGAATATTGAACAAATAGACCGAGGTTACGAAAACATAGATGATCGTTTACGAGCTATTGGAGCCAAAATAGAACGCGTAGATTAGTAATTCTTTGTTTTTTTATAGTCAATATTATTTATTCGTCTAAAACGAAATCACCTAATGGTGCGGTATGAGTTTTTTTAATAAGTTTTTAAGGAAAGAAATGCCTATAAAATCTAATGCAGATTTTTGGAATTGGTTTGTTAAAAACGAAAAGTCGTTTTTTAAAGCTATTAGAGAGCAAGGTGATGTTAATGTTTTGTTTTTTAATGATTTATCTGAAAAATTAGAGAGATTAAAAACGGGTTATTGGTTTTTAGCTGGCATGTTTGATACTCAAACTGCAGAGCTTATTTTAACGGCCGATGGTGATTTAAGAAATATCGCTTTTGTTGAAGATTTGGTAAACGATGCTCCTAAAATTAAGGGGTGGAGAATTACAGCTTTAAAACCTGAGTCTGGCTTTGTAGATTCGAAAATTGAGATAGACCATTTTGAGTTTAGTAAAGATACGCTTCATTTTTACTCTAACGACTTGGCAGATTATCCCGATGAAATCGATATAACAATAACGCATAAAGATTTTACGGAAGAACATCGGGTAGATGTGACAAATGGCGTTTATCTTTTTCTTGATAATGCTTTAGGAGAATTGAATGCGGTCTCTATTATTGATAATTTAAATGTTATTAATACCGCTGATGCTCAAGCTGATTTGGTGCCAATAGAAAAATTAAAAGACTTTTTAATTTGGCGTGAAAAGGAATTTATTGAAAAATATGATGGATTGAGACATTCTACGGAAGACGATAGTTATGCTGCATTAGAAGCAACCATGGCTTCTGATTTGCCTCTTTTAGCAGTTGTAAATACAGATTTACTACACTGGGATAGTAAAGCGTCTCATCCATGGATTGCTGTGCTCGAAATAGGGTATAAAGGTATTGCTGAAAATGGTATGCCAGATGAAAGCACGTATGAGCTTTTAGGTAATATTGAAGATGATGTTTTACGAGAGTTGAAAGATTTTGATGGTTATCTAAATATTGGAAGGCAAACCGCAGACAGTATGCGCGAAGTGTATTTCGCTTGTACAGACTTTAGAAAGCCTTCAAAGGTTTTTTATAATATTCAAAATAAATATGCTAGCAAATTAGCCATTACTTTTGATATTTATAAGGATAAATATTGGCAATCGTTTGATAGATTTTTACCACGATAAATCACTTAAATATGATATTACGATTTTCTATACTTTTTCTTTTATTAATTATAAGTTGTAAAGAACCTAATAATAAACAAAACGTACTTTCGGTTCATGATGAAGTGCAGATTTCTAATCAGGAGCTTCCTAAACTAGATTCAGAACAGGCCAATAAATTGGCAGCTTTACCTCTTCATTGTATTAATGTCGAGTATCCAAATAAGTTATCTCAAACTTTGGGAAGTGCTGAAGATTTAAAAAATCCAGAGACATTACACCCCGCATTTTATGGTTGTTTCGATTGGCATTCAGCTGTGCATGGGCATTGGAGCTTAGTGAGTTTGTTAAAAGCAAACGCTAATATAAAAAACCACAATGATTTGTTAGATAGACTCTTAAAGAATCTATCTAAAGCTAATATTCAAGGTGAGGTTAATTACTTTTCAGGAGAACATAACAGATCGTTTGAGCGGACATATGGTTGGGCATGGTTATTAAAACTGGCAGAAGAGTTGCATACTTGGGATCATGATGTGGCGAGAGAATTAGAAGAAAATCTTCAACCATTAACTAATTTAATTATTGAAAAGTATATCGCTTATCTTCCAAAGTTAAATTATCCAACACGTGTGGGAACACATGGGAATACAGCTTTCGGAATGTCTTTTGCTTACGACTATGCTGTGGCGGTAAATAATGAGGCTTTCAAAAGAGCGATTGAAACTCGTGCAAAATATTTCTTTTTAAATGATAAAAATTGCCCGATGTCTTGGGAGCCTGGTGGTTCAGATTTTTTATCGCCTTGCCTAGAAGAAGCAGCTTTAATGAAGCGTTTGTTGCCTCTTGAGGAATATAAAACTTGGTTAGGTGTTTTTTTACCTCAATTGAAAAATAAAAATTTCAGTTTAGAAACAGGTAAGGTTTCTGATAGAAACGACGGGCATTTGGTGCATTTAGATGGTTTAAATTTCTCTCGAGCATGGAGTTTAAATAAAATTTCTGAAGGCTTACCGGAATATGTGCATTTGAAACCGGTGGCTGTGCAGCATTTAAATTATTCTTTACCTAGTATTTTTGATGATAGCTATGAAGGCGGGCATTGGTTAGGGTCTTTCGCAATTTATGCCTTAAATTCTTTTCAGTAATAAATTTAAATTCGCTAACTTGGTTTGGTGGAAATTAAAACTATAGATATTAATGTTGATGTAGGCGAGGGGATTGGTAATGAAAACTTATTGATGCCCCATATATCGTCGTGTAATATAGCTTGTGGCGGCCATGCAGGAACTCCAGAGATTATGCAAAGTGTTGTTCGCTTAGCTAAGCAGAATCGCGTTAAAATAGGTGCGCACCCATCATTTCCTGATAGAAAAAACTTTGGTAGAGCGGTTATGAGTATGTCTTGTGTCGCACTTTATACTTCCATTAATCATCAAATTAGAGATTTATTATCAGTCTTAAAACTAGAAAATGTACGTCTTCATCATGTAAAACTGCATGGAGCGCTATACAATTTAGCAGCTACCGATGCTAAAACAGCAAAGGTTATTATTGAGGTTATTAAGTCGTTAATGTTGCCCGTAAAACTTTATGTGCCGTATAAATCTGTAATTGCAAATTTGGCTATAGAGAACAATGTTGAAATAGTCTATGAGGCGTTTGCTGATCGAAATTATAATAATGATTTAAGCTTGGTTTCTAGAAAAGAAAATAACGCTTTAATTCACGAAAAAGAGAGCTTATTTAATCATGTTTTTAAAATGATTTCTGAGCAAAAAGTAAAAACGATTCAGGGTGATGAAATTGAGATTTTAGCCGATACTTTTTGTCTTCATGGTGATCAACCAAATGTGGTGGTTTTGATCGAAAATTTAAAACGTAAATTAGAGCGTCATCATATTAAAATTATTTAAGATTAATGGCTTTTAAACTTCGTTATAAATCATTAGGTTTACATGCTGTTTTGGTAGAGTGGCCTGCTGAAATTAACCAAAACATTCTTCAAGACGTATTAAGACTTAAGGCTAAAATTGAAAACTGTAGTATTAAAGAAATTGTTTATATAAACTCTACATACTGCTCATTAATAGTTTTTTATGTAGATAGCATGTTTTCTTTTTCTAAGCAAATCGCTATTATAGATAAAATCTATGTAAGTAAATTAGATACTATTTCTACCACTTTTATGTTGTGGAAGATTCCTGTGTGTTATGATGTGTGTTTTGGGGTGGATTTGGAAGCTGTTTCAGTAAAAAAAAAGAAGTCTAAAACAGCAATAATTGAGCAACATTTTAAAAGTATTTATACTGTTTATTTTATTGGTTTTTTACCTGGGTTTTTATATTTGGGAGGCCTAAATAAATCGCTTTATATGGCGCGTAAATCTACTCCAAGATTACAAGTTGAAAAGGGAGCTGTTGCTATCGGTGGAAATCAAACTGGAGTTTACCCAAATGAGAGTCCTGGTGGATGGAATATAATAGGTAACTCACCTGTTAATTTTTTCGATATCTCTAAGGAAAAACCATGTTTTGCAAAGGCCGGAGATCGCATTCAGTTTTATCCCATTTCATTAAGCGTTTATAATAATATTAAAACTTTAGTAGAGGCGGGCAATTATCAATTAGAAAGCGAGGAAATACATGGTTAAGGTTTTAGAAATAGGTTTTTATTCGAGTATTCAAGATTTTGGACGATTTGGTTATCAGCAATACGGTGTGCCGGTTTCTGGTGTTATGGATCGAAAAGCAGCCGCTTTTGCAAATAGCTTACTGGGAAACAATGAAGATGAAGCTGTTTTAGAACTCACAATGCTTGGCCCTACACTTCAGTTTAATGTGAATACTTGTATTGCTCTTTCAGGAGCTAATATGTCGGCTAAATTAAACAATACGGAAATTTATAATAACAGCCTTATTGCTGTAAATAGTGGCGATGTACTAAGTTTTGGTAAACTTAAATCTGGTTTTAGATCCTATTTGGCTGTTTGGGGTGGGTTTAATGCCGAAACAGTTATGAAAAGTAAAAGTATGTATCCAAACATCACGAAGTCTAGTAGGCTGTTTAAAAATGATGAATTAACTATATCAGCATCATCTTTCGCTAGTCAAAATAAATATTCTAAAATTAGATATGACGAATCTTATCTCAATTCACCAATATTAAAAGTATATAAAGGTCCTGAGTTTGAAAATCTTTCGAATATTGAGAAAAATAAACTAATCTCAACGAGATTTACCATTTCAAATAACCATAGCAGAATGGGGTACCAATTACAAGAAAGTTTCTATAATAATTTAGCTGAAATTATTACGGGGCCAGTAATTCCGGGAACCGTTCAACTCACACCTTCTGGTAAGCTCATTATTTTAATGCGGGATAGCCAAACAACAGGTGGCTATCCGCGCGTGCTTCAGTTAAGTGAAGCATCAATTAATAACCTAGCGCAGAAATACACTGGGAAAAGCATTTTATTTAAACTAATGTTACAGGATATTATTTAATTAAGTTTTAGTAGTGCTTTCCTAAGTTTTAAGTTAGGTGAAGCTCCAACGCGACTAACACCAATATCTATAAATTTTTGAGAGGTTTCTAAATTTGTAATACCTCCTGAAGCTTTTATTTTTATGGTATCTCTAACTGTTTTTTTAATGATTTTCACAGCGGTAAACGTAGCGCCACTTTTAGAAAATCCTGTAGAAGTGGTTATAAAATCGGCATTTGCATCTGAACAAATTTGTGATGCTTTAACAATTTCATTTTTATTTAATTCAGAAATTTCGATGATAACTTTTAGAGGCGTGTTGGCGATGGCCGATTTTACAGCATTAATATCTTTCATTACCGAAACGTAATTTTTACTTTTCAATAAGCCAAGGTTAATTACCATATCAACTTCACGGGCACCTTCTTTAATGGCATTTGTGGCTTCAAAAATTTTAGTAGCTGTAGAAGAGCTACCAGCCGGAAAACCAACGGTTGAACATATTTTTACATTAGTTCCTATTAGTAATTCTGCAGCTAAGGCTACGTAGCAGCTATTTATGCAAATGCTATTTAGTTTGCTTTTTCTGGCTTCTTGACATAGTGCTATAATTTCTGCCTCAGTTGTTGTAGGTGACAAAAGGGTATAGTCAATGTATTCCGAAATAATCATCTTTTTCTAGGGAGTTTTAGGTTAAGCTATTTTTGAGGGGAAAGAATTGAACTAAAGTATTTTTTTAATATTTGGGGACTTAGAACAATTCATAAACGAAGTTACTAACTAACAGAGTATTGTTTTTGTGAAATTTGACTTTTTAGACGAACGGTAACTTTATTCCTACTTTCGTAGAAAAGTTTAAAAAATGATGGTGTTTGTAATATAAATTATTTAAGGGAGGCCTTGTTTATACAAGACTCACGATATAAACTACCATTTTTTAAGTGCTTTAAATGGTCTGTTTTTATTTGAAAGAGAATTCTTAAAAAGGTATTAGGGTTTTCTTTTTAGTATTAGTTTTTGATTATTCCGTTAACAAAAAAAGCAACACAAACCCTTTGTAATTTGTGTTGCTTTTTAACTATTAATTAAATCCTTATTGTTAAATATTAAATTTCCTCCGTAACCAAATGGTGTTCGTTTCTAAAAACCAACTCATCGTTAAACGCATCGAGCAGAATAATACTATCGGTAGTAACTGTTCCTGCTAAAATTTCTTTACTTAAAGCGTTAAGTACTTCTTTCTGAATAACACGTTTAACCGGTCTTGCTCCATATTCAGGGTTATAACCTTTATCTGCTAAATAAGCTACAGCTTCTGGAGTAGCATCGAAAGTAATCCCTTGTTGCGCTATCATTTTTGTGATACTTTTTATTTGTAGACCAACAATGGAAACAATGTTTTCCTTGCTTAATGGTGTAAACATTATTGTATCGTCAATACGGTTTAAAAACTCAGGTCTCACAGTTTGCTTTAACAACGCAAGTACATCTACCTTTGCAGCTTCAATAGCGGAGTCGATATCTTTTGTTGCTTCAAAACGATCTTGAATAATCTGGCTTCCCATGTTAGAAGTCATTATTATAATGGTGTTTTTAAAATCTGCAATTCTACCTTTATTATCTGTTAAATGACCTTCATCTAAAACTTGCAACAGAATATTAAACGTATCTGGATGCGCTTTTTCTATTTCATCTAGCAGTACTACAGAGTAAGGTTTGCGTCTCACGGCTTCTGTTAATTGCCCACCTTCATCATAACCAACGTATCCCGGAGGTGCGCCTACTAAACGACTTACGGCATGGCGCTCTTGATATTCGCTCATATCTATACGTGTCATGGCACTTTCATCATCAAACAGATATTCGGCTAGTGCTTTTGCTAATTCGGTTTTACCAACTCCAGTAGTTCCTAAAAACAGGAAGGTTCCAATTGGTTTTTTCGGGTTTTGCAAACCAGCGCGACTACGGCGTACAGCATCACTAACAGCTTCTATAGCTTCTTCTTGTCCAACCACACGTTTGTGTAGCTCATCTTCTAGTTTTAAAAGTTTTTCACGTTCACTTTGTAGCATCTTGGTAACAGGTATTCCTGTCCATTTTGCAACAACTTCAGCTATATCATCATAAGTTACTTCTTCTTTTATAAGTGATGTTTCCGATTTTTCATCTAGTTGTTTTTGTAATACTTCTAGTTGTTCTTGCGCTTCTTTTATTTTTCCGTAACGCAATTCTGCAACTTTACCATAATCACCTTCACGTTCTGCTTTTTCAGCGTCTAGCTTATAATTTTCAATGGCTTGTTTTGTGTTTTGAATATTATCTACAACATCTTTTTCACTTTTCCATTTGGCGTTAAGCTCGTTTCTGGTTTCCTTGATATTTGCTAAATCGGAGCGTAGAGACTTTAATTTTATTTCGTCTTTTTCGCGCTTAATAGCTTCAATTTCAATTTCGAGTTGCATGATTTTACGATCTAAAACATCGAGTTCTTCGGGCTTAGAGTTTATTTCCATGCGTAGTTTCGCGGCAGCCTCATCCATTAAATCGATGGCTTTATCCGGTAGAAAACGATTAGTAATGTACCGTGTTGAAAGTTCTACGGCACCAATAATAGCTTCATCTTTAATTCGTACTTTATGGTGAGTTTCATATTTTTCCTTAATACCACGAAGTATTGAGATAGCACTTTCGGTGTCTGGCTCGTTCACCATAACTTTTTGGAAACGACGCTCTAAAGCTTTGTCTTTTTCAAAATATTTTTGGTACTCATCTAAAGTAGTTGCTCCAATAGCTCTTAGCTCTCCTCGTGCTAATGCGGGTTTTAAAATATTAGCCGCATCCATTGCACCTTGTCCGCCACCTGCGCCTACTAGTGTGTGTATTTCGTCTATAAACAAAACAATGTCTCCGTTGCTTGTTGTTACTTCTTTGATTACAGCCTTTAAACGCTCTTCAAATTCACCTTTATATTTGGCTCCGGCGATTAGGGCACCCATATCGAGTGCGAAAATTTGTTTATTTTTTAAATTTTCAGGAATATCGCCATCTACAATACGGTGTGCTAAACCTTCTGCAATAGCGGTTTTACCTGTGCCAGGCTCTCCAATTAAAATAGGGTTGTTTTTGGTACGACGTGATAGGATTTGTAGAATTCTACGAATTTCTTCATCACGACCAATAACAGGGTCTAATTTGCCATCTTTAGCAAATTGGTTTAAGTTTTTGGCATATTTGTTTAGCGAGTTGTAAGTGTCTTCCTGGCTTTGTGATGTTACATTTTCACCTTGGCGTAACTCATCAATAGCTAATTTTAGTCCTTTTTCGGTTACACCTTGGTCTTTTAGCATTTGTGCTATTTTGCTATTAGATTTAAATACAGCTAGAATAAGGTGTTCGATAGAAACGTAATCATCTTTTAGTTTTTTCGCAATTATAGAGGCTTCATTTAAGGTTTTTCCTGCTTCGCGAGATAACATAAGTTCACTACCTGATACCTTTGGAAAGCTTTCTATTTGTTTATCTAAAGCTTGTTTTAGTATCGAGATGTTTACGTTTAATTTCTTTAAGATAAACGGCAACACGTTTTCGTCGACTTCAAAAATGCCTTTGAAAATATGTTCGTTTTCTATTTGCTGTTGGCCAAAACCTTGCGCAATTTGTTGTGCTTGTTGTATGGCCTCTTGCGATTTAATTGTATAATCGTTTAAGTTCATAATTAATATGTTTTATGGTTTCCTTTTAAAAGGAAATCTTATTAGTTTTCTACTTTGGAATGTATGTTTCAAATTCCCTACCAAGTTGATTTACAAGACAAAATGGCGGTTTGGTTGTGGTTTTGAATGACTTTTTGTCGGTTTGTAAGGTTTTAATTTAACGGTCGACTTATTTCTGGTAAGTTTTATTTTTGAGTATTATAAAAGTACTTAAATTTGAAAACAATACCTGAAAAAGTTTCGGGTTTAACATTAATTTGGCGGATGCTTGCGTTAGGGATAGAACGGCTTGTTTGAGCTCCCCGACGGTAGGAGGGAGCGAGTAGTGAAAGCCCGACCCTTGTGGTAACGCCAAAATATAGATTATAAAAATAGATGGGATTATTTAATAAAATTTTTGGAGCTTCGGGAGAGGCAAAAGAGGAAAAGATGTTGCCTTGGATTCCGTTGAATGCTTTGCAACAATTGGATTTAATAAAGGAGAAATCGGGCAGTAAAACTCAAATTATTTTTAAACATTCTACACGTTGCGGAATTAGTAGTATGGTGATGAAGCAATTTGTGGATGCTTACGATTTTACGGAAAAGGATGCAGATTTATATTATTTAGACCTATTGAACTTTAGAGATGTCTCTAATGAGGTTGGTTATAAATTTCAGGTTATGCACCAATCGCCACAGCTTTTAGTGATTAGAAATGGTGTAGTTGTCGCACACGAGAGTCATGGCGCAATTAATGATATGGATTTAAGCGCGTTTATTTAATTGTTTAAACGGCTTTTTATAGGTTAGAACATGCTCGATATCCATATCGGGCATTTTTAGTTTTATTGTTTTTGCTTATTTGATTGATATGCAGTTTGGTATCTTGATTTTAAGTTATTTTTGTTTAGAAAAGTGATTTGGTAACGCAACCATTAGGTGTATTTATCATCTTGAAAATAAAAATAATTAATTATGAGAAAAAGTATTTTATTGGTAAAGAGTTTTATGGTTTTTAGTTTGCTATTTGTAAGCTGTAATGATGACGACAGCGATGGCGTAAATTGTGCGGATAGTTTAACAGGCGAATTAACTGCTTTTGAAATGAATTTTACAGGTTCTTGGGTATTAACGGGTATTGTAGCTGAGGATGAAATTGACTTAACTGATGATGGAGAAGATAATCCAAATACAGATTTATTTTCGCAATATGGTGATTGTGAGAAGGACATTGTTTACAGTTTTGAGGAGGATAGAGCTTACTCTTTTTTAGCTGGTGCTGCTGATGATTGTGATAGTTCGCAGGAAACTTTAGGGACTTGGAAGCTTAGTGATACTGATGTTTTAACGGTGGTATCTAATTGTTTTAGCCAAGTGAGCCAGATAGAAGTTAGTGATGATTTTACTGAATTTAATTCTGAAGGAAATATTAATTACGTTGATGTAAATGGTGAAACTATAACGAGTAAAACAACATTTACTTATACAAAAACGGCGATGTAATACTATTTTAAATGTATTTAATTTGCAGTTTTAATGAAAAAGAAAGCCCTCTAAAATTTAGAGGGCTTTTTGTTTTATTCGGGATTGTAAGTGGTTATAATGTTTTTAAGTTGCAGTTTGAGATCTTCGCCGGTGTCGAATATCATTTGTTCGTTTATTGGGAACGGAACTTTTCGAGATCTAATAAATTGTAAATCTTCTGTGGTTAAAGCACGTTTATCTCCGCGGTATGTTCCGTACATATTTTGGAAGCTAAAACCACTATCCACAGGAAAGGATTGTAAAACTTGATTTGTTTTCAAGTCTTTGTAAATTACATTGCCTAAAATTTGAGATGATTTCTGTTGGCTAAACTCGTATAGTTTTGCTTTTACCTTTATAAGGTTGTCTATTTTTATATCGTTACCTAAACTATCTTTTTTTACGTTTCCTTTTTTATCTAAAACATATTTTTTACCATCTATAATACTTTTTTCTCTAAGAATTTGACGCTCTTTAATTTGTTCTGGGGAGATATTAATTTGCTGTAGTTGCAGTTGCATGGCTAAATCGTAAGACCTGGCTTGTTCTGGAGTGGCATGATATATGGTCCAAAATTGATTTAAACCGTAAGTATCAAAATTAAGTAGGTCGTTTTCTAAATCTCTAGGAATGGCTTGGTTGGTTTGGTTTGCAATAGTGACTATTACATATTTTGTACCACGAATATGCGCTTCTTGCATAAGCTCACGCGTATCTTCGTAATTTGGATTTATAGACTCTATGTAGTTGTATATTTGGTGAGCATCTCTAATGAGGTTTTTATTATCGCTCTCTAATAAGTCGAGTCCTTTTTCGTATAAATAATCGGATGTTTTATTTCTGTAAGTCGAAATTTGAGAGCTGTAATCATTAAACTGAAAGTCAATTTGTTTACCATTGACATATAATGGAAGTACTGGTTTTATTGCCTCTTGACGTGCATTTAGATTTTGGTATACATTGAAAACATCTTCAAATTGTTCTGGATTATTATCTTTTTCTAGATGATTAATAGTATTTAAATCTTTTTCGACCACCTTATAATATGCATCACGAAGCATAATAATGTAATCTTGCTTTCGCTTTTTATCTTTATTGGTTTCAAGTTTCTTTAAAGCATCTGTAATGGCTTGGTTATAATTACCGGTATTAATAGCTTTTTCGAGTTGTTTTCGTCCACCACAGGAAATTAAAAATGAAATGGATAACAATAAAAGTAGTAATCTTTTCATGGGTCTAGGTTTTAAGTTATTTGGAGGTAAATTCAATTTTAGTGCCAAAAAAAAATAAACCCTCAAGTTTTTAGCTTGAGGGTTTTTAAGTGTTTGATTTTTATTAGGTTATTTAGATTTTTTTGGTTCGAAAACAGGAAGCAATTGTGTAGATACTTCTCCAAAACCAATTCGAGTACCATCTTTTTCGCAATAACCACGCATAATAACGGTGTCGTTATCATTTATAAATTTACGTTCGGTACCATCTTTCATTTTTAAAGGTTTTTCGCCTTTCCATGTTAACTCGAGCATAGAGCCATAAGAATCTGGTGTTTGGCCCGAAATGGTTCCGCTACCCATCATGTCACCAGAATTTACAGGACAGCCGTTAACAGTATGGTGCGCCAATTGTTGGGACATGTTCCAGTACATGTATTTAAAATTAGACTGGCTTACTGTTGTTTCTTTTGCGCCTTTTGGTTGTATAGCTACTTCTAAATTAATATCGTAACTTTTTTTACCTTTATATTTTAAATAGTCTAGTTGTTTTTTAATTGGTTTAGGCCCTTCTACGCGGTAAGGTTCTAGAGCATCTAGTGTTACAATCCATGGTGAAATAGATGATGCAAAGTTTTTAGCTAAAAATGGTCCTAATGGCACATATTCCCATTTTTGAATGTCGCGGGCGCTCCAATCGTTAAAAAGTACAAGTCCAAATATATATTCTTCCGCTTCATTCACAGGTATTGGTTCACCTAAATCGTTAGCGTCGGTTGTTATAAAAGCCATTTCTAATTCAAAATCTATTAATTGGCTTGGTCCAAATAAAGGTTCTGTTGCACCATTTGGTAACGTTTGCCCTTTTGGACGGTGTACCGGAATTCCTGAAGGAATAATAGAGGAACTACGCCCATGATAACCTACAGGTATGTGTAACCAGTTTGGTAACAACGCATTTTCAGGATCTCTGAATAATGTACCTACATTGGTCGCGTGTTCTTTGCTTGAGTAAAAATCGGTATAATCACCAATTTGAACAGGAAGTTGCATTTCAATTTCATCTAAACGAAAAAGAACAACCTCTTTATGTTGTAAATTGCTTTTTAAAGCATTGTTTTCAGCATCAAAAATTTCAGCAATTCTATTTCTAACTAAACGCCATGTTTTACGGCCATCTGCAATAAAATCGTTTAAAGTATCTTGAAGAAAAATATCATCGGTTAACGGGATGCCATCAAAATAGCCCAATTGGTGTAAAGCGCCTAAATCTATAGCGGTATCGCCAATACGGGTACCAATAGTGATAATATCATCTCGGGTTAAAAAAACACCAAAAGGAATGTTCTGTATAGGAAAATCGGAGTTTTTATCGACGTGTAGCCACGACGTTCTATCTGGGTTGTTCGCTGTTAATGGCATATTTTGTTTTTTTGTTTGTGGGTTGTTGTATTCTTATCAAACCTACATAATTTTTTTGTTTTAGAATAAATATTTACCTTAAAAATGAATTTTCTTTAACCGTTAATAAATTGGTTAAAAACTTAAATGTAAAAAATGGAATTTTCATCAATTTAAGTAATCTATTTGTTATTTTTGCGGAATATTAAAAATCAAACTCATAATATGCAACGCGACGAACAAATTTTTGAACTTATTGAAGCCGAAAAAGAACGCCAATTACACGGTATAGAACTTATTGCATCAGAGAATTTTGTAAGCAACCAAGTAATGGAAGCAGCAGGCTCTGTGTTAACTAACAAATATGCCGAAGGTTATCCTGGTAAACGTTATTATGGCGGATGTGAAGTAGTTGATGAAGTTGAACAAATAGCTATCGATAGAGCAAAAGCTTTGTTTGGTGCAGTATATGTAAATGTACAGCCACACTCAGGAAGTCAGGCTAATACTGCTGTTTACCACGCTTGTTTAAATCCTGGTGATAAAATTTTAGGATTCGATTTATCTCATGGTGGACATTTAACTCACGGTTCCCCAGTAAACTTTTCTGGTAAACTTTATAATCCTGTATTTTACGGTGTAGAACAAGAAACAGGAATTTTAAATTATGATAAAATTCAAGAAATAGCGACTAAAGAGCAACCAAAATTAATTATTGCAGGAGCGTCAGCCTATTCTCGTGATATCGATTTTGAACGTTTTAGAGTTATAGCTGATAGTGTTGGTGCAATTTTAATGGCTGATATATCTCACCCAGCAGGTTTAATAGCTAAAGGTATCTTAAACGATCCGTTACCACATTGTCATATTGTGACAACAACAACTCATAAAACATTACGTGGCCCAAGAGGAGGTATGATTATGATGGGGAAAGATTTTGAAAACCCTTTCGGAATTAAGCTTAAAAATGGAAACTTACGTAAAATGTCTTCTTTATTAGATTCAGCTGTTTTTCCAGGAAATCAAGGTGGACCTTTAGAACACATTATTGCTGCTAAAGCTATCGCTTTTGGTGAGGCTTTAACTGATGATTTTTTACAATACCAATTACAGGTTAAGAAAAACGCTGCTGCTATGGCAAAAGCATTGGTTGCTAAAGATTATAATATTATTTCAGGGGGAACGGATAACCACTGTATGTTAATAGATTTACGTAATAAAAACTTATCTGGTAAAGATGCTGAGCAAGCTTTGGTAAAAGCTGATATTACAGTAAATAAAAATATGGTGCCATTTGATGATAAATCTCCATTTGTAACTTCTGGAATCCGTTTAGGTGTTTCTGCTGTAACAACTCGTGGCTTAAATGATAGCGATATGGTTGCTATTGTAGAGCTTGTGGACGAGGTTATTAATAATTTTGAGGATGATGCCGCTTTAGAAGCTGTAAAAGCAAAAGTAAATGCTATGATGCAAGACAAACCTTTGTTTGTATAAAGCATATGAAAAATATATTTTATAAAAGAATCCTGCTTTTTGAGCAGGATTTTTTTTGTTTAACGGTAGAATGTAAGCTCTTTTTGATATTTTTTTAATAAAGTGAATGACTCGGTTTTAATAAGAGTTTAACAAATTTAATAGTCTTCTAATTATGATATTCTAAGGAATATCCTTAATATGTTCTTTTAAAAATTTATTATAAATTAATATGCTTCGGAATGCTTTAATATCAACTGTATTTATAACGCTGTTTTTTAGTTGTAGCAATAAAAAAGGAGTAAAACCAGCTATTGTTTTAGTGAACACAAATACAACTAATACTGTAAACTGTTTTGGTCAGAATACAATCTTGGATACTTTAAATGATAGAAGCGATAAAAAACTTAATCCATATTTTAATTCTATGGTTCCAGCGCCATCTCGGTCTAGTATGTTTATGAAGCGTGATTAAGGTAATTACGTTTACTTTTAGAAACCTATCTGCCATAAAGGTTTATTATAAAGGTGCTACAAATACTGCTATAAGAATAATTTATGTTAAAAAATGTTGACGAAGGTTGAAATTATTACCTTTGTACTAGTGAATAAATTATTTTCCATAGCGTTATCCTTTATTATCCTAATGCAAAGCTTCGGGATAAGAATAAATGATATTACCCAAATCGATGAGTTTATCGAGCATGCGCAATTTCATAGCGAGCAGTATGGCGATAATGTTTTTGTTTTTATTTCTAAGCATTATGGAAAGCTGAAATTAAATCACGATAAAGAACATCAAGAAGAAAAGGAAGATCATGAGCAATTACCTTTTCATCACCAATCTCATGCGTCTTTAGTTCTTGCTCTTGTGTTAAATACTGATAAACCAGAATTAAGCATAGTTGAATTTTCAGAATCGAATACGCATAAATTTTATTATCAAGCAGCTTCTTCATCACTTCATTCAGAAGGGCTGTTACAGCCACCACGGCTTAGTGCTTAAATAACTACTTTTTCCACTCTTCAAATCTGTATGAATTTTCTGTGGAGCAATTTAGGTTTTTTAATTAAAATAACTACCATTACAAGTTTTGTTTCCGAGAAAGGGTTACCTAATAAATCATATCTTGTTTACATTGTTTTAGATAAAATAGACAGTAATATCAATTTCTTAAATAAAATAAAACTAAGATAATACAGGAATTTCACGTGTATTCTAATGGCTGTTATTGGGGCTATATTTAATACTAATTGGCTTAAATATTTTAATAAAAAAACTAGTCGCTTTTCGATAGGGAATAAGATAATTCTTGACTATACATTAATAAGTAAATAATTAAAACATGAAAAAAATAATATTAACATTAACACTAATTCTATTTAGCTTCATTACGATAACTGCTCAAAATTGGGAGACAGATTTTACGCTGGCTAAAGACATGGCTTTTAAAGAGCACAAACCTATAATCCTGGTTTTTCAAGGTTCGGATTGGTGTGGACCCTGCATAAAGCTCGATCACGAAATTTGGAGTACCGATGCTTTTAGAAAATATGCCAATAAAAATTATGTGATGCTACAGGCCGATTTTCCTAAAAGAAAGAAAAATGCCTTGCCTGAAGCTCAAACTAAAGCCAATGCCAAATTAGCCGAGGCTTATAATAAAAATGGCTTTTTTCCTTTTGTCGTGGTTTTAAACGCTAAAGGCGAAGTTCTTGGAGAAACCAGCTATAAAAAAACAACACCAGAAAATTATATAAAAGAAATCAATGCGTTTACAAAATAACTTAAAGGGAGTAATAACCGCTTTAATCATGTTTTTTTCAATGGTGGGCTTCGCTCAGCAGACATATAAACGCACCCTAAAACTTATGGGAAGTCGTTTTGATATTACGGTAGTTGCTAGTGATGCTGTAAAAGGAAATGAATATATCGATAACGCTGTCGCGGAAATAGCTCGGATTGAAAAACTCATATCCTCTTGGGATATCAACTCTCAAACATCTGCCATAAATAAGAATGCTGGAATTAAGCCGGTAAAAGTTGATTTTGAACTTTTCAGTTTAATTGAAAGAGCAATCGGAATTTCAAAATTGACTGATGGAGCTTTTGATATTAGCTATGCATCTATGGATAGAATTTGGCATTTTGATGGTAGTATGGAGGTGATGCCATCAGAAAACGAAATAAAAGCATCTGTAGCAAAAGTAGGGTTTCAGAATATAGTCTTAGATAAGGTGAATACAACAGTTTTTCTAAAATTAGAAGGCATGAAAATTGGTTTTGGTGCTATTGGGAAAGGTTATGCAGCCGATAAAGCAAAGGCATTGCTTATAGAAAAAGGTGTAGTTTCAGGTATTATAAATGCTTCGGGAGATATGAATACTTGGGGAAAACAACCTGATGGTACAGCCTGGAAAGTAGCCATTACTAACCCCATGAATAAAAACAAAGTTTTTGCATTACTTCCTATAACCAATGGGGCTGTGGTAACTTCGGGAAATTATGAGAAGTACGTTAATTTTAATGGTAAGCGCTACACACATATTATCGATCCGCGTTCTGGGTATCCATCTTCAGGAATTATAAGCGTAACCGTTTTTGCACCAAAAGCAGAATTGGCCGATGCTTTAGCAACATCAGTTTTTGTAATGGGGAAAGAAGCGGGTTTGGATAGAATAAATCAGTTACCAAAAATTGAATGCATCATTATAGATGATAAAGGAAATATAACAAAGTCCAATAATATAGAAATAGATAAATTATGATAAACAAGTTGATATGTTGCGTATTAATCGTCACATCTTTGAGTAGTTGTGTTGTGGTTAAAGAATACGAAAAAGTGAATATAAACGATCCAGATATGGTATTATCTGATAAAAAAGTAGATCGTAACCTTTCTACGGCACACTCTTACAGAGAAGCAGCAGTAGGTGCAAATGGAGGAAAAACAGGTGGTGGTTGCGGCTGTAATTAACCAAAAATC
Organism: Algibacter sp. Ld11; assembly: GCF_045066735.1. NCBI lineage: Bacteria > Pseudomonadati > Bacteroidota > Flavobacteriia > Flavobacteriales > Flavobacteriaceae > Algibacter > Algibacter sp. Ld11. The sequence continues at coordinate 27,003 of NZ_JBISHH010000006.1, read as the reverse complement.
TCAGTATTTAAAAATTAAAAACATTAGAATAAATTGAAAAAACTTATAATTTTGTTTTGTGTATTCGCTTTCGCGAAAGGTTACACACAAACAGGGCAAGACGATACCAAAGTATATAAAAAAAGAGTTTTAGAAACTACCGAAGTCGATTTTTTAACAAGTTATTATAGCCAGGATGGTGATAATGCGGCGGTAAGTGGAGGTATTGGTACCGAAGAATTAACGGATGTTACAGGAACTTTTGTAGTTTCTATCCCGTTGAATGATGATGATGTGTTAACTATAGATGCAGGTATTTCTGCATATACGTCTGCATCATCGAGTAATATAGATCCTTTTGATGACGGACCAGCAGATCCATTTCAAGCATCTTCAGGGGCTTCAAGCAGTGATACTTGGGCAAATTTAACAGGAAGTTATAGTCATAGTTCGGATGATAGAAACGATATTTGGTCGGCTAAGTTAGCTATTTCCTCAGAGTACGATTATTTTTCTGTTGGATTTGGTGGAACGTATTCCAAACTTTTTAATGAAAAGAATACCGAGGTTAGTGTAAGTGGAAACGTATATCTTGATACATGGAGCCCTATTTATCCAACAGAACTAAGACCTTTTGGGGCAGGAGGGAATGGTTTAAACAATCGCGTATTTACTCAAAACACCATTACGGGTAACACCAATTATAATCCTAGATTTTCGGAGTTTGATAGTAAAGGGCGTAATTCTTATTCGTTAGGTTTTGGGTTCTCACAAATACTTCATAAAAACCTTCAAGGGTCATTAGCCTTAGATTTTGTTCAGCAAGACGGGTTGTTGTCTACACCTTTTCAAAGAGTCTATTTTGGCGATGTATCCGATTCTTTTATAGATAATTTTCAGCTTGCAGATGCAGTGGAGCGCTTGCCTGACTCTAGGTTTAAAGTGGCTGCTGGCGCACGTTTAAATTGGTATATTAATGAAATTTTAACGGTGCGTACTTTTTATCGATATTATTTTGACGATTGGGGAATTAACTCGCACACCGCGAGTATTGAACTGCCAATAAAAATCACGAATAAGTTTACGCTTTATCCCTCTTACAGATATTATAATCAAACTGCGGCAGATTATTTTAATCCTTATGAAGAAGCTTTATCTAAAGATGAGTTTTATACTTCAGATTATGATTTATCTAAATACTCGGCAAATCAATATGGTTTTGGAGTTTCTTACACCGATATTTTTACCAAAGCACATTTATGGAAATATGGTTTAAAAAGTATCGATTTAAAGTTTTATCAATATGATAGGGATACGTCATTTTCATCGAGCATTATTACAGCAGGCTTTAAGTTTGTGCTAGATTAATTATCGTTTATCATGTAAAAAAAAAGTCAATCTCTTTATTTGAGATTGGCTTTTTTATTCAATTTACTTTAAAACAATAGAATCAATTTCGAGTTTAAAGCCTTCAGCTTTTTTGTTTCCTATTAAAAATGCAATTTCCTCGATACTATTGGCATTATAATTTGGAATATCGAGTTTACGACCTCTAAAGGCAGGATGCATATCTGCTAGTGAAATTTCTATAACTTCCCATGTTTTTGAAGTGTTGAAAAGCGCAATGTAGGAGTGTTTATCAGATAATTTATGCTTCACCCTAAATTGATATTTTTTACCATCACCTTTAATTTTGAGTATAACTTTCGAAAAACCTTCAGTACTCTTTGTATTAAATCTATATCTTAAAGAAGAAAAACCACCATTGTTTTCCAAAGATACGTGGCCAGAATAAACACCAGTTCCTTCTTCATTTAGATAAAATGCTCCAGAAGATTTTCCGCCCATTACTACATCATCAACAACGGACCACTTAGTAATGTTCGAGGCTTTTTCAAATTTAAATATAGTGCTTGTTTGCATTTTTGTTGTTATTAAAAGAATTATAATGAGTTGTTTCATGAGTTTTTAGTTAGAATGATGCTATTAGTTATGCATCGTAATACTCTAATTTTAAAAAGTTTATTTTTAAGTTAATCATTTTATCAGTAAACTTTTTATTATCCATATAGTTCTTGTTTTTCTTAAACTTTATATAATGTCCATTGGCATGTATGGTGTACGTTTGGGTACTATATGTCACCAATCTATAATAAGGAATTATCCAAGAATAGCGATCTAATCGGTTAGTAAAATGAATAATAATTCCTTTTGGTCTAAGCTCAATATTAGCATAGTTAGTGGCTAATGCTTCCGGGTTTTTGGGTTTTAGTTTTGCACTTAATTCTTCAATCATAAATCGGCTAGAACCAATACCTTTCATTTTTATTTTTTCTAAAAACGAAAAGGCTTTGCCTACTAGATTTTCACTTTCTTTTACAAAGTCTTCATTAGCATGTGTTGTATTAAATAGCATAATTTTAGTTTTTTAGAGATAGTAAATAATGTTCTGCATTATCAAGATGCTGTTGTTGTTTTTCGGCAGGCATTTTATCATACATTTTAACTAACATACCTAGTCTTGGGTTAGATAAAAAGAAATCACGATGCTTGTGCATAAATCGCCAAAAAAGGCCGTCCCAAGTATTTTGCCAATTTCCTTTTTTGTAATTACTCATTTTCATTAAATAATTACTTCCGCTTATATAGGGTTTTGTAGCTAGCAATCCGCCATCTGCAAATTGGCTCATTCCATAAACATTGGCTACCATGACCCAGTCGTAAGCATCAATAAAAAGTTCCATAAACCATTTGTAGACTTCATCAGGATCAAACTCGCAGAGTACCATAAAATTTCCTAAAACCATTAAGCGCTCAATGTGGTGGCAATAGCCGGTTTTTAATATTTTTTTAATGGTTTTATCTATAGGAAGAATACCTGTTGTACCATCGTAAAACGATTGCGGTATTTTTTTATCAAATTTCCAAAAATTAGTAGTACGCTCATCGATACCTCTAGCTTCGTATATACCTCTTATAAATTCTCGCCAGCCTATAATTTGCCTTATAAAACCTTCTGTAGAATTAATAGGTACATTATTATGTTTTGCATACAGTAAACAGGCTTCTATAACTTGTTTAGGTGTTATTAGGCCAACGTTTAGCATGGGCGTTAAAACGCTATGGTTTAGTATGGAGTTTTCTGCAACTATAGCATCTTCATACGCTCCAAACTCCATAAATCGATGTTCAAAAAACTGATTTAACCAGTTTTTAGTTGTCTTAAAGTTTGTTGGGTATAAAGTATGTTCTGTAAGGTCTCCTAAATGATTATTAAAATGCTTTTCTACGTATAATTTTGCTTCTGTGTAATAGGAATTGTTATCCGGAAATTGAATAGCAGGTGGTGTTTTTTTAACAGGATATTTTTTTCTGTTTTCGGCGTCAAAGCTCCATTTACCGCCAATTGGTTTATTATCAGAGTCTATTAGAATGTTCCTTTTTTTACGCTGTTCTGTGTAGAACGTAGTTTGATGATACTTTTTTTTATCCTTTCGGAAGAAATCGCCTAGTTCATCTTTAGTATTTAGAAATAAAGGAGAACTGAATGTTTTTATTGAAATGCTGTGTTGTAAGCAACCGTTTTCTAACCGTTTTTGAAGCCAATTATCCGTTGGGTCTATGTAGTTAATGTGTTTAACGCCTTGTTCTTTCAAATGTGGAATTAATTTTCTTATATCTGATAAGTCGCTAATAGATTCTATATAGGTTACATCTAGTTTTTTTTTATTCTGAAGAAAATCTGCGTAGTACTTCATTGAAGCTCTGTGAAAAGCTATTTTTTGTTTATGGAAAGGATACTGTTTAAAATATAAAAATTCTTCAATTATATATATAGGCGCGGAGGATTCAAAAATTGGTGATTCTTGAAACAATTGATGCGGAAATATGATGTTTATGCTTTTCATTTGTTTTTTCTACAGCGTTCGCTGCAATATTTAACGTTGTTCCAATTTTTCTCCCATTTTTTGCGCCATGTAAAAGGTTTATTACACACCACACATATTTTTTTTGGTAGGTGTTCCTTTTTCATCAAGTTTTATTTACGTGCGTTTGTAATATTCTATTTTTTTCTTGTTGTACAGCTGGATGTTTTTTGTGTCCCCATATTTTATCTCTAGCTATTTTCGCACTTTTCTGCAAATCAACTAAAGGTTCCGGATATGTGTCCCCTATAATAACATTACAAAAGGTTTGCTCCATAGCTGTCATTTTCCAAGGCTCGTGTATGTGAGCTAGCGGAACATCTCTAAGTTCTGGAATCCATTTTTTTATAAAAACACCTTCAGGGTCATGTTCTTGAGAGTTTTTTACAGGGTTATATAGGCGTACTGTATTGATTCCTGTTGTACCTGCTTGCATTTGAAATTGCGGAAAGTGAATACCTGGCTCATAATCTAAAAATTGCCTTGCTAAGTGGTAAGTACCGTCTCGCCAATCTTGGTCTAGGTTGAGTGTTAAAAAGGAAACCACCATAGCACGCATTCTAAAGTTAATCCAACCTGTTTGCTCTACGGCTCGCATACATGCATCAATTAACGGATAGCCTGTGTTACCTGTTTTCCAAGCTTTTATATACGTGTTATTTTTTTGGTGAGATAAAAGTTCGTAACCCTTGTTAATACAATGGGTTTCGTAATTACATTCTACTTCAAATTTTTGAATAAAATGACAATGCCAATGTAAACGCGTTAGCATAGCAGAGAATGCTCTACTATTTTTTGTGCCATTGGGGTGGGTACCAATAAATTGAAAAGCCTGTTTTATGCTCATGTTACCCCAAGCGAGATAGGGTGAAAGTCTACTGCAGGACATTCTACTTTCTGCTGGTTTTGATATGTATTTTTGATAATTAAAACCCCTTTTTGCTGTAAACGATTTTAAATAGCGCCAAGCATTTAATTCTCCCGCAGGTTGAAACTGTTTCGGATAATTGTTTAATTTAACTTCTAGGGTTGTTGGTAAAGTAAAGTGATGTTTTAGTTGTTGTATGGTTGAAATAGAATAGCTGTTATTAAGTATTGGCGTATGCATTGTTTTGTGCCAATTTTTATTCCAAAGGTTTCTATTTTTTATACAACGTATTATACCATCTCGTTGAGATTCTTGCCATTTAATGCTATGCTTTTTACAAAATAACGTTATTTTTTTATCTCGAAGCCACGTTATTTTAGTACCGCTTTCTTGATAACTAAATATGGACTTGATATTGAAAGTGGTGTGCAAATACTTAAATATATCAATAGCTTCACCGTAAAAAAGGTTTACATCTCGATTATATGGTGCCAATGTTTTGTTTAAAGCTAAAATAGAATGATAAACAAACTGTAAATGCCTCGGGCTTGTATCTGGATATTCTATAATAGAAGGTTCGAATAAATAAATAATGATGTAAGGAATACTGGACTGTTCCGCTCTAAATAGCGGTTCGTGATCTTGAGAGCGAATATCTCGCTTTAACCAAACAATATTTATAGGTTGTTTTTTCAATAAAGGTACTTTTATAAATCAATTTATCGCTTACTAATTTTATTTCCTGAAATAGCCTTTTGTCGGGAACATTTAAATCTTGTAATATCTGGATGGCGTTTTTTTAAATGCTTTTTACTAACACCACTATTAACACGTTTTCTCCAACGTTTAAAACTAGATTCTTTAAGGTTACCACGCATCACTTTTATAACCTCTTTTTCTGGCAGTCCGAACTGGAATAAAATAGCCTCGAATGGTGTACGATCTTCCCAAGCCATTTCTATAACGCGATCCAGTTCTCTTTCTGTTAATATTTTGGTTTCTGTCATGAATAAATTATATTTTATCCCAAGTTTGGTCTGCGTTTAAATAAAAGCTTCCTAAAGCATTAAAAGAGCATTCTTCTGGTGCAATGATAGATAGAAAAGATTCTCCGTTTTCTCTTTGGTATAGGTGATATACTTCACCTATTACAGGCTCAAAAGTAAATTTAGCATTAAAAATGAGTTTGTTATTTTCAAACTCCTCTATCATTTTTTCATACTCCGCCTTTAGCTCTAAATATCTAGTTTCAACTTTATGGTTTACTTTGGTGATGCTTCTGTTTTTCCAAGCAATATTATCGGTTGGTGTTATTACAGGAGCACCAACAGAGGTGGCATAAGGCTTTATAGAAGCATCATAACTTTTAGTTTTAGTATTAAAAACAACCTGATCTGGTTTTTTTTCTTCACTCATTTATTAATTCAACTTTACAAGTTTTTTCATTATTTCTTCAGCTTCATATACTTTTTCATCACTCATTTTTCTATTTGAAGTTGAAAGGGTATGAGCCTCCTTCATCAGTTTTTCATACTGATTTTGTAATTTATCTTTCTCTGATTTACTCTTGAATAATCCGAACATGTTTATATCGTTTAAAATTTTAAGAAATTAGCTTCTGAAAATATTTTATAAAGATACAAAATGTTTAACTATTTCCTTAAAAAGTTAAACAAAATGTTTTTAGACCTGTTTTAATAAGTTTTTTTTTCTTGTAATTTTAAACCACAATTGAAGGTGAATTGACAATTGCGAATATAATTTTAGCAGTAATTGCTAATGTTTAAAATGTATGGTAAAAGTGGTTCCTTGGTTAACTTTGCTATCTACATGAATACTTCCACCAAGGGAAGTAACATGGTTATAAACTAAATATAAGCCAACACCTTTACTGTCTTCGTTGTTGTGAAAGCGTTGATTTAATTTAAAAATGAGATGACCTACTTTTTCCATATCAAAGCCAAGTCCGTTGTCTGAATATTGAAAAGTAGCTTTTCCATTTATATTATTGGAGGTGATAGAGATAATTAACGGTACAGCCGGTTGAGAATATTTGATGGAGTTTGTTATAAAATTAAGAAAAATGCTTTCCATGTAAGCTAAATTGAAATATACATTCTCTAAATTTGAAAAATCTATATTGAATTGGGCTCCAGATTTCTGTATCAAGGAACTAATGGAGCTAGTTACTTTTTTGAAGATGCTATTTAAATTAACCAGATCTAAAGCACCGTTCGAAATATTTTTGTGCTTGAAGGCTTCTACATAAGTATCTAAAGAATCGTTTAATCCTTGTGCTGAAATTTTTATGTAATTCAGCATTTCCAAAGTCTCGGGATCTTCTACTTTGCTCAAATCAATTAAATCTACCAAAGAAATTAAATTATTTACTGGAGATCTCAAATCGTGAGATGTTGTATAATTTAACTGTTTTAGTTTTTCATTATCTTCACTCAGCTTACTTAAGTGAGATATGCGCTCATTTTCAAGCTCTTTTTTGTGAGTTATATCTTTAGCAATAGCATAAACTAGCTTGTCTTTTTCAACAGGAATAGCGGTCCAGTGAAGCCATATAATTGCTCCAGATTTGGTAACGTATCTATTTTCAAAATTAACTAACGGTTTATTTTTCTTTAAATTATGTCGGTATGAGGCCGTACGCTTTTTATCTTCATCATAAATAAATTCTGAAATTAACTTTGAGCGTAATTCCGTTTCCGAATAGCCTAATAAGTCGACAAAAGCTGGGTTTATTTTAATAAAATAACCTTCGAAATTTGCAATGCAAAGGCAGTCCATCGATAGTTCAAAGAAGGGGTCTAAGTAATGATCCATTGGTTGGCTATAATGGGTTTAAGAATAATAGGTTGGTTTAAGAGCTAGCTAATTTAAAATTAGTTGTTTACATAATCAATTAAAAGCGATTTATTTGTTTTATTAATGAGGAAATCTCTGAAAGGAACCATATTTTTTAGTAAAGTCGGAATGCAAAGAGCTTTACGGGCTAGTGTTTTTAATTTTTAAACCGACTACAATATGGGGTATGGCGATTGAGCAATTTCAAAATTGAATTGATCTACAGATTTTTTTTTCTGCTTTGGATTAATAATTAGTTTGATACAGCTAAACTATTCTGTGGTTTTAATGGATTTTTGATAGATGAGTTTTAGGTGCGTGTTATATTAAATTTAAATGCAATCTACGTACTCTATAAAATAGCTTTTAACATATAAAAAAAACCGTACACATGGCCATAATAGGAAATATAATTAAAGGAATTATTCATGCATCAGAAATCATTTCTTCGGAATTTGATGCCGCAGAAGAACAGCGCAACGTTTTAAAAGATTTACTAGAAACTGCAAAAGACACGGAGTTTGGTAAGGCCTATCAATTTAAAGAGATTTTAAAATCGGACACTATAGAGCGTGATTTTCGAGCTAAAGTACCATTTCACGATTATAATCAAATTACAGAACAATGGTGGGAAGAGGTGCAAGCGGGTGAGAAAGATGTTACATGGCCCGACAGTCCCGATTATTTTGCATTAAGTTCTGGAACTACCGGGAAAACAAATAAGCGTATTCCGGTTACTGATGCTATGGTAAAGTCCATTAGAAATGCGGGAATTCAGCAAGTTCTTGCTTTGAGAAATTTTGATTTACCGGCAGATTTTTACGAAAAAGAAATTATGATGCTTGGAAGTTCTACAGATCTTGAAGAGCATAATGATGCGTTAGAAGGTGAAATTAGCGGTATAAGTGCTAGTAATATTCCTTTTTGGTTTCAAAATTATTATAAGCCTGGAAAAGAAATTGCTCAAATAGACGATTGGGATAAGCGTGTGCAGCGTATTGCCGAAAATGCTGCAAATTGGGATATTGGAGCTTTAAGTGGTATTCCGTCGTGGATGGAATTAATGTTACAAAAAGTAATAGATTATCATGGTTTAAAGAACATCCATGAAATTTGGCCCAACCTACAAGTTTACACATCTGGAGGTGTAGCTTTCGGTCCGTATAAAAGGAGTTTTAACGCCCTTTTGGGAAAACCAATTACGGTTATTGATACATATTTGGCATCGGAAGGCTTTATAGCATTTCAGGAAAGACCAGATACGGATGCTATGAAGTTAGTAACTAACAATGGTATTTATTTTGAGTTTGTACCTTTTAAACCTGAGTATATTCAAACCGATGGTTCTTTGGTGCAAGATGCGCCGTCTTTATCTATTTCTGAGGTAGAACTCAATCAAGATTATGTTTTAGTGATTAGTACTGTAGCAGGATCGTGGCGTTATCTAATTGGCGATACTATTGAGTTTACAGATATTAAACGTGCCGAAATTAAAATTACAGGACGAACAAAATTCTTTTTAAACACTGTTGGTTCTCAATTATCGGTTAATAAATTGAATGATGCGGTACAACATTTAGAAAAAGAGTTTGATATTGAAATACCTGAATATACGCTATGTGCTAATAGAATTAATGATGATTTTTACCACTGCTGGTATCTAGGTACGGAATCTAATGTAGATACAGATAAATTAGTAAATGCTCTAGATCAATTTTTAATGAATGCCAATAAAAATTATAAAGTAGCACGTTCTAAAGCTTTGGAAGGTGTAAAGGTTAACACGGTATCGCCTTCAGTTTTTCATGACTGGAGTGGAAGTAATAAAAAGAAAGGTGGACAAGTAAAAATGGAACGTGTTATGGGACAAGACAAATTTGCTGAATGGGAAGATTTTGTAGCTTCTAAGCTGTAAGAAATTAATTTTCTACAGCTTCCCGTTCCTTCACTAATAACAAAATTTCATCTGGAGCTAGGTAGTATTTTTTAATACGGGCTTTATAAGTTTCTTCTATTTCGGCATTATTCAAAATAAAATGTTTAGTTTTTAAAATATAATCTGCCATTCCAGATGACACGGCGTAAGAATCTGCTGCGCGCTCTGCTATTCTAATATAATTATCTGATATAAGGTATCTAATTCCAAACCAAATAAGGTTAAGGCTACTGCGGTTTTGGTAATCGCAAATATGGCCCAATTCATGACCAAGCCATCCAATTAAAATATCGCTTTCTACATCGGTAGTTTTAAATTCTTTTCCTGAGATTTTAAATTTTCTACTTAACAGAACTAAATACTTTCTTTTCTTTTTCGACTTTAAAAGACTGCAAAAAACAGGCTGTGCTTGCATAGTCGATTTTCTGATATTCTTTTTAAATCGAAATTCTATCTCAGTATCTTTTAACTGCGGATAGTAGGCAAGCGCAATGGTTGCTTCTTTTTTTATAATTTCGGGTATAATGTATTGTGCTTTTGTGTATTCTACACTCATAAATATTAGTATATAAATTAAAAATTTCATTTGTTTATTTCAATACGCTTTAAAGAAGCGGGCTAAAAAACTTAGCAATGCCCTCTGTTAAACGTTGCCATACTGGTCTGTTTTTAAAAGACTCATAATCTAGCGCTATGTAATTATTACAAATAGTATCAAATTCTTTCTGTATGCTTTGTGTTAATTCAGTATCATATAATAGGGCGTTAGTTTCAAAATTATGCTCAAAGCTTCGGTAGTCAAAATTGCCAGAACCTATAGAAGCAATTTCACCATCTATTAAAATCATTTTACTATGAGAGAAATCTGTTCTCAAGTATATTTTTATTCCAACGGCTAAAAGTTGCTCAAACCTAGAAAACATACTTAGTTTTGCCATTTTAGAATCGGATACTTTTGGCACCAGAATACTCACTTCTACACCACTTAGAGCCGCTATTTTTAAAGCCTGTAAAACCGCTGTGCTTGGAATAAAATAGGGGTTGGCAATGCAAATACATGTTTCAGCAAGATTAATCATGCTTATATATTGTTGCATAATTGCGGGTTGTTTGGAGTCTGGTCCTGCGGCTACAATTTGTATGGTATGTTTGCCTTTTTGTTCAATTTTTGGAATGTATTTTTCTTTTAGAAGTAATTCTTCATTACTTGCAAAATAGTAGTCTTTAATGAAAACACGGTGCAAACTCTTTACCACAGGACCTTCGAGCTTAATATGTATATCATTCCAAATACCGAGATCTGAAATAGGTTTTATATAATGATCGGATACATTAACACCACCAGTAAATCCAGTAATACCATCTATAATAATCATTTTTCTATGGTTTCTGTAATTCAATGTAAAAAGAAGACTTCCAAAACGAATTGGCATCATAGGGTACGCTTTTACACCAATATTTTTGAATCTTTTAATAGTGTTACCACTAAAGGTTGCGCTCCCAAACGAGTCGTAAATTAAACGTACCTCAATACCTTTTGCTATTTTCTCTTTAAAGATCTTATAAAATCGTTCAGATAATTCGCCTTCAGAAAATATATAATATTGTAAATGAATAAAATGCTCTGCTTTTTCTAAAGCTTTAAAAATACTTTCAAAGGTTTCTTCTCCACCATTAAGTACAGTTGCATTATTTCCTGCATAGGGTTTTAATAGTGTACCGTTTTCAATAAGTCTAGATAGTTTATTCTTTTTGGATGATTTAAAGTCAACGCTGTTTTCGAGCTCATGAATATCTTTGTATTTTTCATCAAAAAGCTTACGTTTCTCGGTTTGTTTTAATCTAAAAAACTTAAATTTTCTTCTATTTACACCAAAAAGATAATAGAGCATCGGGCCAGCAAAAGGCAATAATACTACTGCTAGAAGCCAACTTAATGATTTTGTTGGTCGGCTGCCATGGAGTATAATACTTATAATGCTCCATAGTGTAACAACCCCATAAAAAATCCATAATAGTGTGCTCATTATCTTGTTTAGTTTTGTACCCACAAGATAATTAATGTACTACTGAAAGACGCTTAATGTGTGCTTTTAAGTTACAAAAGAATTTGATTGCGCTAATTAAAAAAGTGGAATCAGGGTATCTTTCGACTTAAATTAAAACATTATGGGCATGATTTCAACAGACAACAGAAAAATTACAATTTATTATCATTCGGAGAACTCTATAGGTAAGCAAACTTATGCTTATGTAAATGCATCAAGTAAAAAACTTCATGCTGTAGACATATCCAAAACTAAGGTAACCGGAACACAATGGGCAGAATTGGCAACTAAGCTAGGTAAAAATATATCCGATTTAATAGATAAAGAAGATTCAAGTTTTAAAGAAACCTATGGTGAAAATCCAGCTGTTATGGAACAACACGATTGGTTAAAAATATTAGAAAATAAACCAAAATTATTAAAGTATCCTATTGTTATAGATGGTGAAAACTATTTGCAAATTAAAAGTGCAGCCGAGTTTAAACAACATCTAGAAGCCGATAGCGCAGGGTTAAATAAAGAACCAAAAAGCAGACAATTTACTGAAGACAGCAATGCCTAAACCTAATAAAAATGCGCATACAATATACAAAAAATGGCCCCGAGTTTTACTTGGGGTCATTGTTATAGTCTTGCTCTGTTTTTTGGGATTACAGTTGTATGTAAAACAGAAATTAGCCGAAATTATAAAAGAGAAAACACCAGATAATATTGAGTTGAGTTATGATGATTTGGATGTGAATATACTTTTAGCTTCTGTTGAATGGCATAATTTGAGGTTAAAGACTTTAAAGAACAAATCTAAAGAAGCACTGTCTTTAGTAACTCTCGAAACTTTAGAAATAAACCATATTGGGTATTGGTCACTTTGGCAAAATAAGCGTTTTGAAGTCGATAATATCAAAGGTGTAAATGGCAACGTAACCTTATTTAAAAAAGAAACGGAAGATGTTCATTTTTCTTTACAAGATATATCTTTCGAGTTATCCGAATTAATAACCGATGAAGCCATGCTTCAGAATAAAATACCGTTTAATTATAAAAATCTGGATATCGATTTACAGGAATTGTATTTAGATTTAAGTCGTTTTGAAACTTTAAAGATGGCAAGACTTTCATTTAATAATAATGACTTAGAATTTCAAGATGTGTCTATTACTTCAAAATATAATAAAGAAGAACTTTCTAAAAGATTACTAGTAGAGCGTGATTATGTTGATTTTAAAGTACCTAGCGGTATTATAAAAGGGCTAGATTTGGAAACTGTTAACGACAGTTTTTCAGTTTCAGTAGAGCGTTTTGACTTAAATAATTCTGAATTACAACTTTATAGAAATAAACTTTTGCCGGACGATTTTACTATTAAATTGCTTTATGGTTCCAAATTAGAAACATTACCTATAAAACTAAATATTGAATCATTTTTTGTGAACGATGCCGATGTGTTTTATTCAGAAAAGGTAGATTTAGACATTGATCCGGTATTTATCTCTTTTGAAAATTTAGATGCTGAAATCCTTAATATCTCAAACACAAATAATAAAAAAATAGATATAAAAGTGCTTGCTAAGCTTATGGGTGAAGCACCAATAGAGTTTGAGTGGGATTTTAATACTAAAGATACTGCCGACTCTTTTAATGCGTCTGCTATTTTAAAAGATTTAGATGCCACAACTATTAATCCGTTTTTAGAAGCTCAAGCCAATGTTAGGGCAGTGGGGCGTATTCACGAGATGTATTTTACGATACACGGTAACGATTTTGAATCTCACGGCGACATGAAAATGAAATATGAGAACTTTAAATTCTCTATCTTAGACGAAGATCAGTTAGGAATTAATAAAACGCTGAGCACTCTTGTAAATATTCTAACCAATGATGGTTCTAAAACCGATGCTAATGGTTATAGATATGGAGATATTAATGTGGAGCGCGACAGAACGAAGTCGTTTTTTAACTACCTATGGTTAAACACTAAAGACGGATTGAAAACTACCGTAGTTGGTAACGGAAAAAAATAATACTTATGGAAAAGAATAAAAAAAGAGGCTTTAGAAAAAAGCGATATACGATACCAGTACTTATTATTGGGATTTTAATCTTATTTAGATTGTTATTACCTTTTATGGTTAAAAAATATGTAAATAATGTACTTGCAGATATTCCTGGATATTATGGTCAGGTCTCGGGTATCGATATTTCACTGTTTCGAGGTGCTTATGTAATTCATGATTTATATTTGAATAAGATTGATGCAGGCTCCGAAGTGCCATTTATAAAATTAAAAGAAACAGATATTTCAATAGAATGGCGTTCTTTATTTAAAGGTAGGGTAGTGAGTGAAATTGTAATGACCCAGCCACAATTTATTTATGTGTTTGAAGATCAACAAAACGATGAAGCTGCCGATCCAGACTTTGATGATTGGACCAAAGCTTTAACCGATTTAGTACCTATAGATATCAATAATTTAGAAATTATAGATGGCACAGCTGCTTTTGTGCAACTTACCGCCGATCCAAATATCGATTTAAACTTAAACCAGATTCAGTTAAACGCTACCAACCTGAGAAATGTAGAACGTACCAATCGGGAACTACCGTCAGAAATTACTGCAAACGCCATATCTATCGGGCAAGGAGGCTTTAAATTGGAGGGTAAAATGGATTTAGTTAAGCAAATTCCAGATATGGATATTTCTTTTTCTTTGGAAGATGCCTCTGCAACTGCATTAAACGATTTTACTAATTATTATGCTGGTATTGATTTTGCTGATGGCAGTTTTAATGTGTTTAGTGAAATCGCGATAGCCGATGGTTTTTTAACGGGTTATGTAAAACCTTTACTAAAAGACTCTAAACTTATAAGTGCTGAGCAAGACAGTTTTTTAAACACACTTTGGGAAGGTTTTGTAGGCTTCTTTAAGTTTGTACTTAAAAATAAAGGTAATAACACTTTGGCATCAAAAGTTCCATTATCTGGCGATTTAAACCAAGTTAAAACAAAAGTATGGCCGGGAATACTGAACATTTTTAAAAACGGCTGGATACAAGCCTTTAAAGGTGTTGTAGATAACGATATAGATTTTGAAGATGCCGAAAAAGGTAGTAAAAAAGATGATAAGAAAAACTAATGTGCTGTTATAGTCGTTCTATTTTTTTTACGTTAATTTTTAAATGTTTAGCGTTAATGCAGGCTGTTGTTTACATGTATCTTTATACTATAATAACAACAAAATAAAACATAAAATGGAAACTACAACAGCAGAAATAGGAATTAAGAAAGACAATAGAAAAGCGGTAGTAGGTATGCTCAAACAACTACTATCCGATGAATATGTAATGTATACAAAATACAGAAATGCACACTGGAATGTTGAAGGTATCGATTTTCATAGTAAACATGTGTTTTTTGAAGAGGAATACGGAAAACTTGAAAATACTATCGATGAAGTAGCAGAACGTATTCGTATGTTAGGCTTTTATTCACCAGGAAGTATGCAACAGTTTTTAGAACTTTCTGAATTGAAAGAAAACGGACCAGATACTAACAATAGCGCTAGTTTTATGAAAGTACTATTAGAAGATCATGAAACCGTAATTAAATTTATAAGAGAAAGTATTGGTGATAACGCCGAAGCACATAACGATGAAGGTACAGCCGATTTTATTACCGGTATTATGCAGATGCATGAGCAAATGGCCTGGATGTTGCGTTCATCTCTAAAAACGTTTAAATAAAAAACAAAAATTGCTAGAAAAAGAAAAATGCGGTAAGAGGAAACTCTTATCGTTTTTTTTTGTGCTTAATTCTGATTTAAATATACTTTAAAATTTCTTATTAACCGCTTATTCTCATTCCGCATCGCATAAGTGAGGATTAAAAAGAATATTGGGAAAATAAAATAAGCTGGTATAAAAATGCCTATTTGCAACCATAAATCTATTATTAACATGAGTATGGGGAGGAAAAGTAAAAATAATAACCAATATCTGCTTTTAGTTTCTAAAGTTATTTTTGTTTTTAAACTGGACAACTCGGTTAAATTTCCTTTGGCTATGATATCACTTTTTGTGTTGTGATAATGTGTGTCGAAAGTTAGGCTAGAGCCAAACGAGAACTTTAAACTGATAATAAAACGCGTCTCAGATTCCCATCTAAAATGAAACGTTTTTATATCTTCATTGAGTTTTTCTTTTAAACCTTCAATACCTAGATTTAAAATAATATCTTCTTTATGAGATTTTACGAGTGACGAGAAATTCAATGTTTAACTATTTTTTTTACATTAAAATATCAAAATACTTGCAGATTTTAACTCAAAAATTAAAGCAACCGTTAATCCGCCACTAAAATATAGCGCTCCTTGCCAATAAAAAGTTTGTGTTCCCCATTGTTTCCACATGTTTTTACCATATTCCTTTTCGGCATAAGTACGAGTTAATCTCCAGTACAGAAAAGTGATTACTACAAAAAGGCATATTGCTATAAGTATTATCAAAGTCTTTTCCATGGTTTTAATTTTTAGTTTATAATTAGGTTTTACCCGTACTTGAGTGCATAACTAATTTAATGAATTTAAATGAGATGAGCATATTAAGTCTCAGGTTTTTTATAAGCTAGGTCACAAGGTAAGCCTGTTTTTAAATTTCTTTTAGAACTTCGCATAAATCACAATGCTTGGCTTTAACCATTCTGTTTCAATAACTTCTTTTTATTCAATAGCATCTAAAAAAGGTTTCATCTCTAATAATTCAATATCATCACGTTTACGTAATTCCTTTAAAAACCAACCCTTATGTCCAGCGCCATATGTAATTAGTATGCGTTTTCCTTGATAACGGTGTTTTTCTAAAGCCTTTTCAATATTCCAATAATGTGCGATATTAATATTTTCCCAGCCACCAAGACCAAGTTCATCATTAAACAATTTATTATATGTTTGTAGACCTATATCTTGAATGCTATCATATTTATTGGTATGAATAAAATAGGGATCATTTACTTTACCACTGGCTAGGTACAATGAATCTGACAGTTTATTTCCTTTTACATATTCAGCCCAATCATCAGCTCTCGAAGTGTCTTGGCGAATGGCTCTTAATTTGGCCCCACGTTCGGCTGCCATATATTTTGTCCATCCAGCTGTTGGTATAATTTCAAACTTCATTTTCTTTGATAACGGAAAAATAACATCAACATATTCAGGAAAACGCATGGTACGAGGTTCCGAAATACTATCATCTCTTTTAAACCCTTCCAAGGCTACTTTAAAAGCATTGGGAGGAATCTCTGTTAATATGTAATCTGGGTTTATTTCAGTAATTAATTTTTTTAGATAATTTATGCTATAAACACTATCGGTACGGTGCCCACTATGAATAGTTCCCAAAACTAAAACTTCGTTTTTTGTTTTTTTATTTAAAGCGACTTTTTCCTTAGTTTGATTACAGCTCGATATAGTGAAAATTAAAATTAATAAAATTGAAAAATTGATTGTTACTTGTTGCATTAGATTTTTAGCTTTTAGGATGTGAATGTATTTAATGAGAGGAAAATTAGTTTTATTGATACAAGTAGTCAATTTATTTTCTATTTCTTACAGTTTTTGTGCGTCTATTGTGGAAGTTCTCGGTAGGTGTAGATTTTGATGATCTCGGAGTTTAAGAACTAAAGTTTGTATGCAAGTTATAATTAGAAAATTTTAACTAAATTTTAGTAAATAAGCTTTGGCTCAGAGCGCTTTGTAAACTGTGTTTTCTAGTCTTTTTTGTATATTTACAGTTAGCGCTTAATCTCTAAAAAGCAGCAAAATATGGGGTTTTATAATAAATTAAAGTGGATACTTGGAATACTAATGATTTTTGTTTTAATCATTGCGACTAACTTAATCGATAAGAACAATTTTGTTCGTGTTCGCGATTCTGTAGTTACAATTTATGAAGACAGGTTAGTGGCGAATGATTTGATTTTTGAAATGCTAAAATCTGTTCAAGAAAAGGAATTAGCCGTTGCCATATCCGATTCTACTTTTTTTGATAATAAAAACTCAAAAGTTAACCATAATATAGAAGCTCTGATTTCTAGATTTGAGCAAACGAAATTAACTTCGCAGGAGGAGAACGTGTTTACAGATTTAAAGCAGAATGTTAATTTGTTAGTAAATGCTGAAACAAAATATTTAAACTCTAGTTATACAGATAATATTGCGGTTATTAAACACATTGAAAACTTAAAAATAAACCTCAGCGATTTATCTAAAATACAACTTACAGAAGGAAACAGACAAATGTCTATTAGTAAGCGCGCGCTTGATTCTGTAGAATTATTCACCCAAATTGAAATCTTTATATTGGTGCTTTTGGCTATTGTAATACAAGTTATTGTAATGTATAATCCTAAAACGAAGTCTTAAATAGTATCAGTTGTTTATAATAACCAAGTAGTTAGAACTCTTATTTTTTTTAATTCTGATACATAAAATTTAATTTCTTTGTTTACAGTAGGTATTGTCTTTGTGATACTTTGCTATGTGTTTCTTTTAAGTAAAAAAATCAAATAAATCGTCAACAATTTTATCCATGTTGTTATATGGGATGGATCCATTCAAGAGTAATGGGTTGAGTTTTAAAAAGCTATTTTATATTTAATTTACAATTGTTAATGCTTTAAATTATCAGCCTTTAGTGTAGCTTAGGTTTTGGTAATATATATAGGACTCTTAGTGTTATGAAAATGCTGTTATACGCTATTCAATCCAACCTTTCGAATTTGAACAAGATTCCATAGAATGTTTTGAATATCTATCAAACTCTTCATTAAATAACTCTTCATATACTTGATATGCCGAGAAGCCAAAACCTTCCGCCTCTAAATCAAATTTTGCTTTATAAGGAGTTTTGTCAATTAAATCATAGTAACTTTTTCCCATTCCTAAAATAAAGCATCTGCAGTATAAAAATCCATCATCAGAGCCATCCGTATACGTGTGAATATCTTTTCTGTCAATATGGTACATTCTTTCTTCAAGAATATGAATGAATTCAGTGAGTTCTTCTTTTTTAAGTTTAGATAATCGTTTGATATAGTTTTCTGTAATATCCTCTTCTAACTGATAACTTAATTGTTCTACAGAATCCTCATCATTATTTGCTTCATCTCTCTGTTTTTTTAGCTCTGGAGAATCTTGCCACGATTTTTCTATTATTTCCCAAAATTTTTCTTCCGTCATTTTTTTATGCTTTATAAGTTTTTCTGTAAGAATAATTAATGTTTTGCGCTCGAGAAAGTTCTGCAGTAAAATTAAATGTAACGTACACGTAACTACCTTTGATTTAGTATTAAATAGCAATTGTTTTTCCGGTGTTGTAAGTAGTTTTTAAAATGGTTTTTTAAATCTTTTTACAATTTCAGAACCATCTTCAAAAGTCTGCATGATTATAAGTTCATTATCTTTTTCAGAATATTTTATTTTTTCGTCAAATTTAGTGTCTCTCCATCTTCCATCACTATTTCCCCAGGAAACTTTGTTTCCACTAATCTTAATCTTGTAATCAAACTTTTCCCCATCATCCTTTCGAGTATACGAAACGGTATAAATTCCACCATTGTCTTTTACTTTAATTATTTCAGGTGATTGATTCATAATCGCAGAAACTGTGTATTTAGCAATTTCTGATTCGGTAAAAACTTTCTTGGGAAATTCAACTTTTTCTAATTCAGTTTTTGAGTTGGTTTTTTCTTCATTTTTTTTATTTCCACAACTACTAACTGTTATGGTCAGAATTAAAATGCTTATCAATGTTTTTAGTTTAATCATATTGGTTTGGTCAAATTACTCCCAACAAACATATAAAAACCGTTTCACTAAATTCACAATAACGATTAACAAAAAGTAAGACTTTTTAACAATTCCGTGCCCAAACTAAACTCAACCCAAACCTTAGCAAAAACAAAAAATCCGCTAAGCTAGCGGATTTTTTCATTGTTATTTCGGGAGTGACCCCGAAAATGGATTATTAATTAGGCTGTTACAGCTACCGAATATTGATTTTCTTGGTAATACTTTGGGCTACAGTTATATTTCTCTTTAAAAATTTTAGAAAAATAACTTCTACTTGTTAAACCTACAGTATAAACAATTTCAGAAATATTTAAGTCTGTTGTTTTCAATAGGTTTTCAGCAGTTTCTACACGAGTATTTCTAATAAAGTCCGATACCGTACGGTTGTGCAATAATTTAAAACCTTCTTGTAATTTTGCCGGAGACATACCACCTTTTTTACTTAAGTAAGCTAGTGTATATTTAATTTCCGGGTAGTTTTGTATAAAATTAGATAGCTCGTTAATGGTATCCATCTCGCTTCTAGTTAAAGAACCAAAGTTAGTTACACCATTTTTGGTATCCTCGTTATGTTGTTCAATTTCTAAAGCCAAAATCATGTGTACAATACCGTTTGTTAGTAATTGTCTAACTATACCTTTTTGCTTGATGGCTTCTAGTTGTTGTATTTTTTCTGCAATTCTTAGATTATAAGACCCAATGTATGCAAAAATCTCTTTATCACCTTTTGGCATAAAGGTTTTTAAAAGTTGTGTTTGTAATAGGTTTATAGCATCTGTATCTTCACTATCAGATTTGGTATCAAAACTAATATTAGAGAATTTTACCGATTGTCCTTTTCTAAAAAAGAAACAACTTGTTTTATGTGGATCACTAGCAAAAATACCTGTTTGGAATTGATTTAAAGAACGTTGTTTACTGTTTAATCCAAAACCATGACTCATTTGTCCTTCTGCACAATACAGAAAATAGATTGGGTTAGTGCTAGGTGTGTTTCTCGCAATTACCGTATCGTTTTCAAACGTAATATTATATTCTAAGAAAGATATATTATCGTTAACAGATACACCTTTAATTTCTCCCTTAGCGATATCATTATCGATTGCTAAAGCGTATTCTTTTTGAGCAGAATCTAAACGTCCACCTAAGTCTTCTTTAAGTTGATTAAAGGTTTGTTCTAAATTATTTGTTTTAAGATCTATAACTTTCATAATAATGCGTTTTAAGGGTTAGGGTTTTACTTTTCTTTTAATACTCTTATAATTAGTATTACTGTTGCCGATACTAAAAAAATGTGTGATATAATGATAAGGTCGTACATAAAAAATCCGATGGCCCAAAGTCCGAATAGGAGTATGGCAAGTACATTTAATATTTTAGACATATCATTAATTTTGATTCGTTTAGTAATTTGGGTCTTGTTGAGTTCCTTCATTAGAACTTATAATACTTGATGTTGAAATTTCGTTTTCTTTATTATCTAAAGTGTCTATAGACCATCTACGTCCAACTCTAGAATTTGTTAAGTAATTAGGGCTTTTATTTTTCATAATTGGTTTACTATTTTGTTTGATACAAAGTTCAGAAATAGACACACCTTTTTCGTTATACAATTTTCGTATTATGTTATATAATTTTGGGAAAGTGCCTATTTTAGGACGTTAAACCATTAAGTTTTGATTCAAATGAAGGTTTTTAATCAAACTGTGGTTATTTTTTTATAAATTTCATCTGTATATTAAACACACTTTAATTACGAATAAACTTAAATAAAATTATGTTCGAAATATTTACCAGTGCCGATGCTTGGGTGGCATTATTAACACTTACATTTTTGGAAATTATTTTAGGAATAGATAATATTGTGTTTATCTCTATTGCTGCCGATAAACTTCCAGAGCACCAACAACGAAAAGCAACCAACCTCGGGCTCATTCTAGCCATGGTACAGCGCATTTTATTATTATTAGGTGTATCTTTCCTTGTTGGATTAAAAGAGCCGTTTTACTCAATCAGTTGGTCTTGGTTAGAAGTGGGTGTTAGTTGGCAAGCGCTTATCTTATTTTTTGGCGGACTCTTTCTATTATATAAAAGTACTTCGGAAATACATGAAAAATTGGACGAACCTGGTGAAGAGGAGAATAATTTAAAGGGTAAAAAAATAACATCACTCTCTAGTGCTATCATGCAAATTGTACTCATAGATTTTATTTTCTCTATAGATTCTATATTAACTGCAGTTGGCATGACAAATGGTATTGGAGAACACCATAACGACGCGCTTATATTAATGATAATAGCCGTGGTAATATCGATATTAATAATGATGGTTTTTGCGAACCCGATACGCGAGTTTATTAGTGCGCACCCATCTATGCAATTATTGGCCTTATCTTTTTTAATTCTTATTGGGTTTATGCTAGTTACAGAAGCGGCGCATTTATCTGGTACGGTAATATTCGGGCAAACCATTGGAGCAATTCCAAAAGGGTATTTATATTTCGCTATTGCTTTTTCGTTACTAGTAGAATTTTTAAATATGAAACTTAAAAAGAAATCAATCAAAAAATAAGCGCACCGTTTAGAGATGCGCTTTATAATTTTGTTTTATAGGAAAGTTTTTGGGCTAGCCAACTCTAAGCAGGCAAGTAGATACAAAATGTAGAACCTTTACCAGGCTCACTTTGTGCTACAATATGTCCTTTATGATTTAAAACTATTTTTTTACAGATGGCCAAACCTATACCTGTTCCAGAATATTCTTCTTTTTGATGAAGGCGTTCAAATAAACCAAATATCTTTTCAGCATTTTCTTGATCGAAACCAATACCATTATCCATAATAGATATGCGGTAGTAGTTTTTACGTTTCTTATCAAAAACTTCCGTTATTCTATTTCTTGAAAGTTTTTTACAGTCAATAATTATTTTTGGAGCTTCTGTAGTGCTACCGTATTTAATAGCATTTGATACTAAGTTATTAAAAAGTTGTTCCATTTGAAACGGAATAGCCTTCAATGATGGTAAAGTGTCTATCATAATATCAACACCCGTTTCCTCAATGCGCTCTTCTAGATCTCCTAATACTTTTTCCATAGTATCGTTAAGCGATATTTTAATAAAGTCTTTTTTAGTACGGTTAATACGAGAGTATGCCAATAAGTACTTAATAAGCGTTTGCATACGGTTTGCCGAACTATCTATTTTCTCGAAATACATTTTACCTTTATCAGATAATTTATCCAATTCACGCTCCGAGAGGCGCGATATAAACATTTGTATTTTTCGCATAGGTTCCTGCAAATCATGACTCGCTACACGGTTAAAAGATTCTAATTCAGCATTAGAGCGTTTTAGCTCTTCATTTCTATTTCTTAATTTTTCTTCAGTTTTTACACGGTTAGTAATATCCTGAATAACACCAACCGATGCTGGTCTGCCATCTTTAATAACCTTTTGGCCGTTCACATAAATATGTTTTATATTTCCTTTTTTAGTAATAACACGGTAAGTATGTATATCCGAATTACCTGTCTCAACCGTTTCTTCTCCTAATTGGTCATAGCGCCCTAAATCGTCTGGATGCACAAGTTCTCTGTAATTATCGAATGTAACATCAAACTCATTTGGAGTGAAACCTAAAATACGGTAGAAATTATCAGATATATTTGCCGATCCTGTATCTAAATACCACACATAACTACCTATATCTGCAACACCTTCGGCATCTTTAAAAATAGAGTTTTGTATTTCAAGTTCAGCATTTACATCCTTTAATGCTTTAGCTCTTGTTTTTTCAAGGGTAATATCACTCGTTGTTATGGTTACACCATCGTTAAGCTTAATAGCAGTAGCTTGGAACCACATGGTTTTTCCATCTTTTTCAAAATGAGTTTCGTATTCTATTTGGCGCTCTTCTTCAATACAGGTTACCATTTTTTCAAAAACGCCATTTTCAAAAATTGTAGGGTAAATATTTGAAGCTTTTTTATGCTTAACATCGGCTGGAATGTCACCAATGACATCGCTTATAGCATCGTTAATAAATAGCGTTTCAAAATCTATTATTTTTCCCGAAGTATTTCTAATAGATTTAAAGTGCATTACGATATTCGAGGTGCTTTTAAATACGTTACTCAAGAAAGCGCGATTGTCTAGCAGTAAAAGATTTTGAGTTTCTAGTTGGTCTTTAGCCGAAATTAAATTTTGTTTGATTGCATGCTCCTCGGTAGTATCACTAGCTGTGGCCAAAACGCCATCGTCTAGTTTAACAACATTTGTTTTAAATCTGTAAATGTTGTCATTAAAGTTGTTCGTTTTTTCAAAGCGTTGGGTTTCGCCACTATTGTAGCATGTTACCATAGCATCGAAAACACCATTCTCGAAGTGTATTGGTAGCACTTCGGAAAGTAATTTACCTTCTAAAACGAGAGAGGAGGTACCTAAAACATCTTCAATATTTTCGTTTACATATATAATTTTAAAATCGGTTATTTTATCATGTACATCTTTAATAGGCTTGTAATAACTTACTATGTTTTCGGTATTTTTTAATACACTTTCTAAAAAGGCCGTGGTTCTATCATTCTTTTTTCGCTGCTTGTTAATTTGCCAAAAAGAGATTATAAAAATTAATAAAGAGAACATGCCTAAAAACAACGTCATTATCGGGTTTAAGCGCCTAGATTTAGAGAATTCTTCTTGGCGACGTGTTAGTAGAATTTCTTCATGACCCAACATATTAGCTTTAATGGTTTCAATTTTTCGCATTAAGGTAGATACATCGCTTAAATGAGCATTTTGCAATTCCTTATCTTTAGTAACATTTGCATTTAAAGCATCTAAATTTTTATAGAATGCACCTTCCAAATTCAGGAGCTCTTCTAAATTCTTTTGTTGCTTAAGGTTGTCTTTAGTTAAAATATTAAGCCTTTTGAAAATTTTTAAGGTTGTGTCTTTTTGGGTTTTAAGTAAAGCAGTTCCATCAACATTGTTTAGCAATTTATTTTCAAACACTCTAGATTGCATCATAGCATATTGAGAAAATAGGCTGTTAATCTCGGTTTCTACACGAAGGGTGTGCATTACCATTTCTGCAGTTTTCTCTAATTCTCTAATTTGCTTGTAACTATTGCTTCCTAAGTAGATAAGCACGGATAGCGCCAAAATAAGTAGTACAATAAAAATCTTGTATGTTTTAATCACCTTATAGTTTATATGTATGATAGCCTGGCTAAAATAAGGAAACTATTTTGTAAATAACCGTTTCGGTTAACAGTGTAACCGATTGAGTTAAAAAAAATAGTGTTTGAGCACATAAAAGAATTTGTGCTATGCTAGATATTAGAAAACCTTAAAAGCGCAAATTATAATCGCAATAAAAAATTATCTCTATTTAGTGCAGAGGTATGGTATTGCCAATTAATTTTTAGAACCTTATCTATGGCTTTTTTTAATGCAGTAAAGCTATTGGGTTTATTGATATAGACGTTGGCACCGTTAATAAAGGTGTTTTCAATATCTTCTTCAGAAGAAGATGTGGAGTAAATAGCAACACATAATTCTTTAAGGGTTTCGTTTGCACGAATTTCTTTTAAGCATTGCATACCGTTTTTAATTGGCATATTTAAATCTAGAAACACAATTTCTGGTAAAACAGTATCGGGTAATACTAAATAATCCATAAGTGCTTTACCATCATTAAACAATGATAGTTTTGTTTTTACATCAATTTCCGATATAGCCTCATCGAATAAAAAGCGATCATCCGCATCATCGTCGGCCAAAACAATATTCATAATATTTAACGGCATAGCTCTATAATTTTATTATTCAATTTCTTGTCGTTTTTTAATAATACGCTGAAAAGCAGAAGGCGTAAGGCCAGTTGTTTTTTTAAACTGCGCAGATAAATGGGCAACACTACTATAGTTTAGTTGGTGTGCAATTTCTGTTAAGGTAAAGTCTTTATGAATAATAAGATGCTTGGCAATGTCAATCTTTTTTAAAATAATAAAATTCTCAATAGAGGAATAGGTTATTTCTGAAAATATTGACGATAAATGAGCATAAGAATAATTTAACTCATCGGCTAGATAACTAGAAACGTTGTATTTGCTAGATTTTTCAGGATCACTTATAAGATCCGTAATTAAATCCTTTATACGTTCTACTAAAACGTTTTGCGGGTTGGCTAATATTTCAATGCCATATTTGTTAAACGCTTCGGTAATTTGTTCTAGTTCTAATGCAGTAAGTTTTTTCTGGAATTCAACTTCACCTAAGTTGTTAAGCTTATAATTTAAACCAAGTGCCTCTAACTGTTCGTGTAAAACGGCTTTGCAGATAAAAGTATAATCAAATTTGATGTTTATTTTCATAAAACCAGACTAATATTGGATCTAAATGATTTAAAAAAAATGTACTTTTTGAGTATAATTTTAATTCGATAAATATAATGTTTTTATAGTTATCAATTATTTTTTTTAAAATTTTAGATAATTAAAGAAGTCTGTTAATTATTCTGAAATGAAAAAATGGTTTTAGATGAAGTTAATATTACAGAAAATAATATGGTATTGTAAACAGGTAGCTGTAGTTATTTAAATGTATTTCATGGGTTTAGAGCAGAGATTTACATTTGAAATTCTATTTTTAACATGAAAATTTTAAACTAAAACTGCTAGTTTTAGTTTAAAAAATTTGCTTTTTGAGATATGTTTTCTTTTGGTATGGCTTTAAAAAATTCGGCTGTACTAGTATTACTAGACGGGCTGTAGTTCGCCAAAACCGTACCTTTAAGTCCATCTTTCGTTTCAATTACATATAAAATTGACATGTCTGATGGATTGCTCATACCTTCAAAACGATGCTCTGCAACAACATTAATGTCCATAGGGTAGTACTCTGTTTTTGTTTCGGTACCCACTAATTTGTGGTTTACCATCATAAAGTTTCCTGTAAAACCGTTTTCTTGGTATGCTTTTATAAAATCTTTTTCACTTTTTAAATTTTTCTTTTCCATGGCTTTTATGTTTTATAAAAAACGGGCTAAATCTGTTTGCAGAAATGCCCGTTAATTTCTATTATATTAATTCTCTATTGAAAAACTATTAATTGTCGTCTGTAGCATCATCAATTTCGTCTTCAATTTCTTCAACACCTTCTTCGATGTTGTCTCCAGCATCATCAATAGTTTCTTCAACTTTTTCTGATGTCGATTTTTCATCTCTACAACTTGTAAACGAGGAGATTGAAATGGTGAATAATAAGGCGTATGCTAAGAATAAGAATGATTTTTTCATTTTATATATGTTTTAAGGGTTAATTTATTATTGGTTTAATTAATTCTTGCTCCAATATTTGCAAGGTGTGTTTATTTATACGCTTTTTTTACCTCTGATTAAAGAGACTATAAATAGTACAATAAATATGAAGAATAATATTTTAGCGATGCTTGCCGCACCTGCTGCTATTCCTCCAAATCCGAAAACTCCGGCTATTAGTGCTAATATGATAAAAGTGACTGTCCAACGTAACATAGTAATT